>JBJEQB010000018.1:0-13752 GCA_051881535.1 Acutalibacteraceae bacterium | reverse complement strand
ACCGTTTTCATCCTTTAACCAATTTAACATGATTTTTTCCTCCTTACGGAAAAATTAATTTCAGTTTGTTTTACGCTTATGCGTTGCCTTCGGGGATTGCGTCATTAACCTGTTGATACAAGCTTGAAACTCTCGGACCGAGAAGAACAAGTGCTCCGATAACAGCCAGTGCAATAAGCCCGAGAATTAAGGCATATTCAACCATACCCTGACCGTTTTCATCAGTAAGCCAGCTAAACACAGCTTTTTCACCCCTAAATTTTCAATTCCTTAGTTATCGGTTTATCAACTCCGTTATGGGAAGCAGCGCCGTTACTATAACACCAACCGAAAGGAACGGTCCCATGGCGGAAACGGTTTTTAATGAACCTTTTCCTGTTATTTTAAGATAAATCCAATAAAAAGCAATTACAATCGCCATTACAAGCGAAGCTTCAAGGAAGCCGTAAATTCCGAGACAGAAACCGATAACTCCGCAATACTTAACATCGCCTGCTCCAATCGGAATTTTGAGCATTGACGGCAGGCTGTAAATTATGAGCCCGACCGCCAAACCGAGAATCGGCGGAAAAATTACATTCTTTGCATCGCCGTTAATTATTATTTCGGCAATCATACAGCCAATCTTTGAAAGCATCAGAATAAGTAAGGAACTGTTAGGAACTTTTCTGATATCAAAATCAACAACTGCAATATTTACAGCGACCGAAACGATGAATATGTTTTCAATCCTGTCAACCGTACCGCTGTATTTCCAAAAAACCAATGCGAACAAAGCGGCGGAAGTAAGCATCCACAGCGCAATAACTACCTGGTTGTTGATTGCCTCAACCTTTGCACTGTCATCGGATCTTTTGCTTACCTGGAAAACCGATATCCGCTGAAAGGCTATGCCGGCTAACAACCCGAGTACCGCTCCGTAAATTATCTCAATCAAAGCGACCACAACCTTTGCTGATTTTCGGAAACTTTCGTGGGTGTGTTTCCTATCTCTGATTGTAGAGTACCACTAATTTTGTGCAATGTCAATAGTTTTTTTTCACAGACAACCAAACTTTTGACTTGTTTGACAATTTCTGAATGACTTTTAATTTCAATTATGAATAAAAAGTGAACTCAATTTGCAAAAATCGAATTAAAGCCGTCTGTTCTTCTATAAGTATTGTGCTAAATGCACAATGCACAATGCCGGATATATACAAATTTAACAAAAATTAGAAAACCTTGTGTTTTTTGTGATATTTTGCTTGTTTTGGGCATTTTTAACATGGATATTGCACAAACGAGGAACATTCGGTTGAGTATTGTACACTTTTCACCGTTAAATATTGATGAACAAGAGACTGTTTTATCTTAATTACATATTTATTTGAAACTTTGACAAAAGCTTATGCCGATGATATAATTCAAATCAAAGGCAAATATTTTGATTTTAATCAGGTGCATTTCAGAAAGGATTTGTGAAAAATATGGAAATCGGTGAATTCAATGAATTGCATAACCACACATACAGCGAAGAATTAAGCTATGTTCCCCCCACAGAGCCTGAGGTTTTGGAGTCGCTCGAAAAGTTCAAGGACAGAAAATTCGGTATTATGTTTCACTGGGGAGCCTATTCGCAGTGGGGAATAGTTGAATCCTGGGCGTTGCCCGACGCTGACCGCGACTGGGCATGGGGTGATGTTGACGAGGATTTGACCTGTGCTGAATTCAAACAGGAATACCATGATCTTATAAAAACCTTTAATCCCGTGCGGTTTCGCCCCGAGCAATGGGCCAAAGCAGCAAAGGACGCAGGTTTTAAATATGTTTTATTTACTACCAAGCATCACGACGGCTTCTGTATGTGGGACACAAAATATTCAGACTATAAAATCACTTCTCCCGAATGCCCGTTCAGCCAAAACAAGAGAGCGGACATTTGCAAACAGGTTTTTGACACTTTTCGCGCCGAAGGGCTGAAAGTTCACGCATATTTTTCAAAGCCCGACTGGAATTCGGAATATTACTGGGCAAAGGGCTTTTCGAAAAATGAATATATGACGCGAAACACAAGCTACGACACCGTTTTGCATCCTGAAATATGGAATAAATTCTGTGAATACACCAAAAATCAGCTTTTGGAATTAGTCACGGATTACGGCAGGATAGAATGCCTTTGGCTTGACGGCGGTCAGGTTAATCCGAGAAACAACATGGATATTCACCTGTCGGAAATAATGGAAGAAGCAAGAAAAATCCAGCCATGGCTTATGGTTGCGGACAGAACGGTTGGCGGAATTAACGAAAATTTCATAACGCCCGAGCAAACCGTTCCCGACCATCCGATAAATGTTCCGTGGGAAAGCTGCGTAACGCTCGGCACAAGCTTTTCTTTCCGCTATGACGATGATTACAAAGACGCCAAAACCGTTATACATATGCTTTGCGACATCGTGGCAAAGGGCGGAAATCTTGCGCTGAATATCGGACCGCGCCCCGACGGCAGGCTTCCTCACAAGGTTTATCCGATTTTAGCTGACATAGGCAAATGGCTGAAGAAAAACGGATATGCAATTTATGAAGCCCGCCCCGTCGCTCCTTACAGAAAAGATGATTTTGCATACACTTCAAGAGAAAACCGTATTTTTGCCGTTTATCTTGCAAACGACGAGCAAAACACTCTGCCGCGTGAAGTTACAATGTATTCAAACAGAAAAGCCGAAAAAGTATTATTCAACGGAGAAATGCTCAAATTCACTCAAAACGGCTGTACGGTTAACGCCGCTGTTCCCGAGCAATATGAAAAAGAACCAGCCTATGTTTTTACAATCTGCACAGAGTGAATCTCATAAAAAGACCTGCCGTGTTCGTATGAACCGACAGGTCTTATATAATGTATTATTATTCAACGAGCTTTGCCGCTACCTTTCCCGGGCACTCATAGTTTTCGGGCAGCTCACCGCTCATAAAGTCATAAACTGCCTCGGAGTGAAGAATAAGCAGCTTTTGTGTTTCACTGTAAAACCAAAACTTACATTCAACAAGCACGAGCTGGCTCGGGTCAACAACATCGTTGTTTTTCATCTTGTCAATCGGACGGTATGTTCCGTCAATCAGCATAACCTGACCGCTGTCATATACTTCCTGACTTATACTGAGGATATAGACATGCTCTCTTTTCTGATTGTAAATCCAGCCTATTTCCTGCTTGATGGTAGCAACCTTACCTTTTTTCAGCTCAACGCCGTTCATATAGTCGATCTTGAAATAGATTGTATCCGGATCGTCCTCATTAACGATTTCGTAATTATCAATACTTTCAAAGTCACCTGAAAAGACCTTATCCCAAACCGTCATTTCCGTGCCGGGCTGATAATTGGCGTCAAGATTAAGGAAAGGTAAACACTCGCCCGCCCACTGTGAATTGTATTTGCCGACGGCTCTTGCTCTGACAGTTCTGTCTCCCGCACCGATAACTCCTGAGAAAAAGTTTTTTGCAGGCTGAGAGATTTTAACCTCGACCTCGCCCAATGAACGGGTAACATAAGCCTCTATTGTACATTCTCTCGGACTGTTAAGGTTTTTTATTGCATATCTTCTTGCGGTGCTTCTTGCTTCGCTGTTAGTCATTTTGGGAAGCTGAGAAGCCGCCGCAAGCGCCGCCGCATCAGCCGCCGTCTGCAAATCGTTCTTTTGATAATAGCCGTAACCCAAATCAATGGCAAGAGCCGCAAAGCCGCAGATAACCGTCATCAGCAACGCAACTATAACGGCGGACTGACCCGTTTCTGCGTGGGCAAAGGCAGTCACCCTGCCGATAATTCTTTTAACAATCACAGCCATCATCTCCTTTATAAACATTATTACACTATTATTCTACACTTTTTGTCGGATTTGTCAATAGTTATCAACATTATCTTCACGGAAATATGCATTTACAACCAATTCACAGCAACCGTTTACTATACCAAACCTGCTTTTTCAATTAATTTTTACAGAGAAGCAATATCCTTGCAGCAATTCGTTACGGATTTTAAGATAATTATATCAAATTTTTTGAATTTTACAATGCTGTCAAATTTAAAACGAAAAAAGCGGGGCTGTCACGCTGAGACAGCCCCTTGAAAATATTAATGTATCAATTATCCGTCAAGCTCTTTCAGAGCTTCGGGAAACAGCTCAATGCTGCGCCTGAGAATTGAGTGCATCTGCGCTATCGCTACGCCGTAATTAGTCATCGGAACTCCGCAATCCTTTGCGTGGCGTGCTCTGCTCTGCATTTCTCGGGGATTGAGCATACAGGCTCCGCAATGGATAACGAGCGAATAGCGCGACAAATTCTCGGGGAATTCCGTTCCGCTTGTGAAATCAAATTCGATATTTTTGCCTGTATATCCCCTGACCCATGCAGGCATCTTGACTGTTCCGATATCCTCGCATTGCCTGTGATGAGTGCAGCCCTCGGAGATTAAAACACGGTCTCCGTCTTTCAGCTTATCGAGCTGAGCCGCGCCCCTGACGGCGGCAGTCAAATCACTTTTATAGCGGACAAAAAGGATTGAAAACGAGGTCAGCGGAATATCCGCGGGCGTGTCTGCCGAAACCTTGCCGAAAGCCTGCGAGTCGGTTATAACAAGCTTCGGCTTTCTGCCGAGCGCGGCAAGAGTATCTTTAAGCTCCGTTTCGCGGCAAACAACCGCACAGGCTCCGCTTTCAAGCACATCACGGATAACCTGCTGCTGAGGCAGGATAAGCCTGCCCTTGGGAGCGGCGGAATCTATCGGCACAACGAGCACCACAAGGTCATTTGGTGAAATCAAATCGGCAACAAGTTTTTTTTCGTTTTCGCAGGTTTTCGCCTTGCTGGCTATCATTTCTTTAAGCTCATAAATATTGGTTCCGTTTTCCGCGCTGACATAGATTTTGTTTTCGTCCGCTTCGGGAACGGAATTGAGCAAATCCGATTTGTTATATGCAATTATGTAAGGAATTGCTTTGCCGTCAAAGAGCGATATCAATTCCTCATCTGCGGGCTGAAGCCCTTTTTCGCCGTCAACAACAAGAACTGCTATATCCGTTTGATTTAAAATCTGCTTTGCTCTTTTTACTCTCATTTCGCCGAGCGTGCCCTCGTCATCGATACCGGGAGTATCAATAATAACCACGGGGCCGAGCGGCAAAAGCTCCATTGCCTTTTTGACGGGGTCGGTCGTTGTTCCTTTTATATCGGAAACGAGCGACAGGCTTTGACCCGTGACGGCGTTGACAACGCTTGATTTGCCTGCATTTCTCAAGCCAAAAAAGCCTATGTGAACTCTTTCTGCCGAAACAACCGAATTAAGGCTCATTGTCAGTCCCCCTAAAAATTAAAATCTGAAATCGCGGCGGTTCGAGGCTTTGATATCCTCAATATTCTTAGCCGCAATCGCCCTGACCTTTTCGCCGGGTATCTTTTTAAGCTCGTTTTCAATAAGCTCAAAGCCTGTTTTCTTGGTTTCCGCGCTCGCATAATCAACAAGGTATTCGGTTAAAGTCATCAGCGCATTGGGGTGGCAGCAGTTAAGAATCTGACCGCTTTTGCAAAGGCTCATAAATCTGTCGCCCGTTCTGCCCTCACGGTAACAGGCGGTGCAGAACGATGGAATGTAGCCCAGCTCCATAAGCCAGCGGACAACCTCATCGAGCGTTCTTTGGTCGGAAACATCAAACTGCTCCGAATCGTGAGGTCTTTCCTCCTCTGTGTAACCGCCGACGGAGGTTCTTGATGCTCCGCTTATCTGTGAAATTCCGAGCCCGAGCACCTTTTCTCGCACTGCCTGAGATTCACGGGTGGAAATAATCATGCCCGTGTAAGGCACGGCAATACGGATGCAGGCAACAATTTTTGCAAACATTTCGTCGGAAATGCCGTTATCAAAAACATCGGGGTCAATATCATCGGCGCGCTTAACTCTCGGCACGCTGATTGTGTGAGGTCCAACACCGTGAACGGCTTCAAGATGCTCAGCATGCATAAGCAGACCGACGAATTCGTATTTGTAAAGTTCAAGACCGAAAAGCACGCCGAGCCCTACATCGTCGATGCCGCCCTGCATGGCTCTGTCCATTGCCTCGGTGTGATAATCATAATCATGCTTCGGACCTGTGGGATGGAGCTTGAGATAGCTTTCTTTATGGTAAGTCTCCTGAAAAAGAATGTAGGTTCCGATGCCTGCATCCTTTAATTTGCGGTAGTTTTCAACGGTGGTTGCCGCAATGTTGACATTGACGCGGCGAATGGCGCCGTTTTTGTGATTAATAGAATATATTGTTTTTATGCAGTCGAGTATATATTCAATCGGGTTATTGACGGGATCCTCCCCCGCCTCGATTGCAAGGCGTTTGTGACCCATATCCTGCAAGGCGATAACCTCGCGGGCAACCTCCTCCTGAGTGAGTTTCTTGCGCGCGATATGTTTGTTTTTGAGGTGATAAGGGCAATAGAGACAGCCGTTAACGCAGTAATTTGAAAGATAGAGCGGAGCAAACATAACTATTCTGTTGCCGTAAAACGCCTGCTTTATCTCCTCGGCAAGCCTGTACATTTCATCGATTTTTTCCGGGATTTCGCAAGCAAGAAGCACCGCGGCTTCTCTGTGGGTCAAGCCCTTGCAGGTGGCGCCTCCCGCCGTTTTTACGGGGCGAGCCTTATTGAGAATTTCATCAATAAGCTCTGCATTGTTTTTGTTTTTTTCAGCGTATTCGAGCGTTGCGAGGATTTCTTCATTATTTATGAATTCCTCGGCTTTGAGTGATTTGGGATTATAAACTGCCATTTTATTATTTCCTTTCTTCGGGTCAGAAGCACTTCCCCGTTGAATTATTTAACATTAATCATTAAAAATCTTGTTGGAATAAGCCGCTTTAACGCTTATTCCGCTGAGCTTGCCTATCTTGCCCGCAAGCTCGGAAATAACATCCTGCGGCGCGTCAACGGCAATGCTGACTATATTAAGGTTTCGCTCTTTATAGGGCAAACCCATTCTGCCGATAATGTAACTGCCGAATTCGTGAAGCAGAGAATTCAGCTTTTCGACCGATTCCGTATTTTCAACAATTATACCGATAACGGCTATCCTCTTTTCCATATGTTTTTCCTCCAAAAAAATAACTGCGCCCCGAAAAAGGCGCAGTAACAGTGTAAATCACAATGAAATTACATTTTTGCACCTTTCTTTCGGACGAAAAATCAGTCCTCGCGTCAGGATACGGTAATTATAACGGATTTTTCCTTTTTTGTCAATGAAAATAAAGCAATTTCAGATTGACCTGAGCAAACAAAAGTGATAAACTATCCGATTGAGGAAAGGAATGGTAATCAAATATGGAAACGGTTGATAAAAACACCGCCGCGCGGGAAAACAAAATAATATTTATCTGCTGGCTCGCCTATACCGCCGCATATGTCGGCAGGCTTAATTTCAGCGCATCGATAGTTGCGATAATCGCCGAGCTCGGCGCAACCAAAGCTCAGGCAGGGCTTGTCAGCTCGTGCTTTTTCTTTGCCTACGGCGCGGGTCAGCTTGTAAACGGGATTCTTTCAAAGCGCTATAATTCAAGAATTATGGTTTTTCTGTCGCTTGCGATATCATCGGTTCTCAATCTGATGATGCCGCTTTGCGGAGATATTTCGGTTATGAAATATATCTGGCTTGCAAACGGAATTGTGCAATCCGTTTTGTGGAGCACGCTGATAAAAACACTCTCTGAATTTGTTTCCGATGAAAAAATGCCGCGCGCAATACTTGTAATGAGCACCACCGTTGCCGCGGGTACTCTCGCCGCCTACGGCATTTCCGCCATAAGCGTAAAATTCGGAAATTGGCAGGCAGTATTCTACGCCGCAAGCGTTATTATGCTTATAAGCGCCGCCGCTTGGTTCGTTCTTTACGGCTCGGCTCCGAAACGGACTGCGGCGGATATTCCGCAGGAAAAGAGCGAAAAAATCAAAGCAGGCAAAGCCGTTATGATTGCACTTTTTCTCGCCGCTTTTGCAGGCATAGCCAACGGATTTATCAAAGACGGAATAAACACCTGGGTTCCGTCGGTTCTCTATGAAGAATTCGGCGTTTCGCCGTCATTTTCAATCCTGCTGACTTTGCTTTTGCCTATGGTTTCAACACTCGGCGCGGCAATAGCGAAAAAGGTTCACGAAAAAATCAAATCCCACGCCGCGATGAATCTTATATTCTTTGCCTGCTCCTCGGTTCTGTGCTTGGGAATTCTGTTCTCTCTGAAAATTCACAGCATTGCCGCCGTTATGCTCTGCTTTATCGGAGTTGCGTGCGGAATGTCGATGATAAACAATGTTATAACAAGTATGTTTGCTCTTGATTACAGGCGACTGCTCAACGCAGGCTTTGCCGCAGGGCTGTTGAACACATTTTGCTACATCGGCAGCACAGTTACCTCATATACGCTCGGTGCGGTTTCACAATCGCGCGGCTGGAACGCAGTTTTTATTATTATGCTTGCCGTCAGCTTCGGCGCGGCTGTAATATGCTCGGCAGGATTGGCAGCAGAAAAGAAAGCATCAAAATAAAACACGGCGCATACCGTAAGAATTCTGCGGTATGCGCCGATTTTATTATATCATTCTCCGTTACCCTATGTATTCGCCTCTCATCTGCGCCTTGGCAATGAGAGCAACCTCCTGCTCGTTTTTGGCGTTTTCGACAGCATTTCTCATCGCTTCACGCCTTGCGAAAAGCTCACGGTACATTCTGTCACGCTCTTCGCCGTTGAGATTATAGAAAAATTTAGGTATAACTCCGAGCGCGCCCGTGATAACGGGAATTCCCGTGCCCATTGCAAAAATCCACCACTTTGTGGAGTCCGCCTGAGTGCCGATGGAAAGACCCTGAATATAGCCTATCTCTGCCATAATCAAATTCTGAATAGAGCTCATTACAATGCCCTGAAGCTTTTTGACAAGACCTTTTGCAACGCCTGTCATGGCTTCGGCTCTGTAACCGTTTTTCCACTCGCAGTAATCCATCGCCTCATTGTAAAGCTCATTGGGAATAACATTGCGTAAGCCGTAAACGCACATTTCAAGGACTTCCTCGATGGCAAATACAGGAAGCATTACCCATTTATTCTTGTAAAGTCCTTTTTTCATGCCGCCGATTGAACCGATGCCGAAAACCGCAAGCCAACAGCAATCAGTCCACAAATCTTCAAGAATCCAGATTGCACGCGTTGAAATACGCTTGCGGATTGGAGCAACAAAGGCATAGCTGATTGTTGAAACGGGTGACGCGGGAATTCCGACAATGGTTTGATATGTTGCCGAGCCGAGAACATCAATATAATAATTTATCTTTCCTTTGCTTACCTTAAAGCCTTCAAGGAATTCGGAAAGGGTTATCATAAGAATCGGGCGGTTATTGATAATCGCCTTTAAGCCCTGAACCACGCTAGGCTTTTCAATCGACTGAGAAACGCGCTCTTTCGTAACGCAAATGAAATAGAACGACATTGCACATGAGCAAATCGCCGTACCTATGCCGAAGCACATAAAAAGATTGCGGCGGTTCCATTTCAGAACATCGTTGTTTACAAGGTCAAGCAAAACGCCGAAAGCAAGCTCGGGGAGCTTTTCGCCCACAAGACCCGAAACAAGCTTTGCCATGGTTATCAGCCCCGTTCTTTCGAGCGGATCGGGGGTGATTGTTGACATAAAGCCCGTGCCGGCGATTGAAGTAAAGGTTCCCGCAGTTTCCGAAATAACGGAAAATACGCAATAAAAAATGAATTTCGGCAGATAATCCGCCGCCGTATCAGGGAAAATTGCAGGCATAAACCAATACCATAATCCGAGAATACACAAAGGAATCTGACCGAGAAGAATATAGGGCTTGAATTTGCCCCAGCGGGTTCGCGTTCTGTCAACAATAACGCCGATAAAGGTGTCGTTAATCGTGTCCCAAATACCTGCAAACAAGGTGTAAATGGCAAGATAGTTAAAATCAAGCTTGACAACATCGTAAATAAATCTGTCATTATATTTACTGATATTGAAGCTTGCGGCAACATCGTTCAGCAGGTAGCCTATTCTTTCTTTTTGACCGACATAACGTCGATTTCTGAGAAGAGGATTTTTAACTCCCTTTTCATAATCGATAACTATGCCCTCGGTCGGTTCATCAAAAGCAACATTCTTATTTTCCTCCACCAAAGCGCCTCCTATCCTTTGGAGAATTTTGATTTTATGAGATTATAACATATTTTTAGATCAAGTTCAATATTTTTTATATAATTTGATAAATTTGTTTAGATTAATTATGCCTGCGAAGGCTGTCGATAATTGACAGCGCAATCAGAATATGATAAAATAAGTTGCGGAGGGAATAATATGGAAACATTTAATGCAAAGGCGGCTCGTGCCGCCGCAGAAATATATATGGGTTTTTCAAAAAATTCTCCGCTCATTCACCGCAGTTCTCTGCCGGACGGTTTCACGGTAACCTGCCATGCGGGAGCGATGTTCACGCCGCCGAACAGCATTTACTCGGTTAAAACCGCCGTCGGTTGGGGCGCAAAGGTTGTTGAATTTGATGTAAGCTTTCGCCCTGACGGTTCGCCCGTTATTATTCACGCTGCAAAGCCCGGAAACAGCGGCGGCGTTCCGCTTGAAAGCGCGCTTGAAGCCGTTGCCGAAAGCCCCGACTGCAAAATAAATCTTGACCTCAAATCCACGGCAAACCTTGCGGCTGTTGATGAGGTTGTAAAACTGCACGGGCTGTGTGAAAGAGTTTTTTACACGGGAGTTTCACGGGAGTGGGTTGAAGCCGTCCGAAGCAGCTCGGAAATACCGTATTATCTGAACTGTGAAATAACCGCCGAGGACGCATCCGACAAGGAATCGGCACGGCGTGCGGCGGAAAGCGCAAAAAGCTTAGGTGCAATAGGTATTAATTCAAATTTTCGCGGAGCAAGCAGACTTTTTGTTGAAGCGGTTCACGAAAGCGGACTTCTCGTTTCGCTCTGGACGGTTAACAGCCCAAAGGATATGATAAAAGTTTTGGAAATGAAGCCGGATAACATCACAACGAAGCGTCCGAATGTTCTTATGAAAATGATTGAGGGATAGTTAAAAAAATGTAAAAGGAGTTGATATCTTGAAGAAGATAACAAGCGTTTTGCTGGCAATTATTATTGTAGGATTAACGGTGGTTACGGCAATCGGTGAGCCGATTTTGGCAAAGGCAGAGGAAGCAGAGATTGTTTCTTTTGTAAATGATTCGATTAAATTGATAAGAGAAAACGATGCAGGTAAGGATTTTATTGCTGTTGAAAACAATACAGAGGATTTTCAACTGACAACACAATCCGTTAATGATGACATCAAATCGAATGATACTGACTTTCAAACCTGCCGACTGATTGTTAAATCCGACAAGAAAATAGACGAGTTGAATTCAATTGGTATTGCGAGCGGATTTAAAAATTATTATATTGTTCAGTTTGCAACAGAGGAAGATACAGAAAATGCCTATAATATATATTTATCGGACGAAAAAATAATTACTGTAACAGCGGATAAAGTGTTTAATGCGACTTGTGCTGTAACATTTACAGAAGAAGCCACCAACGAAGAATCATCTGCTCCGAAAAGACTTGATTCCTGGGGCAGCGAAGTAACAGGACTTTATGATGTAAAGGATTATATTGAGGCTAATTATACAGACCTTGATGAAATTGTGGTTGGTGTTATTGATTCGGGAATATATCTTGAGCACGAATTCTTCAAAGATAGAATTGTCAGAACTTTCTTTAACTCTGCTTCCGATGGAGAGGAAAATGATGAAAGTGACACAATAGACGGTATAGGACACGGAACAAATGTCAGCGGTGTTATTATAGACAGCTCTCCTTATAATGTTAAGGTTGCAAATTATAAGTTTATAAATAAAGATGACACCTCAACAGTTATAGCAGTTACCGCCGCTCTTCTTCGAGCAATAGGAGATGAAGTGGATCTGATCAATGCAAGCATCGGAACGGACGATGAATCGGGTCTTTTTGCAAGTGCATTAGAGGAAGCACACAAAGCAAATATTCCGGTTATAGCAGCTGCAGGCAATGATTGGCGCTATCTTGAGGTGTATGATGATAGTTTGCCCGCATCTGATAAAAAAGTAATAACCGTTGCAAGTCTGTCTCCAGACGGGTTGCCATCGTGGTTCACATCATATAGTCGCAGTGTTGACCTTATCGCACCGGGAGAAGATATTAAAACGACATTTGGAAACAGTAACAGTTACGGTTTAGCAAGCGGCACATCGTTGTCCACCCCAATTGTAGCATCTTTAATGGCTATCCTTATGAGTGTTTTCCCTGATGCTACCGCTCAGGAGCTTGAAGTAAAAATGGAAAGTACAGCTGTTCCGACTGATCTTATTTCTGAATCGGATTTGTTCGGCTACGGCAACATTGATGCAATTGCCGCCTGCGGATTTGATCGTGCTGAAACCCCGATTATTAACTATGATTCGGGCAAATATACGGGCGAAATAGCTTTAGAGATTGAAGCAAAAAATAATTACGAAGTATACTATACCGTTGACGGTTCATATCCGACAAAGGATAACGGTATATTATATACTGAGCCCGTCAAACTATCAAACGATATTTTAATATTTAAAGCCGTTGCTTATTGTGATGATTTTCTGAAAAGCGAGTGCACAAAGCGGTTTTACCGATTGCAAACCATGGGGACAGAAGATATGTTCACAATCAGCGAAACCGGACAGATAACAAGCTATACCGGTGAGAACGTGTATGATTTGATAATTCCTGAGTCAATAAACGGAATCGCTGTTACCGACATTGCTAAGAAAACTTTTTCTGAGGCAGAAATTTTTGGCGTAACCTTACCGGATTCGCTTGATTTTGTGCCAAGCAATGCTTTTCAGGGAAATACTACTTTGCTGTTTGCAGATGGAAAATCTGTTACAACCATATCACAGCATGCATTTGACGATTGCGAAAACCTATATAGTATTGATTTTTGTTTAACAGAAACCATAGAGGACTATGCTTTCTATTGCTGTGATTCTCTTTCGGAGGCGTTTTTTCCTTATTGTTTATCGGTTGGAAAAAGAGCTCTTGCATGCCGTAGTTTAAGAAGTGCGTATTTTCCTAAAGTGGAAACAATCGGGTCTGACAGTTTCAAAGGTTGCAGAATGTTAGCTGAGTTTTATGCACCGCAATTAAGGGAGCTTGGATTGCGTTCGTTAAGATTTGGTGCTCAGTTTTCCGGCGTTGAGATTTATGAAGGTATAGATCTTCCCTGTATTGAAACCGTTCCGAAGGATACGTTCACTGAAAGCTCATTTATTTCAAAAGTTGAGTTTTCTAATGTTAAAGAAATCAAAGCCTTGCCTACAGCCTTATGTATACGCGGACGAACAGTTAAGCTCGTTCTTCCTGCATCATTTGAAAGCTGTCAGAACTCCATTTTGGAAGAAGCTGAACCGCATTGGTACATTGTTTATAGCAGCAAAGGAACATACGCCGAGCAATGGGCGAATGAAAACGGATTTGAGTTTATTGAAATCACTCCCGAAACAGCAATAATAACCGATTTGCCCGAAGAATATTACTCATATATGCGCCCGCTTGAAGCAGATGTTGCAGGATTCAACAGAACATATCAATGGTACGGCTCTAATACAAACAGTAACACTTCGGGAACGGCTATAGATGGCGCTGTTGAAAGAAAAT
>JBJEQB010000017.1:0-58446 GCA_051881535.1 Acutalibacteraceae bacterium | reverse complement strand
TATTTTTTTGATTTTTTCTATTTTAGGGCTTGACTTTTAATAGTTAGTCTTTCATTATATTAATAAGCCCGAGCTCGGCAAGCTTTGACAGCACTATTCCGAGAAAAAGCCCTGATACAAGTGAAACGGCGGCGGTAAAAAAGGTTTCCCAGAGCATAATAACCGCAATATTTCCCTTGCCCATACCGAGAATGTTATAAAGCCCGAATTCTTTTTTTCGCCTGCGAACAAGAAACGAATGTGTGTAAAACAGGAATATCAGCGCAAAAACAGCCATAACATTTCCGCCCAGGCCGAGCATTGTACGCATCGTTTCAGAGCCGCGCATATAATCGAGAGTAGGCGTTGTTGCGAGAAACGAAATGATATATTGCATAACCACCATGGTTACGCTTGTAATGAAGAACGGAATATACAGCTTTTTGTTTTTTCTCATACCGTTTAAGGCAAGGCTCGGATAAAGACTTCTTTTCATTTTGCTTCACCGCCGGTTGCCAAAATAGTGAGCGTGTCGGAAATAAGCTGATACATCTGCTCGTTATCATTTCTGCCCCTGTAAAGCTGATGGAACACCTCGCCGTCTTTGATAAAAAGGACTCTGCCCGCTCTGCTTGCCGCCTTAACGGAATGAGTAACCATCAGAATTGTTTGCCCCGATTTATTGATTTGAGCAAAGAGGTCAAGCAGTTCATCGGTTGATTTTGAATCGAGCGCACCCGTAGGCTCGTCCGCAAGGATAAGCTTCGGATCTGTAATCAGCGCTCTTGCAACCGCCGCGCGCTGCTTCTGACCGCCCGAAATCTCATAAGGATATTTTTTCAGCAGTTCCTTTATGCCGAGCTGCTCGGCAATCGGTGCCAGCCTCTTGCTCATCTCTGCGTGAGATTTGCCCGAAAGCACAAGCGGCAGATAGATGTTATCCTCAACCGAAAATGTGTCCAGAAGATTGAATTCCTGAAACACAAAGCCGAGATTATCACGCCTGAACTGCGCCGTCTGCGACTCTTTTATTTTTGAAATATCCTTGCCGTCGAGCAAAACCGTGCCCGAGGTCGGCTTATCCAAAGCCGCAAGAATATTAAGCAGAGTTGTTTTGCCCGAGCCTGATTCACCCATAATGGCAACATATTCCCCCTGCTCAACGCTGAACGAAACATTTTTCAGCGCTTCAACCTTGTTTTCTCCAAAGCGGGTTGTATAGATTTTTTTAACTCCGCTCGCTTCCAAGATACTCATAACAAAAATCCTCCTTCGGAATTTCTGCCTGTATTGTAGCAAAAAAGGGATTTGCTTCGCCATAGAATCGGCTTACAAATCCCCCTTGAAATCTAACACTTTTGTAAGAAACGCATGAAAAGCTTATTCATGCCTTATATTTCTGCGGCTCAAATCAAGCCTGACGGCAGTTCCTTTGTCAAGCTCGGATACAACGGATATGCCGTGACCGAGGTTATCGCAAACTCTTTTGCACAGATATAAGCCGATACCGCTTGCTTTTTTATCGCTGCGCCCGTTATAGCCCGTATATCCCTTTTCAAAAATGCGCGGCAAATCCTCGGGAGCTATGCCTATTCCCGTGTCGCTTATAACAAGCGCCGCAGGGCTTTCAAGCACAACGGAAATGCCGCCCTCGTGAGTATATTTGAGCGCATTTGAAAGAATTTGCTCAATCACAAAAGACAGCCATTTTTCATCGGTTATCACATTCACCTTTATCGGCTGATAATCAAGGCTCAGCTTTCTGTCAATAAACTCGCCCGAAAACTTTTTGACCGCCTGCTTTACAACGGAATCCAAGTCATATTCTTTAATAAGATAATCGGTGCTCTCCGAATCCAGCCGCAGAAAGGTCAGAACCATTTCAACATATTGCTCAATGCGGAAAAGCTCTGCGGAAAGCCTGCGTGAAATAGCTGAATCCTCGCCCTGCAAGCTAAGGCGCATTGAAGCTATCGGCGTTTTTATCTGATGCGCCCAAACGGTGTAATAATCCACCATATCGGCATAGCGCATATTAACCGCGTCACGGTATTCCTTTTGCTCCTCGCAGATAAGGCTGATTATGCGCTGATAATTCTCATCCTCTATCCCGTCAATTTCAGGAAAATCGAGCGACACAGCGTCGGTCAGGCTCTTTATCCCGCTGAGAAGCTCGTTTCTGCGCTTAACCCTGCGAAAATCAACAGCGGCAAACACAATTCCGAAAACCGTACAAAGCGCGGCGGGATATATGACTGCCTTCACGGGCAGATGATAGAGGAAAAAGCTTATTATGAATATCAGACAGCAAACTGCTCCAAGCGCAATCCCGCGCCGCCTCTGTTTAATATAGTCTGAAAAAAGCTTCATGGCTCCGCCTTTCTTTAATCCGATATTATATAGCCCACGCCGAATTTCGTTGTAATAAAATCTTCAAGACCCGCCGCAGAAAGCTTTTTACGCAGGCGGTTGACATTGACCGAAAGCGTGTTTTCATCAACAAAGCTGTCGCTTTCCCAAAGCTGCTCCATGAGCCGTTCCCTGCTGACAACCTTGCCGCGGCTTTCCATAAGAATGAGAAGAATTCTGTATTCATTCTTGCTGAGAGGTATTTTTTCGCCCTCATAGGTCAGCGTATTGTCGCCCGTATTCAGCAATGCTCCCCTGTGCTCAAGCACGGGAACGGACGGCGCAAAGTCATAGGTTCGGCGGAGCATTGCCTGAAGCTTTGCCATGAGCACGCTCCTGTCAAACGGCTTTGCAATAAAATCGTCGCCGCCCATATTCATTGCCATAACTATATTCATATTGTCTGAGGCGGAGGAAATGAAAATAATCGGAACCTTGGAAACCTTGCGTATTTCGCTGCACCAATGAAATCCGTTATAAAACGGCAGGGCAATATCAAGCAAAACGATGTGAGGGTCAAACTCCGCAAACTCTGCGGTAACATTGCGGAAATTGCGGACACAGCGAACCTCAAGCCCCCACATTTCTGCCTGCTCTCTGATTGCCTGAGCAATTCCCCTGTCATCCTCAACTATCAGCAGCCGATACATTTTTAAACCTCGCTTTCGCACTTATCTCATTGCGGCAACGGTAACGGCGGAAATGACCGTCTGAATTATGCAAAATCTGAAAATAACCTGAGAGTTTGACCAACCCTTGTTTTTTCTGAAATGATCGTGCAGGGGTGTGCGTATATTCTTAAACGCATTGATATGGAGAAATCTGATAAGCGAAACCTTTGCAATGCCGAGCAAGCCGTCAAGGCAGAGCATAAAGCAGAGCGGAACGGTGAGAAGAATGTTTCCGCTTTTAAGGATGCATATGCAAAGGAAAAGTCCGAGAGCGCGCGAGCCTGCGTCGCCCATCATCATTGTGCTCGGCTCGGCGTTTCTCCAGAGATAAGGCAGCAGGGTCAGAATCATAACCGCAATCAGCAAATTCATATTGCCGTCCATTCCGAGAAGCCTGCCTGCGGCAAGCACTGATATAAGCGAAACTATTGTAAGGCTGCCGCAGAAGCCGTCGATACCGTCGGAGCAGTTTACGGCATTTATGAGCATCCACACGAGCACCGCCGCAATAATGCCGAATACAACGGGATGAATGTGAAGCTTCAAGCCGAAAAAGCTGATATCAGTAAGCCCGCGGTTAAAATAAACAAAGCTTGCGGCAGTCAAAGCGGAAATAACAAGGTCAATCGCGCCCTTTTTATATTCGCCCCACGGCTTTTCAGAGCGGTCATCAAGATAGCCCGAAAGCATACCTAAAAATATAAGTACATAATAGCAGGCGTATTCCGCCGAAACGGGAACAAAAAGCAGAGCAGAGACAATAAAAGAGCAGATGAATATAATTCCTGCGCCTCTTGCTTTGCCCGTTGAAAGCTTGCCGTTAAATGCGAATTCGCGCCCCTGGTCTTTGGGAAGCTTGTTTTTAAAAAGCGCAAGCAGAGCGGCACACAAACCGACCGTGCCCGCCGCCATAATAATATAAAGGATTTTTGGATGTAATAATGAAACAAGCATAATAAACCTCCGAAAAATTTTTACACAAAGAGGATAGCACACAATCACGGATTTTTCAACCTTGAATTAGTCCGAGATAAATTTATTTCATTAATTTTTATCAAATTCAATTATGCTCTTGCACAATGACTCATTAAAGTATATAATATATTAAAATAAAATGTCGAAAGCAGAGGTAAAACGATGGTTGACTCTTATGTTAAGGCGCTTGTCGGCTTTGCGGTTTCGCATTCGCTGATTGAAGAGAGCGATACTGTTTACTGCACAAATTCAATTTTACAGCTTTTGAAAAAGGATGCGTTTGACAGCACCTGCCCCGAAGCAAAGGGAGAGCTGAACGAGCTGCTTGACGCGCTGTGCGACTACGCCGCAGAAAACGGAATAATCGAAGACTCCGTGACCTACCGTGACTTGTTTGACACCGCCGTAATGGGCGTTCTTACTCCCCGTCCCTCTCAGGTTATCGATAAATTCAAAAGTCTTTATACCGAGTCTCCCAAAAAGGCAACGGATTATTACTATAAATTCAGCGGAGATACAAACTATATCCGCCGCGACAGGATTGCAAAAATTCAGAAGTGGCAATATGCAAGCGATTACGGCACGATTGACATTACCGTTAATCTCTCAAAGCCCGAAAAAGACCCAAAAGCGATTGCCGCCGCAAAAAACGCGCCGCAGTCGGGCTATCCGAAATGCCAGCTTTGCCGCGAAAGCGAGGGCTACGCAGGCAGAGTTGATTTCCCCGCAAGGCAAAATCACAGAATAATCCCCATTACAATCGACAATTCAAATTGGTTTATGCAGTATTCTCCCTATGTTTATTATAATGAGCACTGCATTGTTTTCAACGGAAATCACACCCCGATGAAGATTGACAAAGCCGCTTTCTCAAAGCTGCTTGAATTCGTTACCCTGTTTCCGCATTATTTTGTCGGCTCAAACGCCGATTTGCCGATAGTCGGCGGCTCCATTCTCAGCCATGAGCATTTCCAGGGCGGACGATATGAATTTGCAATGGAGCGCGCGCCGATTGAAACTGAAATCAGCTTCGCGGGCTTTGAAAATATCAAGGCAGGCATTGTTAAATGGCCGATGTCCACAATCAGGCTTCAGTCTGCCGACAGAGAAAGTCTTGCCAAGCTTGCCGATAAAATACTGACGGGCTGGCGTTCTTACAGCGATGAAAGCGCCTTTATCTTTGCTGAAACCGACGGCGTTCCTCATAACACAATAACCCCGATTGCAAGACGCAGAGGCGATATGTACGAGCTTGACCTTGTGCTCCGCAACAACATCACAACCGATGAGCATCCGCTCGGAGTTTTCCATCCGCACGCAGAGCTTCACCACATCAAGAAAGAAAACATCGGCTTGATTGAGGTTATGGGTCTTGCTGTTCTGCCTCCGAGGCTCAAGCCCGAGCTTGAAGCGCTTGCCGATGCTTTGATAAACGGAAAGGATTTAAGAGAAAACGAGCTTACCGCAAGCCACGCCGACTGGGCGGAAAGCTTTGCCGTTAATTATTCGGAAATAACCGAAGAAAACGCAATGGATATTATCAAGGCTGAGGTCGGAAAGGTATTCGCCACGGTGCTTGAACACGCAGGAGTATTCAAGCGCACAGCAGAGGGTAAAGAAGCCTTTTTGAAATTCATTAAAACTGTTTAAGAAACAATGCCGTAAGGCATTAAATATGAAAGGAGAACCCCAAAAATGAAAAAAGCACTCGCACTAATTCTTACCGCAGCTCTTCTCTTTGGTTTTGCTGCCTGCGGCAAAAAGGACGCGGATACAAGCGCAGACACAACCGCCGCAGAAACTACCGCAGCGGCAGAAACACCGTCAGAAACTCAAGCCGCCGTTCCTTCAGATGAAAGCACGCAGGCAACCGACGATGCAACCGCAGCGGTTTCCGAGGGCGAAAGCACAACGGCTGCGGGCGAAACCACCGTTCCCGCAATCACCGCCGCTCCCACATCAACCGAAGAAATTGTTGCCCTTTACAATTCGGCAGTCAATTCCGCATTCGACGCAAAGGCAGGCTTTGATAAAGAGCGCATGACCGACAATGAGAAGCTTGACGCAGGCGTTGCTCTTAAAGCATTCAAGAGCCTTGTTTATAAATTTATGGGCGTCGGCGCAGAAAACAAATATACCGAATCAGTTGCCAAAGGTAAGTGGGACAGCGATACAAAAAGACATTATCTTCGCAAGAGCACTCTGACTGCCGCAGATGTAACCAAAGCCACCTGCACAGCTAACGGCAATCAGTACACAATCGTTCTCAATGTTAAGGGCGGAAACAGCAAAGGCTCCGAAAATGAGAAATACACCAACGCTCCCATTGATAAGTGCGGCATTTGCGTAGGCAAGGAAGACAAGGGCTATTACGACCACAAGACAGGCGAGGTTATATATGACGCCGTTGCGGGAACATATGCAGGCGCAGTTATCGAAGAAAAATACGATAACGCTGTAATTACTGCCGTTGTTGACGGAGCAACCGGTCATCTCGTAAAGCTTACGGTTGAGTTTGATATAGCTGTTGCCATTGATATCAGCGTTGGCTCAGGCACGGCAACCGCAAGAACTCATATCTACTACAAGAACTTCAAATACTAATCTAATCAATAAAAAAGTGTCCGGGAAGAGAAATCTTTCCGGACATTTTTTGCGCCTTATTCAATTTCTGCTGCGGTTGCGCCTGCCGTCTCTGTTTTCACGCTGAACCTTGCATACAAGTATGGTATCGTTGCCTATCACATCAATATCCTCCCAGCAGACTCGAATTCTCTCCCGCCTGCCGCAGATACCCCAAAATTTCGGTCTGCCTAAAACTATCAGCGCAACCACCCTGCCGCAGCAGGAATCAACCTCAACATCGCTCACAAGCCCCAAACGGCAGCCGTTAGATTTATCAATTACTTCCTTGCATCGCAGCTCGGTTATACAGCAATTCATAGCGCACCTCACAAATTCTTTATATAATGATTATATGCCGCATAAAAAAATAAAATGAAAAAACGGACCGAAAGAGGTTTAAAATCTCTTTCGGTCCGTGCAGTTTTTCCGAAATTCCAAGACGGTCAAAGCCGCTCGGATTATATGAAATCATCCGTGAGGATGACGATTTCGGGGAGTGTGCGGCAGCACCTCAGCCGTTGAGCAGAGCGCTCAGTTCAAGGATTTTGAAAAGCTTTTTGAATGTAAGAAATTTCTTTTCGCTGCCGATTTCTTCGAGAAGCTGCTTCTCCATTTCATACTTTGTTTCGTCGAATCTCATAACATTCATCCTTTCTTCTTGTGTTGTGCCTTTATTATACACCGTTTCTCGCAAAAGTCAAGTGATTTTGCACAAAAACTGATATTTAATTTTGTGCAAAATTCACAAAGAAACGAAGCTTTACAAATTATACAGTCTTAACATATTTAATCCAAAGACAAAAATCGTTTTGTGCAACTTGTATCATTTGAGGCTTGATTTTTGTGCGCTTTACACAAATGCCCAATTTATTACAAAAAGGTACCCTAAAAATTTGTTGAAGTTTTTTCAAAAAAATAAGGAGCAATCCTGCGATTGCTCCCCAAAAAACTGCAATATTATTTGTTTTCTTGCTCGGCAAGCTTTCTGCCCATAAGAACGCCCATTACGGACGCCATCATAAGACCCCTTGTCCAGCCGCTGGAATCGCCGAGGCAATGAAGCCCCGGAACATTGGTATTGAAATCCTTGTCCATCTTAACCCTGTTGCTGTAAAACTTCAGCTCGGGTGAGTAGAGCAGAGTTTCGCGCGAAGCAAAACCGGGCACAACATGGTCGACCGCCTGAATGAAATTGATGATGTTGACCATTGCGCGGTAAGGCATTGCGGCGGTTATATCTCCCGCAACCGCGTCAACAAGAGTTGGTCTGACATTGGACTGTGAAAGCTCCTTCTGCCATGTTCTCTTGCCGTCAAGAATATCGCCGAAACGCTGAACAAGAATGTGACCCGCGCCGAGCATATTAGTCAGTTCGCCAACCTTTTGTGCATATGAAATAGGCTGATTAAACGGCTCGTTAAAGTTATGCGAGCAAAGAATTGCAAGGTTTGTATTATTTGATTTTAAATCCTTATATGAATGACCGTTGACAACCGCAAGGTCATTATCATAATTCTCCTGGCTGACAAATCCGCCGGGATTCTGGCAGAAGGTTCTTACCTTGTTTTTAAACGGCAGAGGATAGCCGATGAGCTTTGATTCATAAAGAACCTCATTTATTTTTTCCATAATCTCATTGCGAACCTCAACGCGCACGCCGATGTCAACCGTGCCGGGCTGATGGGCAATATTGTGCTCGGCGCACTTTGCTTCGAGCCAATCCGCGCCTCTCCTGCCCGCCGCTATAACCGTATGCTCGGCAAAAACCTCGTGGCTGACCTTGCCGTTGGTTATGCAAACGCCCTTACAGGTTCCGTTTTCCATAATAACATCAAGGCACTCAAAACCGAACATCATTTCAACGCCGTTTTCAAGCAGGTTGCGCTCAATCGCGCCGTAAAGCTCTCTTGCCTTTTCTGTTCCGAGGTGGCGAATGGGGCAGTCAACAAGCTTCAAGCCCGTCTGAATTGCCCTTGTTCTGATTTCCTTAACCGCCTGTGCGTCGCTGACGCCCTCGACCTTTTCGTCCGCACCGAATTCAAGATAAATCTTATCGGTGTATTCAATGGCAGCCTGAGCAACATCTTCGCCGATAAGCGAGGGAAGATCGCCGCCGACCTCATAGCTCAAAGACAGCTTTCCGTCGGAAAAAGCTCCGGCGCCGGAAAAGCCTGTTGTTATATGGCAATAAGGCTTGCAATTTGCACAATGGCCGATTTTTGCCTTGGGGCAATGCCTTTCTTCAATAGCCTTTCCCTTTTCAACAATGAGTATCTTTTGTTTGCTTGAACGCCTGAGCATTTCAAGCGCAGTAAAAATTCCCGCAGGCCCTGCGCCTACGATTACGGTATCAAATTTCAATTTAATTCTCCTAAAAGTTTATTACGGAAGCTCCGTGAGCATTTCACAAAGCCCGAGATAGAATTCGTGGGTTTTATCCTTGTCGGCAAAAAGTCCGATTGCGGTTCCGTGGTCGCCCTGCTGAACGGGCATAACATTCCAGACACCCGGCTGAATGTCATTAGCATCGAAATCCTTGTAAGGCTCGTTCTTCGGATGTTTTGCGCTCTCGGTATTAACCATAGCGTCGTTTGCAAGCCATTCGGTGTCATAAACCGTTCCGTTTATGGGGTCGGTAAACTGCATAACGCCCATAAGCAACGCCATCGGCATCAGAACCGGATTTGTGGTTATGATGGGAACCTGAGTCCCCGTCAGAGGAACCTCCTTGGTGGTTGAAAACGCATATGAAAAATAGTAAACATTTTCGTTAACCGACAGCTTCGCGTTAAGCTTTTCGTTGCCCTCGGGGGTCAGGTCATATTGGCAGGAATCCTCCTTGTTATCAAGGATAAGCGCAAGAGCCTCAAAGAAATTATCGGCGCTGTTTTCAATTCCCGGAATTTCCGTTAAGCCGAACTGCTCAAGATGGAAATCAACAAGTCCGCCGTTAAGTGACGACCTGCCCATAACGCCTGCATATACAAAGCTGAAGAACTGAATTACCCTGTCAAGCCCTAGCATAACAAGCGGATAATAAATAGATGAGCTGTTGTGGGGAGTGCAGATGGTTGTTGCGCTCTTTACCCAGCCGTCCTTTCCGCCCGTGAAAAGACCGGAAATATCGTCTGCCGGAGTTACTGCGCGCTCTTCTGCCGAGCCTTCGGTCAGAAGCTGAATTAACACTCTGATAGTAGTGCCGCCGAAGCTGTGACCTATCAGATGAATCTGCTGAATTTTGCCCTCGGCATCCATTTCGCCCCAATTCGGAATAAGCGGCTGATAATATGTTCTGCCGTATCGCTTATGATTATACTCCTTTGAATGTGCTATACCGTAATCAACGGTGGTTCCCATAAGCTGAGCATAAAGCTCGCAGGCTCTGTCCCACGCGCTGCTCATCGGACCGACGGATGCGGAATAACATTCGTAGCCCTCATGCTCAAGATACTGCATAAGGTTGCCCGTCGTTGCGCCCCAATAGGGCATAATTCCGTTAATATCCTCTGCTCCGCCCCAGCCGTTAAGCCCGTGAACGAAGATGAAAGGCTCGCTGTTTTTCGGTTCCCAGCGGTTATCCGCCGCAAAAGCAACACCTGTAAACGAACTTACAAGCATAACAAATGCCATAACAAAACCTGTTACACGACGAATTTTCATAGCAACACATCCCTTTTGGAATTAAGATATCTTACATTAAAGCACAAAATTGTTTAACTTTCAATACTTTATGCTAATAATTGGCAGACATTTGGATTTAATTGACTGTTTCGGGCAAAATCAACCGAGATTTCCGACCTTTCTGATAACTTTCATAAGATCGTCAATATCCATAATTTTCGGAACGGGATAAAGAGGATTACCCTCGCGCGATGCTCTCTGAGCGATAACGGGAACATCCTTTTCAAATATTTCAAGATGCTCGGGAATATTGAGAACACGGTTAAACTCTCTGATTTTTTCGATAAAGAGCTTCGCTTTCTTTTCTTCGGAAAGTCCCGCTGTTTCAAGCCCTGCGATATCGGCAAGCTTTGCAAGCGGCTTATAAGCGGTTTCGCCGTAGAAATCAAGAACATAAGGCAAAACAACGGCGTTTGCAAGTCCGTGAGGAGTGCCGTACATACCGCCGAGATTGTGGGCGATTGCGTGAACATAGCCAACATAAGCTCTTGTGAATGCTATTCCCGCAAGATATGAAGCTTCGAGCATATTTTCTCTTGCCTGAATATCCTTGCCGTTTTCATAAACTTTAAGAATATTTTCAAAAATCATCTTTGTGGCTTTTTCTGCGGCGGCAATAGTGCCCTTGGTGTTGCTGTGACCTATATAAGCTTCAACCGCGTGGGTAAGAGCATCCATGCCCGTTGTTGAAGTTATGTGAGGAGGCAGACCGACCGTAAGCTCAGGGTCAAGAACCGCATATTTCGGGCGCAGAACGGGATCCTGAAGCGCATATTTTTCGTGAGTGCTCGGGTCGGAAACAACTGCGGCAAGGGTGGTTTCAGAGCCTGTGCCCGCCGTGGTGGGAACGGCATAAATCGTGGGAAGCTTTTTGAGAATTTTGAGAGTGCCGCGCATCTGCTGAATGCTCTTGCCGGGCCTTGCTATTCTTGCAGCGGCAACCTTTGCACAGTCCATGGGTGAGCCGCCGCCGAAAGCGATAACGGCAGAGCAATTATTATCAACATAGAGCTGCCTTGCTTCCTCGATATTGTTAATCGTCGGGTTGGGCTGAGTGCCGTCATAAACGGCATACTTAATGCCCGCTTTTTCAAGCCCTTCAAAAAGACCGTCAAGCAAATGAAGCCCCATCAGGCCCTTATCGGTAACAACAAGAACGCTGTTGTGGCCGTTTGCCTTAACAACCTCCGGGAGCTTTTTGACACTGCCTGCTCCTTTAACCAACTCCGGCTCTTTCCAATTAAGGAAATTGACCGCAACGCGGAAAATGCCCTGATAGGTTCTGCAATACATTTTAAAAAGTGTTGATGCTGCCAATTTGACTACCCCTATTCAATTAAATTTTTCCGAAACGGAAATCAAATCATTTTCCTGTAAATTATACCATATTATTTTATAATTTGCAATATCAAATACGCTCCCATAACCGCCTATTTGTAACACTCGGCAAAATATGGTTGCAATCCTCGGCGCCTGATGTTATAATTGATTTAAAATAAGGAGCCTGCCGGCTTCAGTGGAAAGGGTTTCAATGAATTATGATGAAAATCACGACTTTTGAAAAGAGATTTATCGACTCCGACGGCAGACAGAGAATTTTCAACGGCGTTAATCTTTGCGACAAGGGCAGATCCGAGCCCGGCAATCCGAGAAAATATTATGCCGTTGATTTTGACGAGGCTCTTATTAAGCAGCTCAGCGAGGACGGCTTCAATCTTGTCAGACTCGGTCTGACATGGGACGCAGTTGAGCCCGAGCCGAACCGCTATGACGAGGAATACCTTGAAAGGGTTCAGAAGGTTGCCGATTTATGTGCAAAATACGGCATCTATTTTTACCTCGATATGCATCAGGATCTTTACGGCGGCTTTGCCGACACTCCCGGCGACGGCGCTCCCGGCTGGGCATGCCTGACCGACGGTGCAAAATTCAAGCCCACAAAACTTGTTTGGGCTGAGGGCTATTTCTGGGGAAAAGCCGTTCACAAATCCTTTGATAATTTCTGGGCTAATTCCGAATATAACGGAATTCCTCTGCAAACATATTTCTGCAATATGTGGAAGCATGTTGCCGAGAGATTTAAAGACCACCCCGCCCTTTTCGGCTTTGACCTGCTCAACGAGCCTTTCCCCGGCAGCGACGGCGGCAAGGTTTTCAGAAAGCTCATAGGAAGCGTTGCCAAAACGGTTATTACCGACAAGCGCTGCAAAATCGGCTGGATGTTAAAGCAGCTTATCAACAAAGAGGCTATCCGCTGCCTTGAACCGTTTAACGACCCAACTCTTTTCCGCAAGGTAACAAGTGCTGCGGACGATATCATCAAAAAGTTTGACACAGGCTATTATTCACAGTTCATAAACAGAACGGCAAAGGCAATCAGAGAGGTTACCGACAACGGAATAATCATGATGGAAAACAGCTATTATTCCAATCTCGGAATTCCCTACTCGGCTCCCGCCGTTAATTATGACGGAAAGCGCGAGGAAAAGCTCTGCTTTGCTCCCCATGCATATGACCTTATGGTTGACACTCCCGCCTATAAATACGCAAGCAACTCCCGCGTCGGCTCGATTTTTGACGAGCACAAGAGAGCGCAGGAAAGGCTCGGAGTTCCCGTTATCGTCGGCGAATGGGGCGGTCAGTCCGAGGGCACGGATTGGCTCTATCACATCGACTATCTGCTTAATAAGTTTGACGGCAATCAGTGGAGCCAGACTTATTGGTGCTATTATAACGGTCTGCTTGAAAATCCCATTATGGAATGTCTTATCAGAACTTCTCCCGTTGCGGTCTGCGGTTCAATAACCGAATATTCATTTGATAAGGAAACCTGCGTTTTCACGCTCAAATATGAGCAGGATAAGGAATATTCCTCACCCACCGAAATCTATGTTCACAAAGCCGCGGCAAGCATTGAGTGCGACGGCGAATATTCGCTTGAACCCATCGGTGATAAGGGAGCCGCAATGCTCAGAATCACCTCTGCTCCCGGAACGCACACGGTTGTTATCAAATTCTGATTTAAAAAGCGTTATTAAAAATAACAGCGGCTGTATCGGAATGATACAGCCGTCAATTATATAAATAATGTTTTAAATTTTGGAATTTGTGCAAGTGAAACCGTTTCATCGCCCGCCACAATAATATGGTCTGCAAGCCTGATGCCTACGCCCGCAAGCAAGCCCGCAAGCTCGCTTGTCACGGTCAGATCCTCTTTTGACGGCGCGGCTATTCCGTTGGGATGATTGTGCATAAAAAGGACCTTATCGGCATTGTTTCTGAAAGCAGTTTCAAGCACCGCCCGTTTATCAACGAGCACACTGCCGGGCGTTCCCTCCGAAAGCTTGCAGCAATTAAGCAGATTTCCTAACGCATCAAGGCAAAGCATATAAAACACTTCTTTTCGGCAGCCCAGATATTTTTTGACTGCATATTCGGCGGCGGCTTCAGGCTCCGAAAGATTTATCCTGCGCGCCTGTGAGCTTTCCGCATAGCGTCTGCATATGCCGGGAATCATCGAAATCAGAAGTGCCGAGCTTTCGCCCATGCCGTCAACCTCAATCAGCCTTTCATAAGGAGCGTCAAAAACTCCACTCAGCGAGCCGAAGGTTTCAATCAGCCTGTGGGCAAGCTCATTGGTATCTTTTCTCGGAATGGAATAAAAGAGCAGAAGCTCGAGCAGGCTGTGGTCGGGCATACCTTCAACGCCCGCCTTTCTGAAAGTCTCCCTTATTCTTGCCCTGTGATTTTGATGAATGTTGTTTCCGCTCACGGTAACGCCCCTTTACGGATTTGATATATAAATTCAGTATACACCAAAACCCGCCGTTTGAAAAGAGCTTTTTGCGGCGGCGGCCTAAAAAACCAAAAAAATTCGGAGAGATTGCATTGAAAACATTTTTGATTTCAAAAAACGATGCGGGGCAGCGCCTCGATAAATTCATTTCAAAGGCGGTTCCCGCGCTTCCGAAATCGCTTATGTATAAATATATCCGAACAAAGCGGATAAAGGTCAACTCAAAAAAAGGCGACATCGCAATGAAGCTTGAGCAGGGCGACAAAATAGATATGTATATAAACGATGAGTTTTTTGCGCCCGCCGATGAGCATTACGATTTTCTTTCCGCCTCCTCAAAGCTTGATATCGTCTATGAGGACGGAAACATTATGCTCCTCAACAAAAAGGTCGGGCTTCTCTCTCACCCCGATGAAAAAGAATATAACGACACTCTGATAACACGGGTAAAGCGTTATCTTTATGAAAAGGGAGAATACAACCCCAAGGACGAAAACTCATTCGTTCCCGCTCTCGTTAACCGAATTGACCGAAACACGGGCGGAATAGTCATTGCCGCAAAGAACGCCGAAAGCCTGAGAATACTCAATCAAAAGCTCAAAGACAGAGAGCTTGAAAAATATTATCTGTGCGTTATTCACGGATATATGAAGAAAAAAAGCGGTACTCTGACGGGCTGGCTTTCAAAGGACGAAACCAAAAATAAGGTTGAGGTTTTCACAAGTGAACGCCCCGGAACAAAGCAAATCAAAACAAAATATGAGGTCATTTCCGAAAAAGACGGGCTGAGCCTTGTTGAGGTTGAGCTGCTCACGGGCAGAACCCATCAGATAAGGGCGCACTTTGCAAGCGTCGGTCATCCCCTGCTCGGCGACGGCAAATACGGAAAAAACGCCATGAACAAGCCTCTCGGCTACAAAAAGCAATTTTTATATTCCTATCGGCTGAAATTTGCTTTCACGAGCGACGCGGGAATTCTTGAATATCTCAACGGAAAAAGCTTTGAGGTTCCCGATGTTTGGTTCAGGCGGGAATTTCTTGACGGAACTCTGACGCACGCAAAATAGAAGAAATTTATTAACAAAATGCAAATTGCCTATAAATTTTTGCAAAAACGCTTGTAAAATTTATAAAAATAGTATAATATATATACATTCTGCCGAGTTACTTTCATCGGCAAGTAATACTTAGAAGAAAAGGATGAGTATTAATGGCAAAAAACGAAAGCTCCAAGAGCAAGGCTGAGGTTTACCGTGAGGAGCGAAAAGCAAGGATAGCCAAGGCTGCAAAGCAAAACGCCAAGAGCATAGAAAAAAGAACGGCTGCATCCAACATAATCAAAAAGGTTGTCGCCATAGTTCTTGCTGTTGCAATCGTCGGCGGAATCGCATGGAAGCTTGTTGACGATCTCGGAGTTATCGAAAGACTCGCAACCGCAGTTACCATAGGAGACACCAAGGTAACCGCAGCCCAGTTCAATTATTACTACACAAGCCAGTATCAGCAGATGGCATATTACGCCAACTATTATCAGCAAAATCTCGGCTACAGCATCGGATTTGATACTTCCGTTGCCCCCGACGAGCAGAACTCAACCGAAAAAGATGAAGACGGCAACCCCATTACATGGGCTCAGCATTTCTCAGACGCAGCAGTTGAGCACGCTCAGTTTGTTCTCGCTTACTACGGCGAGGCTGTTAAGGCAGACTATAAGCTGACAGAGGACGAGCAGGCTGAAATCAACGAAACCATTGAGAATTACAGATCAGAGGCTGCTGAAAATAACTACTCTCTCAACGCTTATCTCAGGCAGTCCTTCGGCGGCGGCTTCAACGAAAAGACATTCAAGAAGCAGCTCGAAATGGAAACTCTTGCTCAGAATTTCTATAACGATAAGAGAGACGAGCTTAAAAACAGCATCACCGATGATGAAATCAAGAAGGAATACGAAGAAAACAAAAAGGACTATAACTACACCGATGTTCGCTACTATCCCTTCAACTTCACAACTCTGACCGCCAAAGAGGGAGAAACAGACGAGGCTCTCAAGGCAAGGCAGGAAGAAGCCAACAATAAGGTTATTGCAGAGGCTAAGGCAATCTACGAAAAGCTCACTGACGAGAAATCTTTCACGGATGCAATAACCGCATTCAAAAACGAGGGCGCAGATACTCCCTCTGATAAAGACTTCACCACTCTGAGCAAAAACGCAACATACAGCACTCTCACCTCTGCCGTTACCGAAGAGGGCGCAGATTGGGCGTTTGACAACGCACGCAAAGCAGGCGACAAAACCATGATAACCGGTGAAAGCGGCGTTTACATCATTTTCAGCGTTAAGCCCTCATATGCCATGAACAGCGTTGATGTTCGTCACTGCCTCATCAAGTTTGAAGCAGAGGACGAAGATAATGTTACCGAAGCCGAGAAGAAGGCTGCATATGATAATGCAAAGGCTCTCTATGACGAGTGGCTTGCAGGAGAAAAGACCGAGGATACTTTCAAGAAAATGGCTGAAGAAAACTCCGCCGACGAAGGCTCAGCTTCATCAGGCGGTCTTTACGAAGGCATCAGAGTCAGCGACAGCTATATGCAGGAGTTTGAGGACTGGAGCTTTGACCCCTCAAGGAAAGCCGGCGACAGCGGAATCATCGAAACCGATTACGGCTATCACATTATGTATTTTGTAAGCAACAACACCGATGACCTTGATTGGAAAAACACCATCAAAGAAAACAAAGGTGCCGAGGCTCTTGAAAATTACAACGATGCTCTTCTTGCAGAGGATGGCTCCTACCCCATTGACGAAAACGCAAGATGGACAGCAAAAGTCAGCAAGAAGTTCTGCGATAAAATCAGAAAGAACATCGCTTATTCATCGGCAAGATAATTAAAGAACAGTTTTAGAACTGCGGGTAATTCTCGATGAGTTACCCGCAGTTTTTTATTCAAAGCAAAAAGGGGCTGTCGCAATAAGATGAAGAAGCCGTTTTCTTCCGACGACGGCGTATCAAGATACTCCGAGTCGGAAAAAACGGCTAAAAAGAAACATAAATAATTCAATCTTAATTCTAAACGAAGAAATTAAATGGCTTGTATCGGTTGAATTTCCAATACAAGCCTTTTTCTGTTATATTCGTTTCTTTTGGTCTTCGCTTAGTGCGACAGCCCGTCATATCATTTATACGGGAGAATCTGTTTTTGATTCGTGCTTAATTACCAGGAATACCGAAAGGTACATTATCAGCACAAACAGTACAAAAATCAAAGTGGACTGCGTCGTTCCGCTCATGCAGCAGGTATCATATACTCCGTGGAGAAATACAGCGGAGAGATAGCCTAAGATAAGATTTATTCCGCATCCGAAGCGATTGCCGCGGTTATAACACAGCTTTGCTCTGCCGTAAAACAGACCCATCATAACCGCAAAGCCCATGTGCCCGGGGATTGACAGAATCGCTCTGGGCAGTGCCACGGAAAGTCCGTAGCTGAACACATATTTAATATTCTCAAAGGCTGCAAATCCAAGAGAAACAAACACGGCATAAATAATACCGTCAAACCGATAATTGAAGTTGAAATCACGCCATGTTCTGCGGTAAAGGAAGAAAAACTTTGTTCCCTCCTCCACGGCGGCAACAACCAGAAAAGCCAAAAGAACAACATATTTTGGGTTATCCGGCTCTACCAAAGAGTTCAGAACGGTTTGCCCCAACATTTCCAAAACGATGGAAGCCAAAGCGGCAAAAACGCCGCGAAGGATTAAGCTCAAGAGCAGAAACGGAGGCTCTTTCTCAATCGTGTCTTGCTTATATATGTACTTCATCAGAAAGAATGCCGGCAAAACGGCGGCAAGCACATAAACAGCAATAAGATAGTATACCGGCGCCAAAAAGAACATAAAAAGTTTCTCCTTATTTTAACAGTCTTTGAGAATTTTTCCCTCTTTGATATTGAATTCAAAGTGCTTTCTTTCGCCAGAGCTTTCAAGCTCCAAGGCAATAACGTCGTCGCTGACATATTCGGCGGCGATAATTTTTTCATCGGTCTTTTTAAAGAATTTTTTCAGCAGTTCAAGCTGTTTTTCGTCATAATCCCCTGCGTTATCCGAAACAAAGAGCACATTGCCGCACAGATTGTTTATGCGGGCAAGCAGCAGCTTTTGCTCCTGCGTAAACTTCAGATTATTGTTTCTGAGGAAAAATACATCGGGGTCATTCATAAAGGCTCTGCCGTTAAGGTGTCGGCGGAAAACGGAATTGTTGATTGCGTTCTGTGCGCTCAGAATTTCGTTGCAAACCTGAATGTGATTAAAGAATTTACCGTTATAGTCAAGGTCAACATCGCAGCTTATGCGGCAGGCATCAACAAAGCCGAATGACGAGCCGAGAGGCACGCCGCAGCCGAGAATAAGCTTATCGCCTACACATTCCCTCAAAAGCTTCATCGCATCGTGCATTATCTCTCCGCGGCTCTTGCCGTTTCTCGGCGTTACGCACTCGCTGTAAAGGAAATCGAGCTTAACCATATCGTAGCCCCAGCCGTTGAGAACGGTATCGAAAACACGCTTTATGTATTCACGCGCCTGAGGATTGTAAATATCGAGCGTATATGCGCCGCCCCAGCCAACGCAGCCGAGCTGCGGGCGGCCTTTTTCGTCCTTTATCAGCCAATCGGGATGCTCCTTTGCAATTTTTGAAACGCGCTGACAGCTAAACGGTGCAAGCCAAATGCCCGCCTTGTAGCCCTTGGCGTGAATTTTATCGGCAATATATTTCATTCCGTGCGGGAATTTATCGCAGGGGTCAAGCCAATCGCCCACAAAGGTTTCATAGCCGTCATCAATCTGAAAAATCGAAACCTCATCGCTTGCACGGTCAAGCCCGTCAAGGTCACGCAGAATTATGTTTTCATCAATCTTCTGAAAATAGTTATACCACGAGGTATAGCCGCTCATTGTGCCCGTTTTTGTATCGGGCGTCGGCAGCATTGCAAAATATTTGTCAAAAACCTCGTCATATCCGCCCTCAAAATAAACGATATCCAAAGCTTTCCACGGCTCGGAAACAATTTTTCTTTCACATTCCCTGTGAATTGAAAAATAGTTATCGTTCATTCTGACCTTGAAATATGTAAAGCCCGAGCTTTCGTCAAGCGAGCCCCAAAGCTTCAGCTTTTCTCCGCTTCTTATGTAGGTATAGCAATGGCTGTGAAGCTCTCCGGGCTTTTCGGAATACTCAACAAATCCCTCGTCACTCGTCAGCGTTGCAATGTGGCGGGTAATTTTGGAAACATTGGCAAGCTTTATAACTCCTCGCTGAATATCATCGCGTGTGTATTCGCGGGTTTTTGTCCACGACTGATAGCCGCCTGCAAAAAATCTGTCGGAAGAACCGAAACGGTATTCAAAATCAGCATAGAACTCAACAAGCTCAAAGGTCTTTTTGGGGATAAGTGTAACGGTGAGCCTGCTGCGCTGAGCGGCGGTTTCGATTGAATAAAGCGCGGTTTCCGTTTCGCTGCTCTCAACAATTTTTCCGCCGCTCTTATATTTAACCGTAAAATGCAAATTCATAACAAAGCCTCCAATCGGATTTTATCCCGAATTATCAAGTCTGATATTATTATATCAAAGCCTTGGTGCGAGCGCAAGAGAATTGTTTTGATATTGCGGATAATACGAAAATATGTTATAGTTTTGTTATAATTTCAAAAACGGAGGTATTGATCATGACCGTCGGAAAAAGAATTCTTTGCTTTATCATTGCTGCTTTGCTTCTTTGCACGGCGATTGTTTTTTCATTCCTTTATTCTAACGGACTTTCGGGGCTTCACGCCAACATTCAGCACTCAGACGGTCAAATAAAGGTTGCCTGCGTGGGCGACAGAATTGAGCAGATAAACGAAGCCAACGATGTTATAAGACAAACCGCGGCGGACAGAGGGCTGGAGCTTATTGACATTAACGGGCTGACATCACAGCATCCCGAGTGGTTTGTCAATGACGGAGTTCATCCCAACGCCGACGGCGCGGCAGAAATCGGCAAAAAAATCGCGGAATTTATTCTAAAATAAATATTAAAGCTCAAAACCCGACAAATCAGTTTTTCGCCGATTTGTCGGGTTTGTTATTAACCGTTCAGTTTAAAGGTGACCGTTGCCGTCTCGCCCGCAGACAGGGAAACCGTTTCGGTTTTATCCGAAATTCCGCAGGAAACGGTTATTGTCTGGTCAACATCCGATGTCACGGTAACGGTTGCCGTGCCCTCGCTCGTATTCCAGCTTATTTCATCAACGGTTGCTCTTGTTCTCGCTCTGAGACCCGTTATTCTGCCGCTTTCAAAGCCTGAGTCGGGCAACGCGGGCAGAATTTCTATTTTGCCGCTGTCGGAATAGAGCAGGCTCTCGTTAATTATACCGAGATAACCGATTGCAAAATCCGTGCAATAGCAGCTGCTGCGGTCATAATCGTGATTGGTCATCATGGAATCGTAATAAATGCCGTGATTCATAAGCTTGGCAAGCGATTCCGTAACCCCCGATGAACTTTTGAGCCTTGCCGAAATCAAGGCTCTGTGAATAAGCGCATGGCTTGCCTCATTTTCACTTGCTCGGTTGGCAACAGCCTGAATGCACGCCGCGGCAAGCTCGGGATTATCCTGAGTTTCAAACATCGGCCATACGCAATAAAGATGGCTGATATGGCGGTGAAGATTGTTTTCTTCAAAATTGGTGCACGCCCATTCTTTAAGAGCACCCGTTTCGTCATACAAATATTCGGGAAGCTTGCCGAGCAAATCCTCCCAGCGGCTTGTGTCGCAATCGGGGTCAACGCTCTTCATAATATCGATAAGCATTTCAAGATTGCTCTTGCAGGCGGAAATATCAATCGCTGTGTTAGCGGTTGACGGAGAGGGATAATTTGAGGGATTGTTTTCAGGCGAATAGCTTGGCAAGATGGCATATTTTTCGCCGTCAAGAAGCTCTGTTTTTCCCTTTTCATACCTGACTTTTCCGGATTTGTCGGTATAATATTCCGGAGTCATCAGCTGTTCCCAATAGTTTGCCGACTTTATGAGCAACGGAAGCAGAATTTCACTTCTCAAATCAAGATATCCTTTGCTAACGAGGGCTTTAATCTGCTCATCGGTCAAATCCTCCTCCGAAACGGAAAGAACGGATTTCAGAGAATTCAAATCATATTCTCCGTTAATGGGAATTCTGATATCGCCGTTGCATTGCAGGGTTTCGTAAAGCGGCTGAAGCATCCAGCTTGCACCCGCGTTCCAATATCTGAACGGATATGGATAACAGGTTTCGGTTAAAACCGCCTTGTCGCCGTCGGTATTAACCGGAGCCTGAATCGCATCCTTAAAGCCGTGAGTTGCCGCCGCATTTTCTTCCCAATCGGGAACCTGACGAAGAATAAAGCAGGCATAGCCTATATAAGACGAGGGCATATTGCCCGTGTTCATCGAAGAAGTCTGCAAATTGACATTGGCGTCCATTGTATATTTGCTGCCCCAGCCGGGATTCCATTCACCTGTCCACATTCCGTAAAGGCGAGGCGTGGAATAACCCGAGCTGCACAAATAAGCATATCTGCCCGAGTAATACGCTCTCTGAGCAACGGCGCCGTCCACCTCATCGCTGAAATCCTTGCCGAAAACCAAGCTTTCGTTTGATTTTGTGCTTTTTCCCGAGGCAAGCGAAAGAGTTACGGAATTATATTCAGGAGCAAAAATCTCGGTATGCGCCGAAAGAGCGGCGTCATAATCAAACTTGCCGTTTGCGGTATATTTTTCTGCAATTCCCCTCACCTTTTGAGCAAGAGAATCCACAAGGCGGCAGCTTTCAGCGTCAGCAAAGGCGTCATATGCGCCCATGTCATATGTTCTGTCAGAAACCGCGATAAGATAAACCGCATCTGCATCTGTTATGCGGATTTGGGGGTTGCCGTCGCCGCAATACTGCGCGTCTTTGACTTTTTTGCCGTCGGTAAGCTTCTTTTTTCCGCCCTCGCAGACGACATAAACCACAGTTGCGTATCCGCCGTTTTTCAGCTCGCTGTTTTCATAATCAGGATAATGAGCCGAAAAAGCAATGTATTCGCAGTCCTCGCCGATGGATTTTTTATATTTCAAGTCTGTTTCGCTGCCGTTGCCGTAATTCGCAAAGGCGGAAATATTATCAATAGACAGAGTTAAATTAATCTTACTGCCCGCTGAGGACTTTTCAATTTTCGTTACGGTTGCTCCGTCCGCCTTCGATGTAAAGGTTGTTCTTTCCCAAGTGCCGCGCAAATCCATATATCTTACTCCGACCTGTGCCGTTTCATAATCGGTATATCTTGCGTAATTGATTTTCGGCAGTTTGCTTTGCTTAATACGCAGAGCCGCGCCCGGGTGAAATGAATAAACATCGTCATAGCTTGCATTGTCCGTTATGTCAAGCCCCGCAACGATGCTCTGCTTAACGGTTTCAAGCTCGTTGTAGGTTTCGGGGCAGGTGCGCGTATTGCGGTTCGGCATAATGAAATGCATATTCTGATATATCAGGGTGTCGCTGTAAGGCGAGCCGCTCGTGATAACGCCTTGAAGCCCGTTGCCCGAAACCATACCCTGCCGCCATGTTTCGGTGATATTTTCTTTTTCGCTCAGCTCATAATAAAGCTCCGAAAATGAAGCCTTTGCGCTGTCCGAAAACTTATCTTCAATTTTGTCATAAACCTTTGTCGGGAAAATCAACGAACCGATGATTTCAAAAAAGGTCATAAACAAGCAAAGTATTCTGATAAAAGTTCCCATTTTTTCGCTCCAATCATTATTATTTTTGATACGATAACTATTATTTTAAGCTGTTTTCATTCAAACAGCGGAGTTGAAAAATATCTTTCCGCCGTGTCGGGGAGCACGGTGACAACGGTTTTTCCCTTGCCGAGCTTTTTGGCAAGCCTTAAAGCCGCCGCAACATTGGTACCGCTGCTGATGCCGCACATAATTCCTTCCTTTGAAGCTAAATCGCGTGAAGTCTGAAGCGCCTCGTCATCATTGACTATGCAAACATCGTCATAAATCTCACAGTTGAGAATTTCGGGTATTATGCCGTCGCCTATACCCATCTGAACATGGGTGCCTATTGAGCCGCCCGAAAGAATGGCGGCGTTTTCAGGCTCCACAGCCCAAATCGTCATATCGGGATTTTTTTCTTTGAGAACCTCTCCGATGCCCGTAATCGTGCCGCCCGTGCCTATCCCCGAGCAAAAGCCGTGAATGGGCGCATTCACCTGTTCAAGGATTTCTCTTGCTGTTTCCGCACGCTGAACTGCGGGGTTGGCGGGATTTTCAAACTGCTGAGGCACAAAAACATTCGGATTTTCCGCTTTCATCTTCATTGCAAGCGCCAGACATTCCTCAATACAGGCTCCGATGTTGCCCGCATCGTGAACAAGAATAATTTCCGCTCCGTAATGGCAAACAAGCTTGCGCCTTTCCTCGCTGACCGAATCGGGCATAATGATTTTTACCTTATATCCCCTGACCGCTCCCACAAGAGCAAGCCCTATGCCCTGATTGCCGCTTGTCGGCTCGACTATCACGGTGTCGGAATTGATAATCCCCTTTTTTTCTGCGTCACTTATCATATTGAAAGCCGTGCGAGTCTTAATTGATCCACCGACATTCAAGCCCTCGAATTTAACAAGAACCTCTGCGTCATCAGCGCCCGTCATATGCTGAAGCCTTATAACAGGCGTGTTTCCCATTGCCTCGAGAATCGTATTGCAAACCATAATTAACCTTCTTCAAACTGTAAAATATCATCAAATAGTAACAGATTTTGTTATTATATCATATGTTAATCAATTTTTCAATGACAACGGCAAAAACGATAATAATAAATAAAAACGGCTGAAAAATCCGACATAATCGTTAAAGTTACGCTGAAAAGCAAGAAGCCACCGAAGAAAGGCTTCGATGGCTATTACGGAAACATATTTTTGCTAATTTAAGCGCATTTTTTTGTTCGTAAAAACAAATAAGGATAGTAAAAGAAGAGCGACACCCGAGCCAATCATAATCCATTGCAACGGAATTTCATCCGCCAACGGACCGAATACAGCCATTCCCACAGGTAAAAAGCCTGAATACATTGCGCCGAGAAGCCCGAATACACGCCCCTGCATTGACATTTCCGTCTTTTCTTGAATCAATGTAGTCGTTGCAGTTTGAACCATAGTGATGGCAACACCGTAAATAACCATCAGTATAAGGTACAGGACAAACTGTTTTGACAATCCCATGCCGATTGCCAAAAAGCCAAAAGCTGTCAGCCCAACAGACATAGTCATTGCACGGCTCTTAAATCCGCCCCATACACTCATAAGTAATCCGCCTGCTACCATTCCGATAAATCCGGCTAATTCCACTGCCGTCAAATACCAATATGTTTCTCCGTAAACGCGGCTCACAAACAACTGTGAAAGGAAGCCTGCCGGTACACACAGAAAAATAAAAATACCGTAGACTGTCAGCACTTTTCCGATAAGCTTATCCGAAACAGTATACTTAATCCCGATTTTCATATCTTCAAATACGGAAGCTCCTTTATTTTCGACTGCCTGCTTTGGAATCATCACAGCCGAAAGCAGTCCGATACCTGCAACGGCGGTTGCAATATCAATTATAAGCGTTGAGCTCAGAGTGTTTACGGTCAGCAATGCACCGGCTGCCGCAGGAGCTGCAAATTGAACAACCGATTGCATCGTTGCATTTATGCCGTTAAAACGCATAATCTGATCTTCCGGCACAAGCTGCGGAATTACCGCATTAACAGCCGGCGTCTGAATACCCGCTCCAAAAGAGCGCATTACCGACATAATAAGCAGACCGCCAAGAATGACGGTTTTATCCGCGATATGCGGAATTGCCAATACCATCAGAAGTGTTACAAGAGCAATAAAGGAATCAGCTCCAATAATAAGCTTTTTTCTGCTGTGACGATCCGCCCATACTCCTGCAAAAAAAGAAATCAAAAACTGCGGCAAATAAGAACATACGGTAAATGCCGCAACCCACACTCCTGATGACGTTTGAATCGTCGCATACCATACAACTGCCATTTGAACCAGGGTAGAGCCAAACAAGGTTATGCACTGACTAACCAGGAACAGAATTGCTTGACTTTTCCATTTTGTGTGTTTTTCATCCATGATTTTTATCTCCTTTCATTTTTCACAAAAAGCATACCACCAATGAAAGCATTGGTGGTAAAATGGAGGGTTATAAAAATCTGACTTTCATATCTTGGAGCATGGATAATATTTTGCAAGCGTTTTCCTCCGCTGCAGATAAAGAAATTATAAGCCTGTCACAGACAGAAATAATATCCGAGTCCTGTTTCGGAGTGTTCAGGATTACCTCAATATCCGTATCAGGATTTTCAGAAAGCTGCCTGAGCATATGCAAAATTGCCTCTAAAGAATAATTCGCACACCGCAAAGAGCGAATTACTATAAGACGCTGAATATCCTCGTCTGTATAGACACGGTATCCGTTCTGTTTTCTTTTGACGGTAAGCAGACCGTTCATTTCCCAATTTCTCAAAGAGTCCATTGAGATGCCCAAGTATTCAGACACTTCTTTTCTCCTGAAAAAATGAGAGCTTTCCGGCACACCTCCGGAAAGTATCTGCTTTACAATCATAATTGCCTCTTGGGCATTGGAGCGCTCCTTTTTTATCTGTTGCAGATATTCTTCCGTAAGCGAAACAGCGGTATCAAAATCACCGGCAGCCGACGCTTTTACCGCCTGCAAAATTTTCTTTCTTAAACCGTTCTGTAAAACTTCAACTTTAAGCGCAAGTCGGGCGAGCTTGAATTGCTCGATATGAAAATCCGTAAACACCCTGTATCCGTTAGGCTTTCGTTCCGGTTTCGGGATTAAGCCAAGATCCTCATACAGCCGCACTGTATTGGGATGTATTCCTATCAGGTTTGCAACTTCCGAAGTCCGATATGTATTCATTTGGCAATCATCTCCGTTTCCGAATTCATAATACCACAACGCGAAAGTATGGTGTTATAGTGTAGGGTTTATTATATCAAAAAATCGGAACAGAATACGGTTTTATTTTTGAAGTGCTTCTTATAATATCGCATTTCTTTTTCAATATCAGTAAGTTGTATGCAGAACTCATCTATTTTAGCTTTTGCAGCGGCATTCAGATTTCTTTTTTAGCCATCTATTTGACCTCCTTAATTACTGCCACTTGCCAATGGCGGCTGACCACAGGTTATTGTATTCCGTGTTTTTAATAACCGCTGCAACAAACGGTTCTGTAAGAAACGCTTTTATTGTTTTCAGCACAGTGCTGTAATCATCCGTTTTCGTATCTATCTTACGGGTAAATGCTTTCCACTTTTTCTGCATTGCACCGTCTCTGTCAAAGCCCATTACCTGCTCAAACTGCTCAACAGTAAAGCTATGCCCACGGTTTTCAAAGGTCTTTTTAAGTGCTTCCGTCAGCGTGGCTCCGTCAAAATCAAATTTATTGGCAAGATAATAAATATCGTAGTAATCTTTCATTCTGCTGGAAAATTCCATTAAACTGAGAATAGCGTCTATCTTCTCGGCAATAGTCGTTTCAAGAGAGTATGTATTTACTGTCGGGGCGTCAAAGTCGGAAAGCTGTGTCGGGATTTTTCGTTTTTCCTGTTTCGGTACGATGACATCCCCCACACCGAAATCAATACTGAACGGTGTTTTGGTGTTTTTAATGCGGGCGACTACCGATGCGCCGATACCTGCATACTTTTTGGCAACAGCAATAGGAGCAACATCTTTAATCTCAAAAGTGATAAAGTCGTTTCCGGTAGGTGTTGCAATAATTTCCTCCAACACGGTTTTTAACTGTTCCGGCGTATTTGGCATTTGGCGGAGCAAAAAGTCCACATCAACCGTTACTCGGCTGTCAAAGTCTGTAAGGGAATAGATGAACAAGCCGCCTTTCAGTACAAGATTTTCTGCATATTTGGATTTTTCCAAACGGCGCAGAAATTCCTCTTGGCAAAAGAGCTGCAAGCAAAGCTGATAACTTATTCCGCTTTCGGCAGCCTTATTTTTCAGTCGTGCAAGCACGGATGCACCTATATCAGCCATTAAGCAGTACCTCCATCAGTTCGGTAACCTTTTTATAAACCCTCAGCTTCTTTGCGTAAGCTGAAAGGGCGATGAGATTTTTCTGTGTATCGTTTGCATAGGCATTTACGGCCTTGCTGAACATTTCGTTATCCACCTTGCCACGATGCTTGAACATATCACAAATGGTGCGTTCACGATCATAAATGGCAAAGGAAGCTCCACTTTCGATGATTGTAGTTTTGCCGAGATCGTAAATGTCGTCTTTGACATAATAGATCTTTATTGGCACTGAGGTGTTAAGCCTGCGTGACGCACTTCGAGGCACGGTAACAGACCAAACTCTCGGCATAAAATCGCTATAGCCGTAATGAAACAGTGCCGACTCCATACTGATTATTGCTTCGGGAATGGTAGAAGCGATAATCTGCTCGTCGGAGAGTATCGGTTCGTCGGCAAGCTGATAGTACCCTTGCCGAACACGTTGAAGGTAACCGTCAGAGCAAAGCTTATATATCTTTTCTTTTGGTACACCGGCAGATGTGAGAGCGGACAGTTTTGCAATTCCGCCGTTGGTGCAAATTGTTTTTTTGATAATGTCTTTATGTTCCAATGTCCCACCTCCGATAAATGATAACACATTGAGTTCAATGCTTTCTTTTTGTATTATACCACGATTATGTAAATAACGCAATAAAAAATCGAAACAAAAATTAATTTGTGTTATCATTTTTTTGATAATGAACGCAAATTGTGGGGCTGCAGCAAATCTGTAAAACGAATAGCAACAGCCCCGTATTCTTTAATGTTTTTAATAATACTTTATTATAAATACTTTGTTTGATTTTACCTCATATCGGATAGTGAAGTATAATCCGTGTTATAATGGGGGTATTCTTCCATTTTTCCGCTTAACAGCAATCTGACATAGCTCATTGGCTCGTTATAAATGAGAAAATCAAGTTCTGATGATTCGTACATATTATTTGCATATTCGTTTTCAACGGCAATGCAGTTGATTGAAAGCATCGAGCCGTTGGTGAGCCTAACATCAATGCAGGCTGTATCATGGTTAAATTCGCAATAAACAATGTTGTTTTTCATAAAAATTCAAACTCCTTATCATTAAATTAAAAAGCGTGAAAAAGTAGATTCTGAATTCGTTGATACATAAGGGATTCAGCACTCAATAAATGAGGTGTGCGTATAGTTTGACCTGCAACCGCACTTTTGCGTATAATGCCCATTACGGGCTGTGTGTTGAGGTGCGGAAAAGTGAGAATTTTGAGCGATTTTCAAGTGTTTCGAACCGTTTGACAAAATATTAGAAAAGATGTAAAATATAATTGTAAAAGAGAGTTTTTTCATATAGTTTTAATCTCCTTTTAATAGCGAAAGGAGAAAAGCGTTTTTAGTGGCAAATCCAAATAAGGATAATGATTTCGGAACGGGAATTCCGGAGATATCGATGGAAGCTCTGGCGAGAGTTCTTCTCCCTGAAATCGAAAAATTCTACAGTACCGAAGAAGGCAGAGCGGCCTTCGAAAAGTGGAAATCCGAAAAGGAAAAAGAAACTGCATAATCAATAAATTATCAGTTGGCGGGGATGAATCATCATCCCCGTTTTCCTATTCTATCAGACTGTATAAAAGAAAAAATCCGAACGCATCTCCTATTTTAAAGAGATAGTTCGGATTTTCGTCCTTTGGTCCGAGTGGCGAGACTTGAACTCACGGCCTCTTGACCCCCAGTCAAGCGCGCTCCCAACTGCGCCACACCCGGATATTCAGTTTGCGGACACCCAATCGTTGTCCGGCGAAAGCTATTATATCACAGAAACGGAAAAAGTCAAGATATATTTTAAAAAAACTTAAAAACTTATTTTTATGTCGGATTTTACTTGACAAAAGGACAGGCGTTGCAATACAATTAAATTTAATGTTTAGTATAATCATTTTCAGGAGGATAGATATGGGAATGACAATCGGTCAAAAGCTGATAAAGAGCCATCTTGTCAGCGGAGAAATGATACCCGGAACGGAAATCGGTTTAAAAATCGACCAAACCCTCACCCAGGACGCAACGGGAACAATGGCATATCTTGAATTTGAGGCAATGGGTGTTGAAAGAGTACGCACGGAGCTTTCCGTTGCATATATCGACCACAACACGCTTCAAACGGGATTTGAAAATGCCGACGATCACAGATTCATTCAGAGCGTTGCGAAAAAGAGAGGTCTGCTTTTCTCAAAGCCCGGCAACGGCATTTGCCATCAGCTTCATCTTGAGCGTTTCGGCAAGCCCGGCAAAACTCTTATCGGCTCTGACAGCCACACCCCGACGGGCGGCGGTATCGGTATGCTTGCAATCGGTGCGGGCGGTCTTGATGTTGCGGTTGCAATGGGCGGCGGAACTTACTATACAACCATGCCGAAAATGACGCTTGTGCGCCTTTCGGGCAAGCTTTCGCCGTGGGTCGGCGCAAAGGATATTATTCTCGAAGTTCTCAGAATAATGTCGGTCAAGGGCGGCGTAGGCAAAATAATCGAATACGGCGGAGAGGGCGTTAAAACTCTTTCCGTTCCCGAAAGAGCAACAATAACAAACATGGGTGCGGAGCTTGGAGCTACCACCTCCGTTTTCCCCTCCGATGAAATAACAAAGGCGTTTCTTAAAGCACAGGGACGCGAGGACGATTGGTCGGAGCTTCTGCCCGATGCAGACGCGGAATATGACGAAATAATCGATATTAACCTTTCAGAGCTTGCTCCGATGGCGGCTATGCCCCATATGCCCGACAATGTTAAGACGGTTGAGGAAATCGGAAACATTGAAATCAGCCAGGTCTGCATTGGCTCATGCACAAACTCATCTCTGCTTGACCTGCTTAAGGTTGCCGCAATACTCAAGGGCAAAAAGGTTGCTCCGAATGTAAGCCTTACTATCTCGCCCGGCTCAATGCAGGTTCTCAATATGCTCTCGCTCAACGGTGCGCTGTCGGATATTCTCGGTGCAGGCGCAAGGCTGCTTGAATGTGCGTGCGGTCCCTGTATAGGCATGGGACAGTCGCCGCAGTCAAAGGGCGTTTCACTCAGAACCTTTAACAGAAACTTTGAGGGACGCTCCGGCACAGCAGACGCGGGAATTTACCTTGTCAGCCCCGAGGTTGCCGCCGCTTCGGCGATAACGGGCGTGCTCACAGACCCGAGAACTCTCGGCGAAATGCCCGAAATTAAGCTCCCCGAGAGATTTATAATCAACGACAATATGATTGAAAAGCCTGCCGACGCAAATGACGCGGACGCGGTTGAAATCAAATACGGTCCGAACATCAAGCCGTTCCCCACAAGCACAGAGCTGCCCGAGAGCATTGAAGCTCCCGCCATTCTCAAGGTCGGCGACAACATCACAACCGACCACATTATGCCTGCGGGCGCAAAAATCCTCCCCTACCGCTCAAATATCCCCTACCTTTCAAACTTCTGCTTCAAGCAGTGCGATGAAAAGTTTGCAGAGCGCTGCAAGGCGGCGGGCAAGGGCTTCATTATCGGCGGAGCGAATTACGGTCAGGGCTCTTCAAGAGAGCACGCCGCGCTTGTTCCCCTCTATCTCGGCATCAAGGCGGTTATTGCAAAATCCTTTGCAAGAATTCATTGCGCCAACCTTATTAATGCGGGTATTATGCCCTTTACCTTTGCAAATCCCGATGATTATGATAAGATTGACACTGACGATACGCTGGCTCTGCCCGACATTCGCCGCAGAATAGAAAACGGTGAAGCGGCTGTGCTTGAAAATCTCACCAAAGGTGAAAAATACGAGCTTGCCTATGACTATTCGGAAAGACAAACCGCAATGATTCTTGACGGTGGACTGCTTAACTACACTAAGAAATCAGGTAAATAAGACTTCGGCGGGAGCAAGCCTCCCGCCCTAAACAAGGAGTAATTAACATGACAGAACAACAGATTAAAGCCGCTCTTGATAAATTTGAAGCTCTCATAAGAGAGCAGGATGCAAGAAGCGAAGCAATAAAGCAGCAGGGCGATTTTATCGACTATTCAAAGCTTGATAAGCTGACCATCGGCGTTTGCGGGGGCGACGGCATCGGCCCCATCATCACAAACGAAGCGGCAAGAGTTCTCAAATTCCTGCTCAAGGAAGATGTTGACGCAGGCAAGATTGAATTCAAAACCATTGACGGTCTGACGATTGAAAACCGTGTTGCGGTCAACAAGGCTATTCCCGACGATGTGCTTGAAGAACTGAAAAAATGCCCCGTTATCCTCAAAGGACCCACAACCACTCCGCAGGCGGGCGACCCGTGGCCGAATATTGAAAGCGCAAATGTCGCAATGAGAAAGGCTCTCGACCTTTTCTGCAACCTTCGCCCCGTTAAGGTTCCCGAGGAGGGAATTGACTGGACCTTCTTCAGAGAAAACACCGAGGGCGCTTACGCTGTCGGCTCAAAGGGTGTTAATGTTACCGACGACCTTGCAATGGATTTCGTTGTTACCACCACAGAGGGCACTCAGCGAATTGCAAGACTTGCTTATGACTATGCAAGGCGCAACCACAAGGACAGAGTTTCGATTATCCAGAAAGCAAATGTTATCAAGACAACCGACGGTAAGTTCCTCAATCTCTGCAAAGAGGTCGGCAAGGAATATCCCGAAATCACAACCGATGAGTGGTATATCGACATCACAACCGCAAAGCTTATTGATAAAAAGAGACGCACCGATTTCAAGGTTTTCGTTCTGCCCAACCTTTACGGCGACATAATCACGGACGAAGCCGCGGAATTCCAGGGCGGCGTAGGCACGGCGGGCAGCGCAAACATAGGCAAGAAATACGCCATGTTTGAGGCTATCCACGGCTCCGCTCCCAGAATGATAAGAGAGGGCAGAGGTCAGTATGCTGACCCGTGCTCAATGCTCCGCGCGGCGGTTATGCTTCTCTCCCACATCGGCAAGCAGACCGAAGCGGACAAGCTTGAAAGAGCGCTTGACATTTGTATGTATGAAGAAAAGAAGCTCAAAATCACAGGCAGAGCGGACGGCGCAACCTGCGAGGACTTCGGCAACTATGTAATGGAAACCCTGACAACTCTTTGATGAAAAGTCAACCCCCGAAAAGGAAATTCCTCTTCGGGGGCGTTTTTGGTTTATCTGTTTATTATCGGCGTAATAACGGGCTTTCCCTCACGGTCAAGCAGAGGAGTCATTCCTCCTGCGTTGCCGCTCGTATGAAAAACATAGTTTACGCCCGTTTCTTTATCAACCCATATCTCGGTAATATTAAGTGCACCCTGAGAATAGGTTTTTTCAAATCTTTCATCCTTTGACATTGGCGGTCTCCTTTTCTTTTATGAGCTTTGCTCTGATTACTTTATCATTTTTCTTAACGAAGTAAGCGGGAATAAAGCAGAAAGCGACTACAACCGCGCCTGCAAGGAAAAGCTCGGGCGGATAAAGAATTGTTCCGTCCGCCGTTCTCATATCGACGCTGTTAATCGTAACCTGAGCAACCGCGGGACCTATCAGCATGGGAATAAGCACAAACAAAAACATTCTCATTCCCTGGAATGAGCCCTCCATGCCGTGAGGAATATAATCACGGAAAGCCGCAAGGAACAAACCCGCCATAACGAGCGACGCTCCCATTACCGCAATGCCGCCGACAATTATTATAGGCATCATTTTGGACTCATCGCCGAGCACGAATTTAAGGCAATATATAATTATTCCGCCGATGATATTCACTATTATGGTAGGATAATAGAATTTTTCTTTGCCGTATTTATCCATAAGACTGCCGACGAGCACCGAAATCACCGCCGCTGAAAGCACAATCACTATCAGAGGTATAACATAGTCGGTTATGCCGAGGGTTTTTTCAACAAAATTTATCAGATATGCCTGATAAACCTGAATTGACGCGCCCGAAAACATACTGCCGAGCAGGCAGACATAGAGCATTTTGTTCTCTTTGATTACCGAGGGTTTAAAGCTGTAAAAAACATTGCTCCAATAGCCTGCCGTATCCGCTTTTTTAACTCCCGGTGCATCCTTGAGCATAAACAGACCGAGAATACCTCCGACAATGGGAATAGCGCCGAGGATAATAAAAAACTCTCCCCAATGCTCATTGTTGCTCGTCAGAGAATCCAAGCCGACGAAAACAATGCCCATTGAAACTACGGGCATTATTGCGAGCGCAATATCTATTTTGCCCCTGTTAGTTGTGTCGGAAATATCGGTTACCCATGTATTAAACGCGGCGTCATTGGCGGTTGCGCCGATATATGACATAACGCAGTCCATGATAACCACAAGAGCAACCATTTTAAGCTTTGCATCGGGTGAAAAATCAGCGGGGATAAATGCAAAAGCCATTGTGGATATGCCCCAGAGAATATATCCCCAGCAAATAATAACCTTGCGCTTGCCGAGCCTGTCGCACAGCGCACCGCCGATAACCGTGGCGAGCGTTGCGGCGATTGCGGAAAAGGCAACCATAAGAGTTGTGGCATAGGCCTCGGATTCAATGCTGTTTTGCATAAATTTTGCAAAATACATATTTTCGACTATCCACGCTATCTGACCGATAAGTCCGAAAAGAATAATGGAAAACCAAAGCTTAAAGCCGAGCTTTGTTGTTTTTACCGCTCCGTTTTTCATCAAAACACCTCCGAAATCAACACAAGTTAACCGTTAATCGTTTCTTGGCTGACAGGCTCAAGATAAGCCGAGCTTCCCGAACCCCTCTGCCTGAAAACACAATCCTCCGACGGCTCATACATCTCAAGCACTCCTTTTTTGCCGCCGGCAAGAATAACCTCAATCTGAGAAATTCCCGGAAGAACGAGCGGAATTAAAAAATCGCCCGAAGCCGAATTCCAGATTGAAAACGCAAAGAAAGCACAGTTAAAATAAAAATCCCAATAGTTTACATAGTTGGCTATTCTGCGGCTGAGAGAATCAAGCTCGCTCTGCGTCAGTTCCTTGGTAATAGACCAAATATTTTCGGTGTTATTATCACGGTTCTGCCGGTAAGCCTCAACATTATAGTAGACCCCCCAGCCGTCGGAAGCTGAAAAAGAATATGTGCCTATCGACACTCCCTGACCTACCGGCAAATCATAAAGACCGACCCGCTGAACCTCGTCTGAAAGGTTTTCAACATATATCCATGTGTGTCCCGTAATCGGAAAAACAAAGATACAGGAGCAAACGGAAACGGTAGCAACGATTTCATCTTCTCCGCCGCTCTCGGGAATTACCGTTTCTTCCGACATGATTTCCTGAATTACTTCCGTCGGTTCAGCCGCCGCTGCCGAGCACGAGAATGTCAGCAATATTGCAGCCGCCGTTAAAAATGCCGTCAGCTTTTTTAACCTTGTTTTCATACCAAGCTCCTCCGTAACAAAAATATATTATTTTTTCTTAAAAAACGCGCCTGCTATTCCCGCCGCCGCTGCCGCTGCCGTGCCTGCCAGAACGGCGGCTTTTTGTTTTTCTTTTTCGTCCGCATCCCAAAAATAGCGGAGCTTTGCCGCCGCTCCCCTGCCGCAGAGATCGGCATAATTAAAGAAATATGTTGTGTAATCCGCAGGGTCTCTTGCATCAAATTCAAACACGCGCACTCCGCGGCTGCCATCGCCGTAGCAACGGAAAGAGGCGCACGAGGTCTGAACAAATTCAATTCCCTTGTATTTACCCTCAAAGCAATTCATATGGTCGTGACCCGAAACAATGCCTTTAACATCGCCGGATTGGACGGCGGCGTCAAATAGCCCCGCATCATCGGCAAGCACGCTCGGATATTCTTTCAGCGTGCCGCGCGCAAGGTCAGGTCTGAGCCTGCACCAGCCGCGCTCACGGGTATTGACCGCGCCGATATCGTTTGCGCCGCATTGCTCAACGAGATTGAGAATTGCAGGCAGAGGAATATGAGCAAACATCAGGGACGGAACGGGTGTTCCGCCGTTTTCTTCGGCAAGCTTTGCCGCTGTTTTTTTATACCACTCAACGGTTTCGGGCTTAATTGCCTCAAAGCACTTGTCTGCCTTTTTATCATACCACGCGCTGTCGAGCATCCATAAATTGAAAACAGGGCTGTCTCCTTCTGCGGGAAGAACGGGGATATTGTAAGTATCGCAGTCAACCGAGCCGTTTCTGTTATTCATCGGCAGGCACATTGAATAGCTGCGGTAAATATCCGCCTGTTCGTCCTTTGAAACCAAATTGCGGTCATCATGATTGCCGTAAATCATGGCAAACGGGATTTTTCTTTTTTCGAGCGGAGCACATATATTGTCAATCGACTCTCGCATAACCCGCATTGTTGCCGCTTTGCCGCCTGCAATCTGGCGGCTGCCGAAGCGGGCGTCAAGCAAGTGATTGCCGAGAATATTGTCGCCCGTAAACAGCACAAGGTCGGGCTTTATCATATCATAAGCATTGTCAAGCATTTTTGCCATTGCCTTGCGGATATACTTCATATCCTGAGCGTCGCTGACCTGCATTATTACAAGCCTGCCGCTCGGTCTGAAACGGATTTCATTTGAGTTTTTCATTTTTACCTCTTCTGTTTGAGCAATAATTAAACTGAGCCGCCGTTTTAAGCATAACAGCAATGCAAACGGCAGCCCTTTTTTATTTAAGAATTCTGTATTTTCCGATGAGGGGAAGCTCCTTAGCATCGCCCCTGACGGCGTTAATAAGCCCCAGAATAAACAAAACAAAGCATACAACATTAATTATTCCGCAAGCGACCCAGCCTATATACGGAATAAACGACAGCACCCAACCAATCAGGTGCAGAATGAGAAGAAGTAAGCCCTGATTTGTGTGAAAACGGGCAAACGGCGATTCCTTTGCCGCAAACAGCGGCACAAGAACAAGTATTCCGATGTAAGCAAGAATTGCCATAAGCCGATTTTTGTTTATGTCGTCAACAGCGTAATCGGAGGTGGTGTCGGCAGTGTTGGTCAGCCTGTTGATTGCTTCGTCAACCTTGCTTTCGCGCGCTTCACCGCTCGGATTTTCGGCAGCGAAGTCCTTCGGCGCCTCATCGGCTGATTTAATTGCAGCTCCGCATACGGTGCAGAACTTTGCGGAATCGTCAACGGGATTTCCGCAGGATACGCAATACTTCAATGTGATTACTCCTTTCCGGTCTGTATGTTTTTATTTCAGAGCCATGCGCTTTTCTCTGTCGGCAAGAAAAGGCGATTTCGCGGGAACAACAAAAACAATTCCCTTCTCTACAATTTCAAATGATGTATCGTTAACATATTTTGTCTCGCCGTCAACATTAACGGCGGCGGGCTTATCGCTGTGAATTGTAAGCTTTTTGCCCCTGATGAATTTGGTTATATCCCAATCCAGATGCTCTCCGCGTTTATATTTATTCAGCAGACCCATTAATTTAATTCTGCTGAGCTTGCTTTCAACGATTATGAAATCAAGAAGTCCGTCATCGGGCTGAGCCTTGGGCGCCGCCATAAAGCCGCCGCCGTACCATCTTGAATTTCCGCCCACGCAGAACAGGCAGTCCTGTGTAAATGACTCGTTATCGTCAACGGTTACCGTAAACCTGTTGTGGAATTTTGTCAGGAGCGCGCAAATGCAGCCGATATAATATGCGCCTTCGCCCGTAACCAGGGGAACTTTTTTAATTTTGCCCTGCATGGCGCAGACCTCTGCATCCATACCCATCGAGCATTGATTGATTGCGATTTCATTGCCGCATTTTATAACATCAAGCTCAACGGGAACGCCGTTAATCTGGTCTTCAAGAACGAGAAATTCTTCCTTTGTGCCGAAAAGGCGGATAAAATCGTTACCAGAGCCGAGAGGTATAACCGCAACCTGAACATTCTTATAGCCGTAAGCTCCGTTGACAATCTCATAAAGAGTTCCGTCGCCGCCGCAGGCATAGAAGCGAAGCTCCTCGCCGCTCTTGGCTCTGTTTTCAACAAATTCTATTCCGTCACCCTTTTTCTCGGTAACATATATCTCGTAATCAAGCGAATATTTTTTGCAGACTGCTTCAATTTTAGGCTTTATAAAGTCAAGCGCCTTGCCCTGACCTGCCGCAGGATTAATAACAAAAATATGCTTCATTTTGAATTCTCCTCCTGTTTTCGTATCATTTGAAATACATATAAAGCTGACATTTAATCATGCCGTTATAAAGCTTCCTTCTTTTATCGGCTTTTCTGCCGAAAGCCTTTTCAAATTCCTCATCGGGGCTGATAACGCTGTAAGACCAGCCTTTCTGCTGCCTGAACACCTTACCCATGGTTTTGTAAATTGCTTCGCACTCGGTAATATCAAGCAGGCGCTCTCCGTAAGGCGGATTGCAAATCACCGTTCCGCGCTCGGTTGCAGGCGAAAAATCGGCAATATCCGCAGTTTTAAACGATATTTTATCGGCAACTCCCGCGCGCTCGGCGTTGATTTTTGCAATATCAACCGCTTTTGCATCGATATCAGAGCCGAAAGCCGCAAAATCATCGCACGCACGCACAAGGCTTCTTGCTCTTTCCCTTTCTTCGTTCCAGACATTTCTCGGGATAACTCCGAAACGCTCTGCAGAAAAACTGCGGCTAATTCCCGGAGCGATATTCGCCGCAAGCATTGCGCCCTCGATAAGAATTGTTCCCGAGCCGCACATCGGGTCATAAAGCTTGTGATAAGGGCGAAGATGCGACAGACTGCAAAGCGCGGCGGCAAGCGTTTCCTTTATCGGAGCGTCATTTGCATCAAGTCTGTATCCTCTTTTATGCAGACCCGCGCCCGAAGTATCAATCAGGAGCGACACTCTGTCTTTCATTATTGAAAACTGAATTTGATGAACGGGCCCCGTTTCTTCAAACCATTCAATGTGATATTTTGATTTGAGCCTTTCAACGACCGCCTTTTTGATTATTGCCTGGCAGTCCCTTGTGCTGAAAAGTTCGGAGTTGATTGAATAGCCTTTAACAGGGAAAGCGTCAAGCGAGCCTATCCAATCCTCCCACGGGAGAGACTTTGTTCCCTGAAACAGCTCTTCAAAGCTGCGCGCTTCAAAAGCGCCGACAAGTATCTGCACTCTCTCGGCAAAGCGCGAACAGATATTAACACGCGCGAGCATATTTTCATCGCCGCTGAACAGGACTCTGCCGTTTTCCGCCGCAACATTCTCTGCGCCGAAATCTTTAAGCTCGCCCGCTATCAGAGACTCCATGCCGAGCAGACACGGTATAACGAAATTGATTTTCATCAGGTATCTCCCATATAAGAAAAAAATAATTTTATCATAAATCAGGCGGGAACCGGATCTATCGATTCCCGCCGATAATTAACTAACCGTTATATAATCGGGCTGTTTTTTACTCAACCTCAGGAGTTATTAAGCCGTAGCCTCCGTCATTGCGCTTGTAAACCACGCTGATATCGCCGTGCTCCTCATTGAGGAAAACATAAAATCTGTGGTCGAGAAGATTCATCTGAAGAATAGCTTCTTCAACCGACTGCGGTTTCAGGCTGACAGTCTTTTTTCTGACAAGCTCGAATTCAACTTCCTCCGAAACCTGCTCTTCCTCATCGGCAAGAGCCTCAAAGCTGCCGGCACGGAGCTTTTTCTCAATTCTCGTCTTGTTCTTTCTGATCTGCCTGATAAGTGTGTCAACACATTTGTCGAGAGCTTCGTTCATATTCTCGGCTCTCTCCTGAGCTCTGAAAATCATACCGTTGTTATTAACGGTGATTTCAACCGTTTGTGATGACTTCTCAACAGTTACCGTTACTTTCGCCTCCACATCGGAGCCGAAAAAGCGCTCAATTTTGGCGAGCTTCTTCTCTGCGTGTTCTCTGAAAGATTCTCTGGGCGAGCACTTGCGGCCTGTAATTGTGATTTTCATACAGTCATCCCCTTTTTTATTGCTATTGAAGTATTTAACTTCACTTGCAGTATAGCATATATAACTAAAAAAATAAAGGGTTTTTTAAAAAAATTATTATAAAACGCATAAAAAATTCACATTTTAAAGCTCAACGGTTATGTGGCGCGTAACATGACAGCCGACATTTACCGCAACGGGCAGACCCGCAATATGAGTCGGGCGCGCTTCTATTGCAATGCTCAGAGCCGTTGTTTTGCCGCCGAATCCCTGCGGTCCGATATCAAGCAAATTGACTTTTTCAAGAATTTCTTTTTCCATATCGGCATAGAATTCATCGCCGTTTGGCTCGCTGACACTTCTGCAAAGAGCTGTTTTGGCAAGCAGAGCGCATTGCTCAAAGGTGCCGCCTATTCCGACACCGAGAACCATCGGCGGGCAGGGATTGCTGCCTGCGCGTCTTGCACAATCTACAACATAGTCAACAATATCCTCACGGGTTGCCGACGGAGTAAACATCTTAACGCTGCTCATATTCTCGCTGCCGAAGCCCTTAGGCGCAACCGTCAGTTTAACTTTGCTGCCGTCAACAATCCTTGTGTGGATAACGGCGGGAGTATTGTTGCCCGTGTTCACCCTCCTTAAAGGGTCAGCCACAACGGAGCAGCGCAGATAACCCTCTGTATATCCTCTCGCAACTCCCTTATTAACAGCCGCCTCAAAGCTGCCGCCGACAAAATGAACATCCTGACCGATTTCGGCAAAAATAACCGCCATTCCCGTATCCTGACACACGGGAATATCAAGCTCGTGGGCGGCCTGCATATTTGCCTTTAAGGTTTCCATTATGCTTCTCGGCAGCTCCGCGCTCTCGCACTCGGCACAGCGACAAATCCTTTCTTCCAGATCGGCAGGCAAAACCTTATTTGCCTTTATGCACATATCACGAACAGCCTGCTCAACAAGCTCAACATTAATTTCACGCATTTTTAACACTCCGTATCCATTATAAATCCGTTTTGACGGATTATTTTTCGGAGCCGCAAGCTCCGCATACCAAAAAACGGAGGCAAAGCCCCCGTTTAAAGTTTAAACATTTGCCCGGTTATTTTGCGCCTCGGCGTGAATAGCCTGCGCTTCCGCGTTTGGAATCCGCTCTTTTAAGGTCGGTCATCTTTTCATCACTGACCTGCTTGAAGCGAGCCATCATATCTTCAAAGGACTGCTTTTCACCCGCCTGAGGAGCCGAGCTTTTTTGCCCGTTCCAAACCTGAGGAGAAGAGCGCCTTTCAGATTTCGGCTTTGCGGGGCGAGCCGCGCGCTGCTCCTTAGGCTGCTCGGTAAGCCTTTTGATTGAAAGACTTATCTTTCCGTCCGGAGAAATTGAAATCACTTTAACTTTGACTTCCTGCCCGACAGAAAGATGCTCCCGGATATCCTTGACATAGTTTGAAGCTACCTCGGAAATATGTATCATTCCCGTTTTGCCGCCTTCAAGCTCCACAAAAGCTCCGAAATCAGTTAAGCCCGTTACTTTTCCGCTGAGAATTGCACCTTCTTCGATTTGCATACAACAAATAAATCCTTCCGTAAAAAAATTAAATCTATAAATCAAACCGAATTTTCGGTTTAAGATGCATTGGAATCGTAATAAACTCTCTCCTCGGGCTTCGCGTAGCCGTATTGCTCCCTCGCAATGCGCTCAAGATACTCCTCCTGATTGCCGCCGTCAAGTATCATCTGAAGCTCGGCGTTATCGTCAAGCTGCTGCTGATATTGAGTTTTAAGCTCGGCAACAGAATTTTCCTGAGCTTTAACCTTCGCTTGAAGGCTGATTAAGGTTGCAACAAAGTAGCACACAAGCGCGCAGAAAAGCACCGCAAGTATGATACTGTGTTTTCTCTTTTTCATTTTAATAGCAGCCATCATTCGCTTCCTTTATTTCTCGAAACACTATTCTTTATAAAGCTACTAAGATTATACACTATTCCCTTATACTTTTGCAAGATAAATTTTGTTTTTTTATCGGTTTTTCTTATTATTTTTTTGCCGCGGCGGGCAGAAGAGCCGATTTTACGGCAAATTTTTCTTGAAATTCTCGAAATCGGCGCAAAAAGCGCCGCAAAAAAGCGCCTGACAGCGGATATAACCGCTCCGCTCACCTTTATGGCTATTGCTCCGAAAGAAAAATAATAAATCAGCCAGCCCAAAATCCAGCCGAGCGCGGCATAGATGCGAACCCTGCCGCAGTCAACAACCATTATGAAGCAAAACGACGCAAACGCGCAAACGGCAAAATAGAGCATATCCATAAAGAATACAAAGCCGCGCGAATTTGAGATAATGAGCCTGATGGTTCTGAAAACATCATAAAGAATTCCGAGCAAAAAGCCGAAGCCGAGCGAATACAGAAATATTTCGGTTTGCTCCGCAAGCCCCTGAATATAATCCATTTATCTGAAAACACGGCTGAAAAATCCGCCGCTTTTCGGTGCTTCATCGGAATATACAAGCGCGGATATGTTGCCCTCCACCGTCAGCTCGCCGACTTCAAGGCTCAAACGGTTAATATGCAGATTGCTTCCTCTTACCGTCAGCTCGCCCAGGTCTGTGAAGACCACGACTGTTTCTTCATCAAAGCTGTCAACATCGGAAACGCCCGAAACGGTCAGCAGGCGTCTGTCCTCAAGCACGGCGTTATGCGGCATTGTTGATAATTTCTTATCTTCCGGCATAAAAAAACCTCCTTTGGCATTTGTAAAAATATATGCTTCCGAAGGCTTGTTTATTCTTTTTTACGCTATGCCGATTTTAAAGCTGCCTGAACATCAGAGAAGCGTTTTCCTTTGTTGCGTGCTCTGAAACGCTCAGCACCTCAAATCGGCTTTTATTGGAGCCGAAGGTAATTTCGATAATATCACCCGGCTTAACCTCATAAGACGCTCTTGCCACCTTGCCGTTAACCGTAACATGCTTTGCATCGCAGGCATCGTTTGCAACCGTGCGCCTTTTAATTATTCTGGAAACCTTTAAATACTTGTCAAGTCTCACGGAATTTCCTCCTTGAAAGACAAAAAATAACAGGGGCTGCACGAAGCAGCCCCGATACGGAATTATTTTGCAACCTTAGCCTTGAGAGCTGCGCCTGCCTTGAAAGCAGGAACCTTTGTTGCTGCAACCTTGATTGTTTCGCCTGTTCTGGGATTGCGTGCTTCCTTCTCTGCGCGATCACGAACCTCAAATGTGCCGAAACCGATAAGCTGAACCTTTTCGCCCTGTGCAAGAGCATCTGCTACTGCTGCGAAAACAGCGTTAACTGCCTTCTCTGCGCTCTTCTTGTCCATGCCCTCATTCTTAGCAACTGCGTTTACGAGTTCTGTCTTATTCATTTTTCTTACTCCAATCTTTTTGATTTTCTATTTTATGAAATACACAAGGTATCCATATTCACATTATTTCTTTTGCCTTTGCTTCATCCCAAAGCTTATCAAGCTCGCTGATATCCGATGAGCGCATATCAATCCCGCGCTCGGCGGCAATTGACTCAACCTGAGTGAACCTTGATAAGAATTTATCGTTGGCGGCGGTCAGAGCCTCCTCGGCGTCGGATTTAATAAATCTTGAAACATTAACCGCCGAAAACAAAACATCGCCGAGTTCCTCGCTCATATTGGCTTTGTCATTATTTTCCACCGCGCGGCGAAGCTCTCCGATCTCTTCCTCAAGCTTATCAAGCGCGCCGTTTACCTCGCTCCAATCAAAGCCCGCGTCTGCCGCTTTCTTTTGAAGCTTGGTTGCTCTCATAAGAGCGGGCAGCTCTCTCGGAACGCTCTGCATTGCCTGGGTTGTGCTTTTCTGCCCCTTGCTTTTGCGTTTAATGGCGTCCCAATTTGTCAAAACATCGCCGACGCCCGAAACGCTGACATCTCCGAAAACATGGGGATGGCGCTCAATGAGCTTTTGGCATACGCCGTCAGCCACGGTGCTGAAATCAAAGACATTGTTTTCTTTTTCCATCTGCGCGTGAAAGACGACCTGCATAAGCAAATCTCCGAGCTCCTCGCACATAAGCTCCTTATCGTCCTTATTGATAGCCTCGATAACCTCATAGGTTTCTTCAATAAGATTTTTCTTTATGCTTTCGTGCGTTTGCTCCGCGTCCCACGGGCAACCGCCGGGGGCTCTGAGAATTTCCATAATTCTGATTAAATCGCCGATATCATATTGAGATTTGAACTCAAAATCCGTCATTTGAAACACCCCCAACGGAACACAACCTCTATTTTAACCTAAAAGTCCATATTTTTCAAGCACTTTTGCAATTTTTTCTCCTTTTGGCAGCACAGAAATATCTTCACGGGCAATTCCTTTGATAAGAAGCAGCGAAATTACATAGACAACAGCCGCCAGAGCGATTGAAATAAGCGCAGAAACCGTGCCCATATTCAGTATGCTTTCGGAAGTATTGACGGGGAAAATCCTTGTCAGCAAGCCGTTTGCGGCATAAGCCGTAACTCCGCAGAGCAGAGCGCAGATAAAGGGCTTTACGAAAACCGAGCTCCAGCGGATTTTTACCTTTGATATTCTGAGCAACGAGATAAGATTGCACGCAACAATTACGAGATAAAAAACAACCGTTCCCGCAACCGCACCGTAAATATTGATTTTGGGATTGCCGACCAGAATGAAATTGCAGGTAATTTTGCATATTGCCGCAACAATAACGGATTTAACGGGAATATCCGTTCTGCCGATTGCCTGAAGCATATTTGTGGTGGGTGTTGAGATAGCCATTATCGGAGTTGCAAGGCCGTAAACAAAGAGTATCGGAGCAACAACCGAAATCGCGTCGGAGCTGGAGCCTCTGCCGTAAATTATCGTTAAAATCGGCTCCGAAAGCGCCGCCATACCTATTCCTGCGGGCAGAGCAATTAGCATACCTATTCTGATAACGGTTTCAACCGTTGATTTTGTTGCCTTTTTATCCTTTACCGCCCAAGCCGCGGCAAGTGCGGGCAGAGCGCTTACGCCGAGCTGAATTGTAATGGTGGGCACAAGATTTTTGAAATCAAGCGCCATACCGTAAGCTCCCCAGAGATAGCTCTTAATCTCGGGCAAATCGTTAAGGTTGAGCCTTGAAAGGCTGACCGCTTCATTAAAAGCGGCTGAATGCATCTGAATAACCGTGCCCAAATCCTTTTCAAGAGCCGATATCAGGCGCGACTGGATAGTCATTGTGTCAACCAAATTCGTTATGTTAAGAACGAGCGCGCTGATAACCATCGGGATGGCTATTTTTATCATATTCTTTGCAAGCACATCCGACGGAGCAGATTTCGGCGAATTGACAAGCTGAACCCGGGTAAAGCCGTCGCCCTTTATCTTGTGGCAGATAACAAGGAACGCCGTGCTTGCAATCGAGCCTACCGTAACGCCCAAAACCGCCGCCGCGGCAGCCCACGGATTTATAACGCCGTTTGCTTCGGCGAGGCTCGTTACCTCGTTGCCGAAAACCGTTGCGGAAATATTTCCGCTCGCCTGCATACCCGATTCATATTGATTTAAGCCGACCACGATAACCGTTTTTGCAAGCACAAGCCCGATTATCAGCTTTCCCAAAGCCTCAATGACCTGAGAAATCGCGGTGGGAGCCATATTACGCAGACCCTCATAATAGCCTCTGTAAGCCGACATATAGCAGCAGAAGAAAATTGACGGAACAACGCAAAGCACTGCAGGAAGGCTCTTTGAGCCTGCAACAATATGCGTATAAGGATAAGCGGCAAGCAGCAAAACGAGCGAGCCGATAATTCCGACAATTATGAAAATGCGCTTTGAAACTCTGAAAACCATTCTGGCTTCTCTGTAACGGTTAAGCGCAACATTTTCCGCAACCATTCTTGAAACCGCAACGGGCAGACCTGCCATGGAAATGGCAAAAATCGGAGTATAGACCTCATAAGCGGAGTTAAAATATCCTCTGCCCACGCTGCCTATCATATCCGTCAGCGGCATTTTAAACAACGCGCCGATAACCTTAACAAGCACCACTGCAAACATGAGCATCATGGCGCCGTTAAGCACCGACTGTTTCTTTTCAGAACCCAAAAGGCTCACACTCCTTTAATCTCAACCCGTGAACTCGCGCAGCAAAGAATCACGCGGAAGAATTGAATAATCTATTTTCTTGAAAAGACTGAGCTTGTTTTTCAGAAGCTCCGCCTTTTCCGAATATTCTCCTTTTTCAACGCCGCCGAGCAAACCGATTGCTTTTCCGGCAAGAACGCAGGGCTCGCAGGGATGGAACGAATTCAGTTTAATATCCGCAAAGCCCTCATAAGGAAAGAGATATTTATCTTCGCCGCGCATTACGCTGCTCCAGATTTCAAAGGTTCGCTCAACCGACATTGAGCGGAACTCATAATCTCTTACCATTCTTCTCACAAAGCGAAGATCGCGTTTTGAGAGAAGCACGCTGCCGTCATTTTCATATACTCTCGAGGAAACGCTGACATATATTTTATAAAGCTTTCCGCTGTCGAGAGTATCCGTAATAATCGGATTAAGCGCGTGAAGCCCCTCAACTATAATCACATCATTTTCATTGAGCGAAACCGTTCGAGGTTTCTCTTCGCGCTCGCCCGTATTAAAATTAAAAACGGGCAGCTCCGCTCTGCCGCAGTCGGCAAGCTTTCTCAAGCACGAATGAATCAGGTCAATATCAAGAGCCTCAACACATTCATAATCAGGCTCGCCGTTTTCGTCAAGAGGATATCCGACGCTGTGCGGATAATAGAAATCGTCAAGCGAAACCGTGTAGGCTTTTCCTCCCAAAGCGGAAATCGCGGAGGAAACAAGCGCCGCCGTGGTCGTTTTTCCCGATGAGCTCGGACCTGCAAGCATAACTATCTTTTTGCTTGTATCGTCAAAAACCGCCTTTGCCGCAGCGTTAACCTTGCCGTGATAATTTTCCGAGCAATCAACCAAAAATTCGTGCGGAGCAAGCGCAAGGTTATTAATTCGGCTGTAAGTATAATCGTTTTTGCTGCCGTTCATTCCGTCACACCCTTATAGAATTTATTATGACAAATAAAAGCGCTTTATTCCGTTTTTGCGCTCGGTGATTTTGTCAAATCCGGAAATATATTCATAAGGATATTTATAATTAAAAATGCGTTCAACATTGGTTGTGCCCGGCTCGCAGAGCTTTGTAACCGCGCCCGCGCCCACGGCAAGCACCGTGTGACATTCCTCCATCATAAATACATTATATAAACATTCCTTGCCGCTTTTGCACCAGCCGACATTTTCAAGATTGCCCACGCATTTGCTCTGCCTGTACATATAATAAGGCGAGTATCCGTCGCCCGTCAGAGCCGATGAAGCGTATCCGAGCATCTCTGCGGCGGCTTTTCCTCCCGACACTCCCGCACCCGAGGCGTTAAGCTCCGAGGAACGCTTGAGCGCCAGAGTGTGAACGGTTATATTTTCGGGAGAGAGCGCCAGAGCGGCGTCAATGCTTTTGCAAAAATCTTCAACGGTTTCTCCGGGCAAGCCTGCAATGAGGTCTGTATTTATGCTGTCAAAGCCGTATGTTTCGGCAAGCCTGTAAGCCTCAACCGCCTGCTCAACGCTGTGATTTCTGCCGATTGCTTCAAGCGTTTTCTGATTGAAGGTTTGCGGATTTATGCTTATTCTTCCGACCCCGTGAAGCCGCAGAGCACTAAGCTTTTCGGGAGTTACAGTATCGGGTCTGCCGATTTCCACCGTATATTCGCGCGCCTGCGACAAATCAAACGACTTATCAACAGCGCAAAGCAGAGAGTCAAGCTGCTCGGCATCGAGCACGCCCGGAGTGCCTCCGCCGAAATAGACGCTTTCAAGCCTGAGCCCGAGCTGTGAAGCGATGCTTCCCGTTATTTCTATTTCTTCCGCAAGCTTTTTAAGGTATTCCGGAAGGAGCTTTTTTGCATTTGAATTGGTTATTGAATGTGAAACAAAAGAGCAGTAACTGCACCTTGTGGGGCAAAACGGAATTGAAACATAAAGGCTGAACGAATTACTGCGTGAAAGGGATATTATCTCTTTTTCCGCTGCCGCAACCGTTTGAGCAAGCCTTGCCTTTTCACCGCTGACAAGCAAATCCTTTGTGAAATAATCGTAAGCCGCCTGCTCGCCCATGCTTTCCGTTAGCCTTATCATCAGCTTTGAGGGCCTTACGCCCGTGAGCACTCCCCACGGCGGCGTATAGCCCGTCAGCTCCGAAAGCGCGGCATAAATCAACTGAGCGGTTTTAAGCTCGCTCTTATCACGCAGTTCCTCCTCGGAAGCAAGCACCTGTGCTTTGAGTGAACGGGATTTGCCGTCAATGCAGGCTTCAACCTCTATGAGATTTCCGTCCGAAATCGGAGAACAGCGGGTTACAACGGTTTTTGAATCCTCGCCCTCATCGCCGTAGACTATATTAATTTTTTCGTTTGGGAAATAAACCCTGCAAAGATTTTCACATTCATAATGAAAATCATGCCCGAAAATCCTTAATATCACTTATCTGCCCATCCTTCTGATATATATATTGCGTGTTCTCTCGCTGTCAAGCGTTGTTTCGCGGTTATGACCCGGCAAAACCCTGTAATCGCCGTCAAGCGAAATCAGCTTTTTTATTGATGTATACATTTCTTCATCGCTTCCGTCAGAAAAATCTGTTCTGCCGACTGTTCTGCAAAAAAGAGTGTCTCCGCTGATAATCGTTCTGTCGTTCTCCAAAATAAAGCAAATACTGCCGCTCGTATGACCGGGAGTATGCATAACCTTTATTATTTCATCGCCGAGCTGCACGGTATCGCCGTCTTCAAGCAGAATATCTGCATTTACGGGAGTCTGGCTCTTTGGGAAATGACCCTCGCAGAGACTTTTAACGGGGTCGGTCAGCTTATCGGCATCCGCTGAATGAATTGCTGCCGCCGCTCCGCTCGCCTGCTTAAATCCGTGAACTCCGAGAATATGGTCAAAGTGACCGTGAGTGAGCAGAATATATTTCAAATTTATATCGCCGTGAGAATAAACGAATTTTTCTGTCTCTTTGCTGTACCAACCCGGGTCAACCAGCGCCGAGTCTCCCGACTTTTCATCGATAAGCAAATAGCAGTTTGCAAATATTTCATGGCCGAGAGGTATAAGCTCAATTCTCATCGATATGCCTCCGTTTCAGTTTCTCTTATCCCAAATATCCGTGTCCATAATGATGGTTACGGGACCGTCGTTGCTGATTTCAACCGCCATATCTGCGGCAAAAACTCCCGTTTCCACCTTTGAAACGCCGTTTTCGAGCAGCTTTGAGCAAAAGAATTCATAAAGCCGATTTGCTTCATCGGGAGCCGCAGAATCCGTAAAAGACGGGCGGTTGCCCTTTTTGATATCGGCACAGAGCGTAAACTGAGATATAACAAGAATTTCTCCGCCGATATCCAAAACGCTTTTATTCATTTTACAGTTTTCGTCCTCAAAAACGCGAAGCTTTGCAATCTTTGCCGCAAGCAGCTCCGCCTGCGCCTCACCGTCGCCCTGCATAACGCCGAGCAAAACATTAAAGCCCTTGCCGACGCTTCCTTTTATTTCGCCGTCAACGCTGACGGAGGATTTTGTTACTCGCTGAACAACCGCTCTCATTTTATCACCGTTATCATTTTAAAATTAGTAAAAACAGTCCTTACTCCATCTGATGGGGTTTTCATCAATGTATTGCCATATTTCATCGTAATCCTGCTGACCTCGGACTATATGGTCGTAAAAAGACCTTTGCCAAACTCTGACGCCGGGAGTTTTTCGCATTGCATTTATCTGTTTTGCGGTTTGATATTTCATCCATGCAATTACACTGTTTATCGTAGGGGACGGGTCGCCCGTCCCGAAAGGTTCGCCATAAATTTCAGCTAAAAGATGAATGTGGTTTGGCATTACAACATATTTTTCAACAAAAACGGTTGGATACCGTTCATTGATTTGCCTGATATTTTTATCTACTATTTGACCATAAGCAGTCAGCTTCGGGAGGGGCGACCCCTCCCCTACGACTATTTTTGACAAAATGTGTTCCTTATTCTGAACACAAATCGTTATAAAATAAACGCCATTTTCACTGTAATCGTACCCTTTAAGCCTGTTCGGCTTTCTGTTTGGCGGGTTCATTACACGCCGCTTCTTTCGCTGTCCGTCTTTTTCATGCTATTTTAATTCCCTCCTTTATGACACTGTCATAAAACGGTGCTGAACGGTCAACCTCGCAAATTTCAAAAGCGTCAACATCTTTACCCGTCATTTGTCTTAATTCCTCGGCAAAAGCAAAGATATTTGTTTTTTTAAAATTTTCTCCTCCGAAAACCAAGACATCAATGTCAGAATCTTCCGTTTCTTCTCCCCTTGCATATGAGCCGAAAAGGAACGCATATTCAGCATTGTAACGGACAAGAAGTTCTCTTATTGAATTTTCAATATCTGTTCTGGTAATCATAAACATTCCTCCTCAATTTATATAATACACGGGATAAAAAGCAAAATTAACAGATGATATTTAACAATACTATTTTTGTTTAATCTGTCAATTCATTCTGAACATATTTTGGAAGTTTTGAAACAACACGGCTATAACTATGGTCTATCATTTCCAAAACAACAGTATCATCCAAAGTATTATCAATGGGAACAGTATTAAAATACGGCTGCTGAACAGGCGGACAATGATAACCTCTGACAACTGCGCCGGGGTAAAGGTTTCTGTAAAACTCACCGTATAGCCTGTCGCAATTAAAGGTTGCCATATCTCTGCCCTGCAATTTGAAAAACTGTGCAAAAATTTTCCCTTTTACCTTGATAACGGTAATTTCCAACCCGAACGGATAGTCGTCATACGCACCGCTTTTATTTAAACAGTATTTTATAAAATCCTGCGGTTTCATAAGCGCCTCCGACATTCAAATGATTTATTGTGTCATACCGTTCCAATCAGATACAATAACGATATATTTTCCGCTATGGCAAATCATTCTTTATATTCCCGTTCTTTCGATTGTCAAAACTCCGTCGATTTTTTCTATTTTGGCAACCAAAGAATTCAGGTGCTCAACGCCGTTTACGGAAACGGTTACCATAATCGAGGTTCTGCCGTCCTTGGTGTTTCTTGTGCTGATGTCATTAATCATTATTCTCATATTTGCAAGCAGGCTTGAAACGTCTGCGAGCAGACCTATTCTGTTAAGGCAGAAAAGCTGAAGAGTGCACTTGAAATCTTCTCTTATATCGCTGTCCCAATAAGCGGTGACCCATCTGTCTGGCTCACCCGCCTTGCTTATATCCTGCGGAACATTGGTGCAGCTTCTCGTATGAATGGAAACGCCGTGGCCGCGGGTTATAAATCCGATTATATCGTCGCCTGGGAGCGGATTGCAGCAACGGGAAAATTTGATAAGGCAGTTGTCAATGCCTTCAACCACAACGCCCTCGTTGCTCTTTGTGCGCTTTTTGGGCGGAGCTAAAACTATTTCGGGCTTCTCGGTTTTTGTCAGCTTGCCGTAATCCTCCTTGATTTTCGGCATGAGCCTCATAAGCGATATTCCGCCGTAGCCGATTGCGGCATAGAAATCGTCAACGCACTTGCAATGCTGCCTTTCGGCAACCTTTTGAATAAATTCGCTGTATTCGCTCTCTGTAAGGCGGATAAAATTGCGCTTGAATTCGCGCTCAACCTGCGCCTTGCCCTCGGCGATATTCTCTTCGCGGCATTCTTTCTTAAACCACTGCCTGATTTTGCTGCGCGCCTGACTTGTTTTGACTATATTCAGCCAATCGCGGCTCGGTCCCTTGCCCTGCTGAGACGAGGTCATAACCTCAACAATCTCGCCTGTTTTTACCTTATAGTCAAGCGGCACTATTTTTCCGTCAACCTTTGCGCCGACCATTTTGTTGCCGACTGCCGAGTGGATTGCATAGGCGAAATCGATAACCGTTGCGCCCGACGGCAGGCTGAAAACATCGCCCTTGGGAGTGAAAACAAATACTTCCTCGGGAACGAGGTCGCTCTTTATGGTTGAAACAATGTCTTCAACATCCTCTGTTTCGCTCTGATTTTCGAGCAGCTGCCTTATCCATGCAAGGCGCTCCTCAAACTTAGCCGTGCCGCTTATTCCGAGCTTATATTTCCAATGCGCCGCAATACCGTATTCCGCCGTGTGGTGCATTTCCCATGTTCTTATCTGAACCTCAAAGGGAATTCCCTCTTTGCCGAGCACGGTTGTGTGGAGCGACTGATACATATTTGGCTTCGGAGTTGAAATATAATCTTTAAATCTGCCGGGGATGGGTTTAAACATATCGTGAATAACGCCCAGGCAGTTATAGCAGTCGATAACCGTATCAACAATTATTCTGACCGCATATATATCGTAAATCTGGTCAAAATTCTTATTCTGCATATACATCTTTCTGTATATGCCGTGAACGGATTTAATTCTGCCGCTCACCTGCGCGCCCGAAACAACGGATTTTATTCTTTCCTCAATCCTCGCCTTGATATCGGCAAGGAACTCATTCCTTGAGCGGCTCTGCTTTTCAAGTGATTCCTCAATATCATGATAAGCCACGGGGTCAAGATAGCTGATTGAAAGATCCTCAAGCTCCTCTTTAATCGGTCTGATACCGAGGCGGTGAGCTATCGGCGCATAGATTTCTATTGTTTCAAGGGCAATCTCTCTGCGCCTTTGCTCGGGCTTGAACATAAGAGTTCTCATATTATGAAGTCTGTCTGCAAGCTTGATAATAATGACTCTGATATCGCGCGACATGGCAATGAGCATCTTGCGGATATTCTCCGCCTGCTGCTCTTCCTTGGTTTGGAGAGGAACCTTGCCGATTTTGGTTACTCCGTCAACAAGCTCCGCAACCGTTTCGCCGAATTCCTTTCTGACTTCCTCAATGGTGAGCTTTGTATCCTCAACCGTATCGTGAAGTATGGCGGCGACTATTGACGCCTCATCCATACCGAGGCTTGCCAGAATAATCGCCACGCTCAGCGGATGCATTATATACGGCTCACCCGAAAGCCTTTTTTGCCCCTCGTGGGCTTCGCCTGCAATGCGGTATGCCTTTTTAACGGAGCATATCTCATCTTCGGAACAGCTTTCGCCTATAAGATTTATAAGCTGCTCCATACTCTCCTCGGGAGTTGAACAGCTCAAGCTGCTTATCTTTTTAAAATCTTTCATAGCCTCTCCTCAGTCAAACACATTCCCTTATCCTTTTCATAATTTCCGAATCCTCAAGATTAACCTTGACGGGATTCTCGGGAACATATATCATATCGTCCTCGTTTGCGGCGAGAACGCCCATTTCAAGCATTATTTCGACCACGGCGGTTATTTTTGCGAGCTTTTCGCCGTCGTCGCCCAAGCGAACACAAAGCTCCTCGCAGTATTTATCTTTGAGCGGCTTTGCTTTTATGCTTTTGAATACGCTTACTTCAAGTTCTCTGTCGGGCAGAAGCTCCGCCGCATCTTGCGGAGTAAGCTTTTCCCTGCGCGAAAACCGCTCAAACAGGCTGATTGCCTTTAACACCTTTTCCTCATCGGTTGCGCTCGGTCTTATTCCTCTGACTATAACCGAAACACGGGTTTCACCGTTATAAACATTTCTGTCAAGGTTTACGGCAAGGTCAACGGTGTCTCCCCTTTCAAACGGGAAGCGCTTCTCGGGCATTCCGAAAAATACAACACTCGTTCTTGCGCCGTTTTTGGAAACCGTCATACGAATATGTCTGCCCTCGGAAACAGCCGCCGTTTCTTCAATACGCACTCCGAAAAGCCCGAAGCAAGGCTGCGGATTACCCGCGCCGAAGGGCTCAAGCAGGCTCATAGCCGAAAGTACGCCGAGGCTTATGGAGCCGGGAAGCAAGCGGCAGTCAATTTTTTGGATTGCAAAGGGCATTTCCTTGTCTGCGGCATATTCGTTTATTCTTCTTCTGAATTCATCAATGCGTGAGGATTTCAGCCCGACTCCCGCCGCCAGAGTGTGTCCGCCGAAATGTTCAAGGCAATCGGAAACCGCTTCAATGGCATCATAAATTGAAAATCCCTCGATACTTCTGCACGAGCCTCTCGCCTTTTCGCCGTCACGCGAAATAACAATGCAGGGTCTGCCGAATTTTTCGGTTATCCTTGCGGCAACAATTCCGATAACACCCTGATGCCAGCCCTCGCCGTCAACAACTATTATCCTGTCATTAAGTATGCCCGAATCGGCGGTAAGCATTGCCGCCGCCTGAGAAAAAATCTCCGTTTCGGTTCTCTGCCTGAGAGCATTCATCGAATTAATTTCCTCGGCAAGCTCCTGCGCCGTGTCATAATCCTCACACAAAAGCAAATCAAGCGCTTTATGAGCCGAGCCCATTCTGCCTGCGGCGTTAATTCTCGGGCAGACCGTAAATGCCGCCGTTGAAGCCGAAAATACCTTTTCGCCCACACCCGCCGCCTGCATAAGAGCCTCGATTCCCGGGCGCGGATTATCGTTGATTATTCTGAGCCCTCTGCGTACCATAACGCGGTTTTCGCCCGTGAGAGTCACAACATCGCCTATCGTTCCGAGAGCCACGAGATCGCCGTATTCTTCAATAAGTATGTCGCCGTCATCACCCTCAAGCGCACAAACAAGCTTAAACGCCACGCCGACGCCCGACATTTCCTTAAAGCTGCTCGGGCAATCCTGCCTGTGAGGGTCAACCACCGCAAACGCTTCGGGCAGCTTATCGCCGACCTTATGATGGTCGGTAACAATCAGTTCAATGCCAAGCTCTGCGGCACGCTTTGCCTCGTCGATGGCGGAAACGCCGTTATCAACCGTAACAATGAGCTTTACTCCCCGGTCTGCAAGCTCCTCGATTGCTCCGATATTCAGCCCGTAGCCCTCGGTGAGCCTGTCGGGTATATAACGGATAACATTTGCTCCGCGCGTTTCAAGGTAGGAATAAAGCAGAGCTGTAGCCGTTACGCCGTCGGCGTCATAGTCGCCGAAAACGCATATCAGCTCAAAATCGTCAATCGCTCTGTTTATCCTTTCCGCCGCCTTAGCCATATCGGCGATTGAAAGCGGAGAGAGAGAAAGCGGAGCGTCTGTATCAAAAAAATCGCTTATTTCATCAATATTGTCAAAGCCTCTTGAGGTTGCCAGCAGAGCCGCAAACGGGTCAACGCTCAGCTCCTGAGCAATCTGCGCCGCAAAATCCTTGCTGCTCTTTGCCACAATCCACTTTTTGCGTCTCAAAAGCAATCATTCCTTTCAATCATATTAGTATAACAGTTATAGAATAAGATTTCAAGAAATTTTGCATATATTTGTCATATATTTTACAATTATTAAGAACGCAACTGTATTTGAGCCGCCGAGAATATGCTCCGAAACGCAAAAAGACCGCGCTCACTGCACGGTCAATTAAAATCAATATTCAATTTTCTGCGCTCGCAACCGCTTACCGATATCAGCAGTTAATCTGCTCTCTTTGCGGTTCGGCAGGCGCAATACAGATTAAAAGTTTTTCTGATTTTGCCTTTGAATCCGCTCTCTCAATCTTCGGCTTTTGCGGCTGCGAGCTGATGTTCTGCACTGTACATCGGGTATCGCCGCCTTTCCGTTATTCACTTCACCACACATTTGACTACTGACTTCAAATCTATGGTAAAGAGGCTGAAATCCGAGGAAATGGTTTTGCTTTCAGTTTTTGGTTTTTGTTTTTGTTTTTTATCCCCGGTTCCTTTCCTCGTCTATAATATACCACGTCATTTGTGCTTTGTCAATAGTTTTTTATTAAAAAGTTGAAATTTTTTATTGACTTTGCACTTCTCTATATTTTCTATTGACTTAAAGCCGAAACAGCGTTAAAATATAAATGAGCTAAATGAAAGGAATACCGACGGATGAATAACGAAGAATACACCCCCGATATTGTCAGCATAATTGACGAAGACGGAAAAGAGCATATTTTTGAGGAGCTTGACAGAATTGAGACCGACACGGGCAGATATGTTGCCCTGCTCCCGCTCCCTGAAAAGCCCGATGAAATAACCGAGGACGATAACGAGCTTATCATTCTCAGGGTTGAAGAAGAAAACGGCGAAACCTACCTTTGCCCGATTGAGGACGACGATGAATTCAACGAAATCGGCGCCGCGTTTGAAGAAAGACTTGCGGAGCTTTTTGATTTTGAAGATGAAGCGGAATAATCTCGGCGCAAATAAATAAACTATAATTACAATGATACAAACGGCAGCCGAAGCGGTTGCCTTATCACCCCTGCCTTGTGCGATTTATTTGCAGCCTATATGTAACCCAACACACATTATACGGGAGCTTTGCTCCGGTGGCGGATTGCAGACCTCCCGCCCGGCTCTGCCGAGGCGGACGAAGGGAGCGTGAAAGCATCGGGCGGCACCCACCTGCTTAAAGAGCAGGTTACAATCGGCTGCATACGGCTTGGCGGGGGTAATTTTATTTTTTCCCGGAGGAAAGTTACGGTGCAAAAGCTTTTTAATGCAGATTTACTTGATATCGTGCCTGTTGAGCGCGGCTTTATTTATGCCTGCAGGGAAACTCTGCCCGAGGGCGGCGAAGCTGCCGCTTTTTATAATTACAATCAGGAAATCGATATTTTTGAAAAAATCCCCGTCAGGTCTTACATAAGCGCAAAGCTCGGCGAAAATGCCGTTGACATTGCGCGCTCTCTCGGCGATTTCATAACCTGCAACATTGTCAACATAACCAACAGTACCAAGGCTGCCTCCTACCCCGACGGCACATTAAAAATAATAGGCTCTGCGGGCGAAATTCTTTCCGAAAGCAAGGTGGAATACCTTGAAAATCCCGCCTGCTCACCCGCCCCCAACGGGAACGACCTCTGGTTTGTTGTGCCCGATTCAAACGCCGTAATAAATTATTCCGTTAAGCACAACAGGATTGAATTCCGAATAGGCAGCCCGAAAGAAAAGGCTTTTTGCCACCCGACGGATATCTCGGTTTATGACAACAAGCTTTTTATATGCAACGCATATTCCTACAAAATCAGAACCATCGGACTTGATAACTACAATGTTTCCGACTATTGCATTTTCAACGAGCCCATTCATAAATATTTCAGAGTTAAAGACATTGAATACGCCGTTATGCAGTCGGGAGTTTACAGTCTTTGATAAAATTCAGCCTCGCCGTGCGCGGGGCTTTTTTATATCCGGGCAAATCTTCATAAATTTTTATCTGCTTTGTAATAAAACCGTAACTTTATTTTAAGCTTAACGAAACCACCGTGCATTAGAATTAATAAGCCGATAACGAAACGGCAAATAATGACGGACGGTGTTGTTTTGTGAAAAGAATTAAGATTATAACCGCAATTATCGCTGCTGCGACTGTTATTACGGCGGCGGCATTTATGATATCTCCGCAGCTGAGATTTACGGCTCAGGCTGTTATTTCATCATTGGACAAGGGCGAAAATCTGAAAGAAATAGCTGCTTCAAAATCCGATTTTGTTACCGTGGAGCTAAGCGAACTGAAATACGGCAAAAACTGCGTTTTTGACCAATCGCTCATTCTCGTAAATAAAGAGCATCCCCTGCCTGCGAATTTTGAGCCTGAGCTTATCCGCTACGAAAACACGGACGCTGATCTGAATTCCTCCGCCTGCTCCACTTTTATCGGAATGCGCGACCATATATCGGAAAGATTTGACAGCCGCCTTCTGATAATGAGCGCTTACCGCAGCCGTGACAAACAGCTTGAAATCTATAACGAGGATAACGACGGCACAGCCGCAAAACCCGGCGAAAGCGAGCACGAAACGGGGCTTGGAATTGATGTTTATGTAAAATATTTTGCGGGCAAAGGTTTTTTGAAATCCGATGTCGGTAAATATGTAAATAATAACTGCGGCAAATTCGGTTTTATTATCAGATATCCGATCGGTCAAAAGCACATTACGGGCTTTGACTATGAGCCGTGGCACATCAGATATGTGGGTCTGCCCCATTCGCAAATCATATCCGATTGCTCGCTGACCCTTGAAGAATACATTGAAAGCATTGAGATTGACCGCTTTTATCAATACGGCGATTACATTATTTCAAAGCAGGACGGCAACGAGATAATAATACCGTCAAATTACGAATCCCTGACCGTTTCGCCCGACAATCTCGGCAATCTTATCATAACGGCAAAAATAAGGTAACAAATTTCGGAAATATGTATCACCTGTATTGATTTTCCTCCTTTGTTGTGATATTTTTAAAATATCTTTATTTAACGGAACGGAGGAATTTCCGATGAAAACAGCACTTGAATACAGCGACCGCTTTGACATCAAAAAGCTTTCACGCTTTGCCGTTAAGGGCATAACGAGAATATGCAATGAAATCGGTCCGCGCCGCCCCGGCTCTCCCGAAGAACTCAAAGGGCAGGAGCTTATGGCGAATGAACTAAAAAAATCCTGCGACGATGTTCAGATTGAAGAATTCAAGGTTCACCGCAAAGCATTTATGGGCTTTATCCCCTTTACGGTAGCCTGCGCGGTTGCAAGCGTTTTTACATATGCCTTTGCCAATCCTATAATCTCTCTTGTACTCGTCGTGCTGGGCTTTATCCCGCTTATTCTCGAATTTTTGATGTATAAGCAGTTTATCGATCCGCTTTTCATCGCTCACCCGAGCCACAATGTTATCGCAAAAAGAGCTTCCTCGGGCGAAACAAAGAAAAGATTTATCATCATCGGTCACTCCGACAGCCAATATGAATGGACTCTCAACTATCTGCTCGGCGGCGTAGGAATGAAATTGGTTCTTATTCCCGCCGTTGTCGGTCTTGTTGCCGACCTTATCGTTGCAGTTATCGGCATAATATTTGCCGGCTCAAAGGGCGCACTTTCCGCAGGCGAACCCCATTGGCTTATGATTCTCGGCTTTATTGTGGGCTGTGTATTCATCCCGTTCCAGCTTGCTTTCCTGTTTTTCCAGAGCTGGCACAAGAGTGTTCCCGGCGCTTCCGACAATCTTTCGGGCTGCTATGCGGGAATTGCCGTTGCCAAAGCTATGGCCGAGACCGACACAAGATTTGAAAACACCGAGCTTGTTGTTATCTGCTCCGGTTCTGAGGAAGCAGGTCTCAGAGGCGCAAAGGCTTATGTTAAGGCTCACGAAAAGGAGCTTAAAGAAATCGAAACCTGCGTTGTTGCCTGCGACACCTTCCGTGACCTTG
>JBJEQB010000016.1:0-58700 GCA_051881535.1 Acutalibacteraceae bacterium | reverse complement strand
TTAATCAGTAGTGTATATATTTATTGCTGCAGCTAATATAATTCAATCACTTTAATCAGTCCGCCTTGGCGGGCTGATTTTTCTTTGATATTGGCATCAATTCAATCAATAATAATGCTTTTAGTTTAAATATCTATTATTCCATATTGATAAAAATCAAATATCTTATTCATGCATTTTTTAATAAACCAAGACAAAACAGCTGACACACCCATTGTAGTTAACATATTAAAGCTTTGGGGTGTCAGCTGTTTTTTATGTCTGCAATTCACATCACTCAGTTATCTTGGATTAATGCTATAACAAATACAGATGGTTATTTTATGGGTTAGTTTTTATCTGATATTTCTACTGTCGGGCATCGTTCCATAAGACATACCAAGATCAACAAACACATATGATTCTGACCCAATATTTACCCATGAGCTTCCAGATTTCATTTTTCTGAAAAGCATATAGCCATGATAAGAAGAGCCTGTAGTTGAACAATTTGTTGCAATTTTTGTTCCAACAGGCAGAGTTGGGCCATCCTCACCATTTGATTTTTTTGTTTTTGCGGGATGGTTTTTCACCGTAAAAACACGATAAGTATTTCCGCTGATGGTTGCAGTTTCGGCTGCAACCAAATTGCTTCCATTGCTGTTGTAATAATGAAATGGCTCTTGAGCGCTAAGCCAAGGATAGTCATCAAGAGTATCGCCTTCAGAAGTTTCGATATATCCATACCTTACAACGCCGTCCCCATCTCGAAACCAAATTTTAAATGATGTTACATAATAAGAAGCGTTTGGAATAATTGTATAAAACTCTTTAGGATAAATTCTGCCTATACGTGTTCCTCCTGCGGTTTTTCCGCCAGTATGGATCTGACTTTCGACTAAGCTGGAATATACCGGAATGTAGTAACTCGATCTGTTTACTACAGCATATCTTACGTTTTCAATTGACATAAAAATCACCTTTCAAATAATTATGGAATTTCAGAATACTCTATTTCTTTATAACTTGTTCCATCTCGGGAAATCATATAATACTTTTCATCAAAAGAACGACCATTTTTTTCATCCCAAAGAGTTGCCGAAACATAAAGATTTTCTATATCATAATAATAAATCTTTTTAATCTCTGCCATTTTAGGCAACAAAACAGTCGATTTTGAACTGTTATAAGGATTTTCTGCTGACAAAGGATATTCTGTCAGTATATTGCCTGAAACAAGAAAAAAACTATCATTTTCCCAAAAACTGAGTCCTGAGAGAACGCCAAGATTAATTATCAACTCGTAACCGTTGTCTGTCTTTTTGAATATACCTTGCTCAACATACTTGCTCTCAGAAGTTGCAGGTCCTATAGTGTAATATCCGCTGGGCATGGATACTAATCCGTTTTTCTTTTCATATTCACTTATATATTCATAACCGTTTGTTTCAGAAGAATTAGTATCTGCTGGACTTTTTAAATTACAAGCACACAAAAGAAATATGAATAACAGCAAACAAATAAAACAGACTTTTCTTCTCACAGTATCACCCCCTTACCATATTGATATCATAATGTGTCTATTTTCTGTTCATTAACTTCACCTCCATTATTCCATCTTTAGTAAAAGTATATTTGAACAAAGCTCACTTAAATAAACGATAATAGAACAAACTATTTTTGGGGATATTCGTTCGTAATGCCATTATGTAATGCTTCAATTAAAGTCGAAAAGCAATTTGCGCATAATCCACTATATACCCCACTACTCCTTCAAAGCATTCGGAGGAAGTGCTAGTATTCTCAAAACAACTTGTCCGCTAACTGCATATCATTCTTCCTTTCATTCAAATCAAATCCGACAAAACTCCTTGACAAAATCTAATAACGATAAAGTTATCCCATCACTTATATACAACGCTTCAAAAAGAAATTTGAGTACATTTTTTGATAATTTTTTTAAATTATCTTTGAAAATGCTATTCGTTTATATATTTGTCCATTAACAAGAAATACTGTGCTGATTTTTAGAATTTTCAGAACATTCATTTTTAAAGATATTTTTATATTATACAGCAGCATTACACCGGAACGGAATGCCTTTCGACAATCCCACATATTACTTTAACGTTACAAGAAATGTCAGATTTTTTGCTTATTTTTTATCATATTTCGTATAATGCACGACTATTTATTCACAACAAGTTCTTCATGGGTTCGTAGGCTGTTTTAACTTTCTACGCAGTATTCTAAAAATACCATTATATATATTTCAATCATATTCCATATAGCAGTTTTATGCTTCTTGCCAATATCCACAGTTTCGTTTTTAACACTCTTTCAATAATAAAAACATCAAATCTGACTCATAATCGTCAAAAAATATTTTAAATATTTTATATGCGTTTGTGCAAAATGGAGATTTTTTATATTATCAGCATAAATTATGTAATCTTTTGCGTTTTTTTGATATATGTTTATGGTGCTAAAAAAATAAGCAGATTTTGATGAAATAAAATTGTAATAATATAAATTTTCAGCAAAGAGGACAATTAATATGATCTGTTGGTTTTGCTTTTATTATGATTCTGGTTAGTCAAGTGCTAAAAAATCAATTGCTTTCAGAATTTGTTTGTAATTCTTTGCATTAGAGCAGTATATATGTTGTAAGAAGAAGAATTATTTTTGGAAAGTTTCATTATAAGAGAATATGTGAAATCGATATTTGCTTAAAGCTAAGCATTTTTATCACAAAATACACAACTCCTGTTTCTTAAACAAGTCCTTATTCTTCGGCGAATGGTCGTCCATCATCTTAACAATTTATAAGATTAAAATTCAATTTGAGGATGTGAATACAATGAGTTTTACTAAAAAAAACACAACAAACGATAGAGTGGAAATACTCCTATATCCATGCTTAGTTTGTAAAAAAGAGATTGGTCATTTAATAATAAGGGTTTATTCGGCAGATGATATGATTCAATCAAGAATAGACGCATTTTATGTTGAACCCAAATATCGTAACCAAGGTTACGGAAAAAAGATGTTCAAGCAAGCAATTGCAGAATTAAAAAATCTGAAATGTGATCGCTTGATAGTTTATCCCCATCCCGAACCGAAGGAATTTGAAAAGGCATTGCCTTATCCTACACTATATAACATATATGAAAAATTGGGATTTCATTTTACAAATGAAAAATTTGATTATAATAACCCCAATGAAGAAATGGTGTATATGTTTCACTAATTAATAAAGATTTAAGTTTATTATGAAATTTGGGCCTTAAATCCATTAATAAACTAAAGATTTATTTGATTAATATCTTGAAGCGAAAGAATAAAAGGAACATACCATATTATTCAATTGCTTTGTAAATAACATTTTAAATCAACTTGCAATTTCGAATTCGCTTTTGATGAATTCCGATGCAGGTTGATTTTTTTATAAAAATTTTTTAAATAGGAAAGGTTTTTTCCTGTTTAGCTTTTAGAATACTCCTTGCTTCAAGGAGAGGAGGTGCAGAAGTGTCGAGTGCTCTTGAGCGAAGAGAAGTTATTCTTGAAATTCTAAGTTATCGTCGTTTTGAAACTATGAATAACCTTGCTTGTGAACTAAATGTCTCAAGAAGAACCATTCAAAACGACATAGTTGAACTCAGCAGTTTTGCACCACTATATACCGTAAGAGGACGATACGGCGGAGGCGTTCACTTGACACAAGGTTTTTACTGGTATCGTCGTTGCCTTTCTAATGAACAGAAAAAAGCATTGACAGATGTAATAAATGGTTGCTCACCTGATTGTGAGGTTTTACAGAGCATTATAGATGTTTTTTCAAAAAAGTAGCTTATTGGAACATCTGATTCTCCTCTATTGAACATGAAAGAAAACCTCTTTCATCTCAACCACAAGGAGAAATGATATAAATGGAGATAATGAACCTTGAAAACTGAATAGCTTCACGGCAACAATCTTTCTGAAATAGCCGTCTGAGTGATACGCCAGGACCCGATTCGGCGAGCGAGAAATATCATGGCAGATAAATCGGTTGCAACCGATTGAGCGATGACAGCAGAAAGTGGCTACTCCCCATTGTGAAAGGTTTTATACCGAGTAGAGTGAGAGGCTTCGTAAGTGAATCGGAGGGTTAATGAACGAGTGCAGATTTGCAACCTGCAGCCGAACAATGAAGCACAAAAGCAAATGCAAAAGTAGAACAATGTGTATAAGTTCTACACATATTGTTGTATTTTTGGAGTTGAAAGATTATTTCCAAAAGATTAAGAAAAGATATTTTTACGGAGGTGACTCGATGAAAAGCCATAGAGAAGTAAACAAAACACAAGAATACTATTTTGAAGAAAGGTGCTATGTTGTAAGCCGTTCTTTCGGAAAAGACAAAACGATAAATGATTTAATAAAGGATTTAATTACCAACAGGAATGTTCAGGCTGAACCTTGCAAGTAAGATTTCTACTATGATATAATGCAATCAAGTTATATTGTTTGTTTGTCATAGAGTTCCTTGAAGGAGGTTTGATAAATGGGAACTCCTTTTATAGCCGCTGCTTATTACAGATTATCTGTAGAAGACTCAAAAAGCAGCGGGAGCGCTTCAGATGAATCAGAGAGCATAATAAACCAGCGTAATTTAGTCCGTGACTATTGCCGGAAAAATCAGATTACTTTGGTTGAAGAATTTGTTGATGACGGTTATAGCGGTTCAAACTTTAATCGCCCCGGTTTTCAAAAGTTGCTTGACTTGATAGGCAAAGGAAAAATAAATATGGTTATCACCAAAGACTTATCAAGATTAGGCAGAGATATGATAGACTCAGGTTATTATGCTGAAAAGTTTTTTCCTGAGAATGGAATTAGATATATTGCAATCGGAGATGATTTTGACTCGGAAAAAGACAATATGATGACTCCATTCAAAATGGCAATGAATGATGTATACTTGAGAGAAACTTCCAAAAAGATTAAACAGGTAATGAACAGCAAACGTGAGCGAGGCGAATACTGTGCCTGTCCCCCATTCGGATACATGAAAGACAGTAGCAATAAATCATTGCTCGTTCCGGATCCGGCAACTGCTCCGATTGTTCAACGAATATTTGAAATGGCATCAAACGGCGTTTCATGCCACGGTATATCAAAAATACTAACAGAGGAAAAAGTGATAACACCTTTGAAGTATCGTGTATATCATCGTGATGCTTTTGGTGAAAAAGGTGCAGCTCGTGCAACAGATGAATGGAATCATACAACCGTCAAGAGGATTCTTAAAAACAAAGTGTATCTGGGTCATACTATTTTAGGTAAGAGTAAACGAGTAAGCATCAAATCAAAAATGAAAATTGCTTTACCCGAAGAAGAATGGGCAATAACGATGAATACTCATGAGCCTCTTGTTTCGGAAGAACAGTTTAATAATGCCGAACGATTTATGAGCAGAAACACAAAAAGCTGGAATGACAATCCCCGTTTCAGATACAATATCTTCAATGGTATAATTTTTTGTGAAAACTGTGGTGCGGCAATGTGTTCAGCCGGTTCGGTATATAAAGGAGAACGAGAAAAATACTGGTATTTAACTTGCAATAATATTTCTCACGAAAATCCTTTGAAGAAGTGTTCTCACGGCGCAAGAATAAAATACACTGATTTGCTTGAAGTAATCAAACGAGAATTGAACAGCTTGATTTCCCTTTCGGACAAAGAAATTGATATTGTTACTAAGGCAGCAATTAAATCTGCAACTTCCGGTAATATCTATGAGGGGGCTGAAGTTCAACTTGCTATGTGTGAAAAAAGACTTGCTGAAATAGACAAAATTATCGGAAAGCTTTATAACGACAATATCAAAGGCTTGATTGATGATTATAGGCTTGAACGAATGCTCACTGAGTTAAATTCGGAATCAAAATTTGTTTCAGAAAAGGTAGCTAAACTTAAAACAGGCAAAACTGAGAGCGATATTGTTAAAGACTCATATGATGCTTTTTTTAAGTTGGCAAAAGAGTACACTCACATTGAAGAATTAACAGAGAGTATCGTCCGCACATTCATTGAGCGAATCGAGATAGGCGAAAAAATTCTTCCTCCGGGTTATCAAGTTGCAAGTCATCAAATTCCATTCAAACAATCAATAAAGATTTATTATCGTTTTATAGGAAATATTGCAGAAGATAGTGTTTTGTATTGGAACAATGCAAAACCAAGCGATTTTTCTAATCGAGCAGTATAACGCCGAAAAATAGCCCAAAATGACACATTTTAAGAGGGAATTGAACATCAACAGAGGTTGGCGTAAACCTTAAGCAGGGCTACAACGGTGATCTTACAGCCAAGGAGGCCGGCTCCGTAGGCGGTCAGATGGTTAAGAACATCTGTCCCGTACGAACCGTGAAATTCACCCGTAATTACCGCTGGCTTGACGGTCACAGCAAAGAGATTACATACGAAGTGTCTTTGATAATATAAGACTAAGCCATTGGTCTTCTTGGATTGATAGGAGTTATTGGTACGAAATTATTATAACCGAAATAGTGTAATAAGATTAAGGCAGGGATTGCGTCCCTGCCTTAATCTTATCGGTTATTCAGCTTTATTAAAAAAGCTTTTATTATCTTATGCTGCAGCGTTTGCGTTTATCTGGTCGATGATTTTTTTGATTCCCAGCCATACGCCGGTATCGGTGAATACCTCAACAATTCTGCCCATATCGGTGAACGGCGGTTCCTGAAGAACCGACAAATCCTTCATCGTTCCGTTATGGACTATATATTCAACAATCTGGTTTACAAAATAAATCTGTCTGCTGTCAAGTGAGGTATCTTCAAGATAAGCGGAAAATGCTTCTTTAGCCGCATTCATATCAAGTCCGACAATCTCACGGACAAATTCTCCGAGAGGCTTTTTGCCGTATTCGGCTTCATATTCTTCCTTTGTGCCGAGCTCGCTCCATAAGATTTTTTCGAGCTCTTTAATATCCTCGGCAGTCAAAGGAACATTACTTTTCAGCTTTGCAATCGCTTCGTTATCCTGGTGATTGCGGACATAGAATTCCGCTTTTGCTTTGTAATTCTTCAAATCGTCATTTTCAAGCTCGGATTCTTTCCAATCAATCGAGAGAATTTCATCGGTGAAATTGGTGTCATATGTGATCTTTATTACGGGAATATATTTGATAAGATTTCGCAGATTATTGCGGATATGTTCAAATTCATTAATGCCCGCATTTTCAACATAATCGGTGTGCAGAATCTTATCAATCAAATCTGACTGCGCCATAATTTCGGGAATATTGGCAACGCTTGCGATTCCGCTGACCTTTTTATAAAGATCGCTTATGGCTTTCCCGTATTTCTTTCCGGCAAGATAGGCAAGCTCAATGCCGTAAATCAGCGCATCAAATCTCACGGCTTTGGCATCATCCTCATCCGGGATAATGAGCGGAGCAAGCTCCTGCCCTATGAGCAATGTATCCTCGTAGGATAACGCCTGATAATTTTCTTCTGAGGAATACAGCTCAACATATTTCAGATGCTGCCTAACCGCAAAATTCTCTTTGTTAAGCTCTCTGACTTTGCGAACCATATCATCAACAAGAGTTTTTCTGAACGCAATCAAATCATTTGTCTGATATGCGAGATCTTGCAGCTTATAAGCAATCTGAGCTTTCAGATGGAAAATTGCGCCTTGCAGAGCGATCATGTTTGCCGTCGGTTTTCCGTTGTTCATTCTGAAAAACTCAAAGTTGCCGCAAAAATCAAAAATATAAAACTTATCCTTGTCTTTTCCGTCCATCAGGTTTTGGCAAAGGCGGGTACCTCTGCCTATCATTTGCCAGAATTTTGCCTTGCTCATTACTTTTTTGAAGAAAACAAGATTCAACACTTCGGGAACATCTATGCCGGTATCCAGCATATCAACCGAGATTGCTATTTGCGGCAGCTTTTTCGGATCGGAAAATTCATCGATTGCGCTTTGTGCATATGTCATGTAGTTATCAATAACCTTTGCAAAGCCGGGCAGATGCGGATATTGCTTATTGAATATTTCAAGTATCTTTTCGGCATGGGTATGATTCTTTGCAAAGATAATGGTCTTGCCCAGCTTCTGACCGTAGTCAATCGTCAGACCGTTAGTCATAAGGACATGAAGAACTTCTTTGATGGTGTCTTCGTTGAAAATCCATTCATTCAGAGCCGAAGAGCCTATTCTATCAGGCAGTTCACCGTTTTCATCTTCAAATGTATTTTCATATGCTTCTTTATCTTCGTCGGAAAGATCATCATAAACTATGCCCTGTTCAATGAACTTCAGCTTTGTTTCAACCGACATAAAGTCAACAAGATATCCGTCTTTTACCGCCTGCGCAAGCTCATAGCCGTAGGTCGGAACTCCGTTTTCAAGTTCAAACACTTCATAAGTGTTTTTGTCAATTTCATCTTTGGGAGTTGCGGTGAGACCAACCAAAGGTGCGTCAAAATAGTTAAATATATCACGGTATTTGTTATAGATGGAGCGGTGCGCTTCATCGCATATCACCAAATCAAAATGACCGCAAGTAAACAGCTTTCCGCTTTCATCTTTCACGGAGTCAATGCAGTCCATCATTGTCTGATATGTGGAGAAAACGCAATGAGCGGAGTAATTATCTTTTTCTTCGCAAAGATTTGTAACCGATAAGTCGGGCAAAAGATTGACAAAACTGCGCTTTGCCTGAGTCACAAGTGAATTACGGTCAGCAAGAAAAAGAATGTTTTTCACCCAACCGTGCTGCAAAAGCACATCACAAAGAGCAATAACCGTTCTGGTTTTGCCCGAACCCGTTGCCATGACAAGCAATGCTTTTCTGCGGTTTTTGTTTCCGAAGCTGTCGCAGACCGCCTTGATTGCGCCCTCCTGATAGTATCTGCCTGCAATTCTTTTATCAACGGTAACATTTTTAAGGCTTGTCCGAAGCGTTTGCAGATTAAACAGCTTTTCCAAATCACACTTTGAATAAATGCAAGCGCATTTTCTCTCGGGATAAAGATTATCCTGAATTCGTGTTTCAAATCCGTTTGTAAGGAAAATTACGGGTCTTCTGCCATGTTGTTTTTCAAGCAAATCGGCGTATAATTTTGCCTGCTGTCTTCCTTTTGAGACATCCACGCAGGTGCGTTTTGCTTCAACAACGGCAAGTGGTTTGCCGTCGTCGCCGTAAAGAACATAATCGGCATAACCAACCTCTGATTTGTTCGGCATTCCGGGCAGTTCAACTTCATTGAGCCAATCCTTTCCCTCGTGCCAGCCGGCATCGGAAAGCATAAAATCAATATAGATTTTCCGGGTTTTATATTCCGACAAATCCAGCGGTTTGGGAACATATGACTGCTGCTGTTCGGCACGGCGGGCAGTCAGCTCCTCTTTCATTGCCTTGTTTTCCTCAATTAGCTTTGCAAGGTCAATATCCGAATCGGAAACAAAGGTGAGAGCTTCTTCGGGCGTCAGCTCCAGGAGCGAACGGTCAAATGAGCCTTCGGTATAATTCACGCCATAGCAATATGCAACAAAATCGAGGAACACATAGAGGTTTTCAAGGCATAGCTCCGCCTGAGCTTCGGTTATCTTTTTACCGCCGTGAGCGGCAATATTTCCGAGCTTGCGGATGAAATCCATCCGACGCCATATGTCCGTTCCGACAATGTCACGGAAATCTTCGCTGTTCATCAGATTCAGGAGATTGTCCTGATACGGCATACTAAGCGATTTATCAACCGAATACATCCATTTAACGGCAAACTCCATCGCCCGTCTGCAATTCAGCACGCAGGAATCAATATCGATATGTAATGTATTCTCTGCGGCGATGGCAACGGACGAAAATGTATTAAATTGCGGGTCTGCGGTTAAGAAATCAAAGTTGGTCATTATTTCACCTGATTTATAATAAATATTAGCCGGCTGTTTCAAGCGGTTCTTCATTTGCAGAAACAATTTTAGGCAGTTTTAAAAATTTCGAAGTATTGATTATTACGGAAATCTGCTTTTTTAATGCAGCTTTTTCTGCAGGAGATAAATTAGAAAAAGATAAGAGCTTTTCTTTTGCTTTATCAATACAACGTATTTGTTCAATAGTATTGTATGGTTCGGGTGGATCTTTTTCAAACCAATACAGCAGTATTCGCCTTGAACCGTTTGCTTTTAACCATTGAACAAGTTTTCGCCACCATTTTGCATCCGTTGGACCAAGGGACATACCCAAAATACACACAAACATGCTTTGAGATATTTGCTTTTCTGCTTCTCTTTGCCATAAATGACCCATAAGTTCTACGCTTTCTGCTTTAACCATCATTTCCTTGAATTGAGATGTTTTTAATAATTCTTTATTCTCGATTTGGGTTTCGTCATTTACACCAAGTATTAGTGAATCATCAGTTGTTCCATGAATATGTATCACGTTTCGATTTAATATATATGAATATTTTTTCTCGTTTTTTTGCCAAGAAGAGAGAGGTTTGTCTGGAATTTTATTAATTATTTTTTCAAGTGTTTTTGTGTAGTTGAAAGTAATAAAAGAAATGTTTCTGTCTTGCTGCGAATTATTGCCAAGATATTCATTTATTGGCAATTTATCAATATCTGTTATCTCATCGTAAAAATGGCATAAACTTTCTGTAAAAGATAAGATGCTCTCTTTTGAAAAACTTGAAATATCAAAAGAATCTTCTTGTTCAACAAGGTATTTACGAATGTTCTTTATTGCATCAGAATAACACTCTAAATACTTGTCCACATCATCAACACTAAATTTTTCTGTGTATTTTCCCAAACCAACTTCAAAATCTGACCACATTTTTTCTTCGTCGGGAATATCGCTATTTATTTCCGCATTGATGTTTTTTCTGAATTCATCTATATGAGGCACATCACTTTTTTGGGAACAATACCATTTATAGAAACTTGAATAGGAGGACTGTATATCAAAAGAAACATCAAAACCATTTCCTAACATAATAGTTATATTCAAATCTATTTCACATCCTTTTGCTTATCCGAAATATTGTTGCATAAGAGATTTTTCGAGTAACTCAATTTTTTCAAGGCTTTTTTGTATAGACAATTTTAATTTGTCGACTTGTTTAACGAAGTTTGAAAATAAGATTTGTTCCTGTAATGGAACATCAATAATAGGTTTATTGTGAAACTTATTTCTGTTGAGTGTTGGAACACCTGTTCCTTCGGTAAATCTTGACAAATCATACATTTGGAGCAAGTAAGCTAAATAAACTACATTGTTTCCGTGTGTATCAACAGAGAATAAAGAGGTATTAAGTGGCCAATAATCGCCTTCTGTGTAATATACTTTTCCAATTGTTCCAGAACGACCAGTAATTACACCGCCACCATTTACTTTTGCAACATTATGTCTATCAAGTGCACCATTTGAACCAAAAACTGGAATATCGCCATCTTGTTGTCTATCTTGTACCGGTAAGTCAAAACCTCTTTGCATCTTAACAACATTAATAAAATCAGTTGTCGGTCTGCTTTGCGTATTTCTGATAGGATCTCCAAACATCTCGACAAATCGGGCTTTGACAAGTTCATCAAGTTTTACAAGTTGTTGTTTTCTCTGTTGAATAATCTCAGAAATCAAATCAAGTTTTGTAACTGCCAATAACTGATTATCGATAGTTCCAATATCAATCTCTATATTCCTTATATCTTTTAATGACAAAAACTTCTGTGTTCCACCCCTATTGTTTTCGGCTATGTATTTCTTAAAAGCTTCACTGTGTAAATAGTAGTAGATATACTTGTTGTTAACTTGTGATTTGGGAAATTTAATTAACGCTACGTTTTTTATGGCATATTCAGTAAAGTCAGAAACTATATACGGATTTCCGATAGTTCCTATCATTGGCATTATTATATCTCCGCAATCAACTTTAGAACGTTCGTTTATATGTTCAAAATCTTTTTGTGAGATATAATTAACATTAGACAAATCTAATTTGCCATCCACAATATTTTTTGATGTTACTAACGGATAACCGCTTTCAATATAAGTGGGAGATTCATGGGTTCCGTCTCTTATATCACAAACATCTCCCAGTCTAACTTTTATTGCGTTCATTTTATCACTCCGAATCGGATTCGTTAATTATTTCTGCAATTTTTATTGCTTTTTCTAACAGTCCATCTATCTGTTCTTCATTTCCATCCAGGTTGGCTTTAAAAGAAAAGAAAAACTTGCCTTCGGGATTTCCTGCTCTAAAAACAATATTCCCTTTTGAACCATCTTCACTCTTTTTCTTTTTTTTGATTTTACTAAAAATCTTTTTAAATGCATAAGTCAATCCTTCTGTTGCAACACCCGACATAATCCCTATTGCAATATCTATAAAAACATCTTCAGGAAATCCTCCGCCTCCACATTCCCTTGGAACACAAATAAAATCATCAACGCCTATTTCTTTGTTAATTTTCTTGATATCTCTGTCTGATATTAAATGCAAGTCATCAACATAATAATCGCTTATAATTATACCGTGAGTATTATTGTCACAATTATATTCCGGCACAAAATGTTCATCATTTTTCGCAATACCCATTATTATTTCTCCTCTAATTTTTCGATAAGTTTTTTCAGCCCGCTGATAATTTCATCTTCGAGAGCGTAAATCTCCGCCATGATTTCACTTGTCGGCGGATACTCTATTGCCACATATTCCGTCTGCTTATACTTGTTAATTGAAAGATCATAGTCATTGCCTGTGATTTCATCTTTCGGCACAAAAAAGCTCTGTTCCGTTCGTTTGCGGTCTTTTTCACCGTCAAGGTTATTGAATCTTGCGATAATATCGGGAATATCATTATCGTCAACGGGTGAACGCTTGTCATCAAGCGAAAAGCCGTCCGCTTTCATGTCGTAAAACCAGACGTTGTCCGTGCCTCCGTGCCTGGTCTTTGTGAAAATCAGTATAGCGGTTGAAACTCCCGCATAGGGCTTAAAAACACCGCTCGGCATTGAAATAACAGCTTCAAGTCTGTTATTTTCAATAATTTCTTTTCTTATCGCCTTATGCGCCGTCGATGAGCCGAATAATACGCCGTCCGGAACGATGCAGGCGCATCTTCCGCCCACACGGAGCATTCTGAGAAACAGAGTTAAAAACAGAAGCTCGGTTTTCTTGGTTTTGCAGACTTTCAGCAAATCGGCAGAAACGGTATCGTAATCCAGACTGCCCTTGAACGGAGGATTCGCAAGAATCAGACTGTATTTTTCCTTATCGGGGTTCTGGTCGGACAGGCTGTCACGGTATTCAATGTAGGGATTATCAATGCCGTGGGTCATCATATTCATGGCACCGATACGCAGCATCGTTCTGTCCATATCGTATCCGTGGAACATATGATTCATATAGTGGTCTTTTTTCTGCTTGTTGAAGAATATTTCTTCCTTGCGGTTCTCTTTCAGGTATTCTCCGGCGGCAACAAGAAATCCCGATGTGCCGCAGGCAGGGTCACATATCACATCATCTGCTTTGGGAGCCATAAGCTCAACCATCATTTTAATAATATGACGTGGAGTGCGGAACTGCCCGTTCAAGCCTGACTGTGCAATCTTTGAAAGCAAATATTCGTATGTATCGCCACGGACATCGGAGGACTGAGCCTCGTTCATCAAATCATAAATTCCGTCAAGCGCATCAACAACCTTTGAAAGCAGAAGCGGAGTCGGAATCTTAAAAATTGCATCGTCCATATATTTTGAATATGCGCTGTCTTTATCCGAATGCAAAGACTTGATAAAAGGAAACACCATTTCCTGCATAACCGAATACATTTTGCCCGCAGGGAAATCGTGAAAAACGCTCCATTTGAGCTGATTTCCGTCAACCGTGCGTTCTCCTATCTGAACGGTTTCGGAAAAAATGCTTTCGTAAGGCAATCCGAGCATTGCGCTTTCTTTTGCACGCATATTATCGCTGTCATCCAAATCACGGATAAACATCAGATAAGTTATCTGCTCAATAACATCAAGAGGATTGACAATTCCTCCCGCCGCAAAGATGTCCCATAATGAATCAATTTTGTTTTTGAGTTCGCCTGTTATCATTTCAATCATTCTCCCTGTTCCAAGTGTATGAAGTGTATCTGCCGCCGCCTATTTTGATTATCTCGCCGCTTTTCAGCAAATCATTCAGCGTGCGCTGAATTGTTACCCCGCTTATATCGGGGCATTGCTCGGATATTTCGGCTTTTGTAATCTTGCCGAGAGTTCCTTTGATAATGTTTCTGATGCGGTCAGGTTTTGAACCGGCGGAAAGAATTTTAACTCTCGAAGAAAATTCACGGTATGCCGCCGCAATAACCCCGAGCATATATCTGACAAACGGGGTATAATCATTCTGATTGTTATGCCAAGCGGAAGAGCTTGACTGCAAAGCTTCATAATAAGTTTCTTTTGACTGTTCGATAATACGCTCAATGCTTATATATTTTCCGACGATGTATCCCGAGCGGTAAAGCAGCAAAAGAGTGAGCAATCTGCTGATTCTGCCGTTGCCGTCATTAAACGGATGTATGCAAAGAAAGTCAAGAATAAACATCGGTATCAGGATAAGCGGATCTGCATCTCCTTTGGCAAGCTCCCGATCAAAAGCATTGCAGAGTGCTTCAACGGAGCTTTGAGTTTCCCAAGCCGCAACGGGTTCAAAACGGATAAAACGGTTTCCGCTGCTGTCTTCTTCGGCAATAACATTGTCGCCGGTTTTATATGAACCGCCAATGGTTTTGCCGCTGAATTTATATAAATCACGGTGAAGCTGAAGGATATAAGACGGTTTGACGGGGATATAATCATAGTTTTCGTGAATTGTTGCAAGCACATCACGGTAACCTGCAATTTCCTGCTCGCTTCGGCTTTGGGGCATCGTTTTGTTCTGAACGATTTTTTTAAGCCGCTCATCGGAGGTATAAATGCCTTCGATTTTGTTCGATGATTCAGCACTTTGAATTTTTGCAATATCAAGCAGGCTTGTAAGTATATCCGCCTTGGCTTCAACAAACAAAGCTTGCTCACCCTTGAATTCGTGTATCGTTGTCAGCAGCGATACAATATCCGGGGTCAGCAATGTTTTCCAATTATCAAAATCATAGTTTCTCATTGCGTAAAACTCGCTTTCGACATATTACTAATGATATGATTATATAATAAGCGACAAATTATTCTTTGTCAAGCTCAATTTAATCATTTTCAATAAAATGATTAAATTGAAACGGATTTTGATTAAAATGAAACCGTTTCTTCCATAGGTCTGTAAACCGTGTGCCTTTCGTTGGGTACTGCATCAGAAGCGGGCTATTGAAGAAGTAAAGATAAATCTTTCAAGCCATCGTGGCGTCGCTCGGAGAGAAGATTTATAAATCTTTTCTCCGATTTTGGGGATTGGGGTTGTCCCCAACAAGCGGCAAAACGAGTGGGAGAAAATTTATTTTTTCAAATTTGGGTACCCACTTGCCCTGCTTGCAGAATTGTGAACGAATTGAAAATCGGAACGTTCTGCAAGCGGATTTTGCGAGAGTGTATACACACTTGCCCTGCTTGCCGAGTTAGTGTTGCATATAAAAAAGAGCCGAAACCCGTTGATTTACCTTGGGATCCGGCTCATGTATTTGCTCCCGTTACGGTTAAGCCATTCGTGGCACTTTCTGTATTCGGGAAAGACTTTTTCAACTTCTTCATAGATTTTTGCGAAAAGATTCTTGAATGGTGTTGTTTTAAGTTGTTATCAAAAACTTTATTGTATTCATATTTTCATTGCAAACTTGTTCCGGTTCAGACATTCTTATTCTTCAATACGCCACTTACATATAATCTTCATAGCCTTCTTGAATCACCGAGATTTCACCTTTAAGCAAAGCGTTATCATATTTTATGTCATAATCACGGTAGTCCCATATTATCTCGTGATTTTCGCTGACCCGGACTTTAAAATCCGATTTGCCTTTTTTGTCGGTTGCTTTTATGATTTCCATAAGTTCATCAACATTCATATCGTCAATTATACCTCTGCCTGCACCGTCAACAACCTTCGGATAAGACGTGCCTTTGCCACGGAGCATATCAACCGAACCGATAAATTCTATATCAAAAATTTGCTCACATCCGAAATCATAAATCATTTCCATATGCTCGCCCGGTTGGAGATTAAGACTTGATAATTTTACATCCTGAAGCAACGGTGATTCACCGTAATTGTCTATATCTGTTTCGTAAATTACGCCTTTGTGTTCAATGGAAAACAGATGATACGCATTTGTGTCGAAGCTTGCAAGCACCATGAATCCGAGTCTTGCAAGATCATAATTAGAAGAGACCTCAAATGTACGCCAAATTTTGTTTTCACATCCATTGTAAGTGATTTTAAAAGTATAAACTTGCGTTGCCATAATAACACCTCAAAATTTTTAATTGAATTATTTTTTAATGTATCTCTGATTTCTGCTGTTGGGTTTATCGGGTTCGGTCATAACAACCAATCCGCTTTCAATAGCAGGGGTCAGATAATTTTTTCTCAAGGTTTCCTTGGATTTTAGTCCGAGCAGAGCAAGAATTTCGTTTGATGTGTACGGTGTGTCATATTCCATAACCGAAAGAAGTCTGCTCACATATCCGGTAAGGTTATTTGCGGGTGAGGTTACGGAATCGGCTGTTTCATCAAGAATGGCATCGATTTGTTCAAGCATAAATTCAATAAAAACCGTGCTGTTGCCGTTTGCGTGACATTTTGCGATTGCTTCATAATAACCGCTCTGAAATTTTTCAATCTGACTTTCAATGGGAATAAACTCAAATATCGGTTGCCATTTTGAAAGAATGGCTGTGTGCCACAAACGAGCCATTCTTCCGTTGCCGTCAGTGAACGGATGGATAAAAACAAACTCATAGTGAAAAACAGAAGATAATATCAACGGGTGAACGGTATCCTTGTTTTGTTTCATCCAGTTGAACAAGTCTGTCATCTGTCCCGGAACAAACTTTGCAGGCGGAGCCATAAAAATACATTTGTCACCGTTGAAAACGCCTTCTTCACCGAGACGGAAATCACCGCTGATATCAACAATATATTTTGTCATTATGCCATGCAAGCGTTTCAGCTCTTTCAGGCTGTAAACATCAATCCCGGAAATTTCTTCGTAAGCAGCATAAGCATTTTTGACTTCCTGAATTTCTTTCTCCGCACCGATAACGGTTTTTCCGTTGATAACATCCTTGACTTCGCCCAAAGAGAGTGAGTTTGCTTCAATGGCAAGCGATGAATAAACAGATTTGATTTTATTGATTCTTCTCAGATGGGGTTTTGAATCAAGATTGCTGCGTTCCGTGATTCTTCCCACTTTTTCGGAAATCGATGCAACAAGACTTAGTATTTTATCGGTAATTATATACGGCGGTGTGTAACCGGACATAAATATTCCTCCTGCTATTCTTGCTTATTATCTTGCTTATTATCTTACCACAAAAAGCTCGAATTATCAACACTATTATAAAATATTGTTTAGCGGGATTTGTGAAATAAATCGTGTAGGCAACATAAAACTCAAAAGTGTTGAAATGATTTAATAAAACCTGCCTCAAAACCAAAAAATTAACATTCATATTGCTTTGATTGAATGCAACAATAATAAAGCAAACGCATATTTCAACAGCAAAGGGGTGTAACGAAAATGTCAAAGAACAACGCAGTAGTTCCTCAGGCTCGTGAGGCTCTTGATAAGTTTAAGATGGAAGCTGCCAGAGAGGTTGGCGTAAACCTTAAGCAGGGCTACAACGGTGATCTTACAGCCAAGGAAGCCGGCTCAGTAGGCGGTCAGATGGTTAAAAAGATGATCGAGGCTTATGAAAACGGTATCAAATAAGTAAATTCCAAGCAATAGTAACGGCGAGGATATGGCGGTTAATGCCTGAAAATATCCGCCGAAAGCAGAAAAGCCTTGCTCTCGGATTGGGAGCAAGGCTTGAATTTTTGACTGAAACAATCCCCGAAAAAGCGAGGGGATTGCATAAGGTTTTAATTTTTGCTTGATTTTTTGCAAAGCTTTCCGATTTTATTGACCGCAACGCAGATTACGAGAGTTATTGCCATATCCGGCAGGGTACTGCCCAGAATGAAATCAACTCTCATAAGCAGGCGGTAAATAACAAATCCGATAAGCCATATTATGAGATTTTGAATATCAAACGATTTTTCGGCGCTGTCTTTCTTTAAAATAAAGAAATCCGCAATTTGAATTGCAATCATCGGGGCGAATACCGAGCCGATGAAATACAGAAAATCGGTTATATCGTAAAGCGGCAGGAAAATTGCTCCTGCAATGCCTATTGCAGTAACGGCAACTGCAATCCACTTGCCGTTTATTTTTGCCGAAATTGACTCGCTCGAAACGCCTGCGGAATATGCGTCGAGGAAAGTTGTTGTGACGGTGGAGAAAACGATTATCAGAAGCCCCGCAATTCCGAGACCTGCTTTAACCATTATTTTAGCTATATCGGATTCCGCCGTGAATATGGCGGCGCCCATGCCGATAACATACATCCAACAGCTCACAACGCCATAAGTGACTGCACTGACCGCCGTAGCTTTAAGAGGATTTTTTGCCTCTCTTGTGTAGTCGCTGATAAGCGGCAGCCACGAAAGAGGCATTGCAACCGAAAGCTCAACCGCTGCGCCGAAGGTCATGCCTTCGCCTGAAATGCTCTGCATTTTTCCTTTGCCAAAAATAACGAAGCTGAGCACCACGGTAAGGATAAACAGAGCCGCCATCGCAACCGTGTTGACCTTGCCGAGATTTTTGATGCCTATAAGTATCCAGAGAATGATAAGTGCGCCTATTACTATGCACCATATCCAAGCGCCTATTCCCAAAACTTCATTTGCGGCAAGCGAGCCGTCGTAAATCATAATAGCCGTCCAGCCGACGAGCTGTATGATGTTGAGTATGGAAAACAGCAGACCGCCCTTGCCGCCGAAGCTCATTTTTGCGGTTTCCATTGAGCTTTTGCGAATCTTGCCGCCGATAAGACCTGCAAAAAACAGCATTGTGCAGCCAATGATATGACCGATAATGACGGCGGTTAAGCCTTTACCGAATCCGAGCGGTGCGAAATATGTTCCTGTTAAAATTTCTGCGATTGAAACGCCGGCTCCGAACCATATCAAGCCGTTTTCAAATGCAGATGTGCGTTTTTCTTCCATTTTATTCAGCCTCCCTTGAAAATTCACCCTGTAAATCAAAAGCATGGTTCATCGGACCCGAGCCTTTGCCGAGGTTGAGCATAGCCGCAAGCGCGCCCGAAATATAGTCCTTTGCCCTGCCTACGGATTCGCAAAGGTCAAAGCCTTTTGCGAGGTTGGCGGCAATGGCGGAGGAAAGAGTGCAGCCCGTGCCGTGGGTGTTGGGGTTGTTAATTCGCTTGCCGCGGAACCATTTTTTTTCGCCGTTTACGCAGAGCAAATCGTTTGCGTCGCTGACGCTGTGGCCGCCTTTGAGCAAAACGGCGCAGCCGTATTCTCTGTTAATGAGCATGGCGGCAGCGGTCATATCGGTTTCGCTGCTGATTTTCATTCCCGAGAGAATTTCGGCTTCGGGAATGTTGGGCGTAACAACCGTTGCTGGCGTAAGCAGTTTGCTTTTCAAGGTAGATACCGCCTCCGTTTCCAAAAGCTTTGAGCCGGAGGTTGCGACCATAACGGGGTCAACCACAATGTTTTTTGCCTGATAGAAGCTTAAACGCTCCGCTATGGCTTCAATCAAAGCAGAGCTTGAAACCATGCCGATTTTAACCGCATCGGGATAAATGTCGGTAAAAATCATATCGATTTGCTGTTTTAGAAAATCCGGTGATACTTCCGAAATTCCTGTCACGCCGGTTGTGTTCTGCGCCGTGAGCGCCGTTATTGCGCTCATGGCATAAACTCCGTTCATGGTCATCGTTTTCAGATCGGCCTGAATACCGGCGCCTCCGCTGCAATCACTGCCAGCGATTGATAATGCTGTTTTCATCGTGTTTATCTCCTTTCACATTCAGCACTATTTTTGTATAGCGACAGAGAGTGGTGCCCCCGGTCTGCCGCTTTTATATGCCGCCGCCGAAAAAATGCTTCGGCGGATGACTTACAATAGAATTATTTTGACATAAACTCCCAAAAAGAGTCTGCCTGATTAAATCCGGGCAAAAAGAAATCTGCCGCCGAGCGGATTTCCTCCTGACAAAGCTCGTGCTTGTCAAATACGGCAACGGTCAAAAAGCCGTCTGATTTAGCCGTTTTAATTGCGTGATAAGCGTCCTCAAAAACTGCGGTGTCGGTGCGGTCGGTTTTCAGATGCTCCATAGCCTTGCGGAAAATGACAGGCTCATCCTTGCCGTGCCCCACATCGGTGCAGGTGAAAATTTCGGAGAAAAAGCTCTCCATGCCGCAACGCTTTAAAGCGGCGTCAATCTGATATCTGTCGGTGGCGGTGGCAATGCACATTGCAACACCGCTGTTTGCGAGCTTTTCCAGAAAGGGGATTACACCCTCTTTTGGCTGAGCCGTGTAAAAATAGAAATCCTCAACGGTTTTGTTAATTCCGCGCATAATTTCGTCAACCGAGAGCCCGATGCAGTATTCGTCTTTTATATAACAGGCGGACTGATAAAGGCTCAGCGGTTTGAGCGTCTGACGCAGGTTTTCTTTCGGTTCTCTGCCGACGGAGCGCAGATAATCGTCTCCTGCCGTGTCCCAAACCGACATGGAATCAAAAAGAGTTCCGTCAAAATCAAAAATCGCTCCGTTTATCTTCATGAGTTCACCATCTGCTCGGACAGCTTGCGAAGCAGGCGGCACTCCTGCTCGATATCATCTGCGGAAAAAACCGCGCTGACCAAAGCAACGCCGTCCGCTCCGCTGCCCGAGAGCTTCATAATGTTTTCTTTGTTAATGCCGCCTATCGCAACAACGGGAACATCTGCCGCGCGGCAAATATCACGCAGAGTTTCCAAGGGTAAAATGTTTGTGTCGGATTTGGTTGAAGTTGCGAAAACCGCGCCCGCTCCGAGGTAATCTGCTCCGTTTTTGACGGCTTCCAACGCTTCTTCAACGCTGTGAGCAGACGCGCCTATTATCATTTCGCTGCCGACTATGCGGCGAACCTGAGCTACCGACATATCGTCCTGACCGACATGAACGCCGTCAGCGCCGCATTTGACGGCGATATCAACATTATCATTGATAATCAGCGGCACTCCGCGGCTCTTGCACAGAGCAGAAATTTCGATTGCTTCTTTCAGAAATTCGTTTTCGCCGAGTTCCTTTTCACGCAGCTGAATACAGGTTGCTCCGCCGTTAATTGCGGCTTCAATCTGTTCATACAGGCTTTGCCTGCCGACCCATGCCCTGTCCGTAACCGCATAGAGAGTCATCATTTTTTTATCGCATTTCATAGTTTGCGCCTTTCTCCAGCTGCGCCGGTGTAAGATTGTAAATTGCGTCTATTATGTAATTTCTGTATGTGGAATTTCCGTCAGCTTCGGTAAGTCTGCGCCTCGCAATTTCGCCCGCAAGACCCATTGCACACACGGCGGCGGCAGCCGCTTCAAGCGGGCGGCTCGGATTTGCCGTCACAAAAGCGGCGGTCATGGCGGAAAGCTGACAGCCCGCGCCTGTAACGCAGGACATCATCGGGTCGCCGTTGCGTATGCAATATGCCGTTTTGCCGTCTGTAACAACATCGATTGCGCCCGTAATTGCCGCAACGGTTTGATGCTTTTCGGCAAATTCTTTTGCAAAAGCAACCGTGGCATCAAGATTTTCTTCCGTTATTTTGTCGGCAATATCCGCGTCAACGCCTTTGGAACGGCTTTTGCCGAAAGCCAGAGCTTTGATTTCGGAAATATTGCCGCGTATGACGGTGAATTTAATCTCATTCATCAGCATAAGTGCGGTTTCCGTTCTGAAAGCCGAAACGCCTGCGCCTACGGGGTCAAAAACAACGGGATGATTTAATTCATTGGCTTTTTTCCCTGCCGCAAGCATAGCCGGAATTCTGTGGCTGCCGAGCGTGCCGATATTTATGTTTAAGCCGCCGCAGGCCGCGGTGATTTCGGCAGCTTCCCGCACATCGTCCGCCATGATGGGCGAAGCGCCGCAAGCCAGCACGATGTTGGCGCAGTCGTTAACGGTTACATAGTTAGTAATGTTATGGATAAGAGGGCACAGCTTTTTGACATTTTCCAAAACAGAATAAAACATAACAGACACCTTTTATTTGTTAAGAGTTTCCTGCATAGTGCGGAGAACGCCCGCTTTTTTCAGGCTGAAAACAAGGACGGCGGAAATCAGCGCGCCTGCCGCCGTGGAAATCAGGAACGGCACGATATAGGCATAAAATGCGATGGCGGAAGCGTCCTGACCCATAAGGAAAACGGCAACGGGATAGGCACAGAGACCGCCGAGAACGGCTGTGCCGAAAACCTCGCCTATCAGAGTTGCGGTGATGTTTTTGGTTTTCCAATAGACCAAGCCGCAGAGCAGAGCACCGAACATACTGCCGGGGAATGCCATCAGGCTGCCGAGCGCCATCATATTGCGGATAAGTGAGGCAATGAAGGCAACAACAAGGCCGTAGCCGGGGCCGAGGAAAACAGCGCAGAGAATATTTACCATATGCTGAACGGGAGCGCACTTACTGCCGAAAACGGGAAAAGAAAACAGGCTTCCCGCAACGGCAACGGCGCAGAAAATGCTTGCAAGCGCAAGCTTCTTGATGTTGGGTTTCTTGTTTGATTTTTTCATAGTTTTTTAACTCCTTTGAATATCAGGAAACGGCGGTTTTCAGCAACGCTTCCCGTGAAAAGATACAGCTTGACCGCAAATCCGCCTTATAGCGGTTCAACGGAAAAACTGCTCGGAAAATCGGTCGATGCTTTCTGGCATCCTCTCACGCCGGAACACGGCTTCCCATCGCTGCTGTTCAAGGCTCAGGGCGCTCCCCCTCAGCCCGCCGCGGAATACGCCGCGGAACGCCGAATCACTCCTTTCTCAAAGGTAAATAAAAAACAGAGGAAACCTGCGCGGCTCCTCTGTAAAAAATCTCTTGTGATGACTTCCTACGGCGGCATTATCCGCATCAGGTTAAAGGGTCGAAGGCTTTACCTTCCTCTCAGCCTGTATAGGCGTAACGCCTGCAAGCTCCCCTGTGTTTTTAATAAGTTTTGGTTATTATACACCCCAAGGCTGAAAAATGCAATAGCGGCGGTGAAAATAAGAAAAAAGTTTTTATATTCCTGAATCGCAAAAAAATCTCCGCTCCCGAATGAGAGCGGAGATAACTGACAGGGATTTTAAACTGTGGTAAGCATTTTAACCACCGTATTCTTTCATTCCGTTTATGGTCTCAACAAGCTTTTCGCGTGATGAGGTGTTAACCGTGTAGGCATAGCCGTTGCAATCAAAGGTGCTCTGGAAAACACCGGGGGTTTTCATTGTGTAGCAGGTTCTTCCGCCGATTTCTTCAACCGTCATATTATGAGAAGCGGATTTTATCGAATTGATAAGCTCCGGGTCTGTGTTTGCGGTTACGGTTGTGACTTTATCATCGGTATGATAAAGAATTTCAACATAATCGGCGTTTGAATAGGACGGACTGATATAAATGCCTATCAGCTTTGCGCCGTCGGGAAGAGCGGCAGGGTAGAGAACATCGTAATTCTCATTTTCAAAGAAATCATCGATTGAAAAATAACTGACCGTGTTTCCGAGCTTGACAATCGTTATGTTATCAACATCTAACCGTTCACCGTCCGCCATTGCAGGCTCGTATTTGGAAAAATACTTAAACAGCGCGTATTCGGTGCCGCCCAAAGAAACGGCAATGATATTTGCAATGAGCAAAGCCATAATAAGGCAGGCGGCTATGAGCATTGCCCGAAAGCTGCGCCTTTTGACAGCTTTTTTGTGCGAGGCGGAAAGAATTGCCGAAACACGGGAATCAATTTCACTCTGAGAGAGGCGGTTCATACCTTCAAGCTCCGCAAGAAAGTCGGCGCACTCGCTTATCAGATAGGAATCGATTGAGTCAATCGGCTTTTCTGCTTCAAGATACATAATGGCTCTGATTTTGTCGGCAAGCGGATTTACTCTGCCGCAGGCGGCTTGTTCCAACTCCATAAACAGTCGCTCCTTTTTGTTTATATATGCTGACTGCGCGCTTTTACGCAGACGACATTCAGGCTATACAATTTTCATCTTTATCAAAACGAATACGAATGCGGTAAAAGCAAGCTCCGCCATTTTTTGGATTTTGCGTTTTAGTCTGAAACTGCGCAGAGCAACGGCGTTTTCCGTTATTCCCATTGACTGAGCAATGCTGCTGTATTTCATCCGTCTTTGATAAATGTCGATGAAAAGCTCAAGCTCCTCGGGGGACAGGCGGCTGAGAATTTTTGCCTTGGCTTTCTCAATCTCGTCATCATCGGGATTAATGTCTTCAAAATTGTTAAGACCGTCAGGGTCGGTTACGGTGTATTTATCGCAATCGTCAAGAGAAAGAAATTTTGAGCGGATGATTTGCTCACGCAGATTTTCTTTGATTTTGATTTCGGCAGTCGAGAAAAGCCACGCGCGGATATTTTTATTGTCAAGCTCGCGGTATTTTTCGAGGAATAAAACGAAAACCTCATGTGTCAAATCGTCTGCCGCATCCCGGTCTTTAAGGTGCATTCGGCAGAAAGTGTATAAAGTGTTATACTGTTGCTTAACAATGTTTTCAGCCTCTTCACGGCTTATCAAAAAGGATCACCCGCCTTGCGCTGACGGAATTTCGCCGTCAAATAAATTTTACAATATATAAACAAAAATTGCAATGCAAAAAAAGAAATAAGAATGGAAATTTTTAGAATAAATTGTGACTTTTTGTAAAATTATGCCTTGATAATGGGCGCGGCAAGTATGCCGACATCGCGCAGAACATATTCATAGCTCCATTCGCAGCCTGTTGACCTCCACGCTCCGGGACCCTGCCACGATTCTTTTTCGTTGCTCAGGTGGACGGGGCCGAAGCAGTTGAATCTGTTTCCGAAAAGCGTTATGTCAATTTTGTGGCTGCCGTCAGCAAGACCGCTGATTACCGTGCGGTAAGGCGGATAAACGATTTTAGCTTTTTCCTCGCCGTCAACGGCAACGCTTATCAGCGCGCCGCGGTATCTTGTGGCTTCTATTTCAAATGCGTTTCCGCTTGCTTCAAGATGATAGGTAATATTGCCGCCGTAGAAAGCAAGCCCCTGATTTACTATCGAGTCAAACGCAATTTTTTCGGGCAGAGAGGTTACGGTTTTGCTTCTGCCTGCCTTGCGAACGCCGAAATCTCCGAGGACATAGCACCATTCGGTGTTGGTTGAGGTGCCGATAGGCAGGGTTATTTCAAGAATATTTTCGCCCTTTATGATGTCGGGGAGCGATACGGTTTTTATATCTTTATCCGTAAACCAACCGTTGATTTCGGATTTTACCGGCGCGCCGTTAAAGACTATTTGTGCTTTTTCGGCGTCTTCAAGAGCAAGCTTTGCACCCGAATAATCAATTTCGCTGTTTATTCTGAAACGCAGGGTAACGCTGCGCGAGGGAGCTTCTGCCTCAACCGACCAGGGCTGTGCTATCTGACCGCCTCTTTCACGGATTCCGAGCTTTCTTCTGCAAATGTTGTCAAGTCGGAGAATTTCTTCCTCGGGCATAAATTCGCCGCCGTCTATTGCAAATTCCGCCGTGTCAAGCAAAAGAACATTAGGCTCTGAGAGCGAATAGGGGACGAGGGCGGGGACGGCAACGGGCTTTGTAAGCTCGGGCTTTTTGGCTTCGCAGGCAAACTCACCTTTGCCGTCATTGAGCCTGAGAAGCAGACTGTCATAGTCATAGAGCTTTTGAGGAATTACGGTAAAGCCGTTTTTGTATTCGCACTCGGCGGGACGGATTTCGCCCGTCAGAGTATCATAAATAACGGGAGTAAACTCGCCTTTAATGCTAATCCGCAAATTGCTGCTGCGGCATAAATCCTTGTTATGAGGCTCTTGACAGCGGCTGATAAACAGCCAGCAGCCGTCGCCGTCGCGGCGAAGCTGATAAATAAAGCCGTCGGAAAGTCTGCCGTTTGCAAGGCGGAGAGTTACGGTGCGGTTATCCTCAAGAGCGTTGAGAAGCTGAGCTCTGTCAAACGAAATTGAGGTGCAGGAGTCATAAAGAGCCTTCCCTCTGCCGCTCGGTGCGCCGTCCTCAAGAGTGGGCGCGCTGCCCATAAATATCAGCTTTCCTCCGCTGCGGGCAAAAGCTTCAAGCCGTTCGAGCGTTGAGCTGCGGAGAGTTTCGCAGTCGGGCACAATAACGGCGTCATATTCCATTTCACCGACCTTCAGCGGAGCAGAGCCCTCTTTGCAGAGCGAGGGGAGCAGAGATTCGCTGATGAAGTTGAAATCTATGCTGCCTTTAAGCAGCCATTCGGTGAGGTCGCTGAATTTTTTATCCATATTTTCGCGGATAAGAGCCGTTTTGTCGTTGGGTCCCCAATGAAGCCAAAAGCTTTCGACGGGATGAATAACGCCGACCTTAACAACGGGCTTGCCGCGCGTCATTGCGGCGTTGACTCTTGCAAAATGATTTTCAAGACAGGAAAATTCTTTATACCAAGGGGACTGATAGTGGATTGAGGCGGGGTAATCCCTCTTTGCCTCGCCGCCCATGGCATACCAAGAAAGGTGAGGAACTCTGACCGTCACGCCGAGGCACGCCTGCCAGTCTCCGTGGAGCTTATAGCCTCTGAAATCATATTCCCAGCCCGTAACGCCGTAAAGCTCCGAGAGCATTCCCTCTCTGCCGAACTGATGCACGGCGGACTGCGCCTGCTTTGCGGTAGTGAATTCAAAATTGGCGCAGAGCATATCAATGCCGGGAATGTCAAAGCCGCGGTAAGAACGCATGGCTTCGCCCAGAGCCGCAGTCTGGCTTTGAAGCGACGGCTCTTCCATCATGTGCCCCGTCAGGGCTATTCCGTTTTTGCGGCACCATGAGCCGCAGACATCGGCAAATGCCTGAGCAAAACGCTCAGCAATGTGGTCGTGATAATGATAACGGGTCAGAGAAACCCTGCCGTCAGGCAGTTCCCAAAAGATTTCGGGCAGGCTTGCAAGAATATCCTCGCCGTATTGAGCCTTATATGTTTCGGGCAGATCGTCCGTCCACGGCATAACTATATCGCTCTTATCATCGGAATTATCAAGCAGCTTTTTGCGGGTGAACTGCGGTTCATCGGTGAAAATTGCGGGAATTATCTCTCCGAAATGCTCGCCGACGGCTTCCTTATATCTCTCATGAGTAACCTCAACAAAGCGTTCAATGGCTTTCGGGTTGAGGGTGTCAACATAGGTCTGATTGTTATACCACGGCGACGGAGCGTGGATTTTGATATATGCATACCATTTTGTGCCGCGCGCGGCGTCATCGGGAGAAATTATTCTGTAATCTTTGAGATAACCGTTTTCGTCAAGCTCAATATCGTAGCAGCAAATCAGGCTGCCTTTTCCGTCTCTGCTACCCTCCGCTCTTGAATCTATGAATTTTGAATCGGCTGCTTCAATGTCGGCACAGGGAACTGTTGTCAGCAGCAGACAGCGACCTCGGTATTCCTCGTCTTTTGTAACAAGTCCGCCCGCCGCGCCCGAGGGCCATCTGTCCTCATCGTAGAGCCAGGCAAGCATATTTTCTTTATCTGCCTTTTCGGTACAGCATTTTACAAGATCCATAAATTCATCCGAAAGATAGCTTGTTGCCATTCCCGTGCGAACATGCATATGAAAGCCGCCCAGCCCCATTTCCTTGAAAACATCTATCTGGCGGCAAAGCTCCTGCGCGTCAAGGCGGCTGTTCCAAGCCCAGAACGGAGTGCCTCGGTATTCGCAGGTGGGATTTTTAAAAAGCTCATCGCTAAGGGACGGCGCGGTATTTTTCTTATAAAGCATGGTTTTGTCTCCTTTTATTTATTCGGGATGCTTGCAGAGCGGTCTGTCCTCGCTCGGTGTGTTCCAATTTATAAAATTATTACGCTCGGCGTAATACCATTCCATTTCAAAAATTTTTGCGCTTTCGTCAACGGGAATAAAAAGTTGACCGTCAAGGAAATACGGTTCGGCGCTCATTTCAACCGTTCCGAGGTCGGTTTTTGCAAATCGGCTGCCGACGGTGAAAACGGCTCTGTGACCGTAAGCCTCCGCGGAAACGGAGTCCTTTTCCTTGATGACTTTTCCGCCGATGGCCTGTATAAGAACTCCGAAGGGAGCAAACCAAATCCCGTCTTTCTTTTCGGGGAAAAGCCCTCTTGCGGAAAGCTCGAGCATTCTGCCCTTGAAAGCCATTTTTGTGCGGTCATATACGGGCGCAAGCGCGGGAGGATAAACAGTATCGCGCTCTTTATCAACCGAAAACAAATCAACAATTCTGCCGTCGGTCAGATAAGCCGTTGCGGTGAGCCTGCCGCCGTCAATTTCAACCACGGTATAAAATCCGAGATGCTCCTCCTGCGGAAAAAAGCATGAATGCCAGACCTTCTGGCAGTTGGAGTGATAAATGTTTCCGCCGCCGTTGCCCGCAATATAGTGGATTGTTCCCTGCGACGGGCGGTCAAAAAGCTCGTCGCCCTTTGTCGGGAATGTTCTTGCAAACGAATGCTCATGCCCTGCAAAGAGGATATCGAGCCTGCCATCCTCAATCGGCTTTCTCAGCCAAGGGTAGCCGTCGTTATTCTGTCCCTCGGGCATAACGGGGTAAATCGGAAAATGATATGTGCCGAGCTTCCATTCCTTGGAGCTGTTTTGCAAATCTTCATAAGCCCAGTCCGCAACCTTTTCGGGCGCATTTATTCCCATTATGAGAAAATGGGCGTTTCCGTAATCAAAAGAGTAGTTTTCGGTTTCATATCCCTCGGGTCCGTTTTGGGGATAAGCGTCACGGAACTGAAAATCAAAAAAGTCCGCGTGTTCAAGGTAGAATTTGCCTGTCGGCTCGGGGAAATATGTTATAAATCCGCGGTTATCGTGATTGCCTGTCGTCATCATATAGGGTATGCTCTCTATTATGCCGCGAAGACCCTCAAACATTCCGTTCCATTGAAGCTCGTTTTGCCCGTTGTCGCAGTTGTCGCCCGCGGTGAGAATGAAACGGCATTCGGGGTGCTCTTTGAGAGCCTTTCTGAGCATATCGCCGACTACGGTATAATCGGGCAGATGGCACGGGCTTCCCTTTTGATGGTCGGCAATAACAAGAAAACTGAATTTTTCGGTATTTTCCGCCTCGGTTTCAAATGAAAAAACCTCGCTTCGGTTTTCATCGGAGCCTACGGTATAAAAATACTTTGTGCCCGGCTCAAGCCCGCAAAGCCTGACTGAATGATAGTTGCTGATGTCGATATCGGTTCGAGCGGTCTTAAAAGCCGCCTCGGCTCTGAGCCAATCCGAGTTGCCGTCTTTTCGGTAAAGAATATAACCGTTTTCAACATCCGTGCTTGTTCTCCAGCTTACGGCGATTTCCGTTTTTGGGTCGCCGCAGAATGAAAGCATAATGTGGTCGGGTGTTGCCGATGAGCCGCGCTCGGGTTTGTAAAAATTGCCGTTTAAGTCAAACATAAAATATCTCCTGAAAACCGACGGATAATTTTTCTGCCGTGATTAACAAAATAATTTTAGTTATTTCATACAGTTTTGTCAATAAATATCAAACAAATTTTAAACATTATTTACTCAGCTATTGACATTTATACAAAAAATAATATATAATTATAATATATTTGTTTTCAGGGGGGCTACATATGAAAAGACTGAAAAAAGTAATCGCGTCGCTTCTTGTGATGCTCATTGCCGTGCCTTTTGCGGCGGCTTTCGGCGCACAGGCGGAGGGTTACCTCACAATTCAAAGCAGCGGCAGCTATGCCGTTGTTAAAAAATGCGTAACGGGCGCTTCGGGCACGATTGACATTCCCGCGGAATACGCAGGTGTTCCCGTTACTCAGATTGCACAGAGCGCTTTCGGCGGATGCAATATGATAACGCAGGTTAATATTCCCGCAAGCGTGGTTTCAATCGGCAGCAATGCCTTTGACGGCTGCACGATGCTTAAAACGGTTAATTTTGCTGGAGAAGAGTGCACCGTGGGCTCGGCGGCATTCCGTTATTGCACCGTGCTTGAAAGCATTTCTCTGCCCGCAAGGCTTGCGGAGATTTCTGTGGAAATGTTTTCCTACTGCACTTCTCTTGCCGATGTTTCAATTCCGTCAACCGTTAAGCTGATAGGGGAAAGGGCTTTTGAAGCGTGCAGCAGCCTGACCGCCGTTAACATTCCCGCTTCGGTTAATTCAATAGGCAAAAACGCTTTTCTCGGCTGCACAGCCGTTGCCGAATTCCGCGTTGCAAGCGGAAATTCGCTCTATTCATCGGTTGACGGCGTTCTTTACGGACCGTTTGAAAGTCCCAATGACCCTGAAATTTCAAATCCAGTAACGGATAAGGCGCTTATACAATATCCCGCCGCGAAAGCCGCGACCGAGGTAACCGTTGCCGCAGGTACGCTGATAATAGCAAACGATGCATTTATAGGCAATGAACATATTGAAAAAGTCATCTTGCCGTCGGGCGTCAAGACCATCGGTGATTTTGCATTCAACAAGTGCGAAAAGCTCGCACAAATCAACATTCCGTCATCGGTTGAAGCAATCGGTTCAAGAGCCTTTGCGGAGTGCCCGCAGCTCAAATCCGTAACGGTATTCGGCAATGTCGGGGATTTTGCTTTTGCAGACTCGGGGCTGACGAGTGTTGTTATTTCGAGCGGGGCTGAAACGATCGGAATAAGAAGCTTTGAAAACTGCACGGCGCTTAAAAGCGCAGATATTCCCGAAAGTGTTGAAACGATAGGCTTAGGAGCGTTCAACGGTTGCGATGGGCTGACCCTTATCGTTGACAGCGGTTCTGCGGCTCAGAGCTATGCGGATAAAAACGGAATTAAATCCAGGCTCAGAAATCAGCCTGCGGAAAAGACGGTTGAATCAATCGCAGTCCGCACTCTGCCGAACAAAACAAGCTATATCTACAAAGAAAGCCTTGATACAACGGGTCTTACGCTGACGGTGAATTATACCGACGGCAGCAGCGAAACCGTTACCGACGGATTTAAAGCAAGCCCCGATAAATTCAATTCCGTAGGATCAAAGATTATTACGGTTACTTACAAAGACCACACGGCTCAATTCGGAGTCAAAGTTTCATACGCCTGGTGGCAGTGGGTAATCAGAATTCTTCTTCTCGGCTTCCTCTGGTATTAAGTTGAAAATGCAAGATCTATTTTATCAAAATGCAAAAAACGCTTGAATTATTTACCGTAATGGTTTATAATAACATTAATTGAATTTCCGCGGGTTGAAGCTTTCAGTTGCGGAATACATAACAGGAGGTAAATTATGAAGAAAAAATTAGCGGTAGTTCTTTCACTTATGCTTGTTTTTGCAGTAGTTTTCTGCACTGCCTGCGGCGGTAAGACCGACGGCAACGGCGGCACAAACGCTGCACCGGGCAATTCCGCATCAGACACAATCGCAAAGATAAAAGTCGGCACCGGCGGAAACACAGGCACATATTACGCTTTCACCACGGCGGCTTGCCAGATTCTCGCAACCGATGCTTACAGCTTCGAGGTTCTCTCAACCGGCGGCTCACAGGCTAACATTGAGGGCATTGAGGACGGCGACTATCAGATGGCTATTGTTCAGAACGATGTTATGAACTACGCTTATGAAGGCTCCAACGGCTTTAACGAAAAAATTCAGTCCTTCTCCGCAATCGGCTGCGTTTATCCCGAGGTTTGCCAGATAATCGCCACAAAGGCTTCCGGCATAAAGACTGTTGCCGACCTTAAAGGCAAAAATGTTGCCGTTGGCGATGCAGGCTCAGGCGTTTATTATAACGCAACTCAGATACTCGCCGCAGCAGGCATTGATATCGAAAAGGATATCAACAAGACCGCCGCTTCCTTCGGCGATTCCGCAACTCAGCTTAAAGACGGCTCCATTGACGCCGCTTTCATCACAGCGGGCACTCCCACAACAGCTATCACGGAGCTTGCAACTTCAACCGACGTTGTTGCTGTTGACCTTGGCGATGAAATCATTGCAAAGCTTACTGCCGAGCATCCTTTCTATGCTAAGTATGAGATGACAAGCAAGGATTACGCTTTTGTAACCGAGCCTGTAAACACCGTTGCAATTATGGCTACATTCGTTGTAACAAACGATATGCCCGAGGAGCAGGCTTATCAGATTACCAAGGACCTTTGGGAGAAGCAGTCGGAGATTGCTACGGCTCATGCAAAGGGCAAGGAAATGGATACGGCGATAGCTGCAAGCGCAATCGGCGATGTTCCTCTTCATCCCGGCGCCGCCAGATATTATAAAGAGGCGGGTATAATCGCATAATTTTCACATCGGTATATTAAAGAAATGCCGCGATTTAAAAATTGCGGCATTTTTTGTATAAATCCAAGGTATTCTCAAATTTAAGAAACTAAATTATTATGAAAGGGGGAAATGCTGTGGATGAGATAAAAAATGAAGAGCTTGAGCTTGAAGCCGTTGATTCCGATGCGATAATGCAGGAATTTGACAGGGAGAGCAATGTCAGAGTTTTCACGGGCTGGAGAAAAAAAGTTATCACGGGAATTATGGCGGCATTCAGCGTTTATATGATTTCCATGGCTCTGCTTTTCCCGACGGCTACCAAATACACAAAGCTTACCACCTTCATGGCGTTTATAGCTTTCATAGGATTTCTCATATTCCCCGCATATAAAACACAGACCAAAAAGATAAATTATGTTCCGATTTATGATATTGCCCTTTCGCTTCTCAGCTCGGGCTGCTTCCTCTACTATGCGATTTTTCAGGAAGACATCATAATGATGAGTAAGCGCATCGGCACTTTGCAGATAGTAATTGCTCTTGCGGCAATTCTTCTTCTGGTCGAGCTTGTGCGGCGCGCGGTCGGCTTGCCGATAATCTTTGTTGCGGGTGCTTTTGTGCTTTATGCGGCGATAAAAGCTTATACGGATAACCCCAATACCGCGCTCAGAAACCTGATGTACGGCTTGTTTTACGATGTTTCAAACGGACTTTTCTCAACTCCCGTTTATGTTTGCACAACCTTTATTGTTCTGTTTATCATTCTCGGCGCTTTGCTTGAAAAAACAGGAATAGGCACATTTTTCGTTGACCTTGCCAACTCCGTTGCAGGCTCCTCCGTGGGCGGACCCGCAAAGGTTGCGGTTATTTCCAGCGCGCTTGAGGGAATGTATTCGGGCTCTTCCGTTGCCAACACGGTCGGCAGCGGCTCGATAACCATTCCGATGATGAAAAAGACGGGCTATAAGCCCGAGTTTGCCGCCGCAGTTGAAGCGGCTGCGTCAACGGGCGGTCAGATAATGCCCCCGATTATGGGCGCCGCGGCTTTCCTGATGTCTGAGATGACGGAAGTGCCTTATTCAAAAATAGCGGTTGCGGCAATTCTTCCCGCGGCTCTGTATTTTATGGGCATTTTCCTTATGATTCATTTTGAAGCAAAGAAGCTCGGTCTTAAAGGACTTCCCAAAGAGTCAATTCCTAATTTCTTTAAGCTTGTTTTGAAAAACGGCTATCTTCTTTTGCCCATAGTTGTGCTTGTTATATGCATGAATTATTTCAGCGCGGGCGTTTCGGCTTGCTTTGCAATCCTCGTTTCACTTGTTGTAAGCCTTGTTCCCCATCACATAAACAAAAAGACGGCGTGGCGTTTGCTTGTTCCGTTAATTCCCGTTGCAGTAACTCTCGGCGTCTGGCTGCCATTCGGCGCAAAGAATATGCAGATTGCCGTTTTTGCGGGTATGGCTGTCTGTGCCTTGCTTTCGTTTATTTCAAAGGGTAATGCACCGCTTGACCCCGCCACGGTTATCGGCTCTCTTGAAAACGGAGCAAAAAATACCGTCGGCGTTGCGGCGGCGTGCGGAATGGCAGGTCTGATTTCGGGCGTTGTTACAATGACTGCTCTCGGTCAGCTCCTTATCAACACGCTCGTGCCCATCGCTCAGAACAGCACATTCCTTGCGCTGGTTCTTACAATGCTTTGCTGCATCGTGCTCGGCATGGGCGTTCCCACAACGGCAAACTATGTTATTATGGCAACGATAACCGCTCCCATTATTATAAAGATGGGTATTCCGATGCTGGCGGCTCATATGTTTGTTTTCTATTTCGGAATTGTTGCGGATATCACGCCTCCCGTTGCTCTTGCGGCTTATGCAGGCTCGGCAATAGCAAAGTCAAATCCGCTCAAAACGGGCGTCACGGCAACCCGACTTGCAATCACGGCGTTTATCGTTCCCTATATCTTTGCTTACAGCCCGCAGATGCTCATTGGCATTGACACGGGCGTGCATACACCGTGGTACAGCGTTGTGCTTCTCGTTATAACGGCTCTTGCGGGCAGTTATATTATATCGGCAGGCATGGAGGGCTATATGTTTAAGCATATGCCTTGGTGGGAGAGAATAGCGGCTCTCGCAGGCGGACTGCTGATGATAATTCCCGGCGGCAAAACCGATATCATAGGCTTTGCAATTCTGGTTGCAATTATTATTCTCCAGAAGGTCGGTCAGAAAAGAGAAAAGCACGCGGCGGCTGCAAAAGCGGCTTGACTTAATAAGATGAAAAACCACCGAGGTCAATCGACTTCGGTGGTTTTAAGTTTATTGAGATATTCTTTGTCTTTCTTGGAAAGCTCTGCTTTTTCGAGCAAATCAGGCCGCCGCTCCAAGGTGCGTTTAAGGCTTTGCTCGCGCTGCCATTTTTCTATGTTTGCATGGTGACCTGAAATCAAAACCTCGGGCACTTTTTCGCCGTGCCATTCAAACGGACGGGTGTATTGCGGATATTCAAGCAAGCCCGAATAATGGCTTTCAAGAGTAAAGGCGTCCTCATTCGCAAGCACGCCCGGTAACATTCTTGAAATGCTGTCCGCAAGAATAAGAGCGGGCAGCTCGCCGCCGGTTAAAACATAATCGCCGATTGAAATTTCTTCATCAACGATTTCGTCAATCACCCTTTGGTCAACGCCCTCGTAGTGACCGCACAGCAGCGCAATGTTATCAAGCTTTGAAAGCTCCTTAACGCGCTCCTGAGTGAGAACCTTGCCCTGCGGCGAAAGATATATCAGGTGAGGTCTGACGCCGATTTCGGCGCACAGAGCGGAAAAGCAATCATAAATCGGCTGGGTCTGCATTATCATTCCCGTGCCTCCGCCGTAGGGGGAATCGTCAACCCTGTTGTGCTTATCGGCGGTATAATCTCTGATATTTCTGCAGTTTATTTCAACAAAGCCGTTAGCCCGCGCTCTGCCGATAATGCTTTCGCTCAAAACACTTTCGCACATTTCGGGGAAAAGCGTTAAAATATCAATCCTCATCGTCAAAAATACCTTTCAGGGGTCTGATAACAATACGGTTGCTTGCAACATCCGTTTCAATAACCACATCGGGAATGGCGGGAATAAGATATTCTCTGCCTGTGCCGTCGGTTATATGCCAAACATCGTTTGCGCCCGTTGCGCTGACATCGCTGAGCGTGCCGTAGCATTTTTGCGGCTCGTCCGCATCAAAGACGGAGCAGCCCGTAAGCTCTGCGATGAAATATCTGCCCTCGGGCAGCTTTGCGTCGCTGCGCTTCATATAAAGAATTTTTCCGCGCATTTTCTGCGCCTGCTCAACAGAGTCAATGCCCGCAATTCTGAGCAAAACAATGTTGCCGTGCGGCCTTGCAGATTTAATCTGCGCCGCACAGCCTCCATTGCTGTCATAATAAAGAGTTTTAAAACGGGATACAAAATCGGGCGAGTCGCACCACGGATTGAGCCGCAGCTCGCCGCGCACGCCGTGAGTGCCGACTATTTCACCGATTTCAAGATATTCCTTAATCAATTTCTACAACTACCCTTGAATTCTGACGGGTTGCCGCCGCGCGCATAACCGTGCGGATGGCTTTGGCGATTCTGCCCTGCTTGCCGATAACTCTGCCCATGTCCTCTTCGCCTACATGGAGATGATAAACAACGGTGCCGTCCTCGGCGGGCTCGTCAACGGTAACGCTGACCGCCGACGGATCGTCAACAAGACCCTGTGCAATGCTGACAAGTAAATCTTTCATAATTGACCTCTTAGTTTAACTGAATTAAAGAACGCCTTCTTTTTTAAGAAGAGCCTTAACGGTGTCGGTGGGCTGAGCGCCGTTAGCAATCCACTGCTTTGCCTTCTCAGCGTCAACCTTAACCTCTGAGGGAGTTACAACAGGGTTGTAGGTTCCGATTTCCTCAATGAATCTGCCGTCGCGGGGATATCTTGAATCCGCAACAACGATACGGTAAAAAGGTGCTTTCTTTGCGCCCATGCGGCGAAGTCTGATTTTAACTGCCATGATGATTTTCCTCCAATATTATATCAATTAAAATTATTTATAATGTATCAGCTTTTGCTGGATTACATTCCTAACTGTGACGGGTCAAAGCCCGGGGGAAGCCTGAACTGCTGCTTTCTGCGGCGTTTGCCGCCTTTTTTGCCGCCGAACTGTTTGAATATCTTTTGCATCTGCTTAAACTGATTGAGCAACTTGTTGACATCTTCAACGCTCTGGCCGCAGCCTGCGGCAATTCTCTTTTTGCGCGAGGGATTGATGATATCGGGATTAACGCGCTCTTTCTCGGTCATTGAAAGGATAATGGCTTTCGTTCTGTCAAACTGACGCTCGTCCACCTCAATATCCTTTGCCTTGTTGCCTATGCCGGGGAGCATTGAGAGCATTTCCTGAATGGAGCCCATTTTGCGGATTTGCTCGAATTGGTCAAGCAAATCGTTGAGGTCAAACTTATTTTGCATAAGCTTTTTCTCAAGCTCTGCGGCTTTCTTCTCGTCGATTGCGGTTTCCGCCTTTTCAATGAGTGAAAGGACGTCGCCCATGCCGAGAATTCTTGAAGCCATTCTGTCGGGATGGAAAACATCGAGATTTTCGAGCTTTTCACCCGTGCCCACAAATTTTATCGGCTTGCCCGTGACCGCTCTTGCGGAGAGCGCCGCGCCGCCTCTTGTGTCGCCGTCAAGCTTTGTAAGAATAAGTCCGTCAATGCCGAGAGCCTCATCAAATGCGGTTGCAACATTTACGGCGTCCTGACCTGTCATTGCGTCAACAACGAGCAGGATTTCGTGGGGCTTTACTTCGCTCTTGACTGCTTTGAGCTCGTTCATAAGCTCCTCGTCAACATGAAGTCTGCCTGCGGTATCAAGGATAACATAGTCGTAACCGTGCTCCTTTGAATAGGCAACGGCTTCCTTGGCGATGGCTACGGGGTTTGTCTGACCCATTTCAAAAACGGGAACTCCGACCTGCTCGCCGACAACCTGAAGCTGCTTGATAGCGGCGGGTCTGTAAATATCGCACGCAACGAGCAGCGGGCGGTGATCCTGCTTTTTAAGCATAAGTGCAAGCTTTGCACAGTGAGTTGTTTTACCTGAGCCCTGCAAGCCGCACATAAGAATGATTGTAGGCGGGTGGGTTGCATAGGCAAGGCGGCTTTTGGTTCCGCCCATAAGGCTTACAAGCTCCTCTCTGACAATCTTAATAACCATCTGAGAGGGGGTAAGGCTTTCCATAACCTTTTCACCGATTGCCTTTTCGGTTACGGTGTTTGTGAAATCCTTGGCTACCTTATAGTTGACATCCGCTTCGAGCAATGCCATACGAACCTCGCGCATTGCGCTGCGAACATCAGCCTCCGTGAGGCTTCCTTTACTGCGGAGATTTTTAAACGCGGCTTCAAGCCTGTCGGAAAGACCTTCAAATGCCAATTTTTTCACCTCTTGTTATATTATATATATATATATGGTATAGTTATGTATAATTGCGTAATCAGCTTTCAAGCAAGGTCATTGCCGCGGCCTTGATACGCACGCTGTAATCGTTGATTTCTTTGGAAAGGCTATGCCTGAGATTATATTCTGCAATCTGATTGGAGCACTCTATTATCTCATTAAGACCGTTTCGCATTTCTTCAAAGCGCTTTGCCATGCCCAAACGGCTTTCCATTTCCTGAAGCTGGGTTTCGGCGCGCTTGATAGCGTCCCTGACGCCTTGGCGTGTTATGCCTTCGTTTTCTGCTATTTCGGAGAGAGAAAGGTCATCGTTATAGTAATATTCCAAAAAATCACGCTGCTTTGCAGTGAGCATTTCACCGTAAAAATCAATTAACACGGCAATCTCATAATTCTTTGCCACATTGACCCTCCTTTCTCAAATTAATGCGCCGCAAAAAGTAAATTTCGGGCTGAAATCTGCCCGTTTAACAGAATAAAAGACGGCTTCTTATTTGCAGCTTTACGCAGCAAAAAGAACCGACCTGTAAAGTGCCTTTGCTTTACAGGTCGATATTATACTAAAAATATAAGCAAATGTCAAGAAAAATTTTTGTGAGTTTTTCGCGCGTTTTCCACATTTTTCTCACTTTTTTTACAAAACAGAGTGGAAATCGCTATAAATTGTGTATAAATTACGCTTTAACCACAGCATATATCCACTTTTTTACGCACAAAAAGTGGAAAACTTTTTTGAGGCAGTTTAAAAACCGAAAGAGTAAAGGCAATCGGCTTTACAAAATCATTTCAGAGTAACGATTGTAACGCCGTCCTCGCCCTCGCCGTAAACGCCGAGTCTGCTTGTCTTGACATAGGGCGAAGCTTTCAGATAGCGGGTTACGGCGCTTCTGAGCGCGCCCGTTCCCTTGCCGTGAACTATCGTGAATTCGTTAAGCCCCGTGCGAAGCCCCTGGTCGATAAATCTGTCAAGCTCAATAAGGCAGTCGTCAACTGTCATACCTCTCAAATCAAGCCTTGTTGACGGGGTCATATTAAGGCGGCTCTCTCCTTGAAGCTTTGCGGTGGATTTTTTCTCCTGCTTCTTGGGAGCGTTTTCGCAAAGGCGGAGATTGGCAAGCTTTACCCTTGTTTTGATTGAGCCTGCCTGAACCTCAACATTTCCGTTCTTATCGGCGGGTGAAAGCACCTTTGCGCTCTTGCCGATATCGCGGATAATAACCGTGTCGCCCGTTTTGAGGGGGCGGGGGAGAACATAATCGCCGTCATCATCGTCAATTCCGATAACGGGGTCGGCGGCGGAATCAATGGCTTCAATTCCCTTTTTAACCATAGCCTTTGCCCGCCTTGCAAGCTCGGCGGCGTCTTTGGTTTTTTGCTGTTCTTTTTTCAGCTTGTCAAGCTCCTGAAGCAGAGAATATGCCTCGCGCTTCGCCTGCTCGACTATTCGCAGAGCCTGTGAACGGGCTTTGTCCGCCTCCTGCTCGCGCAGCTTTGAAATTTCTTCACGTAGCTTTTCGGCGGCGGCTTTTTCTTTATCTGCATTTTCTGAAAGCTGTTTTGCCCTCTCGTATTCGTCCTCCATGCGGCGACGGGTTTCTTCAAGGCGGTCAACAACATTTTCAAAAGCTTTGTTTTCGCTTGAAACAAGCTCGCTTGCCCGCTTGATAACGGAGGCGTCAAGTCCGAGTCTTTCGCTTATTGCAAGGGCGTTTGATTTGCCGGGAACGCCTATCAGCAGGCGGTAGGTCGGGCGCAGGGTGGATATATCAAATTCACAGCAGCCGTTTTCAACTCTCGGAGTTTCAAGCGCATAGGCTTTAAGCTCCGCATAGTGAGTGGTTGCGGCAATCTTGGCTCCTTTGAAATGCAGAGCTTCAAGAATTGCGATTGCAAGAGCCGCGCCCTCAACGGGGTCGGTTCCCGCTCCCAGCTCATCTATAAGAATAAGGCTGTGCTCGTCCGCTTCATTGAATATACTTATTATATTCGTCATATGAGCGGAAAAGGTTGAGAGCGACTGCTCGATGGACTGCTCGTCGCCGATGTCTGAAAGAATGCTGTTAAAAACGGAAATTTCGCTTCTGTCGCCTGCGGGAATCATCAGACCGCACATTGCCATCATCGTGAGCAGACCGAGAGTTTTAATTGAAACGGTTTTACCGCCGGTGTTGGGGCCTGTTATGACTAAGGTATCAAAATCTCCGCCGAGCATTATATCAACGGGAACAACCTTTTTCGGGTCAATCAGCGGATGCCTTGCCGCGCGCAGGTTGATTATTCCCTTGTCATTAAGAACGGGCGGACAGCCTTTTATTTTATAGGCGTACTGCGCCTTTGCAAAGATGAGATTCAATTCAAGCGCACATTCGTAGCTGTCCTTTATGCTTTGGGCAAATTCGCCCGCTTCGGCTGAAAGCTCGGCGAGGATACGCTCGATTTCTTCACGCTCCTTGGTTTGGAGAACTCTTATCTCGTTGTTCGCTTCAACAACCGCCATCGGCTCGATGAAAACGGTTGCTCCGCTCGACGAGGTATCGTGAACAAGGCCGGGAATTTCTCCGCGGTGCTCGCTTTTGACGGGAACAACATATCTGCCGTTGCGCTGAGTTATTATATTTTCCTGCAAATATTTTGAATAGGTCTGAGAGCGTGAAAACTTTTCAAGCTGATCTCTGACCTTTGATTCCTGAATACGGATTTTTCGCCTGATGTCCGCAAGAGCGGGCGAGGCGTTGTCCGAAATCTCATCTTCCGTTGTAATGGCGTTATAAATTGCGGTTTCAAGATATTTATTGGGTGAAAGCGCGCTGAAAAGCGGGTCAAGCACGCTCTGAACGCCCGAGTTTGAGTCTCTCCATTGCGAAAGCGTGCGGATAACGCGAAGCACTCCGCCGATATCGAGCAGCTCTCTTGTGTTGAGCACACCGCCTGCGTTTGCGCGACTCAAAGCGTTATTAACATTTTTCAGACCGCCGAAGGACGGACCGCCGAAACGGGCTAAGAGCATATGCGCGTCGGCAGTCTGATTAAGCAGAGCTCTTGCAAGCCCCAAATCCGTTTCAGGCTTCAGATGCAGGGCGTTGAAGCGGGCGTCCTCACAGCTTGTGAAATCCGCAAGCTTTTCAAGCACCTTGTCAAATTCAAGAGCTTTTGCGTGTTTATCGAATGAATTCATTTATGATTTCTCCTTGCTTTTATTCTGCAAGACCCTCCGCAAGTCCGAGAGCGGCAATGCCGAGCATAACTATTGCAACGGCAACATATTGCTTTGCCGAAAGCTTTTCTTTGAGGAATATCCTTGAAAGAATGAGAGAAACGATGCTGTAAGACGCAATCATCGGAGCGGCAACCACTGCCATTCCGCTCATTGCATAAACATAGGTTGCCTGACCTGCCGTTTCAAAAAGGGCGGCGGCGGCTCTGTCCTTCTGAGCAAACAGACCGAATTTTTCTTTCTTGATAAATTTGATATAGATAAAGAGAATTATTCCGCAAATAAGGAAGGTCAGTTCGTAGGAAATGTTTGCAACATCCTCAAAGTTATCCGCAGTTGCTCCGACGAGGGGAGTTGTTGCGAAATCGTCAAGATAATATGCGTCAAAGAAGGTTCCGAGTGAGTCGATGATGCAGTAGAGAATGGGCATGAGGAATGCCACAAAGCCTATTTTGTATTTTTTATCGTGCTCGGCGGCATAAGCGTTCTGCTTTTGCTTTTCAAAAACTCCGAGCAGGAAAACGCCGAGGCAGATTGCAATGACTGCGGCGGCGGAAATTGCGTCCATTTTCTGCCCGAGGAAAATAAGGCAGAGCAGGCAGCAAACCGCGCCCGATGAATTCTGAATGGGGGAGGATATGGACAGTTCAAGATAGCGGAGTCCGAAATATCCGAAAATCATTGAAAGAATATACATCAACGAAACCGGCAGATAAACCAGCAGATTTATCGGGTTGTAATCAATGTCTTTTGCAATCAGAGTAATTATGGCGTGAATTCCCATAACCGCGCCGACCATTATCGCTGTTTTAAGGTGCGTATATTTCTCGGAGTCATCCGCTCCTCTTTTATAAAACAAATCTGCAATTCCCCATGCAAGGGTGGTGATAAGAGCATAAACAAACCACATAATTTTTTTACCTCATTAAATAAATTTTATACTTCTTTGCCGCTGTCTTCTGCATCCTCGGAGGCGGCTTCGTCCGAGGTCTGTTCTTCTTCGGTAACGGGTTCGCCGTTTTCGTCGGTCATAGGCTCGGCAGTTCCTGCCTCGGTTGTTTCGGGCGGTGCGCTAACGGGCAGAGCCGTTGCGGGAACTGCCTGCGTGGGCGGAGCCGTTCCGATAACCTCCTGACCGTCTGCGGACTGAATTGACGAAACATACATTCCGCCGCTTCTCTCGCGCAGAGTTATTTTCATATATTTATCGGGCTCGGGAGCGGAATATTCTCCGTCATCAATCTGAACCCACGCCTTGTTGCCGATGTAGCCCACGGTGAGCACAAGGGAGCTTCCCTGCTTGTCAATGTCATAAACCTTCGGCGTATATGCCGATTCAACGCCCGTGATGGGCAGAATGTAGCTTTTCAGAGCCGCGTCATAGGTTATGTCATATTCGCTCATATCGATTGAAGAATGCATTGACGCAATGTCGATTTCCGTTCCGAAAAGGCTGACGAAATATTTTTCTATATCCGCCTGCGGAACGACTATTCCGAAGTTTTCACCCTCGGAATAAGGATATTTGTCCGCACCGTCCTCGCTCATAAGCAGAGCCCATACCGCGCTGTTGAGAAGCTGAGAAACATCCGCCTGAGTCAAATCGTCAAACGGGTCGGGGTCAAACATAACAACGGGGGTAAGCATCTCGGCATATTTTTTCTTATCTGCGGTGTTATCCGTCAGGTTTTTGATGCTGTCCGTTGAAAACTTTATAACCGTAATAAGTCCGATAACGGCAAGAATGCTTGCGATTATGCCGAGCGGAAATGCAAGCTTATTTTTTTTGCCGCTTTTTTTATTTGATTTTGCCAATTCAAGCTACCTCCGTAGATTATCTTATCTGACCGCTGCCGCTGATTACATATTTTGAGCTGACCATATGCTCAACTCCGAGCGGTCCGCGGGCATGGAGCTTTTGAGTGGAAATGCCTATTTCCGCTCCGAAGCCGAATTCTCCGCCGTCAGTAAATCTCGTTGAAGCGTTAACATAAACGGCGGCGGCGTCAACACGCTGCTTGAATTTTTCGGCGGCGGCATAGCTGTCAGTAATTATCGCTTCGCTGTGCCCCGTGCCGTAGCGGGCGATGTGAGCTATCGCCTCGTCAATGTCGGCAACCGTTTTAACGCTGATTATATAATCGAGATATTCCGTGCCCCAATCCTCGTCGGAGGCGGGAACGGCATAGGGAAGAATTCTGCACACATTTTCATCGCCGCGTATCTCAACGCCCTTTTCTTTGAGCCTTTCGCCTATTTCGGGCAGAGCCTTTTGCGCTATATCGCTGTGAATGAGCAGGCTTTCGCAGGCGTTGCATACCGAAACGCGCGAGGTCTTGGCATTTACGGTTATATCAGCCGCCATTTGTATCTGTGCGTCGCGGTCAACATAAATATGGCAGTTGCCCACGCCCGTTTCAATAACGGGAACGGTTGCATTTTCAACCACCGAGCGGATAAGCCCCGCTCCGCCTCTGGGAATGAGCAGGTCAACATATCCGTTCAGCCGCATAAGCTCGGCGGCGGATTGCCTTGAAGTGTTTTCTATAAGAATTATGCAGTCCTCAGGCAGACCCGCAGAGCCGATTGCACAACGCATGGTTTCGGCAACGGCTTTGTTTGAATTAATCGCTTCCTTGCCGCCTCTGAGGATAACGGAATTGCCTGCTTTTAGGCAGATTGCGGCGGCGTCCGAGGTTACATTGGGTCGTGCTTCAAAAATAACGGCGATAACGCCGATGGGCACCGTAACCTTTTCTATTTTCAGCCCGTTGGGTCTTGTTTCGCCCCAAATTACCTTGCCGACGGGGTTTTCGTCTGCGGCTACCTTGCGTAAACCGTCAGCCATTGAGGATATTCTTGACTGCGTGAGAGTCAGGCGGTCAATCATGGCGTCCGACATTCCGGAGTCGCTCGCCGCGCGGATATCCTTGGCGTTTTCTTCAAGAATATAGTTTGCGTTTCTTTCAAGCGCCGCGGCGGCGGCATTCAGCGCGTTTTCAACAGCCGCTCCGCCCGCAGAGGCGAGAATTTGCTGCGCCTGCTTGGAGCGTATTCCTATGTTTAAAATATCGCTCATGTGCTTTGCCTCCGTTTCGCCTTGAACAGCGTTCCGATTTGTCTGCCGTCAAGGAGCTTGTAGATATCTTCGGGATCCGCGCCGTTCATAACAACGGTGGGTATTCCGCTTTCCGCCGCGATTTTTGCGGCGTGGAGCTTGGTTATCATTCCACCCGTGCCGCGGTTTGTTCCGCTGCCGCCCGCAAGCGCAAGAATGTCATCGGTTATGCTGTCAACACAGTGAATGAGCACGGCGTTTTCGTCCTCGGCGGGGTTTGCGCTGAAAAGTCCGTCGATATCCGACAGAATTATCAGAGCGTCTGCTCCGACTATTTCAGCCACATGAGCCGAAAGACTGTCATTATCGCCGAAAACAATTTCGTCAACGGCAACGCTGTCATTTTCGTTGACTATCGGCAGAGCGCCGTATTCAAACAGCTTCATAAAAGCATTGTGGAGATTTTTGTGGCGTTCTTCGTCCTCAAAGTCGTCCTTTGTTACGAGAAGCTGACCCGTTATGTTGCCGTATTCGCCGAAAAATTTGTCGTAAAGGAACATCAGCTCACATTGACCGACGGTTGCCGCCGCCTGCCTGCCCGGGGTGTCCTTGGGTCTTTCTTTAAGCCCGAGCTTGCCTACGCCTACTCCGATAGCTCCCGAGGTGACGAGAGCCACCTCAGTGCCCGAATTTTTCAGGTCGCTGAGAACCTGAGCAAGCTTTGACATTCGGCGGATGTTTATTTTGCCCGTGTCATAGGTCAGAGTGGAGGTTCCGACCTTGACTACTATTCTTTTTGTATTTTTTAAATCTGACATATTTAAACTCCCTCTAAATCAGTTAATTCCGAGCAACTTTGCATATGTGCTTTTGCTTTTGACCTTTCCTGCGGCGCAGAAGGAGATTTTTGAAAGGTCGAGCATACTGCGCGCCGTTTCGCAAAGCTCGGGCAGAGTGATTGCACGGATTTGATTAACAACCTCGTCCTCGGGTATAATTTTGCCGTAAAGCAATATGCTTCTTCCGTTCCTTGCGGCGCAGGAGGAAACGCTTTCAAGGCTCATAATAAATCCCGAAACGGTTTGCTCCTTTGCAACGGCAAGCTCGCGCTCCGTAACGCTGTTCGGAAAATCGGAAATTATTTTAAGCGTTTCTTCAATCGCCTGCTTTTCCGATTTTTCGCCAAGACCCATACAAACCGTGAAAACTCCCGTGTTAAGATGGGAAACTCCTGCACAGTCAACCGAATAGACCAAGCCGAGCTCCTCTCTTATCCTCTGAAAGAGGCGGGAGGAGGACGCCGAGCCGAGAATTGAAGCAATCAGCGAAGCGGCGTGCCGTCTGCTGTCGGTGAGCGAAACTCCCGGGAAGCCAATAATAAGCTGATTTTGCATAAAATCCTTTTTAACGCAGGTTATGCCGGGCGTATATTCGGCAGGCGGTGCGTTAACCCTGAAGCCTGTATTTTTCAAACCCGAAAAATATTTTTTGCATATATCAACAGCGGCGGCTTTGTTGAATTTTCCGCTGATGCTGACCACCGTTCTTTCGGGCACATAGAACTTTTTCATATGGGCGACAAGGCTTTCCCGCGTGACGGAATCAACGGTTTCTGCCGTGCCGAGAATGTTGCTGCCGAGCATACTGCCTTTCCAGACATTTTCATAGTAAACATCGGCGCAAAGATCCTCGGGGCTGTCCTCATACATTGCGATTTCTTCTTTTATGACGCCCTTTTCAAGAGCTATATCCTCCTCGTTAAGCAGAGGATTCATTATCATATCGCATATCAGGTCAAGAGCCTTTTCCATATGCTCCGAAAGAGTGTGAGCATAAAAGCAGGTCATTTCCTTTGCGGTATATGCATTCATAACCCCGCCCATTTCGTCCGTTTCAACGGCGATATCGAGAGCGGAGCGGGTTTTTGTGCCTCTGAAAAGCATATGCTCGATAAAATGAGAGGTTCCCGCCGTTTCGGGAGTTTCAAAGCATGAGCCGCTTGCAACCCAAACGCCGAGAGAGCAGGTTTTTGCGCCCTCTTTCTCCTGTGCAACTATGCGAAGCCCGTTATCCAATGTTATGATTTCAGTTTTATCTGCCATTTGTCAACCCTGCTTGTTATCAAAAATAAGAGTTATGCTGCCGAGAGTTATTTTATCTCCCGTTTTGAGAAATTCTTTTTTTTCTATCTTTTTTCCGTTTATCACAACGCCCGAATCGGAGCGGATACCCGTTATATACCAGCCGTTTTTGGAGCAGACTACAACGGCGTGCAGCCTTGAAACCGTTGAATAATTAAGAATAATATCGCAGTTTTTTTGGCGACCTATGGAGGTTTCGCGGCTCACGAGCGGAAAAACATCGCCGTTTGCGGTGTTGATAAGCTTTGCCTTGCCGAGTGACGGCGCGCGCCTTTTCAGCAGAGCGGAAAGGCAGAGGATAAGCACTGCCGCGGCAAGCACGGGCAGAGCATAATGCGATATCCGCAAAACAAAATCCAGCATATATTCCTCCATTATAAATATATTTAGTTAATGATATCATTATACTTTTAAAAAGTCAATGAGTAATATATGAATATTATCCGTATAGAATTTAAAGGCATTAATAATAAAAAATCGTTAAAATATGTGTTATTTGTAGTGACTTTTACGAAAAAGCGTGTTATAATAAACAATAATTACGGATTTTTGACAATTCGGGTCTGTCAGAGGTGACCTTATGTTTGAGCAGATAATAAATGTTGACAGAATGGAGCAGGCGGTGAGCCTTTTCGGAAGCTTTGATGAAAATATCAAGCAGATAGAAAAGGAATTTTCCGTTTCGGTTATCAGCCGAGGCTCGGAGCTTAAAGTAACGGGCGAGGCGGATAATGTCCAAAAGGGAGTGCGCGCAATCAACGGATTGCTGACTCTCATTAACCGCGGCGAATCGCTCAGCGACCAGAATGTGCGCTATGTTCTGTCGCTCGTCAACGACGGCAACGAGGATAAGCTTGAGCATATGGCGGCGGACTGCGTTTGCATAACCTCAAAGGGCAAGCCCGTTAAGCCGAAAACTCTCGGGCAGAAGAAATATATTGAAACAATAAGAAACAACACCATAACTTTCGGCATCGGCCCTGCGGGCACGGGCAAAACCTATCTTGCCGTTGCCATGGCGGTAACGGCTTTCAGAGCCAAGGAAATAAACAGAATAGTTTTAACAAGACCTGCAGTTGAAGCGGGCGAAAAGCTCGGCTTTCTGCCCGGCGATTTGCAGTCGAAGGTTGACCCATATTTAAGACCTCTTTACGATGCGCTTTTTGATATGCTCGGAGCCGAGAATTTCCAGAAGCATCAGGAGCGCGGAGATATTGAGGTTGCGCCGCTTGCATATATGCGCGGCAGAACGCTTGACGACAGCTTCATAATTCTCGACGAAGCGCAGAACACCACCGCGGAGCAGATGAAAATGTTTCTTACCCGCCTCGGCTTTAATTCCAAAATGGTCGTTACGGGCGATATTACTCAGATTGATTTGCCCGACGGAAAGCGCTCGGGTCTTAAAGAAGCGGTAAAAATTCTTAAAAATATTGAAGATATAGGAACAGTCAGGTTCAGCGAAAAGGATGTTGTGCGCCACAGGCTGGTGCAGGATATAATTAAGGCTTACGAAAAGCAGGACGAGGAGCGAAAAAGAAAATGACCGGTAAAGTAAAAGTTATTATATCAAACGAACAGAACGAGATAAGAATTCCCGCCGGTGTTCGCTTGCTTGTGCGCCGCTGCTGCACGGCTGTGCTCGTGCAGGAGGAATTTGACGGGGCGGCGGAAATCAGCGTTACCTTTGTTGATGATGAAGCGATAAGAAAGCTCAACAGAGAATACAGACATATAGACAGGTCAACCGATGTTCTTTCTTTCCCTCTCGGTGAAAACGGAGTTTATGACATAAATAACGATACGGGCGCAAAAATGCTCGGCGACATCGTTATTTCACTTCAGCACGCCGTTGACCAGGCGGAAAGATACGGTCATTCTCTCCAAAGAGAAATCGGATTTCTGACCGTTCATTCAATGCTGCATCTGCTCGGCTATGACCATGTAAACGGCGGCATTGAAAGCGTCAGAATGAGAGAAAAGGAAGAAACGGTGCTCACAAAGCTCGGGCTAAAAAGAAATTCGAGCTACTATATGGATGATGATAACATATGAAAGGATTGGCAAAGAGCTTTGTTTATGCCTTTCGGGGATTGAAATACTGCATAGTGAATGAGCGCAATATGCGAATTCACATCTGCTTTGCGGCTTATATGTTCGGCTTTTTAACGGTTCACGATTTCTTTGAGGTCAGCCGAACACAGCTTGCCGTGCTTTTTGCGGTCTGCGCGCTTGTTATAGCTCTTGAAGCTGTCAACACCGCTGTTGAAAGAGCGGTTGACCTTTCAGTCAAAGAGAAAAATTCGGCGGCGGGAGCGGCAAAGGACGCGGCGGCGGGCGCGGTGCTTGCGGCGGCTGTCGGCTCGGTTGCGGTCGGGCTTGCAATTCTATATCAGCCGCAGGCTTTTGCAAAAATGGCGGAGTATTATAAAGCACACATTCCCGTGCTCGCCGTGCTGATTGTAAGCGTTGCGGCAAGCCTTGTTTTTGTTTTTGCAGGACCTCGCAAAATCAAAGATTTTTTCATAAAACGCAATAAAAATTAAGGAGCATAAAATGACAAAAACCGCTTTTGTTGCCATAGTCGGCTGCCCGAATGTCGGCAAATCCTCGCTTCTGAACCGTATGCTCGGTCAGAAGGTGGCTATTGTTACTCAAAAACCTCAGACGACGAGAACAAAAATAATGGGCGTTTTGACCGAGGGAGAAACTCAGCTTGTTTTTACCGACACTCCCGGCTATCACCGCCCCAAAACCAAGCTCGGCGAAAAGATGATTAAAGCCGTGGGCGACGGAATAACGGGCGTTGACGCCTGCCTTTTTGTAACCGAGCCCGAGGGCGAAATCAAAGATACGGAGCTGGAGCTGCTTAAACGCCTTAAATCGGAGGGCGCGCCCGTTGTGCTTGCAATCAACAAGACCGATACGGTAAAGCAAAAGGAGCAGCTTATGGAGCGCATAGCCCGCTTTACCGCCGTTTACGATTTTGAAGCGGTGGTTCCCGTCAGCGCGCTCAAAAATGAAAACATCGATATTCTAAAAGACGAGCTTAAAAAGCTTGCCTATGAGTCGGTTCATTTCTTCCCCGACGATACCCTGACGGATCAGCCCGAAAGAGTTATTGCAGGGGAGATAATAAGAGAAAAAATGCTGCTTTTGCTTGATAAGGAAGTGCCTCACGGCGTTGCGGTCAGCATTGAAAAAATGCGCGAGCGTCCCACGGGCGGAATAATGGATATCGAAGCCGTTATTTACTGTGAAAAGGAAAGCCACAAAGGCATAATCATCGGCAAAAAAGGCGAAATGCTCAAAAAGATTTCAAGCCGTGCAAGGGTTGATATGGAAAGCTTCTTTCAGTGCAAAATCAATCTGCAATGCTGGGTCAAGGTAAAAGAAGGCTGGCGAAACAGAGAGGGTCTTATCCACAATTTCGGTCTTGACTGATTTTTCAAAATCTTCCGTTTATAACTTCCCGATATCGGGTTAATTTATTAACGGAGGGCGATGAAAATGGACGACAAAGAAAAGGCTTGGAGAAAATTTTCAAAATCCGGTTCCGTCGGTGATTATCTCGAATTCAGAAACTGCGTTTACGGCGGAGCCTCGGGAGCAAAGCAAAATGAGAATGAATACCGACGCTCTGGTGCTCAAGGTAACGGATACGGGGGAAAGTGACCGCCTTGTTACCCTGCTGACCTCGGAATACGGCGTTATCAGAGCGTTTGCAAACAGAGCTAAAAAAATCAACAGCCGTATGCTCGGCGCAACGCAGTCCCTTTGCTATGCCGATTTTTCGGTTTATAAGAGCAGGGACAGCTACATAATCGATGACGCGCAGGCGAAAGAAGTTTTTTTCGGCTTGCGAAACAATATTGAAAGCCTTGCGCTTGCCCAATATATCTGCGCTCTTGCCGCAGAGCTTGCGCCCGAGATGGAGCCTGCAAGAGATTTTTTGAGGGTTGCTCTCAATTCTCTGCATCTGCTTGAAACGGGGCGGCGCTCAAACAGCTTTATCAAGGCTGTTACGGAGCTTAAATTTATGGTTTTTGCAGGCTTTATGCCCGATTTGACGGTCTGCCCGAATTGCGGCGGCGAGCTTGCGGACGGCTCGTTTTTCAACGCCGAGGACGGTTGCGTCTATTGCTCCCGTGACGGCAGGGGAGGAGAAAAAATCAGCGCATCCGTGCTTGCGGCAATGCGCCATGTGTGTGCAAATCCCATTGAAAGAATGTATTCTTTTTCTCTCCCCGAGCAGGATGAGCGGCTTTTTGCAAAGGTTTGCGAAAAGTTTCTTCTTGTGCAAACCCGGAGGTCTTTTAAGACTCTGGATTTCTATAAATCGCTGATTTGAGCAAAATCGGCAATTCCATTAAAATACGAAAGGATTTCAGAGATGGAACAAAAGAGTTTTTTACACAAGCTTTTCGGCACAACGCCGGGCAAAGGCGTTCAGCCTAAGGAAGCAATCGCTTACAGCGTTGCGGGCTTCGGTCAGAATTTTATCTGCACCATCATCGGCTCGTATCTCACGATTTTTCTTACCGACGCGCTGCTTTTCGGTGCAGACGGAGTAACGGTCGGCGCAATCAGCGGCTCTATGGCGGTTGCTTATCTGATGCTCGGCACAAGAGTTTTTGACGCGCTCAATGACCCCATCATGGGCAGTATTGTTGACAGGACGAGGACTAAGTGGGGCAAATGCCGCCCTTATCTTAAATGGATGGCAATTCCCATCGGTATTATGACCATACTCTGCTTCATGCCTTTCCTGCCCGCAAAAGCAACCTCAACATTTGCCACGGTTGCAGTCATCTATGTTATCTGGAGCGTTGTTTATACCATTGCCGATGTTCCTTATTGGGGACTTTCCACCTGCCTTACCAACAACACGGTTGTCAGAGGAAACATTCTCACGGTTGCAAGGCTTGTTTGCACGCTCGGTGCGGGCATAGTAACCGTTTTTGTTCCGATTATCACAAACGGCGTTACAGCAAAGTTCAAATATACCGCCTCGGATATCGCTCTTATCCTTTCTGATAAGGCGGACGCAATAGCAAAAATGGTTGAGAGCCAGGGCATAACAGCCGAAGAAGCGGCTCAGTCGTTTATCGGCACGGTAAGAGCCGGTCAGGAGCTTGCAAACGCCGATATGCTCAAGATTACATATTTCATCTGTGCGGTTGTGCTTGTTGCCGCCGCCATTCCGATGTTCTTCTATGGTTTCAAGAACACAAAGGAACGCTTCACGGCAACCGATAATCCTCCCTCGCTCGGTCATAACTTAAAGCTTCTCTTCAAGAATAAGCAGCTTCTTCTCATAGTTATTTCGGGCGTTCTCGGCGGCGCAAGAATGGTTTATTCTTACACGGGCGGACTTTATTTTGCAAAATATGTTCTTCAGAACGAGGGCTTTTACAGCCTGATTACTCTGCTTGTTGTTCCCGGAGGACTTGTTGCCTCCGTGCTTGTTCCGTGGATGTCAAAGAAATTCACAAAGAAGTGGTCTTACATAGCCGTTCATCTTTTCGGCGGCGTTGTAATGGCTGTTATGTATTTTGTCGGCTACGACGCTCCGTGGAAGCTTGTCGTTGCGGCAATCGGTCTTGTATTGCTCGGTATTCCTCAGGGCGTTAACAACATAATCACCTATGCCATGATAGGCGACACAGTTGATTATCTTGAATGGAAAACGGGCGAAAGAGGCGAGGGCATCTGCTTCGCCATGCAGACTCTTATTAACAAAATCGGTATGGCTGTCGGCGCTTTCATAGGCGTTATCTCCTTCTCTGCGGCGGGCATCAATTCCGAAACAGGATTTATTTCCGCACAGGGCGCGGATACTCTTTGGAATATGCTTGTTCTTTCAGGCGTTATCAGTATGTTTGCCTGCGCGGTTCCGATGTTCTTCTATAAGATAACGGAGAAAAGGCAGGCTGAAATGGTCGCCGAGGTTGAAGCAAGAAAAGCTCAGGCGGAAAAAGCCGAAATAACCAAATAAAGCATTTTAACAGCGCGGCAAAAACCGCGCTGTTTTTTTACTTTTTTATATTGAGATTTTTTTAAAACGGTGTTATACTAAACAGGAAAAATTTCAAAGGTGATAGTATATAATGAAAAACAGGCAGGCGGTTTATCAAATAATTTCCGTCATTTTATCTGCACTGATTGTTTTTGCGGCTTATCTTTATGTCGCAGGCGGAGAACCGATTTTCAAGGGAGTAACAGAGGGCAAAACGATTAAATGCCGCGTTATCAGAGTGACCGATATCAAAACAAACAATGTCAGCGGAGAAAACGAGGTTGTGACCGTGCTGTTCAAGGCGCAGGCTCTCAATACCGCTCTGCGCGGCAAAACGCTCGATGTTATTCAGGAAATAGATATGGCTTATGCGTTCAGGCCGCGCCAAGTGGAGCAGGGCGATAAAATCCTTGTTGAGGGCTATACTCAGAGCGGCGAGCAGAGCTATTATTTCGGCGATTTTGTGAGAATAACTCCGCTGCTGTGGCTGCTTGCCGTATTCTGCGTGCTCGTTATTGTGTTTTCACGGATGCAGGGCGTAAAAACCGTTGTTTCGCTTTTGCTTACCTGCCTTTCCGTTTTTGTGGTTTTAATTCCCGCCATTCTGAACGGTCACAATATTTATCTTTGGTCGATACTTGTCTGCGCGTTCATAACGGTTATGACCCTGAGCATTATCAGCGGGTTTAATATGAAAGCGCTCTGCGCGGGAATAGGCTGCATATGCGGAGTGCTCTGCTCGGGTCTGGTTGTGCTGTTGACAGATGCATTTCTCAATATGACAGGGCTTTTGGAGGAGGAGTCGATATATCTTTATCAGCTCTATCCCGATAATCCCATTAATCTTAAAGCGATAATATTTGCAATGATAATCGTCGGTGCGCTCGGCGCGGTTATGGATGTTTCAATGTCTATCTCGTCTTCGCTTTATGAGCTCAGAATAAAGTCGCCGAATATACGCCCGCGCGAGCTGATGAAATCGGGCTTCACCATCGGCAGAGATATGATGGGCACGATGGCAAACACTCTTGTTTTGGCTTATATAGGCAGCTCGCTGACCTGCGTTCTGCTGCTTGTGGCTTATAACGCGAGCATTGAGCAGGTTGTCAATAAGGAGCTTATTGTTGCCGAAATTCTTCAGGCGCTCGCCGGAAGCATGGGAATGCTTTTAACCCTGCCGCTCACAAGCGCGGTTTGCGCCGCAATGTATTATAACAGAAAATCCAAGGAGGAAGATAATAATGCCGCTGGTTAATATGGCTCCGCTGCTAAAAGACGCAAGAAGCGGCGGTTATGCCGTAGGCAGCTTCAGCGTTGCCAATATGGAAATGGTTTTGGGAGTTCTTAAAGCCGTTGAGGAAACCAAAAGCCCCGCAATTATTCAGATAGCCGAGGTCAGGCTGAATTATTCTCCGCTCGAGCTTATCGGACCCCTGATGGTTGCCGCGGCAAAAAACAGCCCGATGCCCGTGGCGGTTCACTTTGACCACGGAAAAACCGCAGAAAAAATTAAGCAGGCTTTGGATATCGGCTTCACAAGCGTTATGTTTGACGGCTCGCATCTTCCTTTTGAGGAAAATTCGCGGATAACCGCCGAAATAAAGAAAACCGCGGTGGCTTACGGCGCGGACTGCGAGGGAGAAATCGGCTGCGTCGGCGGCAGTGAGGACGGCAGCGAGGATATTGCAATCAACTGCACATCTCCCGCACAGGCACTTGAATTTTATAAAAAAACGGGCGTTGATGCGCTTGCCGTTGCAATCGGCAATGCTCACGGCAACTATAAGCAGGCGCCCAAGCTCAGATTTGATATTCTGGAGCAGACGGCAGGGCTTGTCCCCGTGCCGCTCGTTCTCCACGGAGGAACAGGAATTCTGCCCGACGATTTCAGAAAGTGCATAAAGCTCGGAATAAACAAAATTAATATTGCCACGGCAACCTTTGACAGCGTTGAGCAAAGCGCAAGGGAAGCCTATGCAAATCAGGCGGTCAAAGGCTATTATGATTTGCAGACCGCCGAGGTTGAGGGCGCATATCGCAATGCGTTAAAACATATAGAAATATTCGGCTGTGCCGGTAAAGCATGAAAGGATGAAATAAATTGAGCTACATTGAATTTGATAAGAGCAAGCCGCTCGATGTTATCCCCATTGGCAGAATTGCAATCGACTTTAACCCCACCGATATGAATATGCCGCTTTCTCAGAGCAGCAATTTCAATAAGTATGTCGGCGGTTCACCCGCAAATATCGCCGTCGGTCTTGCGAGGCTCGGCGCAAAGTGCGGCTTCATTGCAAGAGTTTCGGACGATCAGTTCGGCGATTATGTTGAGAATTATTTTAAGAATGACGGCATTGATGTTTCTCATGTTTTCAGATGTGAAAACGGCGAAAATCTCGGCTTGACTTTCACCGAAATCCTCAGCCCCACACAGAGCAGTATTCTTATGTACCGTGACGGCGTTGCGGATTTGCAGGTTTGCGTTGACGATGTTGACGAGGAATACATAAAGCAGGCAAAGGCAGTTGTTATTTCGGGCACGGCTCTGTGCGCCAGTCCGTCAAGAGAGGCGGCTCTCAAAACACTTTTCCTTGCCAAGAAAAACGGCGTGGTTGTAATTTTTGATATTGATTACAGAAGCTACACATGGAAAAACAAGGACGAGATTTCACTCTATTATTCCATCGCCGCAAAAAACAGCGACATTATTCTCGGCTCGAGAGAAGAATTTGATTTGACCGAGGCTGTTGAGGGCGTTTGCGCGAGCGATGAGGAGTCGGCAGAGCGTTGGTTCTCCTACGGCAATAAGATTGTTATTATCAAGCACGGCAAGGAAGGCTCGGTTGCCTATCTCAATGACGGCTCGGCTTATAAGGTTAAGCCTTTCCCCGTAAAGATGCTTAAAGGCTTCGGCGGCGGCGACGGCTATGCTTCCGCATTCATTTATTCGCTCCTTAACGGAAAGAGCGTTCCCGATGCGCTTGAATTTGCAACCGCTTCCGCGTCAATGCTTGTTTCCGCTCACAGCTGCTCGGCGGCAATGCCCTCGGCACAGGCTGTTCAGGAATTCATCGATAAAACAAAGCCGACATCAGGCGAGGTTATCGAAAAGATTAAGTAAAAAAATCGGGGCAGGGTGTGTTATATGCACACCCTGCCTGCCTTGACATTTCATCTGTTTTAGTGTATATTTGTCTGAGCAAATTAAATATTTCCGTCCGTGGCGCAGTTGGATAACGCAGCAGATTCCGATTCTGAAGATCGGGGGTTCGAATCCCTTCGGGCGGGCCAAAAACGGCGGTGCAGTCTGCGACTGCGCCGTCGTTTTTTTGTGAGAGAAGGGATTCGAAGGACGAGCGGTACAGAGCAACGCTCCGGTGGAGCGTTGTGACCGCGAGCGACCAAGCGCCCGCAGGCGCGCGAATCGAATCCCTTCGTTTTATTGGAACAAATAGCATCCGAAGGGATTCGAAAGGGCGTGAAGAAAAACTTCCGGGGGAAGTTTTTTAGCCCGTCGAGTTAATGATGGGTAGAACAGCCCACAAGCAACAGTGGTCGAGCAGAAAGGACAGACAAATGGTTGACCCTTCGGGCGGGCAAAGAAAAAGCACCTCTTCGGAAGTGCTTTTTCAATGAAATTCGTTCCTTGCGGAACGAGTGAAATAGCTTCGCCGTGAAATATGCCGCAGCATATGAAAGAACGAATTGCATTACACTTTTCAGTGGAACGAACTGTGTGTCCGTGAATATTGTTTATTCGGCAACCTTGCCAATCCTCAGGCGCTATGCGCCAGCTCCTTTGCTAAAGGAGCCGATGCAGTAGGTTGCTGCTTCGTTGGCCTCCTTTGAAAAGGAGGTGGCATTTGCGAAGCAAATGACGGAGGATTGATTAACCGACTGATAAACGATATTATCCCCAAAAGCACAAAATTCAGCAGAGAACGCGACCCCTACAATGCCGCCGCAAAAATACAGCTCCGGTAGGGAACGGCGCAATACCGTTTTTTCTCAAATTTATTGATAACTGCGAGGTAAAGTGATATAATTAACGCATCTGAAAAATCGGGAGGAAAACTATGTATAATATCAATTTCGGAAAAAGCGGTTTGAGCGTTCCGACCGTTGCGGTCGGATGCATGAGGATTGCATCAATGAGCGAAAAAGAGGTTTCGGAATTCATCGAAACCGCGCTCAGCCATGGGGCAAATTTCTTTGACCACGCCGATATTTACGGCGGGGGCAACAGCGAAAGAGTTTTCGCAAAGGCGTTAACTCCGGGCATGAGAGATAAAATAATAATTCAAACCAAGTGCGGAATTGTGCCGGGCAAGATGTTTGATTTTTCTTATGAGCACATCATTGAATCGGTCAACGGCAGCCTTGAAAGGCTCAATACGGACTATATCGATGTTTTGCTGCTGCACCGCCCCGACGCACTCATGGAGCCGGACGAGGTTGCAAGAGCGTTTGATGAACTGAAAGCTTCGGGCAAGGTGCGCCATTTCGGCGTTTCCAATCAGAATTCCTATCAGCTTCGCCTGCTGCAAAACAGCCTGGATATGCCTATCTGTGCAAATCAGCTTCAATTCGGAATTATGCATGCGCCTATGATTCAGGCGGGCATAAATGTCAATATGTATAACGAGTCCGCCGTCAACCGTGACGGGGGAGTGCTTGACTACTGCCGCCTGAATGAGATTACAATTCAGCCGTGGTCGCCGATGCAGTTCGGATTTTTTGAGGGCTGCTTCATTGATAATGATAAGTTCCCCGAGCTGAACGCCAAGCTTGACGAAATCGCGGAAAAATATTCCGTTTCAAAAACAACGATTGCTTTTGCATGGATTCTCCGTCACCCCGCAAAGATGCAGCCCGTAACGGGCACAACAAATCTCACCCGCCTTGCCGACTGCATAAAGGCGGCGGATATCAGGCTCACCCGTGAGGAATGGTATGAGATTTACAAAGCCGCAGGCAATATTTTGCCGTAAACATTCATTCGCAACTCTACTTTCGGTTTGTTGTATTTCAAAAAGGATTGATATATAATTGCGTTGAAAGGAGGGTTTTTCAATGAATAATTGTGATACGGGCGCGCTGATAAAAACCCTGAGAACGGAAAAAGGGCTAACTCAGGCTCAGCTTGCGGATATGCTTTCCGTGTCGGACAGAACGGTTTCAAAGTGGGAAACAGGCAGAGGTTGCCCCGATGTTTCAATTCTTCCCGCTCTTTCGGAGATACTCGGTGTTAATGTTGAGGAGATACTCAAGGGCGGAATTAGAAGCAACGATTTTGTCAGCGGGAATATGAAAAAAGCGAATTATTTCGTCTGCCCCGAGTGCGGAAACATTGTGTTAAGCACGGGCAACGCTTCGGTTTCCTGCTGCGGACGCCGACTTTTGCCTTGCACGGCTCAAAAAGCCGATGAAATGCACGCTGTCAAGGCGGAAATTATCGAAAACGATTGGTTTATAACCTGCGACCACGAGATGGAAAAGGAGCATTATATTTCATTTGTTGCTTTTGCATCGGCGGGCGAGATTAAGATTTTCAAAACCTATCCCGAATGGGAGCTTCAGGTGCGTTTCCCGAAGCGCGGTCACGGATTACTTCTCTGGTATTGCACCCGCCACGGGCTGTTTTACAGAGCGGTTTAAAAAGTTAATTTGAAAAACAAAAAACGGTGCGAGTTTTTGAAATTCGCACCGTTTTTTATATTTATCTGCATCTGACTATACTAATAATTATTTGTTTGATTAATTCTTTTTCTTTGCATGAACACTCTTTCAGAACGAGAGAAATATCTTCATCAATTTGAGAGGATTTATTACTCTCTTTATCATCAAAGATAATACTGTCAATTGAAAAATTTAATATTTTTGCTAATTTAAAAAGTATTTCAACAGATGGTTTTCTATGACCGCTTTCCATATGTTTAATATGGGTTGATGAAACATCAAGCATTTCAGCGAGAGCTTCCTGTGAAAGATTGTTTGAAATTCTTGCCGATTTTATCTCAGAACCCAGCCTGTCAAACTCGTTCATGCTCAACACGCTCCTTTAATGTTAGCATACAGCTAATTTTTATTCTTGACAATTAGCTTAAAGTTATGTATAATGGAGCTTAAAGAGCCTGTATGGTACTTTGGTCGTAAATTGTAATACTATTTAATTTAACTTAAGCACTAAAAACAAGTATATTAATTAAATTATCGTTTAAAGGAGGCATGATAAAAAGAAAGTGGTAAGGAAATCCGAGAACTCTGGAAA
>JBJEQB010000015.1:0-14418 GCA_051881535.1 Acutalibacteraceae bacterium | reverse complement strand
ATTTACAAAAAAATACAGCAAGTTGGTTCTAACCACTTGACTTTTTATAGGAGGACTAATTTATGGCAGTTAAACCCGAATGCATAGCAATGCTTCTTGCGGGCGGTCAGGGCAGCAGACTCGGAATTCTGACCAAAAAAATCGCAAAGCCTGCCGTTCCCTACGGCGGCAAATACCGTATCATCGATTTTCCTCTTTCAAACTGCGTTAATTCGGGCATTTATACGGTAGGTGTTCTGACGCAGTATCAGCCGCTTGAGCTTAACGATTATATCGGTAACGGTCAGCCCTGGGATCTTGACCGAGCCAACGGCGGCGTACATATTCTTTCACCCTACCAGCAGATAAAGGGAACCGAGTGGTATAAAGGCACGGCAAACGCGATATATCAAAATATTAATTTCATTGAGAGATATGACCCCGAATATGTTCTCATTCTTTCAGGCGACCATATCTACAAGATGGATTATTCCAAAATGCTCGATTATCACAAGGAAAAAAATGCCGATTGCACCATTGCGATGCTTGAAGTTCCCTGGGAGGAGGCAAGCCGCTTCGGTCTGATGCTCGTTAATGACGACGGCTCCATCAGCGAGTTTGAGGAGAAGCCGAAAAATCCGAGAAGCAACAAGGCTTCGATGGGCGTTTATATCTTCACATGGGAAAAGCTCAGAAAATATCTTATTGAGGACGAGGCCAAGGAAGGCTCGAGCAACGATTTCGGTCACGACCTTATCCCCGCCATGCATAATAACGGCGAGAGAATGTTTGCTTATCAGTTTGACGGTTATTGGAAGGATGTCGGCACGATAAGCAGCCTTTGGGACGCCAACCTTGACCTGCTCAATCCCAAGGTTGACCTTGACCTGACGGATGACAGCTGGCGCATTTATTCAAGATCTCCCGCAGCTCCCCCTCATTATATCGGCAGCGATGCAAAGGTTGAAAATTCAATGATTACCGAGGGCTGTGAGATTGACGGCGACATTGATTTCTCCGTTTTGTTTGCGAATGTAACCGTTGAGGAGGGCGCAGAGGTCAGATATTCAATCGTAATGCCCGGCACGGTTATTAAAAAAGGCGCGGTTGTTCAGTATTCGATAGTTGCGGAAAATGCGGTTATCGACGAGGGCGCCGTTGTCGGCGAAAGACCCGAAAATATGAAAAATGTTGACGATTGGGGCGTTGCCGTTGTCGGCAGCGGAGTCCGCATCGGCAAGGGTGCAAAGGTTGCTCCCAAGGCGATGGTTGACAGCGATATCGGAGGTGCGGAATAATGGCAGCAAAAAATGTTCTCGGAATAATCTTTTCAAACGCCTATGACGAGGCTCTGCCTGAGCTTACTGCGCTCAGAACCATGGGCTCAATTCCGTTTGCGGCGCGCTACCGCCTGATAGATTTTCCGCTTTCCAATATGGTCAATGCGGGAATTCCGCAGGTCGGCGTTATAACCAAGAGCAATTACCGCTCGCTTATGGACCACATTGGAACGGGCAAGCCGTGGGATCTTTCAAGAAAAAGAGAGGGTATGACTCTCCTGCCTCCTTTCAGCTCACCCGAAACGGGTATGATTAAAGGCAAAGCGGACGCGCTCTACGGCTGCATCAGCTATATAAGCAATTCAAATAAAGAATATGTTTTGCTTACCGACTGCAATGTTGTCTGCAATATGGACTATGAAAAGCTCATCAAAGCCCATGCCGCAAATGACGCGGATGTTACCATTGCCTATGCCAAGGGCATCCCGCCCGCAATCGGAAACAGCACGGAGCTTGTAATAGACGAAGGCGGCAGAGTTGTCGGCACAAGCGTTATCGACTGCTTCAGCAGCAGCGTTAATTATTCTCTTAAAATTATGGTTATCAGAAGAACTCTGCTCGAGCGTCTGCTTCACGAGGCTCACAGCGCAAAGATTGACGATTTTGAAACCATAATTGCTTCAAACATAAAGCATCTCAGAGTTTTCGGTTACGAACAGCAGGGATTTGTCAGAGTTCTCTCCTCGCTTCAGAGCTATTATGACATCAGCCTTGAGCTGCTCAAGCTTGAAAACAGAAAAGAGCTTTTCACATCCGACAGACCGGTTTACACCAAGGTCAGGGATCAGGTTCCCGCCATTTACGGAATAAGCGCACAGGTTTCAAATTCTCTTATAGCCGACGGCTGCCGGATTGACGGAGAGGTTGAAAATTCAATCCTTTTCAGAGGCGTAACCGTTGCAAAGGGTGCGAAAGTAAAGAACTCAATTATTATGCAGGGCTCGTTTGTGGGTGAAAATTCTTCCCTTGAGTGCGTTATAATTGATAAATCCGCCGTGGTTAAGCCCAATAAAATGCTCTGCGGCGCATCGAATTATCCCGTTTATATCGGAAAGGGAATTGTTATCTGAGAAAGTGTGATTTCTTATGGCTAAGAAAAATGTTTTGACAGGCGTTGTGGTTGCTCTGGCTCTTGTGCTTGTTATCATAGTTGTTTTGGTTAAGACAGGGGTTTTAAACTCTGTTCCTCAAAAAACAACGGCGGTTGAAACCGTAATTGAAAGCGCGGTTGTGGTTGCAAGCGAAACCAACGAGGCGGGCGATGTGGAATATTATACGATGGTTACAAAGTATGTCCGTCCCAAGATTTCTTCCCATCATATTTACCCCACCAAGAAGCAGACCACCGCGGCGACAACCGAGCCTGCTTTTATTGAGCAGACGAGCTTCGTTCAGGTGACCGACGAAAACGGTATGCCGATGTTTGATGAAAACGGCGTTCCGTTTACCGAGGTTGTAAACTACACCGTTCCTGCGGACAGCATTACCACAACGGAGCCTACAACGGCTTATATTCCAAAAACCTCATCGGTTGTTGTTACCAATGTTTTCGGAAAACCGCAGAAGGACGAAAACGGCAACCCCGTTACTCAGGTTGTAACCGTTGAGCCGCCGCCGAGCACAAAGGCGGATATATGGAGCGAAAACACTCAGAGCGGAACAGACGGAAAATTTGATATCAAGTCGGAAATAAGCCGTGAGGACGACCTTGCTCAAAGCATTGTTGCCCAGCTCAATGAGGACAGGGCGGCGCAGGGGCTTGAGCCTCTCAAGCACGCAACCAAGCTTAAAGCAAGCGCGAGAACCAACAGCATGGCGAGCGCTCTGCCCGAGGTTTACGGAGAAGGCTCCGTCAGCGGAGCTTACAACATTGAAACCACCTACGGCGGCAATTCTCTTTATAAAACCGTTGCCGCAACGGTTAAAGACGAAGCAATGAACCCCGATGTCAAGGAAATAGGCGTCGGAGTTGTAAAATATAAAGATGTTTATTATACAACCGTTATTTTCGGCTGATCCAATAAGAAAGGAAATAAAGCTATGAAAGTTCTTTATGCTTCAAGCGAGGCTCTTCCGTTTGCCGCAAGCGGAGGGCTTGCGGATGTTGCGGGCTCTTTGCCCCAGGCTCTCAGACGGCGCAGGGTTGCCTGCCGGGTTGTTATGCCGCTTTACGGCACGGTCAGCGAGGAACTGCGTAAAAATATGAAATTCATAACGAGCATAATGGTTCCCGTTTCATGGCGCAGGCAATACTGCGGCATATTTGAAGCCAAGGCAGGCGGAGTTATTTACTATTTGCTCGACAATGAATATTATTTCAAGAGAAACACTCTTTACGGTCATTATGACGACGGAGAAAGATTTGCGTTCTTTTCAAGGGCAATTCTTGAAATTCTGCCTTACATAGATTTCAAGCCCGATATCATTCACTGCAACGATTGGCAGACGGCGCTTGTGCCTGTTTATTATTCAACCATTTACGCTTCGCGTGAGGGTTACACGGGCATCAAAACCGTTTTCACAATCCACAACATTCAGTATCAGGGGCAGTACGGCGCAGAAATTCTCGGTGATGTTTTCGGCCTTGGCGAAGAATTCACGAGCCTGCTCAGATTCGGCGACTGCCTTAATCTGATGAAGGGCGGCATAGAGTGTGCCGATAAGGTTACAACCGTCAGCAAAACTTATGCGGGTGAGATACTCGACCCATGGTTCAGCCACGGGCTTGACCCGATTTTGAGAAACAGGAGCTACAAGCTCAGCGGAATTCTTAACGGAATTGACACAAAGAGCTATGACCCCGAAACGGATAAAGATGTTTTCTTTAACTATTCGGCAAAGGAGCCTGAAAACAAAGCGAAAAACAAAGCTGCTCTTCAGGAGCTGTTTTCGCTTCCCGTCAGAGCGGATGTGCCGCTTGTAGGCATTGTTTCAAGGCTTGTTGCCCATAAAGGGCTTGACCTTATCAAGAGAGTTATGTGGGAGCTGCTCGGCTCAACCGATATGCAGCTTGTTGTGCTCGGCTCGGGCGATTGGGAATATGAATCGTTCTTCAAAGAGCTTGCGGCGGCATTCCCCGATAAGGTCGGTTTAAGGCTCGGCTTTATCCCCGATATGGCAAGAAAAATCTATGCGGGCAGCGATATGTTCCTTATGCCCTCAAAGAGCGAGCCCTGCGGACTTTCTCAGATGGTCGCCCTGCGCTACGGCTCAATCCCCATAGTCCGCGAAACGGGCGGACTTAAAGACACCGTCACCGACAGCGGCGACGGCTCGGGCAACGGCTTCACCTTTAAGAGCTATGATGCTTACGATATGCTTGACGCAATAAGGCGCGCCCTCGCGGCTTACGGAAATCCCGAGCATTGGAGCACCTTGGTTGAAAGAGCGCTTAAATGCGATAACAGCTGGGGTCGCTCGGCAAGAGAATACATAGCTCTCTATAATTCGCTCATAAACAGTTAATGCCAAAACCCACCCCAAAGGCAGCGGCTGATAATCGGGCTTCGATTAAATCAGTGTTTACCTGAAGGGTGGGTTTGATTGTTATTTGTTATCTGAAAAATTCGGGCGGCATTGGCGGAATCGAGTCGGAAATATGCTTCATAATGAAGTCCTCGGCGAGGTTCACCAGAGTTTTGATGGAATCGGGGATGGGCGCGTCCTCATCGGGAGTTTTGCTCTTGGTGGGCGCAATGGCTTTGTAAGCAACCTTTTCTATTGCCGCAAAATAAACGGGTGAGCAGCATATTTCACCGTCAACATTGGCTCTGCCTGCCCAATTTTTCGGCAGGTTGCCCGCGTCTGCCTGAATGAGGATAATTTTATAAAGCGCAATCGCAAGGATGATTTCGAGCCTGACTCCGCTGAGCTTTTCGTTGCTTCTCATTCTGTCAACCATTATTATGGCTGCCTTTATCAGAGTGCGGCTGGTCGGGTTGATATCGTCCCTGTCATCAAAGAGCGTTGACGCCATCATAAGCGTGTCGTTTCGTTCGGTGGAACGCCCGAGCAGGTAGTCGCAGGTTACGCCGTAAAAATCGGCGGCGCGGATTAAAAAGCTCTGCCCGCATTCCCTGATGCCTTTTTCATAGTGGGAGAGCAACGCCTGCGATATTCCGAGCCTTGCGGCGGCTTCCTTTTGGCTCAGCCCCTTTTCTTTTCTCAGCTCGCTTAAAATTATGGGAAAGTTTCTTTCCATAGTTAAACCCCTCTTATGATCATCTGTATAAAGATAGGGATAATTATACAAAAAATTATACAATTTGTATAGAGCAAAACTGCACGAAATTTTGTTCCGATTTTTGGAGGAAAAATGAAATCATATACTGTTCATCTTATAAGAAACGCCCTGACAGACGAGAGCTTTGACGGGCGATATATCGGTCACACCGATGTAGAAATCAGCGAGAGCGGCAAAGAGCAGCTCAGACAAATGAAGGACGAGCTTGTTTTTCCGCCCGTTGAGGCGGTTTTCACAAGCCCGCTCAAGCGCTGCACCGAAACAGCAGCAATTCTTTACCCCGATAACAAGCCCATTATTATTGACGGCTTTATTGAATACAACTTCGGCGAGTTTGAAAACAAAACCGCCGAGGAGCTTAAAGACCACCCCGTTTTTCCGAAATGGCTGGCAGGCGAAAAGGGCGCTGAGCCGCCTTTCGGCGAGAGCAACGCAAAATTTGAAAAGCGCGTCCGCGAAACCTTTGAAAAGGTTGCCGAGGGGCTAATGAAAACGGGCACAACCGAAGCCGCGATTGTGACTCACGGCGGCGTTATCATGACAATTCTTGCCGCTTACGGAATTCCCGAGCTGCCCATGCACGAGTGGATAACTCCCAACGGCTGCGGCTTTACAATCAAAATTAATCCGTCGCTTTGGATGCGGGCAAAAAAATTTGAGGTTTTCAGCGAATTTCCTTATGAAAGAGAAGAACTGCCCGATTAATCGGAATTACAGAACAGGAGAGAAAGAAGATGCAGACATTTTCCATTGAAAAAGACGGCTTTCGCCTCAACGGCGAGCCTTTCAGAATAATCGCCGGAGCAATTCATTATTTTCGCGTTCCCGCCGAATATTGGCGCGACAGGCTGATAAAGCTCAAAGCCTGCGGCTTCAACACGGTTGAAACATATATTGCGTGGAATCTCCACGAAAAAACCGAGGGCGAATTTGATTATTCGGATATGCTCGATTTTGAGCGTTTTCTTGAAATTGCCGCCGAGCTTGGGCTTTACGCCATTGTCAGACCCGGCCCCTATATTTGCTCGGAGTGGGATTTCGGCGGTCTGCCCTGGTGGCTTCTCAAAAACGATTCAATAAATCTCCGCTGTACGGACAAGGACTATCTTGCCGCCGTTGACAGATTTTTTGACGATTTTATTCCCCGCCTTGCGCCTCACCAGATAAACGAGGGCGGCAATGTAATTCTTGTTCAGGTTGAGAATGAATACGGCAGCTACGGCGATGACAGCGAGTATCTGCGTTACCTTGCCGACGGAATGAGAAAAAGGGAAATAACCGTTCCGTTTTTCACCTCCGACGGCGCGGAATATCAGATGCTCACGGGCGGCACTCTGCCCGAAATTCACAAAACCGCCAATTTCGGTTCGCGGGCAAAGGAACAGTTTGAACGCCTGAGAGAATATCAGCCCGACGGACCGCTTATGTGCACCGAATATTGGAACGGCTGGTTTGACCATTGGACTGAGAATCACCACAGCCGCAGCCCCGAGGAAGCGGCGGAAAACCTTGACGAAATTCTTTCGCTCGGTGCAAGCGTTTCGGCGTATATGTTCCACGGCGGAACTAATTTCGGCTATATGAACGGCGCAAACTGCTACGGCGAATATCAGCCCACGGTTTCAAGCTATGACGATGACGCCCCCGTTAACGAATACGGCGGTCTGACCGAAAAATACTTCAAATTCAGAGATGTTATTTCAAAATATGCCGAGATACCCGATATCGAGCTGCCCGAGCCTGCCGAGTGCAGAAAATACGGCACAGTCAGCTTTACTCAGTCCGCAAAGCTTTTTGATAATCTTGACGCGCTGTCGGCTCCCGTTGAATCGGTTACTCCGCTTACGATGGAGAAGCTCGGCGCAGGCTACGGCTTCGTGCTTTATAAGACCAAGGTTCGCGGTCCGCGCGAGAGCCAGAAGCTGAGACTTCAGAATGTTCATGACAGGGGATATATTTACCGCGACAGAAAATTTGTCGGAATTCAATACAGAAATGACAGCGAGCCGCAGCACTCAATTTCAATAGACGCGGGCGGAAACGAGCTTGCGGTGCTGGTTGAAAATATGGGCAGAGTTAATTACGGACCTTATCTCAAAGACCCCAAGGGAATAACTCAGGGCATTGGCTTCGGCAATAACTTTATCTATCATTGGCAAAACTACGCTCTGCCGCTTGACGATGTTTCGGGCGTTGAGTTTAAAGACGGCGTGGAAGCCTTTGACGGCACTCCCGTTTTCCTCAAAGCGGAGCTTGATATCGACAAGCCCTGCGACACCTTCGTTAAGCTTCCCGGCTTTAAAAAGGGAATTATCATAGTCAATAACCGCGTACTTTCGAGATATTGGGAGGTAGGTCCTCAGCGCTCGGCATATCTTCCCGCTCCTTTCCTCAAAAAGGGCAAAAACGAAATAGTGGTTATGGAGCTTGAGGGCTTTGATAAGCCTGAGGTTCTTCTTGATGACGAACCCGATATAGGATAAAAAACACAAAAAAACAGGGAACAAATCAGCTGAAAAAGCGGTTTGTTCCCTGAATTTTTTTGTCGGCGACAGCTTGCGGACAATGCAGTTGACCAATGTAATAATCTTTCTGAATAAATCTGTTGAATCAAAGGGTGAAAAACTTATTATTACGCCTTGACATTAACGTTTAAAATACACTTCTCCGCTTTTTCAAATTTGTCCGATTTTATTTTGAGCAAAATCGGGTCGTGAATTATCTCTTTAATCATTAGTAATCTCAACTGCTTTTGATATTTTACTCATTATGATTTGGCTTAGTTTATCACAGAATTCTTGATTATCATTAAGCATTTTCAGCATTTCTGCACGTCGCGTTTTATATTCATCCCATAATTCTTTTCCTACGATTTTTTCGTAATCAATCGGGGTTGGTATTTTTGCCTCATAACGACTCAAGGTTTTGAAACGTTCTTCAATAACTTTATCGCTAAGCCCCAGATTTTTAAGCCGTAAAACATTTTCTTTTGACATATACCACTCTTTAAAGCTTTTTGAACCTTTGGAACTGTTGCATCTTTGACAGCAGGGAACAAGATTATGTATATCTGTAATATAGCCTGTTGGCATTCCGTCTTTTACAAGGGGCTTCAAATGATCTTTTCCGTTTCCGTCGCCTAAGCAATAAGCACATTGACCTTCATTGATACCAAGCAAATTGTAATAGTCAGATATTTCTTCTTCGCTCGGGCGAACATATGGAGTAACAGAGATTGCAAACGCATTGCTAATTGTAGAGCTTCTACCTTTCAAATCTGCTTTTGCTGGCATTTTATAATTAGAAATCATTGGTTATTCCTCCTTATGCTTTCGGATAAGAGAATGTGCAAATTTTTTTGCGAAAATTCGTCTCATCAAAATATACAATACGTGCAAAATATATCATAAATGATTATATTTATCAATGCAATAATGCCTAAAATCATTGAAGTTTATTCCGCTTTCAAAAATCGCAGTCATCGGGGTCAAGCTCTGTATCATCGAGAGCTTCGCCGTTTTCCTCCTCACTCATCAGTTCGGCAAATGCCGCAAAGTCCGCCGCTCTTTCAAAAGCGTCCAACTCGCCATCGCCGTTTAAATCAAATAAACCGCCGAAAAATCCTTTGCCACCGAACATAGCTGTTCCTCCCCGAAATTATTTCTTCTTTTTGTCGTCTTTTTTCTTTATAAAATCCCCGTTAAAATACTTACCCTCAAGATAATCTTCGGGGATAACATGATTATCGCTGTCGTGATGGATGTCAAAATTTTTCCATGAATCCTTATCAAAGCTCTCCTGATGAAAATTCGGATTGCCTTTTGTCTTAATATCGGGAGTGCTGCTCCACCATGAAGCAAAAATCAAAATCAGGATAACCGCAATAATCGCCAAACCCATTTAAATCCTCCTTTATTACAGCAAAAATCCGAACTTCACTTTGACAATTCAGGTTGAGCTTTACTGTATCATACACCCTTTGCTGTACCAAAAGCCGTACTCCAAACCGCAAGGATGGAAATTTTTTATTTTCTTGACTGATAGTCGAAGTTTATTTCATCAGACCAGTTTTCATCAATATTTTTGTTGGCTCTGACATTGCCGACAACCTGAGAAACCGATTCATAAAGAATGTGCGTGCCTTTTTTATCGGCTCTGTAATTAACCGCTCTGTCCTCAGCAATTCCGTAGCGGGCGGCGGTTTCAACGGCGTCAATATTAGCGCCGATGAACAGAAACTCCCAGCCGTATTTCTCTTTCCGGCGCTTTATCATCGCCTTGACCTGCTCGCTTGAATATCTGCGGCTTGCATTCTCCATTCCGTCGGTTGTGATGATAAACATTGTGTGCTCGGGCACATCCTCGGGTCGGGCGTATTTATGCACATTGCCGATGTGGTGGATTGCTCCGCCGATTGCGTCAATGAGCGCGGTGCAGCCTCTGACTGTGTAATCGTTTTCCGTCATCGGCTTTATCTCGGAAAGCCTCACCCTGTCATGGAGCACCTCTGAAACATTGTCAAAAAGCACGGTTGAAACATAGCATTCGCCGTCCTGCTTTTTCTGCTTTTCAATCATTGAGTTGAATCCGCCGATAGTGTCGCTTTCAAGCCCCGACATCGAACCGCTTCTGTCAAGAATAAATACGAGCTCCGTAATGTTGTTTTTCATGGTTAATTCCTCCGTAAAAAATAATGTGATTGTTCGGTTTCTCAACCTTGCAATCACATTATACAGAGCTATTCGGTTCAAATGGTCGCTCGGCGGGAGACTTTTAAACTCCGAGCAGCTGTTGGTCAAATTTATACAGCACTTCGTTAACCTCAAAAATATCTTTATAATTTCCCGTTTTGATGAAATATTCTATAATTACATCAAATTTGTATGCATGAGAAAGGCACATTCCGACTGTGCTGAGTAGATGGTTTGTTTCCTCCGAATTAAGCCTCAGCCCAATGGCAAAGGAAACCGCCGTCACCTTGCTCGGTCGGTAATCCTTATTGCATTTGATTTTTGAAAAGGTTTTCTTGTCAACATTGGACTTTTTGTAGCACTCCACATCGGTAAGCCCTTTTTTGTCGATATAATAAAACAGAGTTTCCGCAAAGCCTTTATCCATGTTTTCAAATAGATCTTCAAAATTTAAAGAAGCTTTAACGGGCTCGGATTTTTCCTCTTGAAAGGCGCAGTAATCCGCCGCCTCTTTTTCGTGAATTTCCCTAAGAGCTCTGTTTCTGCGGCTGATTATCTTATCCTTTGGAACGGATGAGCGAAAATCCGTTTCATCATACCACTCGCGGTTGTTAACGATGGCGTCCTCGCAATGCTGCGCTATGTAATTATCGTCAATGTATGCCGTGATATCGCAAAACAGCTTTTGACTGATGTCATAAGCTTTTTTATCAAACACCAGCAGATAGACCGTCATTTCATGGTCGGTCAAAAATTCGCTTATTACGGAGGTGGCAATTCTGATAACCTCGTCCTTCGGATAGCCGTAAGCTCCCGATGAAATCAGGGGCATGGCAATGCTTTCACAGCCATTTTCCACCGCAAGTCTGAGGCAGTTTTTATAGCAGGAAATAAGCAGCTCACGGGGATTTTTAACCCTGTACCAATCGGGACCCGCCGTGTGAATGATGAATTTGCACGGGAGGTTAAAGGCGGGCGTTATAACCGCTGTGCCGACGGGGCAGCCGCCGAGCTTTTGGCAGTATTCATAAAGCTCCGAACCCGCCGCTTCGTGAATAGCAAGGTCAGCCCCGCCGCCCGGCTCCAGGTGGCGGTTGGTTGGGTTGACTATCACATCACATTTGATTTTTGTTATGTCCTGCCGAATAATTTTCAAAGGCATAGCAAGCACCTGAACACCTTTCATTATAATTAAGTATAATCACGAAAAATATCATATCATAATGAACAGTAAACTTCAAGACGGTTTTACGGTGCGGCGGAGCTGTCAGCCCCGCCGATGCTTACGACTATGATTTTTGACTTTCAATCTGCCTGCCTGATAATATCCCGATAGTCAATTTTTATAAGAGGCTGATTTCCGATTTTATCCGCCGCCTGATATGCCATATGTCCGGCAAATCCGACATAGTTAATGGTCATATCATCATTGACGGCAAAAATCCTGTCGGGCTCTCTTGCCGTAGGTTTTGCTCCGTCGGCAAAAGAAAAGCCCTCATTTTCTGCATCCTGCAAAAAGCGTTTGCCTGTTTCTTCGTTTGCAAGGTAAACATAAATTCTGCCGCTGTGAGTTGAAAGCAAAGATTTGATGCTTGACATTGTTAATTCCCTCCCTTCAAGCGTTTTGCCATAAAGAGAGGTGAATAAAAAATCACACCCATCGTTACCGACGGATGTGACAGCAATTCAATATCTAACACACCATCGGTCAGACTTTGGCACCTTGCTCTTTGCAGGTTGCCGGATGGTCAACGGGTCTGTCCCTCGCATCACTCTTTATGGTTGTGAATAAATTATAGCTTGTGTTTTTGGGCTTGTCAAGAGGTTTGGGAAAACCGAAATCAAATTATCTGGGTTCAAAAGAGAAGCTTTATGACTATTCCAAAATGATTTTTACTATTGTGTCAACTGCTTTCCGGCTTTTATATTTTTCAGGAATTGAGAGCTTTATTCCGTCTGCACCCTGTGTGAAAGCTATCGGATTACCGTTCAGTATTTTTGCATCGACTATTTTTCTGCTTATATCCGGCAGAAACATTTTATCAAATTCACGGCAATCCAAAATGTGCAAATAAACGGCATTCCCTTTATAAACACTGCCGTAAACATTATCAACAGGCTGCCAGAAGCCCGCCCGTGTTCCGTATATTGCTTCGCCGTTCTCTTTCAGCCAAGCTCCGATTCTGTTAAGCGTATCAATGCTTTTTTCGGGGATATTTCCGTTTCTGTCAGGTGCTGAGTTTAACAGGAGATTTCCGTCACGGCACACTGCATTAACAAGCATTTTTATAATATAATCGAGAGACCAAATTTTATCATTGTCTACATATGCCCAGTGTTCCGTAAGCGACATATTCTTTTCCCACGGAATGGGAACTATTTTGCCCTTTATTTCGTGAGGTCCCTCATCACATTCAAAATCTCCTTTATAACCGGAGCGTGGAGTAACCATTGTTTTTGGATTATATGAACGAACTGTTTTGTTGAGCTTTACGGGTTCCCAGAACCATGCCGCATCCGCATCGCTTCCCTGATGAGCCAGCCAAGCACCGTCATACCAAAGTATATCAATTTTGCCGTAGTTACTGCAAAGCTCTTCTACCTGACCGTAGGCTTGCTTTTTCATAAGCATGGCGTTTTCCGGATTTTCTTTAGGATGAAAATATCCGTCAAAGCGCCAATCCATCGGTGAATAGTAAAGACCGGTGTAAAGCCCCTTTTCCCTGCAAGCGTTGGTGAACGCCATTACATAATCTTCTCCGCTTCCGCATCGGACGGAAGTAAAATCCTTATATGAGCACTTGCTGTCCCAAAGAGCATATCCGTCATGATGGCGAGTGACCATTACTGCATATTTCATACCGGCATTGATTGCGGCGGAAGTCCAGCCGTCCATTATTTCTTTTGCACTCTTATCGGGCTTGAATTTGTTTTGGGCAATGCCGCGGTAATAATCCTCATCAAGCTTATCGTTGAAATAAGTCCATTCGCCCCGCTCCAACACAGAATATACTCCCCAATGGATAAACATACCGAATTTAGCGTCACGCCACCACTTTATATCCTGTTCGCTTAAATGCAAAGAGTCATCGTCAATGCCGCTTATTCCGTTAAATTTCATATTGGAATTAAGCTGCCCTTTAAGCTGAGAGGCAAGCTCTGCGCCCGTCAGTTTATTTTCCATAATCAATCACTCCAATTCCACTTTGATGCAAACGGGCAAATTGGTTTCGGGCTCTTTTTCAAGCTCAATTAAAAGTCCGTCTTTATTGCAAACGAAGCTTTTGACCTTGTTATTTCCAAGCACCGAAACATTTTCAATGCAGGTTCCGCAACGGTCTGTGTGAAGCGAATTGACTTTTATCGTTTTTGACGGCTTCATCTGGAAAGCGTAAAGCACGCCGTTTTTGTATGTAAAGCGGAAATCTTTTTCGTTATATTCAATGCAACCCTCAGAGAACTGACCCGACGCAGCTTTATTTTCGCCTTCCTTGTAGAATTTATACGGCACGGTTTCATAAATTCCCTCGCCGTTCACCTTCATCCACTCGCCAAGCTCATACAAAACCTGAGTTTCCTCATCGGTGAATGTTCCGTCGGCTTTCGGGCCGATATTGAGCAGCAACATTCCGTTTTTGGAAACAACATCAATTAAAGTTGTAACGACTTCATAGGTCGATTTATAGGTGTTGTCTTTTCTGTATCCCCATGATTCATTTCCGATTGCGGTGTCTGTCTGCCATGGATAAGGGAATATATCTCCGAGTGCGCCTCTTTCAATATCGAGTGTGGCTGTGCCTAAGGCAAAAGCGTTATGCTTGTAATCAATCGTAACCTCATCGCCCCATTCATCGGCACGGTTATAATAGTACGCGGCTATTTTTTTGAGGTAGGGCTTAAACGATTTGTTTTGAATCCACCAGTCAAAATAGAGAATTTTCGGCTGATATTTATCAATAAGCTCGCAGGTTCTGACCATCCAATCGTCAAGCCACTCCTTGCTTGCTCCAATTTCGTCAACGCAGTCGCAGGTGGCGGTCATGGTCAAGCCGAGCTTTTCGTCATAAAAAGCAGGAGCATAAAAATCAAAATCCTCGCTCTCGGGGTTAATGTCGCTGTCAAAGGTTCTGCCCATATTCATAAAGAAATAATGCTCCGCTCTGTG
>JBJEQB010000014.1:0-14877 GCA_051881535.1 Acutalibacteraceae bacterium | reverse complement strand
AATACAAACAGTAACACTTCGGGAACGGCTATAGATGGCGCTGTTGAAAGAAAATTTAATCCTAACGAATATAAGCAGTATAAATACTATTATTGCGTTGTCACAAGCACGGATGTAGGCTACCCTCCGATTGAAATTCGCACGGGCGTAACCGAAAACAAATCATATATTGCGCCCGAAGATTTAGCGGATTATTCAGGAATTAAGAAACTGCTTGAAACCGTTCCGTCGGATTTGTCCGTATATACCGAAGAAAGTGTTGACAGGCTTAACAAGCTTATTGAAAGCATAAATTGGAATATGGAAAAGTCGGAACAGGAACAAATTGACGAGCTTGAAAAAGCAATTTCCGAAGCAATTAATAATCTTGAACTAAAGTCTGCGGATTATAGCGCACTTGATGAAGCGCTTGCAACAATCCCGATTAATCTGTCAATATATACAGACGAGAGCGTTGCCGATTTGCAGGCGGTTGTTGACGGAATAAACCGAAATCTTGATGTAACCAATCAGAAACAAGTTGACAAATATGTAATCGCAGTTACAAACGCCATTGAGGCTTTAAAATTGAAATCAGCCGATTATGTGGGGCTTGAAGAAGCCTTGAAATCCGTGCCGAGCGATTTGTCAATTTATACGGAAGAAAGTGTGGCAGATCTGAAAGCGGTTATTGACTCAATCGACCGAAATCTTGATGTAACCAATCAGGAACAAATTGACAAAAAGTCGGTTGAAATAAAGAACGCTGTTGAAAACCTTAAACTGAAACCTGCTGACTATTCGGCAGTTTATGCCGCAATAGCAGCCGTTCCGTCCGACTTGTCGGTTTATACCGATGAAACCGTTGCTCAATTGGAGAGTATCATTGAAAGCGTTGATTATACCCTTGATATTACCCACCAAAAGCAAGTCGATGAATATGCAGAACAAATTAATGAAGCCGTCACCAATCTCAAAAAAGAATGTTGGCTAATCAGACTGTTTAAAATGATAGTCGCTTTCTTCAAGAATTTTTGGGATAAGCTCAGACAATTTTTCGCAGCAGTTTTCAATTAAAAAGCGAAAAAGAGGTATTGACTTTTTCGGTCAATACCTCTTTTTGATATTAAGCTGTTTTATTTGGTGAAAGCCTTGCCGGGCTCAATCATTTTTATGCCCGCCTTGGTAAGAATTTCGGTTGCTTCGTCGTTATCTTCAACTCTGATTATAACGCACGCCGCACCCTCCTTGGGAGTGATGAACGCATAGGCATATTCAATCGCAACTCCCCCGTCCGAAAGAGCCTTGACCGCGCCCGAAAATCCGCCGGGTGAATCGGGAACCTCTATGCCGAGAACCTCGGTGACGGAAGCCGTCATTCCCTGAGCCTTGAAAGCGGCAAGCGCTTTATCGGAATCGGTAACAATGAGCCTGAGAATTCCGTAATCGGTGGTATCCGCAACCGAAAGCGCGCGGATATCAATCCCCTCTTTTTCAAGGACAGAGGTGATTTCATAGAGCCTGCCCTGCCTGTTCTCAATGAAAACAGAGATTTGCTTAATTGCCATTTGAGCTCCTCCTTTTAAATGTGTCTGTTATCTATAACGCGCTTGGATTTGCCCTCGCTTCTCGGAAGAGAGCGCGGCTCAACAAGCTTAACCTTTGCCGAAACACCCAGAGTGGAAAGCATTGCCGCGGCAATCTTTGACTCTGTATTTTCAATCTGACGGACAGCGTCGGAGAACATCTCATCGGACATCTCGATGCAAACAGTCATTGTGTCAAGGTTATTTACTCTGTCAACGATTATCTGATAATTCGGCTCCATGCCGAGAGTAAGGATAACATGCTCAACCTGTGACGGGAAAACATTAACGCCGCGGATAATCAGCATATCGTCCGACCTGCCCTTGGGCTTGAGCATCTTAACAAGAGTTCTGCCGCAGGGGCATTTTTCATGGCTGAGCGCGGTGATATCTCTTGTTCTGTATCTGAGCAGGGGCAGAGCTTCTTTGCCGATGCAGGTGAAGACAAGCTCGCCGAATTCGCCGTCGGGCAGAGGCTCAAGAGTATCGGGATCAACAACCTCGGGATAGAAATAGTCCTCGCAGATATGCATTCCTGTCTGTTCTTTACATTCATATGAAACGCCGGGGCCTGCTATTTCGGAAAGTCCGTAAATATCGTAAGCTTTGATATTAAGGCTCTTTTCGATTTCCTTTCTCATATTTTCGCTCCACGGCTCAGCTCCGAAAATACCTGCTCTGAGGGGAAGCTTTGAGGAATCGATGCCCATTTCTTTCATTGTTTCGCCAATGAAAAGCGCATATGAAGGGGTGCAGCAAAGGATATTAGAGCCGAAATCCTCCATTATCTGAACCTGACGCTTTGTGTTGCCCGATGAAACGGGAATAGCCGTTGCTCCGACCTTCTCTGCGCCGTAATGCAGACCGAGACCGCCCGTGAACAGACCGTAGCCGTAAGAAACATGAACATAATCGCTCGTTGTGCAGCCCGCCGCAACAAGTGCTCTTGCCGCGCCGTCTGACCAGCGGTCAATATCGCCCTGAGTGTAGCCCACAACGGTCTGCTTGCCCGTTGTGCCCGACGAAGCGTGAATTCTGACAAGCTCCTCCTTGGGAACGGCAAACAGCCCGAAAGGATAGTTGTCTCTTAAATCCTGCTTGACGGTGAAAGGAATCTTTGTAATATCGTCAATCGATTTTATATCCTCGGGTTTAAGACCGATTTCGTCAAACTTCTTTTTGTAAAACGGTACATTTTCATAGCATCTTTTTACGGTTGCAACAAGACGCTCGCTTTGGATTTTTTTCAGCTCCTCGCGGGAAGCGGTTTCAATTTCAGGCTGATAATACTTTTCCATCGGTGAACACATCCTTTTTAAATGTTGTAGCCCATTTCAAATGCTTTGAGATTAAGCTCAAGGAACTTGGGCGGAACGCTCTCTTTGAGCGCTTTAATCCATTTTTCTTTCTCAACAATCTGCATATTCTTAGCCATTGCGCCGATAAGCACAACATTGACAGCCTTTGAATTGCCTGCTTCAACAGCAAGCGGCAGAGCGTCAATTTCTTCAACATCGGCTCCCGCTTTTCTCAAAGCGTCAATAACGCCCTCGGGATATTCCGCAACTCCCATAACAACGGGCATCGGGTCAATCTGCTGAGTGTTGACAATAATTTTGCCGTCAGGCTTTAAATATTCAAGCCATCTTGCGGCTTCAAGTTGCTCAAAGGCAAGAATTATATCCGCCTCGCCTTTTTCAATTATCGGAGAAGCAACCTTTTCGCCGAATCTGACATAAGTAACAACCGAGCCGCCGCGCTGGCTCATACCGTGAACCTCGGAAACCTTTACATCGTAGCCGCAGTCAAGCAGGGCAGAGCCGAGAATTCGGCTCGCAAGCAGCGTTCCCTGACCGCCGACGCCGACTATCATAATTGATTTATTCATATTTACCCTCCCCTGTTATTCAATCGCGCCGAATTTGCAAAGCTGACTGCAAACATTGCAGCCGAGGCACTGCGTAAAGTCGATATGTGCCTTGCCGTCTTTCATGCTGATTGCGGGGCAACCTATCTTCATGCACATTTTGCAGGATTTACATTTTTCCGCATTGACTTTTAGCGGCGGATTATGCTTAACGGTTTTAAGCAGAGCGCAGGGTCTTCTTGAAATAACAACGGCAGGACCGTCTGCTTCAAGAGCCTGTTTTATTCCGTTTTTGGTCTGCTCAAGATTGTAAGGGTCAACAACGCAGACATTGTCAATTCCGACTGCGTTGGCAAGCTTTTCAAGGCTGACGGCGCTTGCAGGCTCGCCCTTTATGTTAAGACCCGTTGTGGGGTTTTGCTGATGACCCGTCATACCCGTTATGGAGTTATCAAGAATGATAACAACGGAATCGGTGGCGTTATAGGCAATATCAATAAGACCTGTTATGCCTGAATGAATAAAGGTTGAGTCGCCTATAACCGCAACGCTCTTTTTGGCGTTTTCGGGATTGGCGGCGTTTCTGCCGTGAAGCCCCGAAACGGAAGCGCCCATGCACAAAACGGTATCCATCATGCCGAGCGGCGGAACAACGCCGAGGGTATAGCAGCCGATATCGCCGCTGACGGTTACATTAAGCTGCTTCAAGGCATAGAAAAGTCCTCTGTGGGGGCAGCCTGCACAAAGCACGGGCGGCCTTGCCACAATGTCTGTATCTGCTTTAAGGCATTTATTCTCTTTGCCGAGAATGACCTTTGCAATCATACTCTGGGAGTATTCGCCCTGGAGCGTAAAGGCTGATTTGCCGATAACTTCAACGCCGATTTTGCGGCAATGAGTCTCAATATAATCGTCAAGCTCTTCAAGAACATAAACCGTTTCACACTCTGCGGCAAAATCCTTGATAAGCTGAACGGGCAGAGGATAAACACAGCCGAGTTTCAGATATGAGGCGTTTTCGCCGAGAGCCTCTTTTGCGTATTCATAGCAAATTCCCGAGGTGATAACGCCGATTTTTTTGCTGTTATATTCAATCTTATTGAGTCCGTTTTCAACGGCTTCCTTTTCGCAATAAGCCGTCTGGTCGATAACCCGCTGCTCAACGGCGACATGCTTTACCTTTGCGTTGGCGGGAATCATAACATATTTCTGCGGATTTTTTGTGTATTCTTTAAGTCCGTTGTCAACTCTCTCGGAAATCGGAGCGACGCTTCTTGAATGGGCAACCCTTGTTGTAAGCCTGATGATAACGGGAGTATCAAATTTTTCCGAAAGCTCAAAAGCTCTCTTGGTAAAATCAAGACATTCAGCCGAATCCGACGGCTCGAGCATCATTGTTTTTGAGCCGAGCGCATAGTGCCTTGAATCCTGCTCGTTCTGAGAGGAATGCATACCGGGGTCATCTGCAACGAGAATAACCATACCTGCGTTTACTCCGGTGTAAGACGCTGTAAAAAGCGGGTCGGCGGCAACATTGAGACCGACATGCTTCATCGCGCAGAAAGAGCGCGCACCCGCTACGCTCGCACCGAATGCGACCTCAGCCGCAACCTTTTCGTTGGGAGCCCATTCCGAAAAAATCTCATCATATTTTGACGCAAATTCGGTTACCTCCGTGCTGGGTGTTCCGGGATAGCTCGATACAACCCGACAGCCCGCCTCATAGAGACCTCTGGCAACCGCTTCGTTTCCTAAAAAAAGTTTCAACTTTTTTCCTCCTAATCTAAAATACTTTAATAATTATAGTATTTTACTGTCGAAAATACAAGAGTTTTTTAGGATTGCTTGTCTATTTTCATTTCAACCTGCGAAGCAACAAGGCTTTCGCCGCAATAGATTTTACGAAGCTTCGGCTTTTCTATCTTACCTGTGGGATTTCTGGGCACATTTGCAAAAATTATCTTATGAGGACGCTTATATCTGGGAAGGTCACGGCAGAAGTCGTTAATATCGTTCTCATCGGCTTTACAGCCCTCCTTGATTTCGATAATTGCTGCTGCAATTTCACCCAAACGCGCATCGGGAAGACCGATAACGGCAACATCCTTAACTGCATCGTGCTTGCGAAGGAAATCTTCAATCTGAACGGGATAAAGATTTTCACCGCCTGAAATAATAACATCCTTTTTGCGGTCAACAAGATAAATAAAGCCGTCTTCATCTTCCTGAGCCATATCTCCGGTTAAAAGCCATCCGTCACGAAGAACCTCGTTTGTTGCCTTTTCGTCATTGAAATAGCAAAGCATAACTCCGGGACCTTTAACGGCAAGCTCGCCTACATCGCCCTTTGCAACCTCATTGCCTTTTTCGTCGATAATCTTTGTTTCCCAGCCGTAGCCTGCCTTACCGATAGCTCCGACCTTGTGCACATTTTCAACTCCGAGATGCACACAGCCCGGTCCGATTGATTCGCTCAGACCGTAGTTTGTATCATACTGATGGTGCGGGAATACTTTAAGCCATCTTTTGATAAGGCTGGGGGGCACGGGCTGTGCGCCAATGTGCATAAGCCGCCACTGAGAGAGTGTGTAACGGCTGAGGTCAATATCTCCCCTGTCGATAGCGTCAAGAATATCCTGAGCCCAGGGCACAAGCAACCAAACGATGGTGCATTTTTCTTCCGAAACTGCCTTGATTATCCATTCGGGCTTTGCACCCTTGAGAAGAACGGTTTTGCCGCCTACAAGCAGACTGCCGAACCAGTGCATTTTTGCGCCTGTATGATAAAGAGGAGGAATACAGAGAAATACATCGTCCTTTGTTTGTGAATGGTGATTCTGTTCAACAAGGCATGAGTGAACAAGAGCCCTGTGTGCGTGAAGAATGGCCTTCGGGAAGCCTGTTGTGCCGGATGAAAAATAAATTGCCGCATGGTCATCGTCGCTGATTTCGATTTCAGGCTTTTTAGATGTACAGTATGTAACCAATTTATTATAGCTCTCTGCAAATGTGGGGCAATCACCGCCGAAGTAAAAACGAAGCCTTACATCGGGAATACGGTCACTTATCTGCTCCATGCGTCCCACGAATTCAGGACCGAAAACAATTGCATCACTCTCTGAAAGCTCAAGACAATATTTTATTTCATCGGCAGTATAACGGTAATTAAGAGGCACGGCAAGCGCGCCTGTTTTAAGAATACCGAAATAGATGGGCAGATATTCAATGCAGTTCATAAGAAGAATTGCAACTCTGTCGCCCTTCTTTATGCCTCTTGAAAGCAAAAGATTGGCAAAGCGATTTGCTCTTTTATCAAAATCCCCCCATGTAATTTCGCACCTTCCGTTGCCGTTGGCACCCTGCTCAATAAGAGAATATTCGCGCCAGGTAACGCGGCTTTTTTCCTGAAGCTCGGGGTTGATTTCCACAAGGCTTATATCATCCTTGTAGATCTGTGCATTTTTTTCGAGAAACTCTGTAATGGGCATATTTTCAATCCTCTTCTTTGTAATATGAAATTCAGAGCAACGGAGCTTACAAAGCCCCGTCACTCTGTTAACTTACTTAATTATTCCTCCACTGCGCGGATATCGCCGTTATAGAAGAAATCTGTTTCTTTTTCGTTGGTTGATTTTGTGACTGCGCTGACGGCAAAGCAGAGTGCAAGTGAAGCCAGCATTGCGGCACACGCGAAAACAGGACCTTTACCTGCAAGCATAACAACGGTTTCGTTAGCAGTGAAATTAGTCATAACCTTTGCGGCGGCGGGTATAACCGCAATAACAAAGCCGCCGATAATGCCTGCCCACGCACCCTTGGTATTCATCTTCTTCCAATAGAGAGCAACAACATAGGGAGCAAGGAACGAGCCTGAAATTATGCCCCATGAATAGCTCATCATATCAAGAATGGGCGTGTCCGTATTGGCAATAACATAAGAGCCTACTATAAATATAACACATAAAAGCTTAATTGTAAACGATGATTTTTTGACGCTCATATCCTTTTTGAAATGACCGATAAAATCAATCGTAAAGGTTGAGCTTGCCGTAAGAGTTATCGAGCAGAGAGTTGAAACAGAAGCGGCAATCAGAAGCACAAGAACTATGCCCATAAGAACCGACGGAAGCTGAGACGCTTTGAGCATTTCGGGCACTATGTAATCCTGCGCGGGAAGCGTTTCGGGAGTAAAGAAACGGTAGCAAAGCGAGCCGATGAAATATCCACCGCCTGCAACGAGGAATGCGAAAAAGGTTGAAATAAGAATACCCTTTTTGGCCTGTTTGTCATCTTTAAGACCGAAATATTTTTGAATCATCTGAGGAAGTCCCCATGTTCCGAAGCTGGTCATAAGAACCGTAGCCCAAAGCGATACCCACTGTGAGCCGTTGAGCTTGGGTAAGCCGAGGTCGCTGTGAGCATACTCAACCAAGCCCTGAACTCCGCCGACCTTATCGCAGCGGATAACGCAGATAATAAGCAGAGTTACGCCGAACATCATAACAATGCCCTGAAGGAAATCCGCCCTTGCCTGAACGAGATATCCGCCGAAAACAAGCAGAAGCGCGGCAACAACCGCAATGATAATCATACAAATATTTACATCAATGCCGAGAAGCACATCGGCAACGGAAGCGAGTCCCTTATAAACCGACGCCGAATAAGGAATAAGGAAAATAAATATTATTACGCACGCAGCAAGACGCATACTTTCGCTTGAATAGCGCTTTTCAAGATACTGCGGCATTGTTTTTATTTTAAGTCTGTATGCCGTATCTCTCGTTCTGCGGGCAAGCACCTTCCATGCGAGCCACGAGCCGAAAACGGCGTTGCCGAGACCGGCAAGAATACCCCAAAGACCGTAAGCCTTTCCGGTGCCTCCTGCATAACCGACAAACATAACCGCTGAGAAATAAGCCGTTCCGTAAGAGAGTGCGGAGAGCCATGCTCCCGCATTTCTGCCGCCGACGGTTAAATCGGCAATGCTTTTTGCCTTTCTTCCCTGAGTAATACCGATAACAATCATAAGAGCAATATAAACTCCTATGGTTATCCAAATTGCAAGCCTTTCCATACACTTCATCCCTTTTAATTATTAACGCTTTAAAGCTTTTGTGTAATAAAGCGCACTACTATAATATAATACAATCGGTGTTTTGTCAACCTGTTTTTATAACAGAGCGAAATTTAGTGCAGTTTTCGCTTTTTGACTTTGTTTATAATCGGAATAAAACCGTAAATCAACGCGGAGAAAGGCAAAAAGCAAACGCACACATCATCTATATATTTTAATGTAAACGGTATTGATTACTTACAATATTTAATTTGACAATGCCATAATACCTCTATATAATATATTTAGAAAGAAATACGAAAGGGGCGAATAATTTGTTAAAAAAATCACTGATTGCCGAAACCGACGCAAAGGCAAATGAAAAGCAAATTTATGTAGGCGACTGTTACAGAATTACAGTTTTGACTCCTCGCCTTATACGCCTTGAACAGCCGATAAACGGAGGATATACCGACCTGCCGAGCCAAACGGTGTGGTTTCGCAATTTTGAGCCGGTTGATTTTGAAGTTAAAGAAAGCGGCGGCAAAATAATTGTTAAAACCTCGGAAATTCAGCTTACCGTGATAAAAAAAAGCCTTACTCCCCTTACAGTCAGGTTCATTGAAAACGGAAAAACCTTTTCATTCAAAAACAATAAAAATCTCAAAGGCACTTGCCGAACCCTTGATATGACAAGAGGAAAAACAAGGCTTGACGACGGGCTGATTACCGAAAACGGCATTTATGTTCTTGACGACAGCAACAGCTTTTTAATTAATGAAAACGGTGAATTCAAAGCGCGTGCAGGCAAAGGAAAAGACCTTTATGTTTTTGCCTACGGCAAGGACTATCGCAGAACAATATGTGACTTTTATAAAATCAGCGGCAGCACTCCTCTGATTCCGAGATACGCTCTCGGCGTTTGGTGGAGCAGATATCACCGCTATACTCAGAAAGAGTATTTGGATTTGATGGACAGATTCCGCAAAGAAAATGTGCCTTTAACCGTTGCTACCGTTGACATGGATTGGCATTGGACTGATTTAAACAAGCAGTTCGGAACTAATTACAAAAGCAGGCTCGGTTCATCTTATCCCATAACGGGCGGCTGGACGGGATACTCATGGAACACAGACCTTTTTCCCGATTACAAAGCTTTTCTTAATTCACTCAAAGAAAACAATCTGCATATAACCCTTAATCTTCACCCTGCCGACGGAGTGCGTTTTTTTGAAACATCATATAAAGCTATGGCTGAGGCTGTCGGCATTGACCCTGAAAGCAAAAAGGATATTCCGTTTGTCTGCGGCTCTGACACATTCTGGAACGCTTATTTTGATGTGCTTCATAAACCATATGAGCGAGAAGGCGTTGACTTTTGGTGGATAGATTGGCAGCAAGGCAAAAAATGCGATGTTGACGGTCTTGACCCGCTGATTGCTCTTAACCACTATCATTTCCTTGATAACGGCGAAGACGGCAGAATGCCGCTGATTCTTTCAAGATACAGCGGAATCGGCAGCCACAGATATCCTCTGGGATTTTCGGGTGACACAATGATACGATGGAGCACATTGGATTTTCAGCCGTATTTCACGGTTAACGCAGCCAACGCCGCCTACACCTGGTGGAGCCACGATATCGGCGGTCATATGTCCGGAATAAGAGACGATGAGCTTTATCTGCGCTGGATTCAGTTTGCCGTTTTCAGTCCCGTTCTCAGACTTCACTCAACCGCAAATGATTTGTTGGGCAAAGAGCCCTGGAAATACAGAAAAGATGTTTGTGAAACGGCGAAGAAATGGCTTCGTCTGCGCCACAGTTTAATTCCATATATTTATACGATGGATTACAGAACTCACAAGCAGGGAATCGCACTTTGTGAGCCGATGTATTATTCATATCCGGAAGAAAAAGAAGCCTATTCCGTTCCGAATCAATATATGTTCGGCAGTGAAATTATGGTTTGCCCGATAACCTCAAAGGCTGATAAAAAAACGGGATTCGGGTATGTCAGAGCATGGATTCCCGCCGGCAGATGGACAGATATTTTCACGGGAGAGGTTTATTGCGGCAGCAAAACACTTGAGCTGAACCGAGAAGCGGACAGTATACCCGTTCTCGCAAAAGAGGGCGCAATAATCCCGCTTTCGGCTGACTGCGGCAACGGTGTTGACAATCCGAAATCATTAAAAGTTCTTGTTTATTCAGGCAACGGCAGTTTTTCACTCTACGAGGATAACGGCAAAACCGACTATGAACAGCACAACGCCGTAACAGCTTTTGATGTGAAATACGATTCCGAAAAAGCTTCAATGACCGTTACCGTTGCACAGCCGCAGGGTGATACTTCTGTCATTCCCGAAAAAAGAGATATAACCGTTGTGCTGCCGGATATTGACCCCGAAAAGGTTGAATGTGAAAGCTTTGAAAAGCATATCGATGAAGCGGGAAATGCTTGCATAACTTTAAAAGATTTCACGGTGAATGATTCCGCCCGTATTGTCCTCAAAAACGCTTACCGCCGACCCACAGCGGAAAAAAAAGACCGAGTTATCGAGGTATTCTCACGCTTGCAGGGCAATAACATATTAAAGTCAGTTCTCTATCATCCGTTTAAGAATACTGACGGTATTCAGGAGTATTCCGAAAAGCTTAAAAGATGTATTCTTCCTCATTCTGTCAAATCTCTTCTGATTGAAAAGCTTGAAGAAGAATAACAGAATATTTTTAAACAAACGGTCGTAGTGGCGGCATTTGACTCGTGCGCCTGCGGGCGCATCAAATCAAAAAGCAGATTACGGGCAGATTCCCGAAAGGATTCAACCCGTAATCTTTTTATATTTATCAATGACAGGAAAATATTGAATTTTTCAGACATTTATGATAGAGTGTATAAGTAAAAAATGAAAGGTGAATCAAAACTATGAAAAAAGTTTTATGTTTATCAATCGCCCTGTTAATCTTTGTTTCTTCGCTTTGCATTTCTGCATATGCCGCCGATGATTCCTGCGGATTTGCGGTTGCAACGGATCTTCATTATGTTCATCCCCTTCCGAATGCCGACGATTATGTTGTTGCCGAAAGCTTCAGCTCAAACATCAAAGGAAAAAAGTATCAGCACGAGAGCGGATTTATTATTGATGAATTTCTCCGTCAATGCGCTGAGGATTCAGGCTGTGATTTCGTTCTGCTCTCGGGCGACCTTGTAACCTACGGCAGAGATTTTGTTGAGGATCACTACGCTTTGGCTCAGAAGTTCAGAGATTTTGAGCAGTCAACGGGCAAACAGGTTTATGTTATCAACGGCAACCATGATAACGGCACGGATACCTTCACCGATTCAGCAAAGTTCAGAGAGGTTTATTATGAATTCGGCTATGACAAGGCTTTTTCGGTTGACGAAAGCTGCTGTTCATACGCCGTCAATCTCAATGACAAATACGGCTTGATAGCCCTTGACAGCTGTGATGAGCAGTATCATCTTACCTGCGGAGTTGATTACAAGAGAGTGGATTGGGTCAGAAAGCAGGCAAAGGCAATAACCGACAGCGGAAGATTTCCCATTCTGATAATGCACCATAATCTGCTTGAACATATGCCGATGGAGCTTATCATTCAGGATAAATATATTGTTCCTTTCCCGAGAACATATGCTTCACTGTTTGCGGATTGGGGTATCAAGCTGGTCTTCACCGGTCATACCCATGCTGCAGATGCCGTTTCTTACACAAGCCCGTCGGGCAATGTTATCTATGATTTCTGCTCTGCCGCAATTTCGCAGTATCCTTTGCAGTACAGGCAGTTCAGCCTCACGGATAAAGCAATAAGCTATGAAATGAAGACCGTCAACGGAATTGATACCGATGCGCTCAGCTCCGTTGTTTCGGGTTATTCCGAAGAACGCCTTAATGCAATGGCAACCGATTTCCCCGCATTTGCTGCCGAAAAGCAGAAAGCAGAAAACATTGAAGAAATCAGGGAGACGGTTTCTGCAGAAGGTCTCGGAATCAGCGAGAGCAGCCCGATTTACGGCTTTATTGACGATTCCTGCAAAGCGGTAAACACTCTGTTCGATATGCCGCTCTACGGCGCAAACAGCGTTCAGGAGCTTGCAAAGAAACACGGAGTTAATATTCCGGGCAGCAAATACAGCACCGTTTGGGATATGGCGGGCGATGTGTCGCTTAATTATACGGCAGGCAATAAGATTTACGGCGCAAACAGCGTTGAAGCGAAGATTGCTCTCGGTGCGGCGAAGGTTGCGCTCAGAGAAATTATATCGGGAAAAACCGACAGCTTCCTCTCTTCCTCTGCTGATGCGGTTCTGAGAGAAACCGGATTGAGTGAAAAGATAGAATCTCTCGGCATTTCAACTCCGTCTGAACGCTTTGCGGCGGCTGTTATTTCGGTTGTTATTGAGGCATTCGGCGAGGATAATGACGGCGTTAATAACATAAGCGGAACGATTCCGGGCTACGGCGTTCAGGCGAACGGCTTTTCAAGCGTTTGCGGCTTTATTATTTCCGCTTATTCGAGATTCATTATGTATATCAATATCATTATCGGAGCGTTGATGTCCTGAGTTATAAGCTTCACACCTCACTTTTCGGCATGGGACGGTAAAAACTTCCGAAACGGCCGAAACCCGGCGAAACCGTCACAGGCTATGGCTTTTCGCTCAACTGCGGCGACTCATAAAATCTGAATTATCCGAATATGCGACTGCCGCGCTTCTTGCAGATGTTATCAGAAGCGCGGCAGAAATGCACATAATTCGACAGTTTAATGTGTATTTTTATTCGGTTTCAACAGAAATATTTGATTTTCCGTGTTTCACAATGAAGACGAAAACTTTTTAATAGAGTTTATTGCAATTTCTCTTTTCTCCTAATCAAAAAATTTTAACTTTTTTCAAATTATTTTGGCAAAACACTTGACAATATATATATATATATATAATGGTTTGTATGAATTTACGCAGTTTTTTGCAATATGGAGATGTAAGCAATGAACACTATTAAAAAAACTATATGTATTATCCTTGCACTGATTTCTGTTTTTGCCTTTAACGCTTGCGGAAAAAAAGAAGAAGATACAACATATCCCCCTGCAAAAGTAATGGCTATTAAAGAAATAGCTAAGGATTACGGCGAAAATGCTTTGAGAGCAGATCAAATTCATTCAGGACAGCGATACAGATGCAATGCACAAGTTGTAAGCGTTAATGAAGAGTATGTTTCTGCGGAAGTTTGGTCATGTAGGGTAATTTTATACTATAAAGGACAAAGAGATTTTGTTATGAGCCTCTCTACAGACGATGTAATTACTTTTGAAGGTACTTTTATAGAACTTACTAATGGAGGAAACATTGTTTTTGAAGATGTTGTTTTTGTTGAAATTTTATACAACAATACTCCAAACGGAAATCGCCACTATGTTATTGATGAATAATATCAATATCAATTTGACCTCGCCTTGCGTGGGGTCTTTTTTTATGCAATAAAACTTGCCGGTTCTGAAAACTCGAAAATACATTAAATTTTTTACAAAAAATTCTACTGTTGTTAACTTGTGTTAGTAATTGTATTTTTTAACTTTTTTTCGGTGCCTAAAACCCCTGTTACAACGGAACAAGTTAAGTCAGTAATGATTGCACAAGGATATGAGCCAAAGGACATAACGGAACTGCATTACGAAAGTGATCCGGGATTCAAAAATACACTTAACAAATGTATATCATTTGATAAAGACGATTTGCATTTTGAGTTCTTTGATTTTAATAATGAGAGTAGTGCAGTTAATATTTACAGTCAGGCATATCAGGAAATAAGTTATAAATATAATGCGGCACACAGTATAGAAATTGATACTCAAATTGCCAATTACTCAATATATCTTCTTGATTCTTTGGGTAAATATAATGTAGCGATTTATGTCGCTGTATATGCATATTGTGATTCGGAGAATAAAGCCGAAATCGATATAATTCTTGATACAATTGATTATTTGAAAGCTTAAACAATAAAATCACCGAGCAGTAAATCGTTACTGTATCGGTGATTTTTGTTATTATGTGCTTTGTTCAGCAAGCAATAGTAAAGCTGTTCGTTTTATCACAAAAAACGATTGTTCAACCAAATTAAATCATAATTGTGCCCAACTTTTTTGTCAATGACAGAGTTGGGCAGAAGTTGATTGTTAAAGGAAAGTAATTCTTCTTATCTGAATTTATCTTGTTGCCATATCCGGTTTCAGGGATTATAATAAGAATTGAAAAAATTTTTGAAATATTATGTTACATTTTGAAATTTCGGTGACTACATAATGAGGGCTGATGAAAGACTAACTATTAAAAGTCAAGCCCTAAAATAGAAAAAATCAAAAAACAT
>JBJEQB010000013.1:0-60183 GCA_051881535.1 Acutalibacteraceae bacterium | reverse complement strand
GAACATTGGAGAGCCGAATGGGCAAGAATGTGCAACGAAAAGTTTGAAGAAAAAGGAATTGATGAAAGAATAGATTGCCGCAGTTATGAGCGACAGGGAGTTGATAAAATTCCAACCGTTCATGAAGGAGTTGCTGTCCGTCAGATGGAAAACAAGGGTATCAAAACCGAAAAGGGCGAAAAGAACAGATTTATCAAATCTACAAACAGTCTGATAGTTGAAATCAAAGAGAAAATTAAAAATCTCAAAAATTGGATTGAAGAAATCAAAGCGGAATTAGAAAAATTCGACCAACCCGAAACAACTCTTGTTGATATTCTAAATGCTTATCTTGATATGAGGAAAGATGAACGGAACGATTGGAATAAATACGCACAGACGAAAGGCTCCGTTGCAGATTTGAAGAAAATATCGCAGGCAATTATGATTCTGCAAACCCTAAATATCCGAACTCTTGATGAGTTGAATGAAATTCTGAAACCTATTGATGATTTAAGAAAGTCAATCAAGACAAATGAAAAGAAAATCAAGAGACTCAGACAGCACATTTCAAAGATTGAAGATCATGAGGAATACAAGCCGATTTACGATAAATACAAATCAATCCGATTTGAGAAAATGCAGGCAAAGTATTATTCGGACCACGAAGCGGAAATCGAGAAATACAAAACGGCAGTTCGATATATGAAAGCAAATCCCGAATGCAAGCCGAGTGCAAAAGCAGAGATAAAATCAGAAATATCGGAATTGACCGAAAAGCAAAAATCATCTGCCGTCACCCTCTCCACCCACCAATCCGAACTCCAAGAGCTTGAACAAATCCGATACATCGTAACAAAAGCTTTGGAGCATAAAGAAAACGAAAAGCCGTCTGTTCTCAAACACCTTGAAGAAGCCAAGAAACAGACGGCAAAATCTAACAGTTCCTCTCACAAAAAACAGGAACAGAATATTGAATAAGGAGTAATTAATTCATGAAAAACAACATCCGTTTCGACGATAACGGCAATATCGTCGCAAAAAATCCGTTGCCCAATGAACTGCCCGATGTATCTGTGACATTTAAATCGGGCAATACTCTTTTTCGCTTCGTTGCAAGATATGACGGAGAGAAAAGTCTGCCTGCAAGAATTGTAAACTTATTGAAAAATGAAACTTCCGGAGGTGACAAATTAAATAATGTGTGATATACTTGAATCAAGCAATCCTGTATTGGCAGACTGTCCGCCTGAACAGGAGGAAAATATGAAAAGACAGTCTGACAAGATTACCGCCTTGTATGAGCGTCTTTCAAGAGACGATGAACTGCAAGGCGACAGCAACTCGATTGTTAATCAAAAGGCGATGCTCGAAAAGTACGCAAACGAAAACGGCTTCAAAAATCTTCGCCATTTCACCGATGACGGCTATTCGGGAACAAATTTCAACAGACCCGCTTGGCAGGAGTTGATTTCGCTTGTCGATGCAGGAAAGGTTGATACGATTATCGTCAAAGATATGTCCCGTATCGGCAGGAATTATCTTGAAGTCGGAATGTATACGGAAGTCAAATTTCCAAACAGCAATATCCGCTTCATTGCAATCAACAACGGCGTTGACAGCGATAATCAGCAGGATAACGATTTCACTCCGTTTCTGAACATCATCAATGAATTCTATGTCAAGGACACAAGCAAGAAAATCCGTGCTTCTGCCAAAACAAAAGGCGAATCGGGCGAGCATCTGACGGCTAATCCGCCTTACGGATACTTGAAAGACTCCGATAATCCGAAGCAATGGATTGTTGACGAAGAAGCGGCGCAGGTTGTCAAACGCATTTTCAATCTCTGCCTTGAAAGCTACGGTACATCTCAGATTGCAAGGATACTCAAAGACGATAAGATTGAAACGCCGACAGCATATCGGATAAGAAACGGCGCAAATTTCTCAAGAGTACCCGAAAATCCTTATGCATGGTCTGCACGAACGATCTCGTTCATATTAGGCAGGCAGGAGTATCTGGGACACACGGTTAATTTCAAGACCAGCAAGCCTTCCTACAAGAGTAAAAAGAAAGTTCTTAACCCGCCCGAAATGTGGAAGATATTTGAGAACACTCACGAAGCCATCATTGATGAAGAAACCTTCAACAGAGTTCAGGAACTCCGTGAGAAGAGGCGGAGACCGACGAAAACCGGCAAAACAAACATGTTTTCGGGAGTCGCAATGTGTGCCGACTGCGGCGGAAGAATGTGTTTCAGCACACGGAAGGATTTTGATGAAACGCAGGATTATTTCGTATGCTACACTGCAAGAAGCAAGGGCAAAGAGGCTTGTTCGACACATTACATCCGTGCTTCGGTGCTTGAAGAGGGAACATTAAAGAATTTACAGCTTGTGTGTCTGCTTGTTTCCTGCTTTGAGGATGAAATCAGAGAATCCGTCGGAGCGTTACGAACTGAAGAAGCCAAGAAAGAACTTTCGGGCAAGAAAAAGCTTCTGCAAAAGAGCGAAAACCGCATTGCCGAGCTTGACCGATTATTCAAGCGGATTTACGAGGATAATGTAAACGGCAAGCTGAGTGACAGCAGGTTTAAAACGCTTGCAGATGATTATGAAACCGAGCAAGCCGAGTTGATTCAAAAGACTGAGTTGCTGAACAAGGAAATCGAGGATTTCCAAGAAAAGACGGATAACATTGAACTGTTTATCCGCAAAGCAAAGATGTATAACGGTGTTACTGAACTGACCCCGAGAATCCTGAACGATATGGTAAAAGCAGTTTATGTTCACGCACCCGAAAAAGTGAACGGTGTCCGAACACAGGAAATAGAGATTTCCTATAACCATATCGGAATACTTCCAAACGAACTGTTAAACAGGCTATATCGCAAATTAGCACAGCAAAAAACGGCATGACATATTGCCATACAGTTAAAAATCACCCAATGCTGTCTTACGGGTATCCATCCCCTCAGCGTTCCTCAAAAAATTCGGAATTCGTAATGCGGAATTAATGACGGGCTTCGTCCGTACCCAATTATATTTGTTTTTACGGCGCAAATCGTAGGGACAGCCCTTGCGGCTGTCCGTGAAAACAGCAGAAATCATCGGCAACACGGTAGGGGCGAACTGCGTTCGCCCGCCTGAAAACAAATGAAGAATGAAGTGTGCCTGCAGCAAATGAAGTTTTCGCTGTCGCAAAAATGAAGTTTGCTTCGCAAATTAAGGATAGGCTTCGCCTATGACCGATTTTAATTGCTCCGCAAAAGCTGATTGCCTTTTTAGCCTTCCTCTTGAGGAAGGTGGCACGGCGAAAGCCGTGACGGAAGGAGTAAAAAAGATTTGAAACTTTTTGTTGCTCCGCAAAAGCTGTTTAACTCCCTCAGAGCCTATGGCTCAGCTCCCTCATGAGGGAGCCCATACAGATAATTGCAGTTTTTTCGATAAAACAGCAGAAAATATTAAGAATATCGTAGGGGACGGGTTGCCCGTCCCGAAAAATGAAGAAATAAAGTGTGCCTGAGGCACATAGCGGTAGGGGCGACCCCGTGTGGTCGCCCGAAATACGATAATCAATAAAGCCATAGAGTAGGGCGGGGGCTTGCTCCCGCCGAAAAATCAACCTGAAATCACATCATTTTTACGGCGGCTTGTGGTCAAGCCGCCCTACATTGATTTACAACCAAAAATTTTTGTTTACCATTATACACAGGTGATATAATCGGGGCAAAGGTAAATCGAAAGTTAGCTTGACACCTCATCCGCCTCGTTCCTCGGCACCTTCTCCTCAATGAGAAGGCGAATAAAGGCTTCCCCTTGAGGTGCGGGTTGCCGGTGGCAACCTCTGAGCGTATGCTCAGAAGCACCGACCGAGGCGGAAGCCGAGAAAGCTGTCACGAAGCGACTGATGAGGTGATAAATTTGCTCAATCAAATCCCGATTTGAGTTGGATTATTATATCACGCTGAAAAAGTAGGGCGGCTTGCCCACAAGCCGCCGAAAACTTGCCCGTATTTAACGGAACGCTGAGGACGGCGTTCCCTACGGGAGTTTGTGTTTATTTTGGGACGATGTGGGCATCGTCCCCTACGAATTTCGCCACCAAAACAAATATATTCAGGCACGGGCGAGCCCGTCATTAATTCCGCATTACGCATTATGAATTACGGATTTTTGCGGAACATCGAGGACGGCGTTCCCTACCGGAGCGGTATTTTTACCCCAACTATTGACATTGAGCCGATAAAAAAGCCGTCCGGGTTTACCGAACGGCTTTTAAAATTATGTATTGAATTATTCGTCCTCTGCTGCTGCTTTGGCTTCTTCGATAACCTTCTGAGCAACATTTTCGGGAGCTGCTTCATAGTGGTCAAATACAAATGAGAAATAGCCTCTGCCGACTGTTACGGAACGCAGAACGGTTGCAAAATCGCCCATTTCAGCCATGGGTACTTCGGCTACAAGCTCCTGCATTCTGGGGTCATCCTCGCAGGGACCCATGCCGAGAACGCGGCCTCTTCTCTTTGTGATATCGCCCATGATGTCGCCGAGATTGTCGCCGGGCATATAGGCTTTGAGTGAACCGTAGGGCTCAAGAAGCTTCGGACCTGCCTGAGGCATACCGTTTTTATAAGCAATCTTTGCCGCCATCTTGAACGCCATTTCGTTTGAGTCAACGGGGTGTGACGAGCCGTCATAAAGCGTTGCTCTCAGACCAACTACGGGATAACCTGCAAGAGGACCCTTGAGAATTGCTTCGCGCAGACCTTTTTCAACTGCGGGGAAGAAGTTCTTGGGAACAGAGCCGCCGACAACTCTCTCTGCAAATTCAAAACCGTCGCTGTCGATATGCTCAAACTCAATCCAAACATCGCCGAACTGACCGCTGCCGCCCGACTGCTTCTTATGTCTGCCCTGAACGGCAACCTTTTTGCTGATGGTTTCTCTGTAAGCAACCTTGGGAACGCAAAGATCAACCTCAACATTGTGTCTTGCTTTGAGCTTGGTTACAACAAAGTCAAGATGCTGCTCGCCGAGACCGGAGATAATCTGCTCCTTTGTTTCGGTGTTGGTTGTATAACCGAGAGTGTAATCCTCTTCGAGAATCTTTGTGATGCCTGCGGCAACCTTGTCTTCCTCGCCCTTCTTGCGAGCCTTGATAGCCATGGGGAGGCAGGGAGCGGGGAATGAAACGCCCTCAAGCTTGATTTCGTTTTTGGCTGAGCAAAGCGTGTCGCCCGTCTTGAAGCCTGCAAGCTTCGTTACAACGCCGATATCGCCTGCGGGAATGGCTGCCGCCTCTTCCTGCTTGCTGCCCTTGAGGTTGATAATCTTGCCCATTCTTTCGGATTCGCTCGTGCGCTCGTTATAAGCGGGAACATCGGAAGTGATTTTGCCCGAAACAACCTTGAAGAAGGACATTTTGCCGACGAACGGGTCGGAAACCGTCTTGAAGCAAATAGCCGCAAGAGGACCGTTTTCGTCGCACTTAACGTCGCCCTCTCCCGCTGCGTCTGCGGCGGAGGGAGCAATATTTACAACAGCGTTGAGGATAAGGTCAACGCCCTCGTTTTTAAGACCGGAGCAGGCATAAACGGGGTAAATGTCGCCCGCAAGAACTCCCGCTCTGAGACCTCTTGAAATTTCTTCGGCAGTAAGCTCCTCTTCCATGAAGAACTTTTCCATAAGCTCTTCGTCTGCGGAAGCAACTGCCTCATTGAAAACTGCCTTGTATTCTTCGATTTCGGCGTCGGCGGGAATTGCGGTTTCGGAAGCCTTGCCGTTATCGTATTTATATGCCTTGCCTGTTGTGAAATCAACATAGCCTGCTACCTTTTCGCCCTCAAGATAAGGAACAACAACGGGGCAGAGCTTTGCGCCGTAAATATCTTTAAGCTCGTTGAAGGTTTTGGCAAAATTCGCGTGCTCCGAGTCGCAACGGGTAACAACAAACATCTTTGCTATTCCTCTGCTGTCGGCAGCCTTGAAAGCTTTTTCGGAGCCGACATCTGCGGAGTGACCCGAGCCGAGAACGATAATTGCAGTTTCCGCCGCGCGCATACCCTCGCTCATGCCGCCCGCAAAGTCAAAAAGACCCGGGGTGTCAATAAGATTGATTTTTGTGTTATTCCACTCAAAAGCAGCCATTGCCGAGGCAAGGGATACTTTGCGTCTTTTTTCTTCGGGGTCAAAGTCAAGAACCGTGTTTCCGTCGGCAGTTTTGCCGAGTCTGTCGGTTGCCTTTGCGTTGAAAAGCATAGCTTCGGCAAGGCTTGTTTTGCCTCTGCCGCTGTGACCGGCTATGGCAATGTTTCTGATGTCTTTAGCATTATAGGCTTTCAAAAAACTTCCTCCTTAATATATTGCCCGAGCGGAAAAATCAGCCGCAGCAGGGCAGGAAATAAATTGTTAATTCAACATAAATGCCGTATTAAATAGGATTATAACACAAAAGTTTTCCCATTTCAATGATTTTTTTGTTGTTTTTTATGAATAAGCTTGAATTTTTGCCCGATTTTTTGTGTTGCTCCGACAAATCAGGGCTGTTTTGCCGCCGGCTGAGGCTCCTCGGCGGTTTTTTTGTGTCTGTCTGTGCCCCAAAGGTGGATTATTTCTTCATCGTTGAGCGCCTTGACAAGAACAAAGGTTATGGGCAGAATGAAAATTCCGATAACCCCGAAAAGCTGAAGCCCGATATACATTCCCGCAAGGGTCATTATCGGCGGAAGCCCCACATTCATTGCAACGAGCCTCGGCTCAAGTATCTGGCGGATAACCGTTATCAGCGCATACATTACCGCAAGCCCTATTCCGAGCCCCGTGTTGCCCGTGAAGAAGCTTACCAGCGCCCACGGTATCATTACCGTGCCTGTTCCGAGCACGGGCATAATGTCAACTATCGCCGTGCACATTGATATTGCAACTATATATCCGCTGTTATATACGCCTATCAGCTTCAGAATGTTAAGCCCTATTGAAATTTCACAGAAGGTTATGAAAATGATGGTAACATAAGATTTGAACATTTTGCCCATAATGTCTCCGAGCAGTCTTTTTGTTCTGACAAGAGCTATTTCATGCTCCTCCGAGACATTCTTTTTAATCATATTTGTTACTCCGTCATAATCGCAGGTTATGAAAAAGCAGGCGATTATGCTGATAAGAATTGCGGTCAGGATGCCGGGAATCTGCTTTGCGCTTGAAAGCAGACCGCCGAGCGGAGTTGCCAGAACGGAAAAATCAAATCCGCCCGAGGAGGGTGTCTGAGCCTGAGCGCCGAGCTCCGCGCTTTCCTCCTGAGTAACCACAAGCAGCTTATCAATAGTGCCGCTTACGGCGTCCGCAACGGTTTTTTCTATTGAATCGGGCAGAAATCTTATTTTTTCAAGTATCCAGTTCTCACAGCTTTTGATAAGATTGGGCAAGTCGTTCAACTTATCCATAATGAACTGACCCAAGCCTCTGAACTCAACCGCAACCCGATATCCTACAAGCACAATCAGGCTGACAATAACTGCAAGAATAAGCAAAACCGCCACCGCGGCAACAATACCCTTTTTGATATGGGTTTTCTTTGAAATTGCTCTGACAGGCTTCTGGAGAATCATTGCGATTAAAAACGCAAAAACAAACGGTGCAACGAGCCAGAAAGCATATTTCAAAAACAGGTAATATGCCGCAATGATAAACGCATAATAAACTAAGTTTATCAGCGTTGCCTTTCTTTTTTCAACGATATCCATTCCTGTAACCATTCCTTTCCGCTTCATTTCAAGTCCGAAAAAACATATAGCACGGTATATTTTGCCTCGGACAAAAAATTTTTTATGACTTTCAGTTCAAATTTAACCCTTTGTCTCCCGATAAAACGCCTTTTCAGGCACATTCACGGAAATATTTTACACCATAATCAACAAAAAGGCAATCGTCGGAGCAAAAAATACATAAAAACTTAATAAAGTTTAAAATATCTCTTTATTATTTTGAAAAACTGTGTTAAAATCAATCACAGACTTTGTTTATCTATATAAAGTATCAGTCTGAAATATGCATTTACCCGAAAGGAGTGCCTCCGGATGTATGTAGCAATTATGGGTTACGGCGTGGTTGGCTCGGGCGTTGCAAGCCTGCTTGAAAAAAATCACGAACACATTGTTAAAAAGAGTATGCAGAGCGAAATGGAGCTCAAATACATTCTTGACCGCCGAACCTTTCCCGGAGATCCGTATGAGCATCTTGTAATCTCGGATTTCTCAAAAATACTTGAAGATGACGGCGTTAAAATCGTTGTTGAAACCATGGGCGGAGTTCACCCTGCTTATGAATATGTTTCCGCCTGCCTCAACGCGGGCAAGAGCGTTGTCACCTCAAACAAGGAGCTGGTTGCCACCAAGGGCTGCGAGCTTCTCAGAATTGCCGACGAAAAAAATGTCAACTTTCTCTTTGAAGCAAGCGTCGGCGGCGGAATTCCCATCATCCGCCCGATAAGCCAATGCCTTGCGGCAAACGACATTGACGAAATTGCCGGTATTCTTAACGGAACAACTAACTTCATTCTGACTAAAATGATTAGTGACGGGATGACCTTTGACGACGCGCTTTTCCTCGCGCAGAAAAACGGCTATGCCGAGCGTGACCCGTCGGCGGATGTTGACGGCTTTGACGCCTGCCGCAAAATCTGTATTCTTGCCGCTCTCTGCTTCGGCAAGCATGTTTATCCCGACTTCGTTCACACCGAGGGCATCCGCAAGATAACTCTTGCCGATGTTGAATATGCCCGCTCATGGGGCGGAGTTATCAAGCTTATCGCAAGCGCCAAGAAGCTCGATAACGGCAAGGTTTCCGTTATGGTTTCGCCCGCTTTTATCCAGAATCACAGCCAGCTTGCAACCGTTGACGATGTTTTCAACGCCATTCTCGTGCGCGGAGACGCCATAGGCGATGTTGTATTCTACGGCAAGGGTGCAGGCAAAATGCCCACGGCGAGCGCCGTTGTTGCCGATGTTATCGATTGCGCCAAGCATATGGAGCGCAAAAAATTCTTCGGCTGGCAGGACAGCGAGCCCGGCTATGTTGCGGATTATCTTGACAATGTTACTTCTTTCTATATCAGAGGCACAACTCAGAATGTTGCGGCGGCGATCGCCCGCATCAACAGCCTTTTCGGCGATGTTCAGATGCTCACACGCACCAACGCGCCCGAGGGCGAATTTGCTTTTGCAACGGCTCCCCTCTCCGAAAGAGAGCTTGATGAAAAACTCGCGCTCATTGAGGAAGCCGAGATTGCTTCGGTCATCCGCATAACCGATTATTAATCCTTTCCGCAAATTTGGAGGTTAATTTATGGCATTAATTGTTCAGAAGTTCGGCGGCAGCTCGGTTGCCAATGCCGAAAGAGTTATGAATGTTGCAAAAATCGTTACCGACACCTATAAAGAGGGCAACGATGTCGTTGTTGTTGTTTCCGCTCAGGGCGACACAACCGACGATTTAATCGAAAAGGCAAAGGAAATCAATCCCAACGCTTCAAAAAGAGAGATGGATATGCTTCTCTCCTCGGGCGAACAGATATCAATTTCCCTGCTTGCCATGGCTATTGAGAAGCTCGGTTATCCCTCATGCTCCCTGCTCGGCTGGCAGGCGGGATTTTCAACGAATTCCGTTTACGGCAGTGCAAGAATCAAAAAGGTCGGCGCAGAGCGCATCAAAATGGAAATCGCAAAGAAAAACATCGTTGTTGTTGCAGGCTTCCAGGGGCTTAACAAATATGACGATATAACGACTCTCGGCCGCGGCGGGTCGGACACAAGCGCGGTTGCAATAGCCGCCGCAATGCACGCTGACCGCTGCCAGATTTACACCGATGTTGAGGGCGTTTACACCGCCGACCCCAGAAAGGTCAAGGGTGCTAAGAAGCTCAGCGAGATAACCTATGACGAAATGCTTGAGCTTGCCACGCTCGGCGCTCAGGTTCTTAATAACCGCTCTGTTGAAATGGCTAAAAAATATAATGTTAAGCTTGAGGTGCTTTCGAGCCTTGTGCGCGCACCCGGCACAATAGTCAAGGAGGTAGCAAATATGGAAAAAATGCTTGTCAGAGGAGTAACAAAGGATACGGATGTTGCGAGAATATCCATCATCGGCGTTCCCAATGTTCCCGGGATTGCATATAAGATTTTCGGCAAGCTTGCCGCTAAAAACATAAATGTTGATATCATTCTTCAGTCCGTCGGCAGAGGCGACACAAAGGATATCGCATTCACAACCACCAAGTCAAACATTACCGAAACGGTCGAAACTCTCAAATCTCTTGAGCTCCTCAGCGGACTTGAAATAATCTGCGATGAGGATGTTGCCAAGGTTTCCGTTGTAGGCGCGGGCATGGAGTCCCACCCCGGCATTGCCGCCAAAATGTTTGAGGCTCTTTTCGAGGCAGATATCAATATCCAGATGATTTCTACAAGTGAAATCAAAATTTCCGTTCTTATCGATATCAAAGACGGCGACAAGGCGGTTGAAGCAGTTCACAACGCATTTATCCCCGTGCTTAACTAAATAATATAAAATAATAAGCAAGGCAAATTTATGAGCAATCATAGTTTGCCTTGCTTTTTTGTTGATAATATTCAATTCTTGTCCGTGCTCTGCTTTTGCGGCATTCTGTTGAGAAAAGCATATGCCGTTATTGCGATAATAAGCATAAGCACCGTTACCGCCATCGGAGATTTTACACCGTAAAACGGAGCGCATACAAGCTCAAACAAAACCTCAAACACATCTGCCGCGCCGAGCGCACGGGTCATCATGGTCAAAATCGAAACAACCAGCCCGACCGTTGAATATATGCCCACTATTCTCAGCCACAGCGCTTCGCCGAGCTTAAATGCAACGGCTATTGAAGCGATAACAAGTATCGCATAGCCTGCGGCGGAGAGAACCTCAACCGCATTGGGCAGAGTTTTCAGAATTTCGGGCACAAGCTTTATCAGCTTCCATATGTAAGGCGCGCCGAGCAACAAACCGCAGACGACATAAAAGGTCAGCCTTATATTCTTATCGTTTTTATCCATTCTGCATTGCCTCTTTCAAAGCTTTTGCAAGCTGGTCGGGGCATGAGGTGCTTTTGAAGCCGCAACGAATTCCCTCAAGCTTTGCAATAACATCCTCCGCCTTCATTCCCTCAACAATCGAGCCTATTCCCTTGAGGTTGCCGTTACAGCCGCCCTCAAAGCGGACATTTCTGACAATGCCGTTTTCAACCTCAAACTGAATTGAGCGGGAGCAAGTGCCGCTTGTTTTATATTTGTATTCCATTTTAATCACTCCTTTTGCTTTATTCTACAATATTTTTCCGTCTTTTTCAATACTTTCAAGGAAGAATATCCCGATTTTATAAAAGTATATATAGCAATGAGAATATCAGCCAAAAATCGCACCCGTCGGCAATGAGCAAAAGCACAATCGGCATAATAACCGAGCGGTCGGAGGCGTTTTCCGCAGCCGCGCAGGGTCGGCGCGGATTTTCACGGCAGCCGTTTGGCGGCAAAACTATTCTTGTTGCACAGCCGTTCATTATTATAACCGTTCCTTTCCGAAAAGGCGCGGAAGAAAAAATCAACTTTCACTCCCGCGATTGTATGATTTGAATTTATTGGTGCTTCCCCTCGCCGCCCATAAGATTTGAAAGCATCGGCATTATTTCCAGCAGCTTCATAAGCTGCATGGCTTCGTCCGCCTTTTTTCTGCGTTTTTCGCTCAGGAGCGGTTTAAGCGCTTCGATAAGGCGCGTTCTGCTGTCGGTTTTATTCATCATATTCATAATTGTGCCGAGCTTGCCGAGCATTTCGGCACTGCCGAGAATTGAAGAAAAATCGGGCATTCCTCCACCCGAGCCTTCGGAAGCCGACGAGCCGTCTTTTTTATCCTCGCCGGAAAACAGGCTCGCCGCGGCAGCCTTTAAATTCTCCATATCCTCGTCAGAAAGACTTGATAAAATATCGTTTATGTTATCCATCCGTCAGCCGCCCCATCGTTATTTGCCGTTCTGCCCCGACGCTCCCTTGAATTGTCTTATGAGCCTTTGCGCCTGCTCGCTGTTCAAAAGCTCCTCGAGCGCTTTTTTATCGCTTAAAACCCGCTGAAGCTCATTCTTTTTATCATCGGGAAGCTTGCTTTTTACCGCTCCGAGCATATCCTCGGGGCGGTTGCTCCCCATAGCTTTTGCAAGGCGAAGAAGCTCGTCAACAGAAAAATTATCCTTACTCATTGCAATCACCACCCTTTTCATTTATAATAAATATGCTGAATTAATGATTGATAGAACGGAGGAGATAATTTGCGAATACTCGTGTTTTCCGATTCGCACGGCTCAACAAGCCGCATGAGAGACGCTCTGATGCTTCAGAAGGACGCTGATTTAATCATACATCTCGGCGACGGCGAGCGTGATTTTGAATATCTCGGTGAAGCGGTTGCAGGCAGAAAAACCGTTCAGGTCTGCGGCAACTGCGACTTTTGCTCCATGCTGCCCGAAAACGAAATTGTTTTTGCGGGCGGCGTTAAAATTTTCTGCTCTCACGGTCACGCGGAGCATGTGAAATACGGCAGAGAGGAGCTTGTCAGCAAAGCCCGGGCGGCGGGAGCCCGCATTGCATTATACGGGCATACTCACGAAAGCGTGACGGATTATGACGACGGACTTTATATAATGAACCCCGGCAGCATCCGAAACGGTGAATACGGAGCAATCGACATAACTCCGCAGGGAATAATTTTGCTGAAAATGAAAGTGTAATAACCCGCCCGCTTGCCGCATATGCTTTTTCAGGGCGGTGAGTTTAATGTTTGTATATTCTGTTAAAACATCAAAAGCTAAGGCGGTGGCTCTTATTGCCGCGATTGCCGTTATAATAGCCACAATCGTGTTTGTTGTCGGCAGAGGCGAAAAGCCTGCGGCGGACGATTCCGCCGTTAATCATAATGCCCGCAATGCGGCGGAAAGAACGGCGTTTCTCTCCCAGTTCGGCTGGAAAATCTCCGAGGACCCGATAGAGGTCAGCGAGGTTATCATTCCCGAGGATTTCGACGCGGGCTATGCCGAATATGCCGAAATGAACAGGGCACAGGGGCTTGACCTTGAGCCTTATAAGGGCGTGCGGGCAAAACGCTGGACATATGAGGTGCTTAATTACCCCGGGCTTGAAGAAAAATCGGGCACCGTGCAGGCAAACCTGCTTGTTTATGACGGCAGAGTTATCGGCGGCGACATCTGCTCAACGGAGCAAAACGGCTTCATCAGAGGCTTTGACTTCCCCGCCGTTCCCGCACCCACAGCACCCGCCGAAACGCTCGGCGTCACCGTTATTACAGAAGCTTCTTCCGAAAGCGCCGGCTGATGCCGGCGTTTTTTGTTTTTATAACAATCGCGCCCTTGATAAAATCGGAACAATATGTTATAATATGTCATCGGCGTATATAATCAAAACGTGCGCCGCGTATAATACGGGACATAACAAAAGAGCGGAGGGAGTAAATTGCAGAAAGATACAAAAAAGCTTATTTTTGACACATTCATCGAACTTCTTAATCAAAAGCCCTTTGACAAAATCACGGTAAAGGACATCGTTGAAACCTGTGATATCAACCGCAACACATTTTATTATTATTACAGCGATATCTATGACTTGCTTGAAGAGGTTTTTACCAATGAGTTTGACGAGCTGATGGAAACTCATAAAAACGGCGGCTCATGGCTTGAAGGATTTATCAAAATCGCAAACACGGCTTACAGCCACAAGCGCATAGTATACAACATATGCTCATCGCGAAGCTATGACTATTTTGAAAACTATATGTATAAATCCTGCAAGCACATAATGGTGGATTTCGTCCAGTTTACCGCCAAGGGAATGTCCGTTCCCGATGAGGATATTGAATTTCTCGCCTCATTCTATGAATACGCTTTTCTCGGCATTATTTCCGAGTGGTTCAGAACAGGTATGCGTGAAGACCCCGTTTATCTTGCAAGCCAGCTTTGGCTCGTTGCCGACAACATAAGGCTTTCCTTGAGAAAAAGCGAAAGAAGGGCAAGGAGCAGAATTGAAAACGGAAATACTCTTTGAGGACGAGCTGATTGCCGTTTGCCTGAAACCTGCGGGAATTATCAGCCAAGGCTCTCAGAGCGGCGAGGATATGATTTCAATTCTGAACGGGCATTTCATTCAAAGCGGCTCAGACGCTCGGGCTTTCCCCGTCCACAGGCTTGACCGTGAAACGGCGGGGCTGATGGTTTATGCAAAAAATTCCGTTGCCGCCGCCCGCCTTTCAAAGCAGGCGGAGCAAAACGAAATTAAAAAACGCTATTTTGCAATTCTGCGCGGCGTGCCCGAAGAAAAAAGCGGAGTTTTAAAGGATTTGCTTTTCAGAGACAAGCAGAAAAACAAATCCTATGTGGTAAACCGTATGAGAAAGGGCGTGCGCGAAGCCTCGCTTGAATATGATACGGTTTGTGAAAAGGACGGCATGGCTCTGCTCGACATTCTGCTCCATACAGGCAGAACCCATCAGATCAGAGTTCAGTTTGCAAGCAGAAAAATGCCCCTGCTCGGCGACGGAAAATACGGCGGCAAGGGCGGTAAGCTTGCGCTTTTTGCCCGCTCTCTCGAATTCAGGCATCCCGAAAGCGGAGAGCTGCTCTCATTTTCGGCAAAGCCCGACGCGCAGACCGATCCGTGGCAAATCTTTTCCGCGGAGTTGGAAGCATTTTAAATTGAATCAAATTATATAAGAACGGCTTGTATCGTAAACCGATACAAGCCGTTTTCATTTTAGTCTTTATTCTGTTCTGAGTGCTTCTACGGGGTCTTTCTTTGAAGCTATTCTTGAGGGGATAAGTCCCGAAATCAGCGTGAGCACCATGCTGATAACAACAAGAATTATCGCACCGTCAACAGGTAGCTGAGCAACATTGGGAAGCGTTGTCAGATACTCGATAAGCATATTTATCGGAATTATCAGCAAAATCGTAACAAGAATTCCGAGTGCGCCCGAAACAAAGCCCACTATGAGCGTTTCGGCATTGAATACTCTCGAAATATCTCTCTTTGACGCGCCGATTGCACGCAGAATACCGATTTCCTTCGTTCTTTCGAGAACGGAAATATAGGTTATAATGCCTATCATTATTGACGAAACAACAAGCGAAATGGCAACAAACGCTATCAAAACATAAGAAATAATGTTGATTATTTTTGTTACAGAAGTAAGAAGCAGACCGATATAATCGGTATATTTAATTGCGTCCTTTTCTCTGCCGTCCGCCGAAGCGGCTTCGTTATATTTTGAAATTTCCGCTGAAATATAATCCTTTGCTTCAAAATCAACGGGATAAATATATATCGACTGCGGATTTGAAAGGTCGGCAACGCCGAGCATTTCAAGTGCTTCCTCATAGCTTCCGGCAAGCGGTTCCGGCTCGGGCTCGGGTTCAGGCTCGGGCTCGCCGGCGGGAGTCTGCTCAGACGCATTTGATTGCTGACCGCCGTTTCCGTTTGGATTTGCAGGCGTTGTGCCGCCGTTGGGATTTTCGGGTGTAACAGAGCCGAACTGACCGCTCATTATTGCGGAAAGCATTTTCAGCTTTGTTTCCTTATCCATCATCTGGAGCAGCGAATAAGCCTGCTGACCTGTGACTGTTCCCATTCCCTCAATTTGCTGACCTGCAAGCATTTCGTCAAGATAGCCGATAAGCTCCTCGCGCTCGCTTCTTGAAAGCGTTGTTTTGAGCATAAGCTCAACCGTGCGCTTCATCTTAGCCGCCTCATCGCCGCTGTAAGTCTTATCAATCGCGGCGTAAATCTCATCCTCGCTGACGGCGGGCATACTGCTGAAATCGGGCATTCCCGTTGTTGCCGTTGCCGTGGCGGCGGGTGCGCCCGATGCAAGCTGCATTGTGCTCAGCGTGGGAGTGGGAATTGCCGCAGAATAGTTTTCCGGTGCTTCAAGCGAAACTCCGCTTGCTTTTGCAGGTGACTCCTGCTCATCTGTTTTAAAGGGAATTCCCGTGAATACATCGGTTTTCGGGTCAGCCTTTTGCTGCTTTACTATTTCACATTCATTGGTTGCATTTACAACATATTCGGTCAAAGCGCTTGTATATCCGATAGCACCCATGGTGGTTACCATTATTGAATTATCGGCAGGCTTTACTATACCGACAATCTTGATTTCCTGACCGTTTTCGATAAGCTTGCCGACATATTCATCATCGCCGTGCATATCGTCCCATGTTTTTGTTTCCTCGTTATATCTGAAATAGTCAGGTTCAAGCACTATTTTGAAGGTCATGCCGAGAATATCGTCGTATTCAAGCTCATATGAATCCGCCTTATATTCCTCACCGCTCTGGATAGCCATAAACGCCTTCATCATATCGGCGGCTGTGGTTATGCCCAAGCCCTGAATTGCAAGGTCGCTTATTTCGTTGTTTTTATCAACAATAAGCACAACCTCGTTATAAGCCTGAGGCCAGTTGCCCTTGACTATCTCATACTGCTCATCGAGCATCTGCTGATTGTTAATAAGCTCCTGCCATGAATTATAGTATTTCTCAAAAGAAGCCATCATCGAGGAGTCAATCGACATTCCTCCGATATTAACGCTGCCCATCATGGACTGCATCATTGATATCATGGGGCTGGGATAAACCTGATTTATGCCTTTGTCGGTATTTGAAGAATAAATATTAAGCTTTCCGCCGTAGGTATATTGAATACTGCTGGCATAATCTGCTATATCGCACTCGTCGCTTTCAAGGTATTCCTTAAACTTTGTAAGATTGTTTGACCAGATTTCAGAGGTCAGGGATTCCATCATACTTGAAGTCAGGGTGTTGGAATAAACCTTGTCAAGCCCGTGATTAACCTCGCCGACGGGTACGCCCGCAACATTGCCGAGCATTGAATTCATATCCATTGCCGTCTGCTCAACCATTATGGGATAAGAGGTCAGCGTTTCTTTCTGAATGGAGTCGATATAAGCCTGGAAGCCGCTTGAAAGAGAAAGAATCAGCGCAATGCCGATAATTCCTATACTGCCTGCAAAAGAAGTGAGGAAGGTTCTCATCTTCTTGGTCATCAGGTTATTGAGCGAGAGCGAAAGAGCCGTGAAGAAAGACATCGAGGGATTTTTATTCGCTTTTTTGTCTTTCTTTTTTTCTTTCTTTGTCTTTTTCTCCGCCTGTGCGGGCTGCTCCGCTTCCTCAGACTCATAAGGGTCGGTATCGTCAACGATTTTTCCGTCAACAAGTCTGATTATTCTTGTTGAATACTGCTCGGCAAGCTCGGGATTATGAGTAACCATAATAACAAGCTTATCCTTTGAAATCTCTTTGAGCAGATCCATTATCTGAACGCTCGTTTCGGAGTCGAGCGCGCCCGTCGGCTCATCGGCAAGCAGAATTTCGGGGTTGTTGACAAGCGCTCTTGCGATTGCAACTCTCTGCATCTGACCGCCCGACATCTGATTGGGCTTTTTATCAAGCTGATCGCCCAAGCCGACCTTTTCAAGCGCCGCCTTTGCTCTCTCTTTTCTTTCGAATTTTGAAACGCCCGAAAGAGTCAGAGCAAGCTCAACATTTGACAGCACCGTCTGGTGCGGAATTAAATTATAGCTTTGAAAAACGAAGCCTATGGAATGATTTCTGTAATTATCCCAATCTCCGTCCTTGAAATCCTTTGTTGATTTTCCTTCGATTACCAGGTCGCCCGTTGTGTATTGGTCAAGCCCGCCGATGATGTTGAGCAGAGTGGTTTTGCCGCAGCCCGAATGGCCGAGGATTGAAACAAACTCACTCTTGCGGAACTCAACGCTGACGCCTTTAAGGGCAACAACCTTTGAATCGCCTGTGGGATATTCTTTAACAATGTTTTTAAGCTTCAGCACAAAAATTACCCCTTGACAAATATTTTGAGCAGTGTTACACTTGTAACGGTTACAATTGTAACACCGGTTTATGAACAAATCATCAACAAACTTTATTATTTTTGATAGATGTTACAAATTGGGAGGATTTGTAATGGAGAAAATCAACGAGGCAAACGCACTCACCAAAGAATGTATTGTCACCGCCCTGCTCAGGCTGATGGAAGCCAAAAGCTATTCAAGCATTTCCATAACCGATATAACAAGCCTTGCGGGCGTTTCAAGAATGGCATATTACCGCAATTACAAAAGCAAGGACGAAATATTGATAAATCACCTGCTCGACCAGGAAAAACGGCTCATTGATGAAATTCACGGGGAAAGAGCGCCCAACCTGCGCGGAATTATTATATATGTTTCCGGCTTTTTCCAAGAAAATTCAGCCGTTATCAAAGCGGTTTATGAAGCGGGTCTTTCCCATCTGCTGACCGATATGCTCGGCGAAAGAATTAACAGCTACTTTCCCGCCGCCGCAGCCGCACGCTCGGGCAAATACGCCGTTCATTTCTATGTGGGCGCAATTCTCTCCGTTTTCAGGCTTTGGCTTGACAACGGAATGAAAGAATCCGTTGAAGAAATATCCGACATTATATGTATGCTGATAAACAAAGATGACGCAATGGATTTTCTTGTAATACCCGAAGAAAAATAAAAAACAAAGAGGAAGCAAAGTGCTTACGCCAATAAGGAGGTGTTTTGAAACATCGCGAGTATACTTCAGCAGATTTTAAATCTATGCCTATATTATACTCCAAAAAAGAAACTATGTATCTTCAATGAATTTCACTTTCTAATTGGACAAATTGATAACTCAAATTAAATTTGGATGTACGGTTAACGAAGTTGAGATAAGTTTTTTGAAATCAAGTCAATAATATCGTAATACACAAACCGAGGGGAATAAGGTGAAAACCACCTTATTCCCCTCATATTCTTTGCTTTGAAAAACGGCTATACAAAGCCTTAAAATTCAAAAAAGTACTTACCAAGGCTCGACTTGCGCGTGGATTGAAGACGGTAAAGAAACTAACTGAACATCAAACTTCAAAGATGGTTCAATTTTACTGGATGCGTTATGTATTCGCATAGTAAGTGTCCAGCCTTCATCACAGACAATTTCCACCTTATTATCGGAGTTTGGAACAAAACCCATATGATAAAATCTTGTAGGCAGTTTCAATCTTGCCACATTAACAATAGAACGATGATCATTCACCGGTCGGTTAAGAGTGCCGGTAATATTGATAGCTTCAACCCTTGTTGTTTTATGCCTATCATCTGTAATGACTTTATAGAAATCGTATCTACCAAGCATATATTCAATAAGTTTACCTGGTACATCCGGGCTTTTAATAGAAAGGTTATGCAATTCGGTTAAGAAAGCATTGAGAACAGGAATATAATAGCGCTCGGCTTTATCGGGTATATCATTCCATAGTGGGAGCGGCTCGCCGTTTTCTATTGCTCCTGCTCGAATATCGCGCAATTCATTAAAAATCGGAACAATGGTATCAAAATACTGGTGAGAACATGGTATTCCCAGCCATTCTTCTCCGAAATCAATGGTTGCAGATAATCTGCTATGCTTTACTGCATGATGATTATGTTTGCAGGAAATGCCGATTTCCCAGCCATTTGCACTGCGAACGCAAACTACATCACGAACGTCTCCGGCGATACCTTGTGCATCTGTTTGGATGATAAGCGAAAGATTACCATTACCATACTCAAGTTGCGGTTCAAGCCGAATGATAACTCTTGCAGCAGCATTGGCAGCAGATATTAACTTGTCAGACAATCCCTCACGCTCTGCTTTTTCAAAAGCATTTTTAGCAGTTAGATACGCATCTGATGCTAATATTGTTATCATTTCATCGGTTCTGCCCGAAATATGGTTTCTTAATGCTATCAAACAGGCATATTCATATGCCTTGCCATATTCTGTGTTAGATAGAGTCATAATTAACCTCGTTATTAGTCTGTATGTTCCAAATAAGGTTTTATATAGTTTGCTACATATTCTGCCAACTTTACAGGAACAGCGTTACCGATTTGTTTATAAATGCTTGTTAAGTCTCCGAAAAACACCATGTCTTTCGGGAAAGTCTGAATGGCAGCAACTTCCCTCCAACTTAAACGCCTGGTTTTTCCGTTTTTTCCGAAATTCCACAAATCTTTATCTACCTTGACCATATCGGGAGATCCTGGCCACAGAGTTACTTGTTTTGCCATAGCCGGAACAGTATACGACACATCGTCCCAATCTCGCTTTCGGTTTCTTGACATATATCTTGATGAATAAGCCGCATTGCAAACTTCACATGGTTTTGCTTCTTCCATATCTCCAATGGCCTCACGAAGCGTCATTGTTTCTCCGTTAGTATCAGGCAATTCAAACCCTTTTACTTGCAAATCCTTTCGAAAGCCGACAATAATTACTCGCTCGCGGTCTTGAGGAACGCCAAAATTTTTGGCATTCACCAATTTGAAATAGACATCATAACCGCACTCGGCAAAATCAGCAATAATTGCATTTATGATTTGCCCATTTCCCATCGTTAAAAGACCTTTAACATTTTCTCCGATAAACGCTTTGGGTTTATTTTGACGAACCAGTTTCACATAGTGCTTATACAAAACATTTCTGGAATCATCAATCTTTCGTGGTCCACTCAAGCTAAATCCTTGACAAGGAAACCCGCCCAACATAACATCGGATACAGGTATGGCAGAATAATCTACATTGGAAATATCTTCGCAGACCACATTTGCCTTACTCCAGTTCCGATGAGTTTTACAGGCATCATTGTCAAAATCGTTTGCCCAAATGGTTTTGTATCCGGCACGGTCAAAGCCCATATCAAGACCACCGGCGCCACAGAACAAACTGACAGCCGTAAATTCTCTCATCTTGTACCTCCGTAATTATTCAATTGTTTTAAAATAAAAACCCATTATTATTATATCATCAGATTGACATTATTTCAAGATAAATGCAAAAGCTTTCAAAAATTTTGAGTTAGAATAAAGAAAATATATAGGAATAACAGTACGGATGCATATCAAAATATTTTATGCCTCAATAAGCAAGGAAACTGTATTGTAAATTTCCTAAGGTAAAAATGGATTAACCCATTCTACCGATACTGGGCTTAGTGCTATTTTCACTCTATCCTCCTAAGCAGGCATCGCAAAACTTCCTCTTTATTTTTTTATCCGAATTATAATTCCGTCGCGCCCTCTGAGAATTATTCCCGAGCCGTCCGACATTTTCTTTTTGAATTGCAGCGATTTAATAAAAATCCGCTCGCCCTCCGTCGGCTCAAAGCCGAGCAGCTCCGTGTTAAGCTCGGGGTGAACAACTGCGGTATGCTGTGAAAAATTGAACATACATATAAGAGCGGCATCCTCTTTTATATAAACCGTTGCTTTAACGGAGTCATTATTGGTTTTAACGGGATTTTTGCTGTGCCACCAGCCGCGCATTTCACTTTGCTCTATTCCGAAATCATCCCACACCGCATACATATTCTGAGCCGTGCACACGCCCTGACCGTAACGGTTGGTCATTCCGCAGAGCATAGCCATATATTCGTTGGCGCACACCGTCTGAGCAGTCTGCCCGTAAGGAATTCCCGAAATCTCGGTTAACAGATATTCGGGTGAAATATCGTCAAGCGGATATCCGTCACCCGCAAGCAGACTGTCAAAGAACGGAAACAGCTCGGTATAAAGATTTGCGCTGCTTATTCTTCCGCCGCGCGGATTTTCATGGTTCCACATACACAAATCCATAAGTCCGCCGTTTTGCATCAGAGCTTTTTTTGCGCGTTCCGCCGTTGTTCTGTCAAAAGCGGCGTCATCAACATATATTCCCTTGATGCCCATATTCTTAATCAGCCAGTCGAGACCCTCGATATAGTAATTATCAAGCCTCGAATCGGGGCGCACGATAAAAGAAACATCCGATTCAACCTTATATTTTGAGTCGCCGTAGCGCTCGCGCCACGCGGGAATTATTCTTTCACCGAAATATTCATAAAGGCTCTTGCTGTGCCCCTTGCCGACGCCCTTCCTCCGCAGTATTATTTCACCGCCGAGAGCTTTGTAGGCAAAGACCTCCGCCATATGGAAGCTGTGCTCACGCAAGGTATAATATATTTTAATTCCCATTTGCTTTTGCCTCGCATATTCGCACAGGCTCGCAAGCCTTTGCGGCTCAACAAACGGATAATTAATAACGGGGTTGATTATGCTGCCGCTGCCCACTATTCCGTGGGTCATTCCGAGCTCGGCGGCGCGGTCGCTCTCTCTGATTTCGTTTTTGCCGTTGTCAAAAAGAGCATATCTGACCGAATAATGTTTTTTAAAATCAATCGGCTTAAAGGGAGTGAAATGCATTTCAAAATCAAAGCTGCGGCTTTCGCCCTCTCTCATAAGAAACGCCGAGGTTGACGCTTTCAGAGCCGAAAATCCGTTGCAAACCGAAAAATCGATTCCGCCTTTGCCCGCATTATCCCATGTGGATTCGGGAATATTTATAGGCAGATACCTGTAATACATATTCACAAGCGGTCTGCGGTAATTCTCCGCCTTCCATTTTACTCTGACTCCGCCATTGACATTGCCGACATAAAGGCAGTCCCAATGCCTTTCGGGATTCCACGAAAACTCAATATCGTGAGCTTTATCCCCGATGAACCCGAGACCGTTTATATATTCGGCGCACTCGGGGTTGATTTGCATATTGAGGGAAATATCGTCAAAAGAAACATTTCTTTTGGCGGTCAGCTTAACCGAATAGGCTATGCTTCCCTCATAGTGAAGCTCGCCGCGCACGCTTACATCAAGATTTTCCGAGCTCCATTTGCAGGTTATGTAAACCGTGCCGTTATCCTGCGTAAGCTCGGGAGAACTGCAAACAAAGCTTTCGCCCGCCGCTTCAAAGCTGACCGGAGCATAAAGCAGCCGCCTGCACACGGTTTCGCTGAGCTGTACGCTCTCGTCAAAATAATATTCAACCTGCTTTGGCAGACCGTTTTCTCCGATTTCAATACTGCGCCCGAGTATCTTGATTTTTTTATCATCAATTACGGGCGGCAAATAAGGTGAAACAGGCTTTGAATTCAAAAATTTGTTTGAATTGAGCCACGCAAGGCGTGAGAGACGCCAAAGGTCGTTAAATCCTCCGTTTTCAACCCTTTCATCCGTATATGAAATGTCAAGATGCAGATTTTGAGTTCCGATATCGGTTGAAAATTTTATATCCGCCTGCGCGCTCCTGCCCGCCATACCGGGCATTGCCGCAATGATAAAAAACATCGGCTGTATTTTTTCGCTTCTCAGTTCAACGCTTCTTTCGTATTTTCTGCCGAATTTATCGCAAATCTGCGTGTTTATGCAGGTGATTTCCGCGTCTCCCGTACATTCGACCGATTCGATTTTTCTTTCGCCCTCGGATAAAGCCGCAAGCTGAAGCGCATAATTTTCACTTGCAGGTATGCTCAGCGCAAGGTTCTCGGCAGGCTCAAGCCCGTCAAGCACGCTCAGATCATAAAACTTTTTAATTTGAATTTTTCTGTCAACAAAGAATAGCTTCATTTTCCCCTTGTTCTCCGAACCTCGGCAAAACAGCCGTAATCAAATTTATGTTGCTCAATCGGCAAATATATGCTAATATATTCCTGAGATAAGCCGTTTATTTTGAAATTTACCAATTATGATATAAAAATTATCCTTAAATCTCAATACATATATCGGAAACAGGCATATAAATTTAAGAAATCAAGAAGGCGGAACAGGACGAATGTATATATCTGCATCTTTTTATAATCCCGAAAATCTTGCCGACGGGCAGGGAAATTCCGTGCTCGGCGCACGCACGGTTTCCGCAGGCGAAAACTATCGTGCCGATATGACAGAAGACAAGCTTTCAGAAGAGGAAAATGTTTTCTGCTTCATCAGAACAATGGTCGGCAGCGGTGCGGTTGAAACCAAGGACCGAAATTATTCTCTTGAAAAGGATTCTTTCATCACCCTGCGCCGTTCTGAAATAACCGCCGTTTATTCCACTCTCAAAAATTGGTCGTACCTGTGGATAGATTTTATTTCCTATTCGCCCGAGCAGACCTTTGCAGGGCAAAAGCACGTTCTCGCTTTTTCGGAGCGGGAGCAAAACATCGTCAGCGAAATGCTTGAAACGGGAATAAATTTTCCCGAAGAAACAGATTACATCAGGAGTATTTTTCTGCATTACCGCAGTTTTCTTCTTTTCGGCATCGCCCACGGAAACAGAAAGAAAGGCGACTCTTCTCTTTTTGCCGAAATATGCGGCTATATCCAAAAGAAAATCTATACCAAGCTGACCGTTGCGGAAATAGCCGATTTCTTCTATCTTTCTCCGCGCCGCCTCCATCAGATTTTCGTTGAAAACATTGGTATGTCGCCGAAAAAATACATTTCAATGCAAAAAACGCTCAAAGCAAAATCACTCTTGGAAAGCACTTCTCTGAGCGTTTCCGATATTGCCGACGCTCTTTGTTATGACAGCGCATACCATTTTTCTTCTGCCTTTAAGGCGGCGGAGGGCTGCTCTCCGAGCGAATACAGAAAAAAGATTTAATGCAAATTTTCGGATTTTTTCCGATATCAATAAAAGAAAATGAAGGTGATAATGTGGCTGTAAAAATCAGCGTCAACCCCCGCAAAGTGTTTCAGACCATGCAGGGCTTCGGCGTGAGCGGAGCGTGGTGGGCTCAGTATGTCGGAGGCATTACTCAAACCGACCCCGAAAGCGGAAAGTCGGTCAGAGACAGGATTTCCGAGCTGCTTTTCAGCAAAGAAAACGGGCTTGGAATTCAAATCTACCGCTTCAATGTGGGCGCAGGCTCGGCAGACAGCGGAAACGGCAATATTGATAATAAGCTCCGCAGAACCGAGTGTTTTGAAGTATCTCCGGGAAAATACGATTGGTCAAAGGATAAAAATGCGGTCTATATGATGAAAAAAGCCGTCGAGGACGGCGCAGACGAGGTTATCCTGTTTTTCAATTCTCCTCCCGAAAGACTTACAAAGAACGGAAAGGCACATCTTGATAAAATCTTTTTTGAAAACATAAGCCGCAAGAATTATGCCGAATTTGCCCGCTTCGGCGCCGACACGGCGTCTCATTTTGTGAGCGAGGGCGTTCCCGTTAAATATGTTTCTCCCGTCAACGAGCCGATATGGATTTGGACAGGCGGTCAGGAGGGCTGCCACTATCACCCGTGGAATATGAAGCCCGTTTTCAAGGCTTTTGCGCTTGAGTTTGACAAACGCCCCGAGCTGAAAGATATTATGCTTTCAGGCCCCGAAAGCGGAGACCTGCGGTTTTTCAACAAATCATATATACGCAGTATGCTCTCCGATTCAACCGTCCGCCGCCGAATGGACTGCATTGACACTCACTCCTACTGCGCCCAGATAAAAATTCCTCTCATTAAAAAGCCGCTTAACAACCGCGTTGCCTTTGTAAAGCGTTACGGAAAATGGGTGCAGAAAAAATATCCCGATATGGCTGTAAAGATGAGCGAATGGACTCATATGCAGGGCGGCAGAGACAGCGGAATGGCGTCCGCTCTTGAGCAGGCAAAAATTATGACCGAGGATATCGGGCTGATGAACGCCGCCTCATGGCAGCATTGGATTGCGGTTTCCGAGGTGGATTACTGCGACGGGCTTATTTACATAAATATCCCCGAAAACACCTTTGAGGTAACAAAGAGATATTACGCTTTCGGAAACTTCACAAAATTTGTGCCCATCGGTGCAAAGCGCATTGAAGCGCAGTGCGGTGAAAATGACCTTTCCGTGCTTGCATTTGACTGCGGTGAATACACGGCGATAATTGCGGTTAATTTTTCTGAAAGCCCGAAATCCTGTGATTTCGGCGCAGGCGGCGGAAAAACAGTCACAACGGACGAAACGCATAATCTTGCAGAAACCGAATATGCAAGCCTTTCTGATGTTGTTATCCCTCCGCGCTCGGTTAATACAATCATTATATAATAAAAGAAGTCCGCAGGAATTGCCGATGCAAGCCTGCGGACTTAAATTGCCGTTATGCAAAGTCGGATTGATAAATTACAGTCATTTATATACTATAATCTGAGGGTCGTCCTCATTCCATGAGCCGAAAGCCTCGCTGAAATCATCATTCATAAACATAGGAATGTATTTTTCAAAGTTTGATGAAAGCCTGCTGTTTTTCAGCTCGTCGGGTGCAATCCAAAAAACTCTGCCCTCATCGGTAGCTCCGAGTAGCTCTCCGCTGAAATCGGAGGTTTTATAAATAAAAACAATGTATCTGTTAAAATTGCGGTTGTGCGCCCAATGAATAACTCCGCAGGACTTGAGGTTAAAAATATCAAGCCCCGTTTCTTCCTTTATCTCTCTGACGGCGGAATCAACAAAGCTTTCGCCCGGCTCCACATGACCGCCCGGAAAGGACAGCCCCTTCCAGCTTTTAACCCTTTCCTGCACAAGAACCCTGCCCGTGGTTTCATCGGTAATCATAACCATATTTGTAAGCTCCACGCTCGGCTGAATTTCTCCGCCGCGGAACACTTCCTTTTCAATCGCCATCAGATTTGCCTCCGTTAAAAGTATGCGGCGATATTATAGCACACTTATAATGCTTTGTAAAATGTTCAAAAAGCTTTGCAATAATTTGGTTATTCTGCATAAATCGCCGCTCGGTTTTTAGTTGAAATTGTTGTCTTTAAAAAACACGCAATGCGTGCTATAATATTTCAGTACGCGAGTTGTTCTTAATCAACCGTTCAAAAGGAGATGAAGCTATGGAAAACCGCTTTTTTTGTGCAAAAGAAAACGGAAAATTAAATTATCCGAGAACGATTTTGACCGGTTTCGGATTTATGGCAACCTCGATTGCCTGGGCAATTTACGACCCTTACATAACCAAAATCCTCAACCATCTGCTCAACGCTTCCGCTACCGTTACTCAGTGGAGTGCAAAGCTTAACGAAACTTTTCCCGTGCTTGCCGAGTTTGCAAAGGCTCAGGGCGAAAATGTTACAACCGCCGCAGGCGGCATCACTCTCGTTCCCCTTTTCATCGGCATTATAATGACCTTTGATAATATTTTCGGCGTTATTTTCCAGCCGACCTTCGGCAAGCTTTCAGACCGCTGCCATTCAAAGCTCGGCAAACGCCGCCCGTTCATTGTTTTCGGCGCTCCGATTTCCGCTCTGCTTTTTGCCTGCATTCCCTTCGTTGCGCTTACGGGATCTCTGCCGCTGACAATGCTTTTCATTATTCTGTTTGTTTTCGTTATGTCGCTGTGGAGAGCGCCCGTTGTTGCTCTTATGCCCGACCTTACCCCGCCTGAGCTTCGCTCGCAGGGCAATGCGGTTATCAACCTTATGGGCGGCCTCGGCGGACTTATCGGCATGGTTGCCGGCACAATAGTAACCGTAATTATGACTGCCGTTCTCGGCAAGGGCAACTATGAGGAAATCGACACCTATCCTTATGTTTTCCTCATCGGTTCCGTTGTTATGATAATCGGTATGCTTGTTCTGCTCTTTAAGGTTAAAGAGCCAGACAGCAGATTGGCAGCCGTTTCAGAGCAAAATCAGGCTATGGACGCCGCCGCAAAAGCCAAGGCGGAAAAAGAAGCAAAGAAAGCCGAAAAGGCAGCAAGAAAAGCTCATAAGCTTTCAAAAGGCGAGAGAACAAGCCTCATATTTATGCTTTGCGGTCTGTTCTTCCTTTTCTGCGGCACCAACGCAATAACCACCTTCTTCGCCCTGTTTGCCTCTGAAATTCTCGGCAAAACAACGGCTGAAGCAACAATAATGATGGCAATTTTCGCCGTCTGCTCCGCTGTTGCGGCTCTGCCCGCAGGCGCGCTCGGCAAAAAAATCGGCAGAAAAAAGACAATCCTGCTCGGCTTGGGCGTATTTATGGCAGTATTCCTGCTCTATGTTGCTACAAGAAGCATGGCTTTGATTTGGGTTGCTCTTGTTCTCGGCGGTGCGGCAAATATGTTTATCACCGTCAACACTCTGCCGCTTGTGCTTGAAATCGGCGGACTTGACAAGGTAGGAACCTTTACAGGCTATTATTACACCGCCACATTCTCGGCTCAGATAGCTTCCCCCATCGTTTACGGTATCGTCCGTATGATTTCGGGAACATATATGTCGCTGTTTGTTTACAGCCCGATTATGTTCATTCTCAGTATGCTCTGCATTTTCGTTGTAAAGCACGGCGAAGCAATCCCCGAAGAAGTTATAAAAGCCGCCGAAGAGAACGATTAAGACATCTTCCGCCGATCTTTGAAGTTGGCAGGCATTCCGCAGTCTGTCAGCCGATTATTTCGGCATACATACATCCTTCTATAAAGTCAAAGGCACCGAGAAATCGGTGCCTTTGGCTTTTTCTTTATAGTATTTTTATTCTGCTTTCGGCAGGGCGACGGTGACCTTAAACAAATCTCCGTCAATGTGAACCTTGAATTTTCCGTGCTGAAGCTCGCAGAGGTTTTGCGCTATCGAAAGTCCGAGTCCGCTGCCCTCGCCCGAGCGGGACGCGTCTCCCCTGACAAATCTCTGAGTAAGCTCGTCGGCGGGAATATCAAGCGCATACTTGGATATGTTCTTGAAAACAAGTGAGCCGTAGTTTTCACCCGAGAGCACCTCGATATATACCCTCGTGCCGTCAAGCGCATATTTTCTTATATTTGAGAAAAGATTTTCAACTATTCTTGAGGTCTTTTGCGAATCGGCGGTAACAAAAACGGGAGCTTCGGGGGATTTCATAACAAGCTCGATATTGAATTTGCGAAGCTCATCCTCATGCTCTCCGACGGACTGCGCCGCAAACTCGCAGAGATTGAGCTTGACGGGGTGGATTTCAACCGCGCCCGTTGAAGCCTTTGAAGCCTCAACCAAATCCTCAATGAGTTTTTTCATTTTAGCGGCTTTTTCATCAAGCACGGAAATATATTTCTGCGCCGTTTCGTCCTCAACATTGCATTTTTTGAGCAAATCAACATAATTGACAATGGAGGTCAGCGGAGTTTTCAGGTCGTGAGAAACATTGGTTATAAGCTCGGCTTTCATTCGCTGATCCTTAATTGCGCTGTCAACGGCGTTTTGAAGTCCGTCCTGCATTGAGAGGATATCCTCTGCAAAGCGGCGCATAAAGCCGGGCATCATGGTTGTGTTAAGCTTGCTGTTTAATTTGCCGTTTTTGATGTCGGAAACGCACGCCATTATCCTGTCAAGCGAAACGATGAGAAGCAGGCAGAGCAGAAGCACGGCAAGATTTAAGAAAATCATGAAAATGAACAGCAGAATTCCAAAGCCCGAGGTAAAGCAACCGCCGGCAATCATGCAAAACATTCCGTTGAAAAGCAGGAATGCGGCGGTAACACAGCAGGCGATAATTTTGAATTTATTCCTGTTGCCGTTTGAATAGTCGCAGGCAATGATGTATTCAAACTTATCTATTGTTCTTCTGCAGAAAGACCTGAGCTTTTTGAAAAGCCAGCGGACGGGGCGCAAAAGCCAATAGCAGAGCGTGTGGCGCCAGAAGCTCTTGTTTCTGATGTTTCTTGCAAGGCTCATATTAAGCCCCGTCCAGATTATCAGGCACAGAGCCGCGCAAATGCCCACAAGCTCGTCTGTGCTCTTGCAAACGGCAAGCAAAAGCGTTTTTCCTATTCCGTCGCCCGGGTAAATATTAAACGGGCGGAATTCACACACGGCGATTGCCCCTGCAAAAAATCCGAACATTATTATTGCGCCAAGCCCGAGCACGCCGCTTATTTCAAACGGTATTCTGTCAACAAAGCTTATTTTAATTCCCTCGGCGGTTTTTCCCGCGGCGGAAATAAGATAAGCAAAAGCGGCGCAGGAAATGAGCAGACTCAGTGCCGTTAGCCAGAGGCAGAGCGAAAGCGAATTAAGGCGGCTGCCCGAATAATCGTCAAACGCCATGCGTGAGGCAACAAACATATCCGTATCATCTGCGGTGGGAGCAAATGAAAAATATGCCGCAGACACCGTTTCGGGTGCAGACAGAAGCGCGGAATTTTTATCATAATGGCTGAATATATCGTTGTGAAGCTTTGAGAAAAAGCTCTGATTATTCTCTGCTTCCGTGCCCTTAATCAAGGTGTATTTACCATTTACAACGCTCTCGGCAAACTCTCCGCCGCCGAGCTTTTCGATAATCTGTTGCTCAGTATCGGCTCTTGTAACTCCGCAGTTGGTTATAACATTGCCCGTGCTCTTATAGAAGACGGCATATTTTACGCTTTGAACTACGGAATAACGGGCGGGATAATATCCGCGCCGCCAATCATATTCGGCTTCAAGCTCATTATTCAGCTCTTCTTCGATAATTTTAATTGCTTCTTCCCTCGAAGCCTCGCCATAGCAGGTATAGCTGCCCAGCGAATTGAGCAGATTGAGCGCATTTGAAATATCCGAAATCTTTTTCGGAACCGAAAGATCGCCGTCCGACGGCTCATAATAACCCGCAAATGAGGTCACCTGCTCGGCAACAGTGTCATCGGGCAGAGCAGCCTCGCTCTCGTAAGTGCCGACAACATAGTCAAGGCTGTTGAATTCGTCATAGCTAATCAGTCTGCCGTCATAGGCGAAATAATATTTCAGATTGTTGTAAATGCAGGAATATCTGTAACGGTTTTCACTGTCGATATAGACCTTGACGCCCGATTTATCAAGCAAATCGTAAGCCGCTTTAACTTCGGGGATTCTTTTTTCGTTCCGCGAAACGATAGCTGCGCCGTAGGATGTTTTTTTGAAATCCTCAATGCTTGTGCAGCTCGAATATTCTCCGTAATAAAAAGTTTCACGGATAAAATCGTTCATCTGGACGCGAAAAGCCGTTGTCTGCGTGAAGGAGCGGTTTTCATAGCCGTTATAATCCGCAAAGCCTCTTACAAATCGGTTTGCAAAGAAGCCTGCAAAAAAGAACATAACAAGAGCGAGCAGCAGAGCCGCCGCCTTTACGGGTTTGCTGTATTTAATATTTTTCGATTTTGTATCCAATTCCCCACACCACCTTTAAATATTTGGGATCTTTGGGATTGATTTCAATTTTTTCTCGGATTCTTCTGATATGTACCGTAACCGTCTTTTCTGCGTAGCAGGCGGGTTCATCCCAAACTGCCTCATAAATCTGACCCGTTGAAAGAACTCTGCCGAGATTTTCCATCAGCACGCTGATAATTCCGTATTCCGTTGCGGTGAGCTTAACCGGCTCTCCGTCGAGAGTCAGCTCCTTTGCCATTGTGTCGAGCGACAGACCGCCCGTTGTGATAACGCCCTCTTTGATTTCCATTGAGCCGAGGGTTGTGTATCGCCTTATCTGCGATTTTACCCTTGCCATAAGCTCAAGCGGATTAAACGGCTTTGTCACATAATCGTCCGCGCCGAATGAAAGCCCCGTTATTTTGTCGGTATCCTCACTTTTTGCCGAGAGCAGGATAATGGGGATATTGTGCTTTTCGCGCAGGCGGAGCGTTGCCTGAAGCCCGTCAAGCCCGGGCATCATGATGTCAAGAATAACGCAGTGCACCTCGTTATTTTTGACCTGCTCGAGAGCCGCCCTGCCGTTTTCGGCGCGCAGAACATTGTAGCCCTCCAGCTTCAGATAAATTTCAACGGAATCAAGGATTGCGATGTCGTCATCGCAGACGAGTACGGTATACATTGTTTCACCTCTGAAAAAATTCAATCCCACGGAACAGTTATTATTGTAATGCGGGGGAATTACAAATTAATCTCCAAAAAAGTTACAAGTTTATTAAAATCACGGCTTTAATATGCCTTTTTTAATCGATTCGGCAACAATGTCCTCCACTATCTGCCAAAGCTCGGGCGCGGCGGTGCGGACAATGTCGTTGCGCTCAAACACCTGCGGCGCATGAACATCGCCCAGCTTCCATGTGTGTCCGTTTGTCAGGAAGTTGAGAAAAAGCGGCTGAATTCTGTCAATCGCATTGGCGTATCTTGACTCGGGAGTTTCCTTTGCTTCAAATTCATCCCAAAGCGCGCGGATTTCGTCGCCCTGAGGAGAATCAAGAGAGCCGAAAAGCTTTTCGGCAGCTTTGGTTTCTCTTTCAAGCTTGTCCTCGTTGCCCTTTTTATCGTAGCAGAAAGTGTCGCCCGCATAGACCTCCACAAGGTCGTGAACAAGCGCAATTTTAAGCACCCGACCCATATCGACCTTTTCCGAGCTGTATTCTTCAAAAAGCATTGCCAGCATTGCAAGATGCCATGAATGCTCCGCGTCATTTTCGCGCCGTGAGCCGTTTGCAACAAGATTTCGGCGCAGAATGTTTTTCATCTCGTCAACCGTAACGGCAAATTCTATCTGCTTTCTCAGCTTTTCGTTATTAATAAAATCAAAATTACCCATAATGTCACTTCCCAAAAAATTTTTATTATATTTAACATTATATCATATCGGCGCGCCCACTTCAAGGATAATCGGCTCTTTGCTCAGCGAAAATCAATCATATTAATTTTTCGGTTGATTTCCGTGTGCGGATATGATAAAATTACGGTATGAACAGTAAAACAAAAAACAGTATAAAAAGAATTACGGCGCTTTTGGCGGCTTCAATTTTGCTTTTGCTCTCCGCCTGCTCCCGCGGCGGCGAACAGCCGCAGAATGAACCGAGCGCATCAAACACCGTTAAAATCACTTTTCCCGAGGGGTCTGCGGTGAGTCAGATTGCCCAAAAGCTTGAGGAAAACGGCGTTTGCCCTGCGGCGGACTTTATGGCGGCGGCAAACGACCCGCAGTATCTTGAAGGCTTTTCGTTTGAAATCACCAACGCCGAGGATCGCGCTTTTTTGCTTGAGGGCTATATTTTCCCCGACACTTATGAATTCTATCTCGGCGAAAGCGCAGGCTCCGCAATAAAAAGATTTCTTAAAAACACTCAGTCAAAAATCACTCCGCAGATGCTTGAAAGATGCTCGGAGCTCGGATATACGCTTGACGAAATTCTGACCATCGCCTCCGTTATTCAGGAGGAGGCTGGCAACCCCGCCGAGATGGGCAAGGTTTCTTCCGTTATCCATAACAGGCTTGAAAGCAGCCGCTTCCCCCGCCTGCAATGCGACGCGGCAACCTTTTATCTGCGCGACTATGTTAAGCCCTATGTCAGCGAAGAACGATACGAAGAGCTGACAGGGCTTTACAACACCTATAACTGCAAGGGCTTGCCCGCAGGGCCGATAACCAACTGCGGCTTGGAGGCGATAAATGCCGCGCTCTATCCCGACGACACGGATTATTATTTCTTTGTAACCGATTCCGACGGAATTTATCACTATGCCGAAACCTGGGCGGAGCATCAGGAAAACTGCGCCGCCGCAGGATTATAATTTTAGAAAAGGAATGGTAGTAATTATGAAAAAAATCATAGCTGTTATCCTTGCCGCCGCGGCAATTCTCACCGTATTTGCCTCCTGCGGAAAAAAGGAAGCCACCTCGGGCGCATACACCTATGTTGAGCTTAATGACGGCTCTCTGAAAATAACCAAATACACTTCCGATGAAGAAACCGTGGAGCTTGATATTCCCGCGGAAATTGACGGCAAAGCCGTAACCGTTATCGGTGAAGAAGCTTTTGCGGGCGTTCAGACAATTACGGTTGTCAACTTCCCCGCCTCTCTGACAAAGGTTGAAAAGAACGCCTTTGCGGGAAGCTCAATTAAAAAGGCTTTTCTTCACAAATCCGCTGTTACGGAAATCGGAGAAACCGCATTCGGCGAATGTCATAATCTCGTTCAGATTGATTTGCCGAAAACTCTCACAACAATCGCCGCAAAAGCATTTTACTACTGCGAAAACCTCAAGGTTGCCTATTTCAGAGGCGATGTTGAAAATATTGACACCTTTGCCTTTGACGCAAGCCCCGATGTTAAGTTCTATGTAAAGAAAAGCTTTGCAAAGGTTATCGACTTTGCAAGAGTATATCATTATAACACCGTTGTTATTGACGCGGCGTCCGAAACCGTTGCCGCATAAATAAAAAAACAAATAAATCAAGCCGCCGCCTCATATCATCAAATGAGGTGACGGCTTTATGTTTTATGAAATCAATTCCGCAATAAGCTCGTTTGTGTGGGGAATACCGATGCTCGCCGTGTTTCTCGGAACGGGTTTTTTCCTTTCGGCAAGAAACGGATTTTTTCAGATTTTCGGCGTGGGAAAATGGATAAACAAAACCGTTATAGCCGCCTTTAAAAGCAGAAAGGATAAATCAAATCCGTCTGACGGCTCCGTTTCTCAGCTCGGCGCGCTGACCTCGGCTCTTGCCGCCTGCCTCGGAACGGGCAACATTGTAGGCGTTGCCACCGCGCTTTGCTCGGGCGGGCCGGGAGCAGTTTTCTGGATGTGCGTTTCGGCAATTCTCGGCATGATGACCTGCTGCTGCGAAAACATTCTCGGCATAAAATACCGTGTAAAAAATCGGCTCGGAATGTGGTCGGGCGGGCCAATGCTCTATATCGAGCGCGGACTTGGCATGAAAGGGCTTGCGGGCGTTTATGCCGTTTTGCTCACGGAAGCGTCGCTCGGCATGGGTAACATGACTCAGGCAAATTCCGTGGCGGGCGGGCTTTCGGGCTTCGGCGTTCCGCCGCTTGCAAGCGCCGCCGTAATAGCAGTTCTTGCCGCTGTTTCAATTTCGGGCGGGCTGAAAAGAATAACTGCGATTTCAGAAAAGCTCATTCCGATTTTGTCCGCCGTATTCATTACAGGCTGCTTTATCATAATCGGAGTCAATATAAAAAATCTGCCCTCCTGCCTTTCGGCAATTTTCCGTGAGGCTTTCACTTTGAAGGCGGCAAGCGGCTTCGGGCTTGCAAAAGCCGCCCGTTACGGCGTTTCGCGCGGCGTTTTTTCAAATGAAGCGGGGCTTGGAAGCAGCGCGATTATTCATGCCGCGGCGGACTGCAAAAATGCGGGAGAGCAGGGAATGTGGGGAATTCTTGAAGTTTTTATCGACACGGTTTTTATGTGCACGGTTACTGCGGCGGCAATTCTGACAAGCGGAGTATGGACAGCCGACACGCCGCTGAACGGAGTTGAGCTTTGCTCGGCTGTTTTTGAAAGCGTTTTCGGCAAAGCGGGCGGATATTTTCTGAATGCCTGCATCTGCCTTTTTGCCTTTGCCACCCTGATTGCCTGGTCTTATTACGGCAAAAGCGGCGCGGAATATCTTTTCGGCACGGGCAGCGGAAAGATATACAATATACTTTACATAGCCTTTGCTTTTGCGGGCGCGCTTACAAAGCTTGAAAGCGTGTGGAGCATTTCCGACACTCTCAACGGCTTGATGGCAATTCCGAATATTTTCGCCCTGCTTCTGCTCTCGGGCGAAGCCACCGAGCTTCTCCGCGAGGCTCGCGGCAAGCGGCTGAAAGGCGAGCGAAAAAAACACGGCTTTTTCTCTTGCATTGGCGGCGGTATGGTGTTATACTAAATTATATTTTTGCGATTACCCTACCGCCTTAAACGAAGGAGATTAAAACATGTATAAGCTCACCGTTCCCGAGGGCTATAAATCCCTCCTAAACCCCCGTCAGACTCAGCTTGCAATCAAAAAGGTTAAGGATTTCTTTGAAAGAGACCTTGCCATTCAGCTCAACCTGACCCGCGTTTCCGCTCCGCTTTTTGTTGACGCGGATTCGGGACTTAACGACACGCTCAACGGCGTTGAACGCCCCGTTGCGTTTGACATCAAGGGCATAGACGGCGGCGATTTTGAAATCGTGCAGTCGCTCGCCAAGTGGAAAAGGCTTGCTCTGAAGCAATACGGCTTTGAGGTCGGCGAAGGGCTTTACACCGACATGAATGCCATCAGGCGCGATGAGGATACCGACAATATTCATTCCGTTTTCGTTGACCAATGGGATTGGGAAAAGCATATTTCCAAAGAGGAAAGAAACGAAGAAACCCTCAAAGACGCGGTTAAGGCAATTTACAGGGCATTAAAGCACACCGAGCGTTATATCGCCGATGACTACGCCTTTGTTGAGCGCAATTTCCTGCCCGATAAAATAACCTTTATCACCACTCAGGAGCTTGAGGATATGTATCCCGACCTCACGCCCAAGGAAAGAGAAAACCGCATAGCAAGAGAGAAAAAAGCGGTATTCATTATGAAAATCGGCGGCGCGCTCAAGAGCGGAGAAATCCACGACGGCAGAGCGCCCGACTATGACGATTGGGAGCTTAACGGCGATATCGTTGTTTATTATCCCGTTCTTGATATTGCCTTTGAGCTTTCATCAATGGGCATCAGAGTTGACGAAGAGGCTCTCACAAGGCAGCTTGAAATCAGAGGCTGCCCCGAGCGCAAAGACCTGCCCTTCCACAAGGCTCTGCTTGACGGCGAGCTTCCCTATTCATTGGGCGGCGGCATAGGTCAGTCAAGAATTTGTATGTTTTTCCTGAGAAAGGCTCACATCGGCGAGGTTCAGGCTTCGGTATGGCCGCATGAAATGATTGAGGAATGCCGCGCCAAGGGTCTGGAACTGCTTTAATCTAATGTGAATATGACAAAAACGGCTTGCATCTTTCCGATACAAGCCGTTTTTCTATTATACATCTTTAAATTCAATAACCTTGTTTGTTCTGCCCGATTCAAAAATCGCTTCAACAAGGCGCATAAGTCTGCGCTGCTGATCGTGGGTGACGATGATATCCTCCTTGCCGTTGAGATAGGCGAAAACATTCTTGTAATATTCGCCCCAATCGGCTTTCTGAACGGGCAGAGGATAGGTCTGAATTGTGTCATCGGTTCTCGGCGCCATGGTTTTGGTTATACCCGCGCCCGCAACAATGGGAACCGCGTCTCTGTTTTCCCAATCCGAAACCATAACAACCTTGCCGTTGCAATCCCAATCATTAACAACCGCCGTGCCGTTTTCGCCGAGCATATACCAAAGCGGCAGCTCGATGAAGTTGCTGGTGGTAACCTCAACATAGAATGACAGTCCGTCATCGAAAATAAGCGTTGCGCGGAAGCCGTCATCGCACTTTTCGTTGGTAACATTGGTAAGCTCGGAATAAACGGAAACCAGCTTTCTGGGCAGAGTCATCATCAGAGCCTGGTCAAGCAGATGAATTCCCCAGTCAAGAACCATTCCGCCGCCGTGCTCAGGCTGATTGCGCCAGTCACCGGGAATTCCTCTTGAACCCTGAACTCTCGATTCAATGCGGAAAACCTTGCCGAGAGTGTTATCGTCAAGCAGTTTTTTAATTGTGAGGTAATCCTCGTCCCAGCGTCTGTTCTGATGAACGGTGAAAAGCTTGCCGCACTCATTAGCGCAGGCTATCATATCTTCAAGCTCGCCGCTGTTCATGGCAACGGGCTTTTCGCTGATAACATTTTTTCCTGCACGCAGAGCGGCAACGGCAATTTCCTTATGGAAATCGTTGGGTGTTGCAATCGTTATAAGGTCAATGCGCTCGTCTGCAAGCAGCTCCTCGCGGGTGGCAAACGAGTGAATTCCGTTTTCCTGTGCAACTTTGCCGCGCTCGGGGTTAATATCATATATGCCGACAAGCTCGGCGTATTCGCCCATTTCTTCCTTGACTTTTCTTGCGTGCCAGCCGCCCATTCCGCCGTAGCCGATTACGGCAAATCCGATTTTGTTGTTAACCATAGTAAATACTTCCTTAAATGAATAATAAAGCTTTAATATTGCGGATAACCAAGTTTGCTTTTAGTCGTTTCCTTTAAAAAGTTTTCCGCCGTATTGTTTCAAATGATTGTATTTGATATACTTTCGGGCTTCATAGAGCATCTGCTCATTTCGGATTACTTCGTCATAGTATGACGATTGCCAAAGCTTATTCTTTTCGCTGTCGGGAACAATTTTATTGTATTCACGGGTAGAAACAGATTTAAAGCCGCGCACAATTTCTTCGGCTAAAACTTTTCTTTTGCCGTAAGTGCAAACCGTTATAAAATAATATCCGTTTTGGCTGTAATCCCAATTTTTAAGCCTGTGAAGCTTTCGCACGGGTAATTGATTTGATTTCATTTGCGAAACTCAAACCCACCACATTTCTCCCGTGGACTCCGTAACCAAAACATCTTTGAGGAACGAAACCGCCTTTGAAAGGCCTTCGTTCTGGCTCATGAGCGAATCCTCATGCTCAATGCTTATGGCGTAATCATAGCCGACCATACGCAGGTTGGAAATTATGTCCTTCCAATATGAATAATCGTTGCCGTAGCCGACGGAGCGGAAAATCCATGAGCGGTTTATCTCATCGCCGTAAGGCTTGGTGTCAAGCACGCCGTTGACTGCGGTGTTGTATTTATCCATCTTTGTGTCCTTGGCATGGAAATGGAAAATCGCGTCGCCCATCTTGCGAATGCACGCAACGGGGTCCATTCCCTGCCAGATAAGATGGCTCGGGTCAAAGTTAGCTCCGATTTCGGGGCCTACGGCTTCTCTCAGGCGCAGGAGCGACTCCGTGTTGTAAACGCAGAAGCCGGGGTGAAGCTCAAGGGCAATTTTGTTAACGCCGTGAGCCTTTGAAAAGGCAACAAGGTCTTTCCAATAGGGAATAAGCACCTCGTTCCACTGCCATTCGAGAATTTCGCTGAAATCATTGGGCCAGGGGCAAACAACCCAGTTGGGATATTTTGCGCTCTCGCAGTCGCCCGGGCAGCCCGAAAATGTGTTAATCTGATGAAGCCCCAGCTTTTCGGCAAGCAGAATTGTGTTTCTTATCGTCTTGTCGAATTCTGCGGCGATTTCCTTATTGGGATGAACAGGGTTTCCGTGGCAGGAAAGCGCGCTGATTTCCATATCGTATTTCTTTATGAGCGCCTTGAATTCTTCAAGCTTTTTTTCGTCTGCAAGAAGTTCCTCGGGATTTGCGTGAGCGTTGCCGGGGAAGCCGCCGCAGCCTATCTCGACCATTTCAATGCCGAGCGACTTGAAATATTTAAGTGATTCTTCAAGTGAAAGATTGGAAAGCAGAGTAGTAAAAACTCCGAGTTTCATTTTTCAGTCTCCTTTTTCAGATTATGCCTTTGATATATTTCAGGCTTCTTGCAATATCTTCAAAGCCCGTGGGAACGGGGTCATCGTTTTCAACAATTACCCATTCAAGCCCTATTTCCTTAGCCGCGGTAATAACGGCGGGAATATCGCAGTCTCCCTCTCCGAGAGCCTTCGGCTTGCCGTTAATGCCGTCTTTGACATGGATGTGAACAATGTTGTCTTTCTTATCAAGCAGCAAAGAGCGGTTGTCCTCCCCTGCGAAATAGCTCCAATATGTGTCTATCTCCAGCGAGCAATAGCTGCCGATAACATCAATGGGAAGCTGCTTGTTTCTCAAGGGCTTGAATTCCTCGCAGTGGTTGTGATAATAGACCTTCATTCCGTATTTTTCCATGGCATATTTCTGAGCGTTGCCGAGAATTCTGCCCGTTGCTTTACATTCAAGCATCGTTCTGTGCGGCGCACCGCCGACTCCCACGCTCTTAACGCCGAGGGCATTCTGAAATTCAAGCGTTTTTTCAAGCCTGCCTTTTAAGAAATCGTCAAGCCCTATATGACCGCCGACCGCTTCAAGCCCCAGCTCGTCAAGCTTTGCCTTAATGGTTTTTGCGTCGGTATTGAAATATCCTGCAAACTCAACTCCGTCATAGCCAATCTTTTTGATTTCTTCAAGAGCTTTGAGCAGAGTTTCCGTGTCTTTGATATGTTCTCTGACGGAATAAACCTGAACGGCTATTTTCATAAAGAGGCTCCTTTATCAGTCAAAATATACGGGCTTGCCTGTCTCTGCGGATTTATAGATAGCCTCGAGTATCTGAGTAACAACCATTGCCTGCTCGGGCTTTGTGCGAAGCTCCGTGCCGTTGATAACCGCGTCATAGAACGCTCTGCATTCAAGCTCTGAGGGGTCGGAGCTTGCGCCGTCATAGAAGGCAACACCGCCCGCATTGAAATCGGGCTTTTCGATAACCTGCCTGCCGTTTTTAACATAGTTAAGGCGCAGACCGTCGAGCATATCGGCTCCGCCCTTGTCGCCCGCTATAAGGGTAATTGCCTCGTTGGGATCGGCGATATTGATTGCCCAGCTTGACTCAACGCTTACCGTTGCACCGTTTTCCATAACGACAAAGCCGAAAGCGGAATCCTCAACGGTATATTTTTCGGGATCCCAATCGCCCCATGCGTTGGCGGTATTTTTCTGATCGCCGAGCTTCTTATATTTTGTGCCTACAACCATCTTGGGCTTGTAGTTATTCATCATCCAGAGAGTCAGGTCAAGCGCATGAGTTCCGATATCGATAAGCGGACCGCCGCCCTGCTCCTCCTCGTTGAGGAAAACGCCCCATGTGGGAACGGCTCTTCTTCTGATAGCGATTGCTCTTGCATAATAGATATCTCCGAGCTCGCCGTTTTCGCAGCACTCCTTGAGATAAAGCGAATCTCCTCTCCAGCGGGACTGATAGCCGATAGTCAGCTTTTTGCCCGTTCTGACGGAGGCTTCATACATTGCCTTTGCTTCTGCATATGTTTTTGCCATGGGCTTTTCGCACATAACATGCTTGCCCGCTTCAAGAGCGTCAATGGTTATGAAGCTGTGTGAGCGGTTGGGAGTGCAGACATGAACGGTAACGATGCTCTCATCTTTGAGCAATTCCTTATAATCGGTATAAACCTTTGCGTCGGGCGTGCCGTATTTTTTTGCCGCCTCGATTGCTCTTTCCTCAATAATATCGCAGAAAGCAACCATTTCAACCTCTTTTACCTTGGAAATAGCGGGCATATGCTTTCCGTTGGCAATTCCGCCGCAGCCGATTATGCCTACCTTAATTTTATCGGACATATAATTCGCTCCTTTTTTCATAGTTTTTTATAATACTTTGCGGTTTTCTCCGCTGTCTACTTACATTATACTGTTTCATTTAATTAATGCAAGAATAAATATTTTTATCGGTGTAAATTTTAGGGCTGATATTTTGGTTAAAATCAACAAAACCCGTTATGTGACAATATTTTGCAAATTCAGACAATCAGCACTTTTTGTTCGAATCTTTTTTCATATTTGCAAATTATCAGCTTTATTACGCTTGACTGAAAAGAGCCGCATTGATATAATTAATTTGTATAGCATTTACCGCTAACAGCGGTGTTCAAAAAAGGGGGACGATAACCTTGAACATAAAATCGCTTCGCAAAAAGCTGAATAAAGACTTCGGCGGCAGATTTTCCGTTGAAGAAAAGGACGGAGTACGCACCGTCAGCGGAGAAAGCGCGGATTGGAACGAAATTGTTGCGGTCTGCTCTGCGGCTGCCGACAAAAAGCACGGGCTTCATGTTGTCAACGATATCCGCTTTACGGGCGCTCCCATCCCCGAAATGCGTCTGCCTGAAATAAGGGATAAGTCGCTTGACGGCGCAAAGCCCGATGTTATGATAATCGGCGGCGGCATCTCAGGCGCGAGTATTGCCAGAGAGCTGACCAAAAACAAGCTTGATATCCTGCTCGTTGATAAAGAAAGCGACCTTGCTATGCAGGCTTCGGGGCGCAACGACGGCGAGGTACACCCCGGAATTGACCTTTCCAAAGGCTCTTTGAAGCATAAATACATCATCAAGGGCAACCGTATGTTTGATAAAATCTGCTCCGAGCTTGATGTTCCTTTCAAACGCTGCGGGCAGTATGTCTGCTTTGACCAAAAAATATTCAAGCCGCTGGTTCGCATTTATGTATGGAAAAGGAAGCACATAGACGGCATTGACGATTCCGTTTTGATTTCGGGCGAGGAGCTGAAACGCCGCGAGCCTAATTTCAACAAGGACTTCTGCTATGCAATATATAACCCCATGGCGGGCTGCGTCTGCCCCTACGGACTTACGATTGCTTACGGTGAAAATGCCGTTATGAACGGCGCAAAAATTTCACTCAACACGGCGGTCACGGGCATGGAGGTTAAGGACGGCAAAATAATCTCGGTTGAAACCAACCGAGGCACGGTTTATCCCAAAATCGTTATCAACGCCGCGGGCGTTTTCGCCGAGGATATTGCCAAAATGGCAGGCGACAGATTTTATTCAATCCATCCCCGCCGCGGCACCAACTCCATTCTCGATAAAAAAGCAGGCTCTCTGATGTCGTCAATCGCGTCAATCAAGAAGCTTGAGCTTTCACATTCTCACACAAAGGGCGGCGGACTGCTAAACACCGTTCACGGCAACATTCTTGCGGGTCCCGACGCCGTTGAAACCTATGAAAAAGAGAATTTTGCGACCAACCGCGAAAGCATTAACACGGTTTTCACAAAGCAGCGCGGCACGGCTCCCGACCTTACCGAAAGAGATATCATAACATATTTCACGGGTGTGCGCGCTCCGAATTTTGAGGAAGATTTCGTTATCGAAAAGGGCAGAAAAACCGCCAACCTCATTCATTGCGCCTGTATTCAGTCACCCGGGCTTACAACCGCTCCCGCCGTTGCGCTCGATATTGAAAAAATGGCTATTGAAATGCTCGGCGGAGAAAATTCCGTTAAGAAAAATCCCGATTACAATCCCATCAGAAAGGGCGTTCCCGTTCTGCGTGAAATGAGCGAGAGCGAGCGCGCCGAGATGATAAAGAAAAATCCCGATTACGGCGAAATCGTCTGCCGCTGTGAGGAAATAAGCAAGGGCGAAATAATAGACGCTCTCAATTCTCCCCTCTGCGTGCCGACGGTTGACGGCATCAAAAAGCGTCTGCGCCCGGGAATGGGCAGATGCCAGGGCGGCTTCTGCTCCCCTCTCGTTACAAAAATCATAGCCGAGCATCAGGGAATACCCGTTTCTCAGGTTCGCAAGAGCGGCTCGGAATCCGTTATCAGCTACGGCAAAACGAAAGGCGGTGAGCTTGAATGATATATGATGTCGCCGTTATCGGCGGAGGCCCCGCAGGGCTTGCCGCGGCAATCGAGGCACATAAAAAAGGCGCAAAGGTAATTCTTATCGAGCGTGAAGCGCGTTTGGGCGGCATACTCAAGCAATGCATTCACGACGGCTTCGGGCTTGTCCGCTTCGGCAAAAAGCTTTCGGGTCCCGAATATGCCGAAATATTTATTGATGAATTCAGAAAAGAAAACATTGAAGCTCTGACGCTTACTTTTGTTACAAAAATCCAAAAGACCGACAGCGGCTTTGACATTTCCGTTGTCAACCGCTCGGGCGCTCAGACTCTCCGTTCAAAAACTCTTATTCTTGCAACGGGCTGCCGCGAAAGAACGGCAAAGCAGGTTTCAATCCACGGCACGCGCCCCTCGGGAGTTTTCACGGCGGGCACGGCTCAGCATTTCACCAACCTGCTCGGAGAGCTGCCCGTTAAAAAATGCGTAATTCTCGGCTCGGGCGATATCGGGCTGATTATGGCTCGCCGCTTAACGCTTGAGGGCGCAAAGGTTCTCGGCGTTTATGAGGCAAAGCCCACCCCCTCGGGTCTTACAAGAAACATACACCAATGCCTGCACGATTACGGAATTCCGCTCTATCTTTCCCACACGGTTACGAGAGTTTTCGGAACGGACAGACTGACAGCGGTTGAAATATCAAAGGTTGACGAAAAAATGCAGCCGATTGACGGCACGCAGGAAACCGTTGAATGTGACGGACTTATTCTTTCCGTCGGACTTATTCCCGAAAACGAGCTTGCGGAGAGCCTCGGAGTTAAGCTTGACCCCAAAACAAAAGGACCCGTTTGCGACGGCAGCCTTATGACGAGCGTTGAGGGCGTTTTCTCCTGCGGAAATGCACTCCATGTTAACGACCTTGTTGATTATGTTTCCGAAAGCGGAGAGCAGGCAGGCAGAGCCGCGGCGGAATACAGCCTCAAAAAGCGCAGCATTGTCCCCGTCAAGGCGGGCGGCAATCTGCTTTACATCGTGCCGCAGAGCATCGACCTTGAAAGCGACAACAGCGAAACAGTCGTTTATTTCAGAAGCCGCGAGGAGCTGAATTCCTGCAAGCTGATAATAAAGAGCGGCGAAAAAATCATTGCGGAGAAAAAATATCCGTTCCTGCGCCCGCCCGAAATGGAGCGCCTGACGGTTGATTTTTCAAGGGATAAGCTTGACGGCTCGTCCCCGATTACCGCAGAAATAGAGGTGAACGGCAAATGAGCAAGCTGGTCTGCATTGTCTGCCCGCGCGGCTGCACAATGGAAGTAACCGAAAACAACGGCGAATATGAGGTAACAGGCAATTTCTGCAAAAGGGGCAGAGATTTTGCCGTAGCCGAGCAAACCATGCCGATGAGAACAATCTGCTCAACGGTTGCAACGGCTTTTAAGGAAGCTCCCGTTTTGCCCGTGCGCGTTTCGGCGGATATCCCCAAGGACAAAATTTTTGATGTTATGCAAGAAATAAACAAAGTGGTTGTGAAAGAGAGAATAGGCAGAGGCGACATTGTTATTGAGAATGTTCTCGGATTGGGCGTCGATGTCATTGCAACCGCAAACATATTAAAGGAGGCAGCAGAATGAGCACAAAACCGTATAAGGGCTTCGAGCCCAAGTGGGTCAAGGAGCCCGCACCGTCAAACTCTTACCGTTCGATTTTCAGATGGGGCGACCCCGAGTTTGTAAAATATCCCAAGGAATCGCTTTACAAAATGATGAAGCAAACCTTCAAGATGACCGATGACGATTTCAAAAGCTACTGCGGCGACATCGGCATGGACGAGGTAAAGCTTGACATTCCCTCAAAGCTCGAGCAGAAGCATATCGATGCGCTCAAAGAAATCTTCGGCGAAAGATTTGTAACAACTGAGGATTACGCCCGCCTTTCCGTTGCCTACGGTCAGACCGCCTATGACCTTATGAGAATGAGGCAGAAGCGTTTTGACTCTCTGCCCGATGTCGTTGTTTATCCCGACACGGCGGAGCAGATTGAGAAATGCGTTGCATACTGCGTTGAAAACAAAATTCCTCTTTATGTTTACGGCGGCGGAAGCTCCGTAACAAGGGGCGTTGAGCCGATAAAAGGCGGCGTTTCAATGGATATGCGCCTGCGCTACAACAAGGTTATCGATTTCAATGAAATTGACCAGACAATAACAGTTCAGACAGGTATGAGCGGTCCTCAGCTTGAGAAAACTCTTAATGAAGCCGTTAAAAACTTCGGCGCAAAAAGAGCCTACACCTGCGGTCACTTCCCGCAGTCATTTGAATTCAGCAGCGTTGGCGGATGGGTTGTTACCAGAGGCGCGGGTCAGAACAGCACATATTACGGCACGATTGCTGATATCGTTCTTTCTCAGAAATATGCCACTCCCATCGGCACAATCAAAACCAGCCGCTATCCCAGAGAGGCAACGGGTCCCAACCTCAATCAGATTATGATGGGCTCGGAGGGCACATTCGGCGTTCTGACCGAGGTTACCCTCAAGGTTTTCCGCTATATGCCCGAAAACCGCAAGAGATTTTCATATATTTTCAAGGATTGGGAAACGGGTATGGCTGCCGCAAGAGAAATGATGCAGTGCGAATGCGGCTATTCCTCGGTTTTCCGCCTTTCCGACCCCGAAGAAACAAATCTGATGCTCCGTCTTTACAATGTTGACGAAACTCCGCTTCATCCGATGCTTGAAAAGCTCGGCTACAAGGATATGGAGCGCTGCCTCTTCCTCGGCTTCACCGACGGCGAAAAGGGATTTTCAAAGAATGTTGCAAAGAATATTGCAAGAATAGCAAGAAAATTCGGCGCAATGACCTTGACCTCATTCGTCTGCAAGAGCTGGGAGCACGGCCGCTTCACCGACCCCTATCTGCGCGACACGATGATGGACTTCGGCATTTGCACCGATACTCTCGAATGTACTGTCAACTGGTCAAATATGGCACAGGTTCACAGAGATGTGCGCGAGGTCTGCCACGCTCTGCCCAATACGATAGTTACAACTCATATGAGCCATTGCTATCCGCAGGGCGCAAACCTTTATTTTATATTTATTACCAAGATGAGCGACGCCGACGAATTCAAGGCTTATCACACAACAATACTTGACGCCATTCAGAAATCGGGAGCCGCAATAAGCCACCATCACGGCATAGGCAAAATGTTTGCGCCGTGGCTTGAGGGCTATGTCGGCAAAAAGGAATACGGCGTATTCCGTGTTCTCAAAGACTATTTTGACCCCGATTACCTGATGAATCCGGGCGGAACAATCGGTCTCGACCTTGACGAAAGCGAAAAGAAGTTCCTTGTTGACAGAGGCGAGGACTAAAAAATAAAACCGAATTGAGGTAACTCCATGTCGCAAACTTCAAATCTTAAATCCAATCCCGACGCCTGCCCGCTCGCCAAAAAATGCGGCGGCTGTCAGCTCCAGAATATGAGCTATGACCGCCAGCTACGCTGGAAACAGGCAAGGTGCGAAATCCTGCTGAAAAAATTCGGCAAGGTTGAAAAAATAATCGGCATGGATAATCCATATCATTACCGAAACAAGGTTCAGGCGGCATTCGGCAGAACCAAAAGCGGCAAAATCATCTCGGGCGTTTATCAGTCGGGAAGCCACAGGATAGTTTCCGTTGACTCATGTATGACCGAGGACGAAACAGCCGATAAAATCATCGTTGACATCCGCGAAATGCTGCCCAAATTCAAAATTCAGACCTATGACGAGGACAGGGGCACGGGCTTTCTGCGCCATGTTCTCGTCAAAAGGGGCTTTACAAGCGGCGAGGTTATGGTGGTGCTCGTGGGCGCAAGCGCATATTTCCCCATCAAGAAAAAGTTCACCGCCGCCCTGCTTGAAAAGCACCCCGAAATAACCACGGTTGTTTTAAATATCAATCCGAAAGACACAAATTTAGTGCTCGGAGAGCGTGAAGAAGTGCTTTTCGGCAGCGGATATATTGAAGATACCCTTTGCGGATGCGTTTTTCGGATTTCTCCGAAATCGTTTTACCAAATCAACCCCGTGCAGACCGAAAAGCTCTACGGCAAGGCAATGCAGCTTGCAGGGCTTGACAAAAGCTCCGTTGTGCTTGACGCATATTGCGGAATAGGAACAATCGGACTTGTCGCCGCCAAAACCGCAGGGCAGGTTATCGGCGTTGAGCTTAACCCCGACGCCGTGAAGGACGCCATATCCAACGCCAAGCGCAACGGCGCAAAAAACGCCCGTTTTTATTGCGCGGACGCGGGCGACTTTATGAGGGAGCTTGCGGAAAACGGCGAAAAATTCGACACCGTTTTTATGGACCCTCCCCGCTCGGGCAGCAGCCGCAAATTTTTATCCTCGCTAATTAAAGCCGCGCCCGAAACCGTTGTTTATATCTCCTGCAACCCCGAAACCCTTGCGAGGGATTTGAAATTCCTGACCGACGGCGGCTATAAGGTCAAAAAAATCTGCCCCGTTGATATGTTCCCGCATACGAATCATGTCGAGACAGTCTGCCTTATAACCCGCTCGGATAAATAAAAATCAACACGCCCTCCTCAAACCGAAAGGCTTGGGGAGGGCGATTGCCGTTAGTTATTCAATATCTTCCGTAATTCTGAATTGCCGCCATAACGGTTCTCATGCTTGTCAGCAGCGAGCCGTTATTAATTGAGCCTGCGGTTGAGAGGTTAAGCCCTCTGATATCGTCAACCTTAGCTTGCTCACAGTCCCGCTTGACTTCCGCAATTATCTTTTCATCGTCATTGCTCATAAAAGTGAACGGGGCAAGCGCACCGTCAATGCGGGTGGTTTTCATATACTTTCTGATTTTATCAACGGTAACAGTCGGACCGAAATTACAGGCGGTGAGGTTGAGCTTTGAAAGAATGGGTAAAAGATGCTCCATTGCCGAATCCGAATGTTGATATCTCCGGTCTTCGGGATTAGGCGCGCAGTGGTCAAAAACTTTTTTGAGAATCGGATATCCGAAAAGCTCATAAAGTTCTTCGTTGAGCAGACAGCAGTTATCGTCCCAAACACCGAACCCGTGAGGGAAATCCTCTGCCGAATAGCCCGCTTCCTCTCTGAATATATCAAAATATCCGATAATAACCTTTGCAACGGTATCGGAAAAGCGAACTGCAAGCTCGGGGCTGTCATACAGAAGAAAAATAAGATTTTCAACGCCGAAAACCGAAGTTGCAAGAGTGACTGGGCCTCTCAGACCCGTAAACATCGGCGGCTTTTTGCCGTATGTTTCAAAAATTCTTTTCTTTTCGCTCTCCCAATTCGGCGGAAGAATAAAAGAGCGCAAATCAATTGAGTCAATTTCATCAAGCTTTTTTTCAAGGGCAAATTCATCGTCAATGCTGCCTTCGAGCCAGGTTGTTTTGCCGTCAAAAACATATTTGCCGCCAAAAACCTCGCCTATGTCTCTGTATGACGGAAAACGGCTGTCGGCAGGCTCGGGCATATTCTCGTTAAGAAGCTTTCTGCCGACGATTTCAAGAGCCTTTTCGTTATACCTTTTGTTAAGCTCCAGCCTGCGCTCGGGCGGAGTGTAGCCCCAAGGCTCGCCCTCTTCACCGAGCTCGGCAAAAACGCACTCGTCACTCATGCGAATTCCCAGAGCAACCTGCTTTGCGTTCTTTGAAAAGCAGTTATCCGCGTGGGCAGTTTCTTCGTCTTTCCAGAACTGTTCGATATCAAGCTCAAGCATAATAAAACTCCATCGTTATATTTTCAGATACGGAAGCCGTGCGTCCGATTTTCCGCACGCTTCGCCTGATTTTAATAATACCACAGGTTAATCGCTTTTTCTACCCTTTGTTTTTATCAATGAGGACTTAAAAAATTAAAATCCCAAAAAGTCAAGCCACATTTTGGCGATTTCTGCCAGCCCGAAACCGCTCGCCAAAACAAGAACAATAACAAGGATAGTTACAAACAACGGCGTGCTTTCCGAAGTATCGATTTCGGTGTTATCATCATCTTCTTCGGTATTAGCATCAGGCAGGTAATCTAAAATACTGCTCGTTCTGTAATTATTAATTATTCCTTGCCCCCTGTTGTTTTCTGACGCTTTTCTGCTCATTTCATCAAGATGCATATCTCTGAAAAAGGTTTCGGTTGCATCAAGTCTGCCATCTTTATTCCCGTCAAACATTTTGTCCTCTAATGTAGGGAAGGGATATTTCCAACTTTCGTTTTTCAAAAAACTCTCCTCTTTTCCTTAATTTATCATAGTTTTAAAATGCCTGTTACAATATTTTTATGATATTATTGGCTTTCATTTCAACGGCAGGCTTTTAAAAATCTTCTTTGGGAATCCGCGCCAAGTAATCGCCGATACCGTATGGGTCGCCCTCCAAAACAGCAAAGCAAATTTTAGAATACCATTCAGGGACACCGTCTGATGATTTTTCAAAACCTTTTATATTATAAATCCGTCATTTTCATTGATTTGATACGGACTTTTCGATTTTTTGAATATTAATTTATTCTTGATGAGATTTTTCGTTGTGGTCATCAGTTAAATTCCTGACCTTTTTAAGTCCGCACAAAACGCTTTCCCCTGTATCAACAATAATTCTCATAGCTTTCACCAGCGTTTCCTGACTGCAATTTGAAGGCAGACCGAGGTAATCAACTTCTTTTCCCCAGCGTTCTTCATATAATGAACTTAATTCGTATAGCTCTTGCATTATTTCACTATTGACCATATTTTCACCCCCGTGTTGTAAATATTTTACCATAAACATATGTCCCATAAAACTCCCTGCGGCTGTATTTTTTCGCCGTAATTGCAGAGATTCGCCGTAAAAACGGTTGACTAAATGAATAAGAAGTGATATATTGATACAAACTGATACTAATTATTATCAGCGAGGTTTGTTATGGATATCAAAATTTTCACAAAAATGCTGAAAGACAAGCATTTTTGCAATCTCGAAAAAATGAAATACAAATACGGCGCAGATTTTGATGATTTCCTGCAAACGCTTTCCGACCTATACTATAAAGAACTGCCGCTTTCGGATTTCAATGGAAATAAGGTTGTTTTTGTCGAAAATCACGCGGCAATCAGTCAAAATGCCGTCAAGCTGCTTTTAAAAAATCAGAGCAGCCATTACGGCATCAAAGCGGCAGAAAAGGAAATCATTGCGACCTCCGCTATTGAAAACATTGATTTCAGTCGTGACAGCGTACGCAGTATTCTTAGAGGCTATGCGCCCAAAGATGAGCAGGAAAGCAGGATTCTCGGTGTAAAAAAGGGATTGGAATTCATTGCAGACACTTCCAACAAAATCACCGAAGAAAATCTTTACAAGCTCTATATGATGACTGTCGGAGACTTCCTTTGCGGCGATGACAGGCTGAATGAAGGCGAATTTTACCGTAACGATACGGTTTTTGTTGTAGGCAGCCGCGTTGAACATTCGGGGCTTGACCACAAAAAAGTGCCCGAGTTTATGAAATCTCTTATTGAATTTGCCAATATGGAAGATGGAATTAATGACCTTATAAAAGCTGCGATTATTCATTTTTATCTTGCGTTTGTGCACCCGTATTTTGACGGCAACGGCAGAACCGCACGGCTTATGCATCTTTGGTTTTTAATTCAGAAAGGCTATCAATCCGCTCTGTTTATTCCGTTTTCTGAGCTTATAGAAAAAAGCCGCAAGGCTTATTATGATGCTTTTACAGCTGTTGAAGAAAACAGAAATTACAGCGGTAAAATTGATGTAACTCCGTTTTTATTTTATTTTGTTGATAATGTGTATAATAAAATGAGCTCCGGTACAACTACCACTCTTTCCGTTTATGATGAAGCAATAAAGGCAGGTGCGCTGACCGCAAGGGAAAAGGATTTATGGGAGTTTGTGATTTCCTGCTACGGGACGGGCGAATTTTCAACAAAACAGCTTGAAAGGGATTTCGGCAACGCGGCATATGCAACAATCCGCAGCTTCGTTCTCAAGCTTGAAAAGCTTGGACTCCTAACGGCGGTCAAATACGGAACAAGGACTAAATATAAGGTTGCAGAGTGATTTCTGCATTGCAAAAGCCGCCCGAGCGCAAAAACTCAGGCGGCTTGATGCTTTATTCCTTGATTTTCTTTTTGACTTCCTCTGCGCTTTTCTCTGCCATGTCGGCTTCAACATCGTAGCCTCTCTGTCGGAGGGTGTCGGCAATCTTCATATACATTTCACCGGATTTTTCGTATTCGCCTAAATCTTCATACAAGCTAGCTTTACAATAAAGTTCATCGCAGAAATATGTTCCGATTTCGCCCGCTCTGCCATAATATTCCAATGCTTCATCATATTTCCCGAGCCATTTGCAGATGTCGCCGCCGTGAATATACATTCGCCAGTCATCGGAGAATTTTTTGATTGCTTCCTTAAAACAGCTATAAGCGTCATCATATCTTTCGGCGTAAATAAGCGCAATAACAAGGCGGTCGGTTTCCCTTGAATTTTCGGGATTTGATTTCGCTTTTTCGGTCTGTTCAGCAATGATTTCATCGCCTCGGTTAAGCAGAAAATACATCGATATTCTTTGTTGGCAGGCAATCTCATAATTCTGCGGGGCATCCTCGGGATTGTCACTCACAGCTTTGTCGTACCACTCCATCGCAACATCTCTGCAGTAGTTCATCATACACATATGAATCCAGCCGTAACGCCATTTATCCCCCGTTGAAAGCTTGCCTTCCTTTATGAGCTTGAGATATTCAACACGGCAGCGCATAAAATCCTCGGGATCGTTGGTCTTTTCATAAACTGAAGCAAGACGCTCCGCATAATTATCGTAAGCAACGGTGCTTTTCTTATAGAAATCGTCAACCGTCACTTCGTAAAGCCTTGCAAGCACTGGCAAGGTCAGCACATCGGGCAGAGTTGTTCCTGTTTCCCATATTTAAGGATAATGGTTAATCAATTTTGCCTACGAAGCGAAAATAGATATCAATTTTTCGCTGATTAAAACACATATCATTTTTGGTTGCTTCGTGAACAACGATTTTCTCAATCAGAGTATTCAGTAGTTCGGCGGTCAGTTCGGTAGGAATTGAAAACCGTTTAATCAGTTCAATCCACTTTTTTGCGTTTTCAACCGTCTGCCTTTCTGATGCAAGGTCGGCTTCAAGTTTTTCAATCTTCTCGTCAATCTCTTGCTGTTCCGTCTGATACTTCTGTGACATCATATTAAAGTTGTATTCCGTGATTCGTTCGTTCGCCCAATCTTCATACATTTTTGCAAACAGTCGGTCAACCTCGGATTTTCTCTTTTGAGCCTTATTTAATTCTTCTGTCTGCTTTTTGAATAAAGCGGCTTTTTCTTTCGTACCTGACTGTATGAGCGTTTCAAGCAGTTCATCTTCATTATGTTGTGCGAATTCTGCCCAATAATGGATTCTTAAAAGAACATAGGGATAAAGAACATCGTATCGCAAATAGTGAGAAGTGCAAAGTCCGCCTTTTGTTCCGTACTGTCTGTAAGAAGAACAAACATAGTAGCTTTTCGTCGTTTTGTTCTGGGTGTTGTTTGCAAAACTCAACGCTTTACCGCAATCAGCACATTTTAATAGACCTGCAAATATCTGTGTTGTTGCGTCTTTCATCTTTCGTTTTCTTGCGGCAATCTGTTCCTGTACCTGTTCAAAAACCTCTTTTGAAATAATGGCTTCGTGTGTGTTCTCGACCTTAAACCATTCTTCCTGCGGTTTGCGTATTTTCTTTTTGTTCTTGTAAGAAATGTTTGTTTGCTTATTGTGAATTGTGTTGCCGATGTAGGTTTCATCTTTTAAGATGCTTTTGATTTGTGCAAGCGTCCATTGATAACTCTTTTCAATCGGCTGATTTGCATATATGTTTGCGAATGTTCCGTATCGGGTGTAGTTTAACCAACCCACTGTCGGCACTTTCTCGTCAATAAGAGCTCTTGCTATTTTGGCAGAACCCGCACCGTGTACGGCTAAATCAAATATCTTTTCGATAATCCAACGGGTTTCCTCATCAATTATGAGTTTGTTTCGATTATCGGGATCTTTTTTGTAGCCAAGCGGAGCATATGCACAAATTCTCTCACCTGCAGCAAACTTTGCGTGTAGGGCAGTTTTAACTTTACGGCTAGTATCCTTAGCGAACCACTCGTTGAACAGGTTTTTGAAAGGTACAAAATCACTTAATCCTTTTTCCGTGTCCTCGTTTTCGGCAACGGCAATATACCGCACTTTCTTTTCGGGAAACACAAATTCAAGATAGTAGTCCATCATCACATGCTCTCTGCCAAAGCGGCTAAGATCTTTCGTAACAATGCAATTGATTTTGCCTGCCTCAATATCATTCATCATTCTGGTAAATGCAGGTCTTTCAAAATTTGTTCCACTCCAACCGTCATCTATGTACTCATCAACAACATACAAGTTGTTATCCCGTGCATATTGGCGAAGAATGGTGCGCTGAGTTTCAATGGATACGCTGTCACCGTAGTTTTCGTCATCACGGCTTAATCTCATATACAGAGCTGTATTATAAAGTTGTTTCAAATTAATAATTCTCCTTTCTGTGAAACAACCCACGCTTATAATACTTTCAGACATATTATAATGCAGTTGTGGGCTTAATTCAAGGCTATTTATTGGACAGTTAAACCTGTTTTGCTAGATAAATGATAAAATCTTCAAGAAGTTCACCGATAGTTTTACCGTTTTCGGCGAAATGTTCAGATACTTCAATTAGTTCACCGTTGCAGACAAGATAAAGCTTCCCTTCAGCATCTTCTAAATAATAGCAATCGGGAAGATGAAGCGGTTTGCATTTTTTCTTCCAATGCTTCAAGCCAATATTTCTTGCATTCGTTCTCAAAAGATTTAGGCGGTTCAAATATCGGCTCATAGCATTCACATAAATCATAAGGGTCATAATTAAATTCAATGGGTTCATAAATCGTTTCTGTCATTAAATTTTCCTTTCTATTCAATATTCTGTTCCTGTTTTTTGTGAGAGGAACGGTTGTTTTTTGCTGTCTGTTTCTTGGCTTCTTCGAGGTGTTTAAGAACAGACGGTTTTTCGTTTTCTTTATGCTCCAAAGCTTTAGTTACGATATATCGTATTTGTTCAAGTTCTTGGAGTTCGGATTGGTGGGTGGAGAGGGTGACGGTTGATGACTTTTGCTTTTCGGTCAATTCCGATATTTCTGATTTTATCTCCGCCTTTGCACTCGGCTTGCATTCGGGATTTGCTTTCAAATATCGCACAGCCGTTTTGTATTTCTCGATTTCCGCTTCGTGGTCCGCATAATACTTTGCCTTCATTTTCTCAAATCGGATTGATTTATATTTATCATAAATCGGTTTGTATTTTTCATAATCTTCAATCTTCGAAATGTGCTGTTTCAGCCGTTTGATTTTCTTTTCGTCAGCCTTGATTGACTTTCTTGTTTCATCAATTGGTTTCAGAATTTCATTCAACTTATCAAGAGTTTGGATATTTCGGCTTTGCAGAATCATAATTGCCTGCGAGATTTTCTTCAGGTCTGCAACGGAACCTTTGGTTTGTGCGGATTTATTCCAATCGTTCCGTTCATCTTTTCTCATATCAAGATAAGCATTTAGGATGTCAACAAGAGTTGTTTCGGGTTGGTCGAATTTTTCTAATTCCGATTTGATTTCATCAATCCAATTTTTGAGATTTTTAATTTTCTCTTTGATTTCGGCTATCAGACTGTTTGTGGATTTGATAAATCTGTTCTTCTCGCCCTTGTCGGTTTTTATACCATCGCTTTCCATCTGTCGGACTGCAACTCCTTCGTGAACGGTCGGGATTTTATCGACTCCCTGCCGTTCATAACTGCGGTAATCTATTCTTTCATCAATTTCTTTTTCTTCAAACTTTTCGTTGCACATTCTTGCCCATTCGGCTCTCCAATGTTCAAGCGTTTCGGGACTTCCCCAATCGGTTGTCGGCACGGCAGAGAAAAAATAATTTCCGTTACGGTCGGTTACTCTGTCACCGTTTCGGTCAAGCTCATAAACCCGTTTTTGTTTATTGCCCCATTCACCGTTTTTCTCAATTGGTCTTATCGGACACATAACATGAACATGCGGATTTTGTATGCCGTCTTTTTCGGGCGAATGAATCGCATAATCGGCAATCATACCTCTGTCAACAAACTGCTCTTTTATGAATTTCTTTGCAAGAGAAATATTTTCATCAAGTGTAAATTCATTCTGCAATGCAAAATCAAAACTGTATGCAAGCTGAGCCTTTTTACCTTTTTCGATTTTCTCAACTGTGTTCCAGAGAGTTTCTCTGTCGGCGTATTCCCTCGGCACATAATCAGGCAGCATAATTCCCGATTCAACAACTCCGCCCTTGCGGGTGTAATCGCTGACTTCACCGTAATACTCACTTTTTAATTTTTGACCTGGACGGTAAGCGGCACAAGCAACTGCACTTTGCCCGGCACTTCGTTTTATCTGAGTTACATGAAAATGAAAAAGTGACATTACCGAATCGACCTTTCGATAAACTTTTTCACTTCGGGCAGACCGAAAACAAATTCGGCAAACTGATAAAACTCTGCAGAAGTCATCTCTTTTGTTTCGGGGCAAACACTTTCTATTGCACCGCCTTTTTCGCAAAGACGGTGAGTGCGTCTGGCTCTTTCGCCTTTGGAAAGATAGTCAATGCGATTCTGAAGCCGCTGAATTTTGTGCTGAAGAATTTCGATTTCTTGCTCGTTCTTTTCTTTTTCATTGAGTAATTGTTCTTTTGTTTTGTTCATGGAACCTCCTGTTTCTGTTTTTGGATGCAAAAATCCCGCTGCTTCAAACGAAACAACGGGATAATTTGAATTATTAAGTTTTGTAAAAAGTGTGGGATAGCTGCAACGCAGCGCAAGGGTAAAACCCTTGTTTAAAATCTTTGATTTTCATAGCGGAGCGGCGCACGGATACATTCCGAATGGGGATGTATAGAAGTGCGCCATTCGGGATTTGGATAGACTTATCCCCGCACAGCCGGAGCCATGCGGGGAAGTTGAAAGTTATAATATGCCTTTGAACGCTTCAGGGAATGTCTTGGTCAAGCCGAAAATCTTTTTGAAGAATGCACCGATCTTATCAAAGAATCCGGCTTTTGATGTCATTGTCTGTTCGTCTGTTAAAACGGCATTGCCTTCAGCATCATAAACCGTTGCTGTAAAGGTTGTTTCACCGCTTGACTTGGGCGTAATTGTGCAGGTTGAGCCGTTTGCAGAAACCTCTATATCAAAATTACCGTTCGATGCAGTCCATTCAATTCTCCAGCATGCAGGCAAAGCCTTACTCAAATCAGTATGAAGAATTATACTGTCACCGTATTTGATGGTTTTGGTTGAAGGTGTGCGAAGAGAAAATGTAATAAATTCGGCTCTTAACATTCTGTTGCTTTTTACAACAAAGCTGTATTTTGCATCTGTTGAAACAATTTTGCCGTTCTCTGTCCAAGCAAAAAAGAGGTACCCATCTTTTTCACTTGCTTCAACTGTCACTTTATCTCCGCATACAGCACTGAAAGATTCCGTTACCGTTCCTCCTTCGCCTGCAGAAACGAATATTTCAGCTTTTGCATTTTGCATATTATTAAAATACTGATCAGGTTTTATTTTAGTACCATCTTCGGTTTCAAGAACAAACTGTGAAAGGGAAGCTCCCTCTTCAACTTCATTGGTATAAGCCGTACCATCTGTCAATTCAATGTCAAAGAAATTGACTCTTTCTTTTAGTTGAGCATTTTCATCAAATATACTTATAGAATAATCCATTGTTCCGATATCGTTACCGATAAGAACGACCTTATAGTTTTTACCTGCATCAAGCCAATAGTATTTAGTGTCTCCGTCAACATCCATTAGTACGCCATTCTCCTTATCGACTATTTCGTAATCGACAACATTATCCTTGATTCTGCCTACCAATTCACCGGTATCTTCATCATAAATTTCGACATCAACCGGACAGTTAACTGTGCCTTGTTTAGTATTTTTAAGCATATCTTTAACATCGATTTCCCAGATAACATCTGTTTCAACCTGCGTATTCCAGAGAATGGCTCCTCCTAATCCTATTTCAGCCAAAGCGGATGCTTCATAAACACAATACATTTTTTCCCCTTCTATAAAAATGTTTTCTCCGCCGGGTAAATTTTTAATTACAGCCCAGTTCTTATCAGACAAAACAATTTCAGAGGACTTCAGACTGATTTCATGTGACACTATTGCATTTGCAGCAGTTTTAACAAACGGTCTGTATTTTGCTCTTGACAAAAAAATTGTTCCTTTGTTTGTAGTTTCGTCAACGTGTACCGTTGCACCTTGAACACCATCGTATTCGTCAGGTAAATAAATTGTGTATGTTGCACCTTTGTTTCCGTCACTCTGCTTGACAGTTTTTAAAAATGAATTCCATTCGGAAAGGCTGTCTGTTCCCGATAACCTATATCCCAACATTATGCTGTTTGCTTTGCCCTTTGATGCAGGAATTTTTGCACTTTCCAATGCTGGACAGTAGAAGTTACCGGTCCACAATATGTCTCCCGAAATGTTTAAATATGATGTTTTGGTACCCTCATCAAGTTTTCCTAACCAAACAGAATCTCTTATGCATATATCTTTTACCGTTCCTGCTGGCACATTCAGTTCAGACAAAGGAAGGTATGCGATTTTTCTGCCGCCGAAGGTCAGATATAAGTTATGGTTTCCTACGGCAACTCCGCCTGCGTGAATCAGACTCTTTTCTCCGTATTCATTATGAATGTTAAACTGTGCTACAAATTCACCGTTTTTGTTCAATGCATAAATAACGCTGTTATTTTTTTCTTTGTCAGGCAAATCAGAATTATGGTATGAACTTATCAGATACCATCCTTTTTCACGATAACAGGTAAGCCCCTGAGGAACCATTCCCTCTTTAAGTCCCGGAACACATAAATTGTTTAATGCTTTACCTTTGGAATTTAAATAATTTCCTTCATGCCGTTCGTTACTTTTCTTTTCTGCTTCCACATCTCCTTCGGTATATTCCTGTTTGAATCCATATTTTTCAAGAGACCGATCTTTTGAAATGTATGTACTGAAAGCTAAATCATCTTTTGATTTTGTTCCTTCAAAATATCCGTCACTAAAACTGATTGCATATGACGGAATATCAAGATAATATTTCATATTACCTTTTAGTTTTCCACCTTCAACAGTTTTACCGTTCCCATCAACAATTGGTGTGTGAACCATATGCTTGAGTGTCAAGGTGTTTCCGTTCTTTTCGATACAATTAATACCTGCCGTACAAACAACTTTATCTGTTTCATAGTCTCTGATACAAATTGTATCGACAGAAACGCCTTGGATTTTGTTGGTAAAAGTTAAAACAATATCTTTTTCTAACGAAAAATGTGTTTCTCCGTTCGTCGGATTAGATGAAATTAATTTTATTTTCTCGTTAGGATCAAGTGTTTCTTCATCTTCGAAAGTAAAATGAATCGTTGTGCTGGTGAGACAGTCATTATTGCTACCTATTTTGATTGTTTTCCATTCTTCTTTGGAGCCCTCATAATAAATATTTTCATAAGGTAAAAAACCACTGTAAAACATTCCATCAGGAATATATTTCACATCAGAACTTATATATATATTATCCGCTAAATATCGAAAAGTTCCATAACCATGAACAAAAACGCCAGGGCTCTCTTCATGGACAACCTCATTCGTTTTAATTCCGTTTTCATTTCTGCAACAGTAACTTAAATGTTCTATCTCTTTAATGCTTCCCGACACATTACAATTTATTGCATTATAATATATATTTTTCAACTTATTGCAACACGAAAAAGCGCCTTGACCAATATTCTGTACATTCTCAGGGATTACAACACTCTCAATAAAATCACAATCATGAAAAGCTAACATGCCTATACTTGTAACACTTTCAGGAATTGTAAGATATTTAAAATCTAAACTTGCAAAAGCAAAATTTCCTATTTCCTTTAATCCTTCGGACAAAATTAATTCTTCTAAATAAAAACAATAAGAAAATGCATAATCGCCTACACTTTCCACACTTGAAGGTATATATACTCTCAATAACGCAGTATTATTAAATGCATATTTACCAATTCTTTTAACAGTATTGGGGATAGTTATATTTGTAAGCTTTATACATCCCGAAAATGCCCCATCAGCAATACTTGTTAGACCGTTAGGCAAAACAACATTACGAGGACCGGCGCCTTCGTTGATATAAGAAAAGCCATACTCGTCATACATATCACCATAACCGGTTATGGTGAGTGTGTCGGTTGATTGGTTATATGAATATGTAAGATTCTCGCCACAAGTGCCGCTTGTTGCCGCCTCGGCTTTTCTGCTGAACAGATTGATTTCGGGCAATTCAAGCCCAACCAGCCCCGCAAGCGGAGCCGCTCCGAACACCATTGTCAGCGCAAGAATTAAAGCCAATGATTTTTTTAACATTCCTTTCATTCTTTGAAAACCTCCTCAAAAATCAAAAAGTGCGTAGCCGAAGCTACGCACGAAAAACGCAGCTTGACTCTGTTGCGACACAGTTCACCCAAAACAGGATATGACATCAAGGCATACGTTTTTACCAAACGTATACCCGTTATTGGCATATTTATTTGTGTCGCACAAATAGTATATCACCTTAATTATTGTTTTTCAATAATAATCGGTGAATAAATTTTCCAAATATCAATATTTTATTTGCTTCTTTTCACCCACACAATATCATAACCCATAACATCAGCCAATTCGACTGCTTCGGAATAACGCAGAGAGCCTCGGCAAAGCTTGTCCGAAAAGTTCGGCACGCTGTCGCTCCAGTTGTATTCATCTGCAAGCATTCAACAAGTTCTCTCATCGTCATACCCTCACGGACTATGTAAGATTTGATTTCGTTTCGTATATCCATTAAATCATCCATTTCCCTTTTATGATGCACCGTTCAATATAGGGGCTGTTCATATTCGTTGTTTCGTGTGATTGTTTGCGGTTTGGTGAAATGTTTAATTTTGCAGTGAACAGTGTTCGCTGTTCGATGTATCGCTGTTTCGTATGGATTTACATACAAAAACATTGATTTGTTCGCCGGTTTCACATCATTTGAAAATTATCTGCTTTTTGCCGTTCTTCCTGAAAGCCGTTCCTGCCCCCGGTTTTTCAACGGCGTTTT
>JBJEQB010000012.1:0-3311 GCA_051881535.1 Acutalibacteraceae bacterium | reverse complement strand
TTAACGGTGAATTCCCAATCCTTTTCTTTCTGCTCATCGCTCTTTCTGACGAATTCGGGGTTCTTGTCAAAGCCCTCTTTGCACTTTTCCTTAGTCCATTTAAGCGCTCTCTGGAATTCTTCCTCGTCATAAATGCCCTCGGTCATTCGGCGGATGATTTCAACCTCGTCAACGGATTCAACTCTCATGCCGAGATATTCTTCGATGAAATTCGGGTCGATTGATGAGCCGGCAATGCCCATGCAGATAGAGCCTATCTGAAGATATGACTTGCCTCTCATTGTGGCGGCGGCAACGGCGGCTCTCGCAAAGCGGAGCAGCTTTTCCTTAACATCGTCGGGGAGCGTTGTGTCGTCAGCGTCCTGAACATCCTTGCCGTAAATGCCGAATGCGGGCAGACCCTTCTGGGCGTGAGCCGCAAGAACGGATGCAAGATAAACTGCGCCGGGGCGCTCGGTTGCGTTAAAGCCCCAAACTCCCTTTATTGTGTTGGGGTCCATATCCATTGTTTCAGCGCCGTAGCACCAGCAGGGGGTGACGGAAAGAGTGATGTCAACACCCTCCTTTTTGAACTGAGCGGCGCAGGCGGCTGCCTCAGCAACTCTGCCGATGGTTGTGTTTGAAATAACAACCTTAACGGGCTCGCCGTTGGAATAGCGGAGATTTTCCTCAAAAAGAGCCTTGGCGGTTTTCGCCATGTTCATTGTCTGCTCCTCAAGGGATTCTCTGACTTTAAGAGGGCCTCTCCTGCCGTCGATGATAGGGCGAATACCGATAACCGGATAATCGCCGATAAGTCTGCTTTTTGCCATTGTTATCTTCCTTTCTGTTGGATGAAATTATATTTAGATTAGTGATGTTGTATTATTTCACAACCGCTTTGAATCTTTCATAAGCCTCCGACCAAGCGGCGGGGTTTTCGGGGGAATATTCCACGGTATTTTCGCTTGCTTTGATTATTTTTCTTGCCTGAGAAACGCTTTCAACCGCGCCGCAGGAAAGAAGCTGCACGGCGATATTGCCGAGAACGGTGGCTTCTATGGGGCCTGCAACAACGGTTCTGCCGCAGGAAGAAGCGGTCATCCGGCAAAGGAGCGTATCCTTTGTGCCGCCGCCGATAACATGAATTACGGGGTAGGCTTTGCCCGTACATTCTTCAAGCTCGTCAAGGGTCAGGCGGTATTTCATCGCAAGGCTCTCATAGATGCAGCGCATAACCTCGCCCACGCTCTCGGGAACGGGCTGATTTGTTTTGCGGCAGTATTCGCGCACTCTTTCGGGTATGTTTCCGTGAGGCACAAATTCGGGCGCATCGGGGTCAATGAAGCATTTGAAAGGCTCGGCGGCAAGCGCAAGCTTTTCAAGGTCGGCATAGGAATAATCGCTGCCGTGTCTGTTCCAATGGCGGCGGCTTTCCTGAATGAGCCAAAGCCCGATTATGTTTTTGAGGAAGCCGACCTTTGAGTCACAGCCGCCCTCGTTGGTTACATTCATTGCAAGGGATTTTTCGTTGACAATCGGCTCGTCAAGCTCCGTGCCGAAAAGCGACCAGGTGCCGCTTGAAATGAACGCAAAATCGCCGCTTTCGCACGGAACGGCGGTGATTGCGCTCTGGGTATCATGACCGCAGACGCTGACCACATTAACCTCGCCTATGCCGCATTCCTCGCAGATATCGCCGCGGATTTTGCCGAGCGCCGTGCCCGACGGAACGATTTCACCGAGCAGACGGGTCGGAATTCCGAGCCTGTCAAGCAGACCGACAGCCCACTTTTTGGTTTTGAGGTCAATCATCTGTGAGGTGGTTGCGATTGAATATTCGGTAGTCATTTTGCCTGTGAGCATATAGCCGAAAAGGTCGGGCATAAAGAGCAGCCTGCTTGCTCTGTCGAGCATATGGGGGCGGTATTTTTTGAGCGCGCAGAGCTGATAAACCGTGTTCAGCTCCATAAACTGAATTCCCGTTGCGGAGTAAAACTCGCTGTTGGGGATTATTTTTGCACATTCCTCAATCATGCCGCTTGTGCGCGGGTCGCGGTAATGAACGGGATTTTCAATAAGGCAGCCGAATTCGTCTATAAGCCCGAAATCAACGCCCCAGGTGTCAATTCCAACGCTGTCAAAGCCGCCCGCAAGCTGAGCCTTAACAAGACCCTGCTTGATGTTATGGAAAAGGCGCAGCACATCCCAATACATTGTGTCGCCGACCTTTACGGGGTCGTTTGAGAAGCGGTGGACTTCCTCAAGAGTTATTTTTTCGCCGTCAAAGCTGCCGAGAATAGCACGGCCGCTCGATGCGCCGAAATCGATTGCCAAAACTCGTTTGTTCATAGTAATATCCTTTCGCCGTGATTATTGAATAACAACGCCCTTTTTAAGAATGATGTTGGCGTAAATGGCGGTTTCGCCCGTTGCAATAACGGCGTAAGCCTTTTTTGCTCTTTCATAAAAAGCAAAACGCTCCACAAGCTCAATATTTTTTTCGCCCTCCTCGGCGGTTATCGTCTTTTTATAGTCGCTCCAAATCGGGGGCGGGTTGGAAGCGTCGCCGTTATCCATAAGGGCAACGGGGGCTTCAACATAGGTGTCAAGCGGCATGAGCTTGAGAATTGCGGCGAGAATTTCGTCAACGCCGTGACCGTCAAGGCGGACAAGCCTCTGAGCGATTGAAGCGGCGGGGAAATTGCCGTCGCCGATAACGATTTCGTCACCGTGCCCCATTTCCATAAGAATTTTGAGAAGCTCGGGGGAAATTATGGGTGAAATGTTTTTAAGCATAGCTGTACCTTCCTTTATTTAAGATTTTTATATGCTGAAAGCTGATGGTTTTTTGTCGGCAGGTTTATGGGACGAAAACCCAAAGAGAATTCGGAATTCGTAATGCGTAATTCGGAATTGTTGACGGGCTTTGCTCGTACCCAATTATATTATTTCGATTCATTTCGTAGGGACAGCCCTTGCGGCTGTCCGTAAAAAGCGGTGAAATTTGTAGGGAACGCCGTCCTCGGCGTTCCGAGAAAATCAAATGATTTTACGGTGAAATTCAAATCAATCCTCAGTCCTACGGACAGCGATTCGCCTCCCTCCCGAGGGTGCGGGTTGCCGGTGGCAACCTCTGAGCGCAAGCTCAGAAGCACCGACCGAGGCGGGAGCCGAGACGGTGGCACGGCGAAGCCGTGACGGAGGATTGGAAAAATCATTCTACTCTCTTTTTTATTTCAGAGTCAATGACGGTGCACACCTCATAAAAATTCTTCGTAACATCAAGATTAGAAAATCTGATAACCTTTAAACCGAGGTTTTCCAAAAAA
>JBJEQB010000011.1:0-15797 GCA_051881535.1 Acutalibacteraceae bacterium | reverse complement strand
GAACGAAAATATGCCCGTGAAAATCACGGTTCGTATTATTCCATTCACCTTAACAAAAATGCAGAATAACCTAAAAAGGAGAGTGCCTGTGGAAAGAATAAAGCCAAAAGACAGATTCCCCGCCGCATTGGCGCTCATTCTGTTCGGTTTAATGGGATTAATCAGAATTTTCAGATTAAAAGTTCCCGAGCTGTCAGAAGTTATTTTTTTGCTTACGAATTTTGTGTTTATCGGCATAATAATGTGCTGGATGATTTATACGCAGAGAAGCATACTTTCGCCGAAAATAAGAGCCATGATAACGGTGCTCTCTCTGCTGATGATGTTTTATATTTTCGTCAGAAGCTGTAAATACAGGTATTTCTCGGGAGTTGAAACCGCGCTTCGCTATCTGTGGTATCTCTATTATCTGCCGCAGCTTTTTGCCCCGTTGGTTGCGTTTGCCGTTGCGGACAGAGTGGGAAAAGCCGAGGGATACAGGCTGTCAAGAGTATACGGCGTGCTTTTCTTTGCGGCGGCTGTTATGTTCATCGGGATTATGACCAACGACATTCATCAGCTTGCGTTCAGGTTTAATCCCGACCTTGTGAATTGGAGCGACGATTATGACTACGGTCCGCTGTTTTATGCGGTTGCAATATGGATTTATTTTTGGATTTTTGCCGCCGTCGGCTTGCTGAGCTATAAGTGTAAGGCGGTCAGCAAAAAAGCAGAATCGGTTCCGATTTTTTGGCTTTTGCTCGGCACGGCTTACATGATTTTGCTTAGCTTAAAAGGCTCGTCTTTGCCGTTTCAGCTTCCCGAAACGCATTGCTTCATTTTTATCGCGGTTATTGAAAGCTGCATAAGAATGGGCTTGCTTCCTTCAAACACGGGATACAGGGAATATATTTCAAATTCAAGCGCCGCCGTTCAGATAGCGGACGCGGACGGAAACATTGTTTACAGCTCCAAGAATGCGCTTGAGCTCACTCGGGAGCAGATGAAGCTTGCGGTCAGGGAGCCCGTTTTTATCGAGCGAAACACGGTTCTCAATTCAAAAGCCGTAAGCGGCGGAAACATTTTCTGGACGGACGATATTTCGGCGGTTAACAAAATAATTGATGAGCTTGTTGAAATGGGCGAGCAGCTCAGTGAAAAAAGCCGACTGCTTAAAGCCGAAACGGAATTAAAAGAACAGCAAACGCGTATTGAGGAGCAAAACCGACTTTATGATGCAATCGCCGTTCTGGCAAAGCCTCAGCTTGATAAAATTGCGGAGCTTATCGGAGATGAAAGCAAGCTTGACCGCAATATGCCTCTCGCCTGCGTGCTTGCCTGCTACATAAAGCGCAGAGCAAATCTAACTCTGATTGCATACGGCGCGGAGCTTCTTGATGTCAGAGAGCTTTATTTGAGCATCAATGAATCTGCGGAATATCTTAAGCTTTACGGTGCGCCCGCTTGCGTTTCGTGCGACGGAGAATTTATGATGCCTGCCGAAAGTGTTTTGCTTGCCTTTGATTTGTGGCAGGCGGTTATTGAAGCTTTTCTGCCCGGGCTTGAAGCGGTTATGGCAAGGCTTTGTGAAGAAAACGGAGCGTTTGTGATGAGAATTACCGCGGATTCCGAGCTTGATTTTTCTGTTTCGGGCAGTCTGAAAGACAGAATTAAAAAATCAGACGGAGAGCTGTGTTCCGCTTATGAGGACGGAACTCGGTTCATAACTCTGTCACTTCCGAAAGGCGGTGACGCACGGTGAGAGCTTTTTTTGATTTGCCTTATTTTTACAGCGCGCTGGTAATCACCGCCTACAACGCCGTCGCTGTGGTTGACCTTTACTGCGTCATTGTCTGCTCAATCTATAAAATCAAAAAGCGTAACGCATTTTTTCCTTTTGTGCTGTTTTCGGCTTCGGCTTTAAGCCTGTTGCTTTTGCTCGGCGGACACATTGAGGGCGGCTTTGCGACCTTTGCTTTGCCGATTTATAATTTTGTTAAATCCCTGTCAACCGCCGCCGTTGTGTCGGCTTTGGCTGTTCAGGCGGTTCTTGCAGGTCTTTCGTTCTGCTTGGTGGGCAGATGGAGAAAAAGAAACATTACTCCCATGTCAATTAAAGAGGGTGTTGACAAGCTGCCGACGGGGCTTTGCTGTTATAACGAAAAGGGAACTCCCAAGCTTGTTAACAATCAAATGGACAGCTTCAGCCGAATTATCACGGGCGAGCCGCTTTTTGATGCAAACGAGTTTTGGCGCAGAATAACAGACGGTGACCTTGTCGGAGGCAGCTTTGCCGTTACGAAAGGCGAAACACCGATAATCCGCTTGCCTGACGGCGAGGTCAGAAGCTTCAGCCGCGGCGAAATGACGATTGGCGGCAAAAAAATGTTTGAGATAACTGCGGCAAATATCACGGAGCAGTATGCTTTGAGCTGTCAGCTTCAGGAGTATAACGACGGCTTGACTCAGGTTAACAATCGGCTTGAATATTACGGAGAAACGATTGCCGACATAACGCGCGAGAGGGAAATTCTTGCTGCAAAGGTCAGTATTCACGATAAGCTCGGCAAGGCTCTGCTTGCTTCAAAGCGTTATATTGAGAAGGGCGAATCAGCAGTTGATACAAAGGTATTGCTTGATATCTGGCGCAGTAGCGTTTCGCTTTTAAGAAACGAATCGGCTCACGAATCGGAAGAAAATTCGCTTGACGAATTGTATGACGCCGCCTCTCTTATGGGCATTGCTCTGACGGTCAGGGGAAAGCTTCCCGAGGATGACAGCAGAATAATGAGATTTATTATGAGCGGAGCGAGAGAATGCCTGACCAACGCCGTTCACCATGCCAAGGCGACAAATCTGGAAATAACGGTAAATGACAGCGGAGAATTTGCCGTTATCGAATATACAAATGACGGCTTGCCGCCCGCCGATAAAGTAACCGAGGGCGGCGGACTTTCTTACCTGCGCCGCAAGGTTGAAAACGCAGGCGGCGTTATGCAGATAATATCCGCGCCGAGGTTTATTCTCAGGCTTAAAATTCCAAAAAAGGAGGCGCTGTTCGGTGATTAATGTTATGGTGGTTGAAGACCAGGCGATGCCGAGGCAGCTTTTTGAGTCATTTATAGCCGCAAGCGGCAGATACAGCCTTGTTCACTCAATAAAAAACGCCGATATGGCGGATCTCTACTGCGAGCAGTCAAAAATCGATTTGATACTTATGGATGTTTGCACGGCAATGAATTCCAGCGGACTTGAAGCGGCAAAAAGAATAAAATCAAAATATCCCGAAATAAAAATAATTATCGTAACCTCAATGCCCGAGGTTTCATATTTAAAGCGGGCGAGAGAAGCGGGTGCGGACAGCTTTTGGTACAAAGAGACGGACGAACAGACGGTTTTGGAAATTATGGACAGAACGATGGCGGGCGAGTCGATTTATCCTGACAAAACTCCCGTTGTCAGCTTCGGGATAACCGACAGCGGAGATTTCAGCGACCGCGAGCTTGAAGTGCTCCGTGAGCTGACGAGCGGCGACACAAACGCCGCCATAGGCGAGCGGCTCGGAATGTCGCAATATACCGTGCGCGACTATATTCAGACCATGCTTGAAAAAACGGGCTTCCGCTCAAGGACGGAGCTTGCGGTTAAGGCGCGCGAAAGCGGCTTGGTTATTTTGGACAGAAAGTAAATTAAAGGGGCTGTCGCACTAAGCGACGGACCGTAACCCGGTATTTTCAGAAAATGCGGATTAAATAATAATTTAATTCTAAAATATAAGGCATTTGATGAGTACGGGTTAGTTAATTAAAAAAGATATTATTCAGCAATATTAATAAAATCAAACAGTATTAATAACGCAGGTAACTTGAATGATGGATTCGGTTGCCTGCGTTTGCGTTTTATAATTCTGATTGTTCGCAACAGATACTCAAAAGTTTCAAATGGTTCACGAATTTTGAAAAAATTTTTTTAAAAATTTTTGAATATAATTGTTGAACAGTTATCCCATTATATGTTAATATCTAACTATATTATGTAAATCTCTGAGGATTATGCATGGATAAGCTCGAAATCTGCAACTTAACAGAACTCGTCATTGATACGCAAAATGGTGTTGACGGTGCTTTTGAAAGGCTCTACAAAGAAACGATTAAGTTTTCTTACAGGGTCGCTAGCGTGTTGCTCAAAAACGAAGATGATATTGAAGACGCACTGCAAAACAGCTATATGTATGTTGCAAGGTATATAAAGGATTTGAGAGACCCCAAAAGCTTTGAAAGATGGCTCAGCACCATTATTCGCAACGAGTGCCGAAAGCATATCGCAAGAGAAAAAAAGGTCAGTGATATTTTTGCAAGCGTTATCAGCTCAAAGGAGTTTGAACTGCTTTCGGAAGAAAGCATCCCCTTTGACCTTATGGAAAAAAGTGAGACAATTGAATCGGTGCGCTTGATTGTTGAAAAATTGCCGGATGAAAAGCGCGCATGTATTATGCTTTATTATTTTGAGCAGAACACTCTGCCCGAAATAGCGGAAATCCTCGGTATTCCCGAAGGAACGGTAAAAAGCAGACTTTATAACGGCAGAAAGATTCTTGAAAAAGAATTGAAGAAGCTTCAAAAGAAAGACGAAACCTTTTACGGAATTTCCGTTATTCCTCTTATTACTGCATTTTTTGCTTACCAGATGAAAAATATTGTTGTGCCTGCGTCAATTGCAGAGGGAGCGTCAATTTGCATTGCAGCGGCAGAAGGTGCGGCGTCAGCCACGGCGGTAAGTGCGGCTGCGGCAACGGGCACATCTGCGGCAGGAGCAGGAACAGCAGGCGCAGGAGCAACGGGAGCAGGAACGGCGGCAACAGGTACGGCTGCAGCGGCGGGGACATCCGCTGTCACCTCGGTTGCGGGAACAGCAGGAGCGGCGGTCGCAACAAAGGTTGCGGCAGTTGCGGTTGCGGCGGCGGTTGCAACAGGCGGGGGAGCGGCAACGGTTAACTATGTTGCCGACAAAAGAGAAGCTCAATTAACAACCGTTCCGCAAACTTCCGTTACCGAAGAATACACAACCGCTCCGGCGTTTGCCGAAAAAACGACTTTAGTGTTTCCCGAAACGACTTCAATGCTGACAACTGTATTCACTACAAAAAAAGCTGATGCTACTGCGGTTAATACTACTTTGTCCGTTTCGCAAACAGCAGAAAACTTAACGGTTAAAGCGGTTAAGACTACTCGCAAAACAACAACCGTTCCTGCAATGACAACCGTTTTAACAACTGCTGTTGTAACAACGAAGGAAGAAACAACAACGGCAAAAGCGACCACAACGAAAGCTACGACAACTCAGCCGACAACACAAAAGCAAACAACCGCTGCGGCTCCGACAACGGATGCGTCGGAAATATACAATGTCTCGGGCGGTATACTGAGCGAATACACGGGCGAAGGCGGCAGCGTTGCGGTTCCGTCAACCGTCGGAGGAGAAAGCGTTACCGCAATAGGCACAGCCGCTTTCGCAGGCAATTCCTCAATTACTTCCGTTTCGATTCCTTCAACCGTTACAAAAATAGGCCAAGAGGCATTTGCGGACTGCACGGGGCTGAAAAGCGTTTTGCTCCCTTCGTCACTTCAAAGCATCGGAATAGGCTCGTTCTGCGGCTGTACAAGCCTGACAAGCGTTGATATCCCGTCGGGCGTCACGACAATCGGAGACGATGCATTTGCGGACTGTTCTTCGCTCTCAACGGTAACAATTCCGTCAAGCGTTACTTCTATCGGAGAAAATGCGTTCGGCGGATGTAATAATCTGACAATCAGATGCTCGGAAGGCTCGGCGGCGCATAACTATGCGGTTGAAAATTCGATTAATTTTGAACTGATATGAGGTGCGATATGAAGAAAAAACTTTTGTCTTTCATACTCACGGTTACTGTTATTGCGGCACAGTTTGTTTTTTTTACCGCTTATCTGCCCGAAGCTTATGCAGAAACGATAGGAGGCAGTTGCGGTGATAATGTTGTTTGGTCTATTGATTCCGATGCCAAGATTTTATATATTGACGGCTACGGAGAAATGGATGACTTTGGCTCTCTTAATCCGCCGTGGAAGGACTATGATTATTTTATTGATGAAGTTGTTGTTTCGGAAGGAATAACGCAGATAGGCAAATATTCGTTTGTCGGATTATACGTGAATAAAATCACATTGCCGTCAACTATTGATATAATTCAAAGCTCGGCGTTTGCACATATAGGAGGCTTTACTGAATTTTGTGTTCCCGAAAATTTCAGACTCCGTGAATTTGAGGACTTTTTATCTTCGATCACTAAAACAACATGGTATAAAAATTTGCAGGAAGGACCTGTGTATTTTGGCGGTCTTCTTTGCGGATACAAGGGTACCATGCCCGAAAATTATTGCCTTGAGGTCGAGGACGGAACCTATGCTATCAATAAAAAAGCTTTTATTAACCAGAAAAATCTTGTCGATATTGTTATTCCCGACAGTGTTATTCACATGGGTGTTGATGCACTCAAAAACACAGGCTGGTACAATGCTCAGTCAGACGGACCGGTTTATGCAGGAAGGATTTTATATGAGTTCAGAGGCAATCCTCAGATATCCGATATAACCTTTACGGCAGAGGAAGGAACGGTTTCAATCGCTCCGAAGGCTTTTAATAATATGCCTTATATAACCGATGTTTATCTCCCTTCAAGCATTAAATCCATAGGAGAGCAGGCTTTTTATATGATGGGAGCTTTTGAAACTGTTAATTTTGCTGAAGGCTGCAAGCTTGAATATATCGGAAACGAAGCTTTCGGTTATAGTCAGCAGTTTCAGGACTTCAATATTGAGGGTATCGACACTTTGTTCCCCGAAAGCCTTAGCTATGTCGGTGACAGTGCATTCAGAGTTTCCTATAGGCTGAAAGAAACCGTTAATATTCCTGCAGGTCTGCGTTATTTCGGCGATAATGTATTTGCCGGAGGTGCCGTTGTTGCTTATGATGTTGACGAAAACAATAAATATTACAGCGATGACGAATACAATATTCTCTATAACAAAAATAAAACCGTTCTTATGGCGGCTCCGGTTACTTTTGAAATCAAAGAAATCGTATTGCCCGAAACGGTTGTAAAACTTTGTTCATATGCATTCAATAAAGCAGGAGTATATAAGGTTACTCTGCCTGACGGTATAAAGGATTTGGGTGAAAACACATTTAAAGACAGCACTATAAAAGAAATCAATCTTCCTTACGGGATTGAGGTTTTGCGAGAATTCGTTTTTGCATCTAACCATATCAAGGAGCTTGTGATTCCTTCTTCCGTGACAACAATCGAAGGTAATGCGTGTCAATGGTCGCAGCTTCAAAAAATTGTTATTCCGAAGGAAACTGTCAATATTGTCGGCAATCCGTTCAAAAAAGCCAATTCTTCTTCGCCGATTCTGACAATTTATTGCTATGAAAATTCCGCGGCGCATAACACAGCGGTTGAATACGGAATTGACTATGTGCTTCTTGATAAAGTCACGTTCGGCAGCATAACCGAAACTCTCGAAAAAGCCGAAAGCATAGACCGCGGCCTTTACACCGAAGAGTCGCTTGTTGTTCTTGATGAAGCTGTCAATGCTGTTGACCTCGACTTAATCGGAGTTACTCAGACTCAGATTGACGAGTGGGAAAACGTAATAAACAACGCCCTTGATATGCTTAAATACAAGCCTGCCGATTATGCCGAAGTCAACGAAGCAATCGAAAAAGCAAACGGAATTGACAGAAATTTCTATACCGACGAAAGCCTTGCAAATCTCGACGAAGCGGTTGCGGCTGTTGATAAGGAGCTTGACATCACAAATCAGACTGCGGTGCAGGAATATGCAGATGCAATAACCGAAGCGCTTGGCAACCTCAGATATAAACCTGCCGATTACACCGCAGTTAATGAAGCAATCGAAAAAGCAAACGGCATTGACAGAAATCTCTACACCGACGAAAGCCTTGCAAATCTCGACGAAGCGGTTGCGGCTGTTGATAAGGAGCTTGACATCACAAATCAGACTGCGGTGCAGGAATATGCAGATGCAATAACCGAAGCGCTTGGCAACCTCAGATATAAACCTGCCGATTACACCGCAGTCAATGAAGCAATCGAAAAAGTCAACGGCATAGACAGAATTCTTTATTCTCAATCAACCCTTGCCGTGCTTGACCAAAGCATAAACTCCGTTGATTATACGCTCAATATCACTCAGCAAAGCATTGTTGACGGCTTTGCGGACAGGATTAACTCTGCGATTTCATCGCTGAAATATGCTGAAGTAATTCTCCGCAACGAGCCGAACGGCGTTATTGTCAGCGCAACGGCAAAGGAGATTTATCCAACAACCGCCTTGACCGTTGATATGCTTGACCCATCAAACCACGAAGCCGCAAACTTTGCAGTCGGCGGCTACATAAAGAGCGTTCAGTATTATGACATCAACCTTATACGTGACAGCGTTAAGGTTCAGCCTGACGGCACGGTTTCGGTTAAAATCAGAATACCCGATGATGTCACGCCCGAAAAGTGCAGAGTTTATCATGTAACCGATGACCCTGTTGACCCTCTTGTCAGATTTGCAAGCACGCTTGACGGCAACTATATTGTTTTTGAAACCGACCATTTCAGCGAATTTGCCGTTATTGAAGTTGAAACATATTTAAGCGGTATTTCAATAACTCAAACGCCGTCAAAGCTCAGCTATGCGCTCAACGAAAAGCTTGATTTATCCGACATGCAGGTTACGGCACTTTTCAGCGACGGCAAATCGGAAATAATAACCGACTACGATGTTTCAAGCGTTGACACATCTTCAATCGGCACAAAGACGGTTACGGTCTATTACACATTCGGAGAAGTCACCAAGAGTGCATCGTTTGAAATAACCGTTTCGGCGGATAAGCTTAACGCAAATATCACGCTTGACGGCAAAGATATAAGCGAATACAGCAAAAAAGTCACTTGGTATAAGGGCTATTCAAGCGAGTCGCTTCAGCTTGACTGCGCCTTGCCCGATTCGCAAAACTATAATATTATTTGGAGCTCTGATAATTCCAAAGTTCTTGTTGACGGAAGCGGAAAAGTCACAAACAAAGGCTTTTTCTCCCCGAGAAAAGCGGTTATAACCGCAACCGTAACCGACAGCGCAGGCAATGTTATTGCAACCGACAGCGTAACCGTTCGTTTTTATAAATTTTCGTTCCAGCTCTCGGGAGTTCAGAGTGTTTTCACCGTTCTCAGAAAAAACGGAATATTTTTCTTCTGAAAAGTTAATATGTTTCCCCAATCTCCGCCGTGAATCCGTTTCACGGCGGAGATTTTTGCATTTTTCAAAAAATTATTGTCATTTTCAACAAATTTTTCAAAAATGATGAACCGAATTGAAAATACATGTATCTATTATTATGTGAACTAATTTCACAATAAAATAAGCATGGAGGAAGAATATGAAAACTATGTTAAAAAAATCGTTGGCGTTAATACTTGCGCTGACAATGGTGTTCGGCGCCGCTCCGCTTGCAGGGCTTGTCGGGCTTGAATTGCCAAGTCTGAAAGACATTTTTGCTGATAAAGCAGAAGCAGCAACCTATGGAGTGCTAAAATATAAAATTAGTAACGGCGAAGTAACAATAACCAATTGCGATAAATCAGCAAGCGGTGAGCTGGCAATACCGGATGAAATTGAAGGATTTCCTGTAACAAGCATAGGAGTGCAAGTTTTTAGTGGTTGCTCCGGTCTCACAAGCGTAATTATCCCCAAGAGCGTAACGAGCATTGGAGGGTATGCCTTTGAAGCTTGCTCCAGTCTCACAAGTGTGTATTATACCGGAAATATTACCGGCTGGTGTTCTATATGTTTTGATAATTCGGATTCAAACCCGTTGTGTAAAGCAGAGAATTTTTATATAGATGGCAAAAAAGTTGAAGGTGATTTTGTTATCCCTGACAGCGTAACGAGCATTGGCAACTATGCTTTTTATAAATGCACCGGCCTTACAAGCGTAACAATCCCTGACAGCGTAACGAGCATTGGCAACTATGCGTTTGCATGGTGCGACAGCCTTACAAACATAACAATCCCCGACAACGTAACGAACATTGGTTATGGAGCTTTTTGCGGCACAATCATATATAAAGACTCCTCAAACTGGGAAAACAATGTGTTGTATATAGGAAATCATTTAATAGAAGCGAAATCAGACTTATCAGGTTCTTGTTCGATAAAAGAAAACACAATAGCAATTGCTGACAACGCTTTTTCCGGTTGCACCGGACTGACAAGCATAACAATCCCAAACAGCGTAACGAGCATTGGAGAGGATGCTTTTCGTAATTGCTCTGGTCTCACAAGCGTAACTATCGGCAACAGCGTAACGAGCATTGGCAACCATGCGTTTGCATCGTGCTACAGTCTCACAAACATAACAATCCCCAATAGTGTAACAAGTATTGGCGATTATGCTTTTTATAATTGCGTCAGTCTTACAAGCGTAACTATCCCCAACAGCGTAATGAGCATTGGTGATTTTTCTTTTTATTGTTGCACCGGTCTTACAAGCGTAACAATCGGTAACAGTGTAACAAGCATTGGCGATTATGCGTTTAAATGGTGCGACAGTCTCACAAACATAACAATCCCCGACAGCGTAACGAGCATTGGCGATTATGCTTTTTATAATTGCGCTAGTCTTGCAAGCGTAACTATCCCCAACAGCGTAATGAGCATTGGTGATGGTGCGTTTACATATTGTAAAAAACTTATAACAATAACAGTTGACGGAAGCAACCAGTATTATTCAAGCGATGAAAACGGAGCGTTGTTCAACAAGGATAAAACGGAGCTTATTCAGTATCCTGCAGGAAGAACAGCTACAGAATATACAATCCCCGACAGCGTAACAAGCCTTGGCAATTATGCGTTCCAAAGTTGCACCGGACTGACAAGCGTAATAATCCCTGACAGCGTAACGAGCATTGGCAATTATGCGTTCTCCAGTTGCACCGGACTGACAAGCGTAACTATCCCCAACAGCGTAATGAGCATTGGCGATAGCGCTTTTCGTTATTGCTCCGGTCTTACAAGCGTAACAATCCCAAATAGCGTAACTATGATTAACAGTTTTGCATTCGCTTATTGCTCCGGTCTCACAAGCGCAATAATCCCCGACGGCGTAGCGAGCATTGGTGATAGCGCTTTTCTTTGTTGCTACGGTCTTACAAGCGTAACAATCCCAAGTAGCGTAACTATGATTAACAGTTTTGCATTCGCTAGTTGCTCCGGTCTCACAAGCGCAACAATCCCCAATAGTGTAATATTCATTGGTGATTATGTGTTTCAGGCTTGCTCCAACCTCACCGATGTTTATTATAGTGGAACAGAAGCAGAATGGGGCACAATTATTATTCAGTCTGGCAACGATAAACTGCTGAATGCTAATATTCATTTCTGCATCTGCGGTGACAATGCCTTTTGGATGTTCGACGACACAACAGGAAGACTTATAATCAACGGCACCGGTACTATGAATGATTGGATAATCTGGATGTATACACCTTGGCACAATTATTGCTCAGATATCAAATCCGTTATAATTAACAGTGGAATAACAAGCATAGGCGATTTTGCGTTCTCTAACTGCACCGAACTTACAAACGTAGCAATCCCCGACAGCGTAACGAGCATAGGCGATTATGCGTTTTATCATTGCACTGGACTGACAAGCATAACCGTTGATAAAAACAATCAATACTATTCAAGCGACGAAAACGGAGTGTTGTTCAACAAGGTTAAAACGGAACTTATTCAATATCCTATAGGAAGAACAGCTACCGAATATACAATACCAGACAGCGTAACAAGTATTGGCGAGAACTCATTCGTTGGCTGCGAAAGTCTCTCAAGCGTAACAATTGGCAACAGCGTAACGAGTATTGGCGATTATGCTTTTTTGGGTTGCACCGGACTGACAAGCATAACCGTTGATGAAAACAATCAATACTATTCGAGCGACGAAAACGGAGTGTTGTTCAACAAGGTTAAAACGGAACTTATTCAATATCCTATAGGAAGAACAGCTACCGAATATATAATACCAGACAGCGTAACAAGTATTGGCGAGAGCTCATTCGTTGGCTGCGAAAACCTCTTAAGCGTAACAATTGGCAATAGCGTAACGAGCATTGGCAATTATGCATTCGAAGGCTGCACCAGTCTCACCGATGTCTATTACAGAGGTTCTGAAGCGGAGTGGAATTCAATAAAAATAGGCGAGGATAATGAAAATCTTATAAATGCAAATATTCATTTTAATTATGTTCCCGATACACATGAGCATTCCTTCACATCTTCCGTGACAAAAGGCGCAACCTGCACCGGGACCGGAGAAATGACATACGCCTGTAAATGCGGATACAGCTACACGGAAGAAATCTCCGCAAAAGGTCATACCGTAGGCGCATGGGAAGTTATTGAAGAACCCACAACACAAAAAGAAGGCAAAAAGGTCAGAAAATGCACCGAATGCAAAGCGGAAGTTGAGCAGGCGGTAATTCCCAAATTAACAGAAGAACCCGTTGTTGATGATGAGGTTGTGAAAAATCCTTCAACTTCTTCAATCTCCTATGGCGATTCAATTATTCTTCATGTTGATTCATCGAAGATTCCCGAGGACGGTTATGTTGAATGGACTGCATCAAACGGCAACTTCGACATGAGCGTATCTGCCGACGGCACAACCTGCAAGATTTCGCCCAAGTCAAGCGGCAAAACCGTATTCACCGCAACGGTCTATGACCAAAACGGCAATATTATCAGCTCCGACACGCAGGAAATGACAGCAAAAGCAGGCTTCTTTGATAAGATAATTGCATTCTTCAAAAAGCTTTTCGGCATGACAAAAACAATCCCCGAAGCATTAAAAAATATTTTATAATCATTATTTTTTGCAAGTACAATGAATATCAGTTTTGATAATATTACGGAGGTCAGAAATGAAAATTATTAAGAAAATTTCAGCATTAATTCTCAGTGTAACCATGCTCGTAACCTTGTGCGGCAGCCTTGTAAAGCCTAGCGCAGCAGGCGAAGTTCTCCCCGCAGAGGATGTCGGAACCTATGGCGCATATCATGTTTCTTGCTACAGTGCTCAGCTTAAACTGATTTTCAGCAACGGTACTCACAAATATCTTGATGAGTGCGGTTTCTATATCGGCACATCCGGGAGCAATCTTCAAAAGGTTTCGGAAAAAGGTTCATTACACCCCGAAACCATTTGGTATACAATGAGCGAATGGGGCATTGATCTTGAGCCTTCAACAACCTATTATTATAAAATATACTATGTCCTTTCTTCAAACGGTAATACTTATGAAGCTCCTCTTAAAAGCTTCAAAACTACTGCCCATACCGAAGGAAGCTGGGTAAAGATTTCGGATGCAACCTGCACAGCTACAGGTAAATCAATCAAGCAGTGTACCGTTTGCAACAAAATAATTGACACTCAGACTCAGAATGTATTAAGTCACACTCCGGGCGAATGGCAGACCATAACAGAGGCAAGCTGCGTTGTTGAAGGAAAGCAGATAAGACTTTGCAACGCTTGCGGCGTTCTTGTTGAAACAAGAACCATTCCCAATGAAGACGAGCATGATGACGGCGTCTGGAAAATCGATTTTGAAGCTACTGCTGACCATGACGGTCAGATGTCCCGTTATTGCACACGCTGCGGTTCGGCTCTTGAAACAAAAACATTTGCATTTCATACCCATTCCGAAGGTTATGAAAGCATATTGAGAAACGCCTCTTGCACACAGGACGGAGAAAAAGGCATTTTCTGCGCACAATGCGGTGCATGTTATGCGACCAACGTTATTCCCGCAAAAGGTCATGGCGAAACAGTAACGGTAACAACGCTTAAACCTTCTTGCACTCAGGCAGGTCAGTCAGTTGATTTTTGTAAATATTGCGGAGAAATCATTGCTTCCGCTGAGATTCCCACTGCAGAGCATGACGAAGGCGTATGGCAGATAATGCATCCTGCAACCTGCACAACAGAAGGAGAGGAAGCCAGAGTATGCACCACCTGCAAATCAGTTGTTGAAACAAGGGCAATTGAGGCTCTCGGTCACGACGGCGGTGTATGGACCGTAACCAAAGAAACAACCTGCGAAGCGTCGGGTGAAGAAGTATGCACCTGCACACGCTGCGGCGAAAAGATTGACAGCAGAACCGTTGGAGCACTCGGACACGACAGCGGAGTATGGAAAGTTGATTTTGAAGCAACACCCGACCATGACGGTCAAATGTCAAGATACTGCTCAAGATGCAGCATGGTTCTTGAGTCAAAAAGCTTTAAACTCCATACTCATGTTTACGGTCACACGGAAACGCTGATTCCCGCAGGTTGTCTCACTAAAGGCGAAAGCGGAAAGGTATGTGCAAGCTGTGGCGTTGTTTATGAAACCGAAGAAATTGCTCAACTTGACCATGCGTATTCACTTTGGTATAAGAACAATGACGGCACTCATTCAAGAACCTGCACAAGATGTCACGCCGTTGAAACAAATAACTGCTCTTATGTTGACACTGTAACGGCTCCGACATGCACAGAAGGCGGCTATACAACGCACACATGCTCGGTTTGTGACTTCAGCTATGTTGATGCATATACGGAAGCTCTCGGTCACGACTGGAGCGAATGGGTAGAATGCGAAGATGAATGCTGCCATAAAAGAGAATGCGAAAGAGACGGCTGTGAAACAACAGAGATTTCCGCACATAACTGGTCGGATTGGAAATACAATAAAGACGGAAAGCTTTTTTGCAACGGAACCAAAACAAGAGTTTGCCCCGATTGCGGCGCAACAGAAACCGAAGAAGCTCATCATACCTCATGGTTCTGCCAAATATTTTATCCCATTATTGTATTTGTCGGCAACATTGTCCATAAACTTATTTACATTGTTTCACTTAACTGGCTTTTCCCCGAGTTGACAATTTATCCGACAATCTGATTATGAGTCATAGATGAGGATTGATCTATAGTTATAATTTCAACCCCGCACGGCTTCGGTTGTGCGGGGGTTTGTCTATCAAATTTCTGAAGGCGCACTTGTTTTTTCAGAATATGTACTTGAAACACTCCGCTATGAATAATTATAAGCTCCGCAGGAGCGCAAATTGAAATGATTTTGAAAAAACATTTCAATTTGGGGCTTGGGGTTATCACCAACAAGCGGAGAAAAACCGATGAGAAAAATTATGAACGAATTGTAAATCGTCATAATTTGAAAATGAGGTTTTGGCAAAAGTGTATATACACTTGCCCTGCTTGCAAAGAATGTAATTGCATAAAAAGACCAATCACACCAACAGATTGCGGTTGATAATAAAGAACCTCTGACCAAAGCTGTAGTTATCACTCGTTGGTACAAAAAACAAACCAAACTGAAAACTAAACAACACGAAATAATCCAGCAGAAGTAAAGTGTGGTTTTGCAACTGTCGGTTTTGGCTTTGTATTCCGAAAGATTATTGAAAACTCATTTGTATTTCATCTCAAAAAATATTATCAATTAATCTGAAAAAACCGTTGACAAATCGTGCGGTCATTGATATAATTTTCGTGAACATTTGTTCTTTGCTATGAAACATTTTTTCGGAAAGAGGGTTTGAGGTTGGCGGATAATTTTGAAAAAACTTTGAAGCTTGCAGAAGAAATCGAAGAATACTATTTCAAAAATCCCGATGAATCAAAGCTTCCGTCACCGCCTCACG
>JBJEQB010000010.1:0-61879 GCA_051881535.1 Acutalibacteraceae bacterium | reverse complement strand
AAATACGCCGTAATATCAAATTTTCGGCATATTGTGTTCAACTCCCATCACCTTAGGGTAACGGAAATAATCCGAACCACGGTTTCCGTTACCCTAAGCTAAAAGGAGGCTTTTTTATGGAGGAATATATCAACGGCTATATCCGCACCCGCCTTCAGGGTGACGGCGGAGAGATAACATTTCTCAGGCAGGAGGGCAGCGAGGTTACCGTTGTGCTTCAGGGAGAATGCTCCAAATGCCTGATACTTGACCGCTGTCTTTCTTGGATAGAGCAGAGAATTCTTGCGGATCTCGGCGAAAATGTCAAGGTTATCGGAATTCGCAAAAGGCCTTATTTTCAGGATGTTTGAGGTGAGTTGAGTGGCACACATTAAAGTTCAGAGAAGAAGTATGCGCCCCGAGGAATGGATAATGCTGCGCTTCGGGTGGCTGAAAAGATATATTTACCGCGAAAAAACTGAAATCACAAGCTTCACCGTGCGCGAAGCGCGTCAGGTTTCAGAGATGAAATTTGAATTTTATGATGAACAGCCGAGACCGCTTAAAAAAGGCGATATGTATTTTACGCCCGACGGCACGGCGTTTATTGAAGCCGATTTTGAGCTTCCCGAGCATTTGGTCGGTCAGAAATATTGCTTTTCACTTAAAACCGCCGCCGAAATGATAGTTAAGGTCAACGGCGTTTATGTCGGAGGAATCGACCCCAACAGAGAAAGAATAAATCTTTCGGATTATGTGAGCGGCAGAAAGCTTCATTTTGAAATTATGGGCTACAACCGCTCAAAGCCCGATGACGAGAGAAATCCCGAGAGCCTGAGCGTCAGAGGATGCAGGCAGATTTTTGAGGGCGGATACATAGCTGTTGTCAACGAAGCCGTTCAATCGCTCGTTTATGATGCGGAGCTGTTGCTTGACGCGGCTCTGAGCGGAGCTTTCAACGAAGATTTTTCCGCAATGGTTATCGGGGAGCTTGATTCTGCATTTAATCTGATTGATTTTGACGCGCCGTGCGATGAGCAGATAAAGGCGGCTTCGGATTACATTGAGAAAAACATTTTTTCAAATACGAACTATAAAGGAAGCGGCAGAGTTGCGCTCGTTGCCCATTCCCACCTTGATATTGCTTACTATTGGCGCAGAATACACGCCGTTCAGAAGAATTTGAGAACGGTGCTTATCCAGCTCCGCCTTATGGATAAATATCCCGATTTCAAATATGCCCATACGCAGGCTTACACCTATGAAACGGTTGAAAAATATTATCCCGAGGTGTTTGAGGAGCTTAAAAAGCGCATTGCAGAGGGCAGGTTTGAGCCTGTGGGCGCAATGTATGTTGAGCCTGACTGCAATATTCCCGCCTGCGAAAGCCTTGTGCGCCAATGCCTTTACGGGCAGAGCTATTTCAGGGAGAAATTCGGCATAACCGTCAATAACTGCTGGCTGCCCGATGTTTTCGGCAACAGCTGGATTTTGCCGCAGATACTCAAAAAAAGCGGAGTTGACTACTTCGTTTCAAACAAGATGTCAACATGGAACGATACCAACAGATTTCCCCATAACAATTTTATCTGGCGCGGAATAGACGGCTCACAGGTTTATGCCTGCGTTCCGCCGACTCATTTCATTGCATGGAATATGCCGAGTCAGATTCAGGAGAATTGGGACGCTTATCAGGATAAGAATGAGGGCGGTCAAACCTTGCAGATGTTTGGCTACGGCGACGGCGGAAGCGGAGCAACCGAAGAAATGATAGAACTTATGCACCGCTTTTCAAAGCTTTCCGTTATGCCCGAAACGGAGCATACGGGTGCGTCGGAATTCCTGAAAAATAACTTTGACGGCAACGATTCTCTTTCCGTATGGGACGGCGAGCTTTATCTCGAAATGCACCGCGGAACCTTTACCACAAAGTCAAAGCTAAAAGAGTATAACAGAAGGCTTGAATTTATGCTGCGCGATGCAGAGCTGCTCTCGGTTCTGCGAATGAGGAACGGAGCGGAATATCCCGCCGAAAAAATCAGAGAATGTTATAAAAAGCTGATGATAAATCAGTTTCACGACATTTTGCCCGGCAGCCACATTACTCCCGTTTACCGTGATGCGATAGAAGATTATGAACACATTGAAAAGGAGCTTTCCGGAATAATCGGAAACGGCTCGGAATATTTTAACACTCTCAATTTTGCAAGAAACTCCGTTGAATTCATTCCCGATGAAAACGGCGCGTTTATCAGAAAGGGTATAAAAGGCTTCTATGCCGTTCCCGAAATCGGCGCGCTTTCGTGCGGGGAAATCAAACGCCCCGCAGAAGCATCCGATTGGCTTCAATTTGACGGCGAGACAGCGGAAACTCCGTTTTATACCGTCCGCTTTGCGCCCGACGGCAGTATTCTTTCACTTTATGATAAAGGGCTTTGCCGCGAGTGGGTCAACGGCGATTTCAATAAGCTTAAAATGTACAGCGACACTCCAGGCAATTATGATGCGTGGGATATTCTGCCCGATTATAAAGACAAGCCCTGTAATATCGGAGTTGAAAAGCCGCTTTGCTTTGAAAAAGCGGACGGCGAATGTGCACAGTTTTCCGCCGTGCTTGCCGCAGGGGAGAGCCGCTGGAGCTTAAAACTGCGCCTTTTCCGCCGTTCAAGAGGTATAGAGGTTGAAAATATCGTTGACTGGCAAGAGAAGCATAAGCTTGTCAAGGCGGAATTCGGTTGCAATGTTCTCAGCCGAGAGCTGCTTTGCGACACCTCGGCGGGCATAATCCGCCGCGAAACCCACAGAAACACAAGCTGGCAGCAGGCACGCTTTGAGGTTTGCCACCATAAATGGTGCGATATGGCGGAGCAGGGGGGCGGAGTTGCCCTGATCAATGAGGGAAAATACGGCGTTTCAGCGCTCGGAGCAACAATGGCGCTTTCCTTGCTCAGAGCAACGATAAGACCCGACCCGACCTCGGATATGGGAACTCACGATTTTTGCTATATGATTTATCCGCATGCAGGCGATGCCGTTTCAGCCCGTGTTAACGAGCTGGCGTTTGAATATAATATTCCGCTAAGACGCGCCGATATCGGCGGCTCTCTGCCCGATTTTTCACCGCTTTGGCTTCAGACAGTCAAGCTTTCCGAAAACGGAAAATATATCGTTGTGCGCCTGAGCGAGCAAAACGGAGCGAGAGGAACTCTGAAGCTGCCGTGCGAGGCGGCAATTCTGAATTTGCTCGAGGATGAAACGGGCAGAGCGGAAGAAATCAGTTATTCGCCGTTTGAGCTTATTACTCTCGGCTTTGAGATAAAATAAAGGATGTGGTTTAATGAAGGGCTATGAATATTGGCTGACATTTGACGAAGAAACCCGAAAGGAGCTTGAAGCAATAACCGATAAAGCTGAGCTTGACGACAGGTTTTATAAAGAGCTTGAGTTTGGAACGGGCGGTCTGCGAGGAATTATGGGCGCGGGCGCAAACAGAATGAATAAATATACCGTTGCCAAGGCGACAAAAGGACTTGCCGACTATCTCTTCAAAAATTTCAGCGGAGAAAAATCCGTAGCAATAGCCTATGATTCAAGAAACAATTCCCGCGCTTTTGCCGAAACGGCGGCGGGAGTGCTGTGCGCCGCGGGGATTAAAGTGTATTTTTTTGAAACGCTTATGCCAACGCCCGTGCTTTCCTTTGCAGTCAGATATCACGGCTGCACGGCGGGAGTTGTTGTCACCGCGAGCCATAATCCCAAGGAATACAACGGCTATAAGGTTTATGATGAAAACGGCTGTCAGCTTGTTCCGAAATATGCCGACAGGGTTATTGAATGTGTGAATGCCGTTGAGGATATCAAAAATATCCCCTCTGTTTCGCTCGCCGATGCAGAAAAGAGCGGTATGCTTGTTTTTATCGGCGATGAAACGCTCGACGCATTTTTGGAGCAGGTTAAAAAGCTCAGTCTATATGACGAGCCGTCTGATTTAAAAATAGTCTATACCCCGCTTCACGGCACGGGCAATATCCCCGTGCGCAGAATTCTTGAGGGAAGAAATGTTTCCGTTGTCAGGGAGCAGGAATTGCCCGACGGCGATTTTTCAACGGTGCGCTCTCCCAATCCCGAGGAAAAAGACGCTTTAACTCTTGCGCTCGCTCAAGCTCGCATGGAGTGCGCCGATATAGTCATCGGCACGGACCCCGACTGTGACAGGGTTGGAGTCGGCGTGCGCTGCGGAGAGGACTATGTTTTGCTTACGGGCAATCAGACGGGCGCTTTGCTTATGGATTTTATCCTCAAATTCAAAAAAGACTCTCTGCCCGAAAATGCGGCGGTAGTTAAGACCATAGTTACGAGCGGTCTCGGAGCGGCTATTGCCGAAAAATACGGAGTTAAAACCGTGCAGACCTTAACGGGCTTTAAATATATCGGCGAAAAAATCTGCGATTGGGAAAAGAGCGGAGAGAACGCCTTCGTTTTTGGCTATGAAGAAAGCTACGGCTATCTTGCGGGAACTCATGCGCGGGATAAGGACGCGGTTTCCGCTTCAATGCTGATTGCCGAAATGGCGGCTTATCATAAAAACCGCGGCAAAACCCTCGTTGACGCGCTCAATGATATCTATGCAGAGTTCGGATATTATTACGACTGCCTTGACACCTTTGTGCTCAAAGGAAAAGAGGGCGCGAAAAAAATAAAGGCCGCAATGTCTTATCTGCGCGAAAACGGCGCGGATATGTTCGCCGACCTTGAAAAACTTGCCGACTATTCAAAAGGAATTGACGGCTTGCCCAAAGAAAATGTGCTTCGCTTTGATTTTGCAGACGGCTCTTGGGCGGCGGTCAGACCCTCGGGAACGGAGCCGAAGCTGAAAATGTATTTTTCGGTTAAGGGAAGCGGAAGAGAGCAGGCGCAGGAGAGAAAACTAAGCATAGGCGCAAAGCTGTCTGAAATTATTAGTTGAAAGGCTTTGACAAATTCAGTCGGAAGTAGTAAAATTAGACAAAAAATAATACGGAGGTTATGCAAATGAAAAGGTTTTTAGCTACTTTGCTGGCGGCTGTGATTTCGCTTTCATCGCTCGGCGTTGCGGCGTTCGCGGCTGACAATGGAGGAATAAGCGAATTTTCGATTATTTCCGCTCTTGACGATCTCAACGAAAAAGGAGCTCAAAAAAGAGTTGATTGGTTCTTCAATGAAAACGACGGCTGTTATTATCTATTTGTTCCCTCATCGATGAGCACGGATTTGGTTAAGGTCGATTATTCGGCAAGCGGAGCGGTTTTGCTTGACGGTCAGCCTCTTGCGGACTGCAAGTCCACAACCGCGCTTAAAGATAAATCAGAGGTAACTCTTACCTGCGGCGATAAGAGCTATAAATTAAAGCTTATCACGGAATCAAAGGTTGCTTCGGTATTTATCGAAACAGAGTCCGGTTCTCTTGATTATGTCCATGCAGACAAAGAAAACAAAGAAGCAGGTCAAATCAGCATTTTCGGCGCAGACGGTCTGACTGTTGAATATGCAGGCGTTTTGGAATACATAAAGGGCAGAGGAAATTCCACTTGGAATATGGAGAAGAAGCCCTATAACCTTAAGCTTGACAAAAAGGCAAATCTTTTCGGAATGGGCAAGAGCAAAAAATGGAGCCTTATCGCCAACCACTCCGATACTTCGCTTATCAGAAACTGCCTTGCCTATTATACTGCTCAGCAGGCAGGTATGCCTTACACTCCGCTTTTTACTCCCGTTGATGTTTATATTAACAATGAGTATCAGGGAGCTTATCTCCTCACCACAAGAATTGAGGTTGACAGCACAAGGGTTGACATTCAGAATCTTGAGGATGCAAACGAGGACGCCAACCCCGGTGTTGATATCGAAACGCTGCCTAGAGGCGGAGTTTACGGCGGATATTCGGGTTTGCTTGAAGGAACAAAGAAATGGATTGAAATTCCCAACGATCCCGAGAATATCACGGGCGGCTACATTCTTGAAATGGAGCTTGCAAACAGATATGCCGATGAAATCTGCGGATTTGTTACAACGAGAAGCCAGCCTGTTGTTATGAAATCCCCCGAATATGCTTCAAAAGCTCAGATGGAATATATCAGCAACTGCTATCAGCAGCTTGAGGACGCAATATTCTCAGGTGCGGATATGAATGAGCTCGGCAAATACTGCAATGTTGAATCCCTCGCAAAGCTTTATCTTCTCAATGAGTGGTCGTCAAATCAGGACGCGGCGCTTACGAGCTCATATTTCTATAAGCCCGTCGGTGATACGCTTTATGCAGGACCCGCATGGGACTATGATATCGCCTTCGGAAACTGCGGAAATATCCGCTTTGGAGTTGAATTTGACAATCCTAATATTTGGACAGTTTGCTTCGGCAGGCAGTACAAAAACACGATATTCGGAAATCTCGATGTAAAAGAGGTTCCTACAATATTTAATGTTCTTACAAAAAATCAGGCTTTCCTCAATGCCGCAAAGGATTGCTGGACAAGCGAGTTTACCAATGCGGTTGACAATGCCGTAAAATTTACTCAAGAAGTTTATGTTCCCGCCGTTACGGGCTCTGCCGTTGCAAATGCTATCCGATGGAACATTTTCGGAACATCGGATGTTGCACAGATTAAGGCTCAGTATGCTTCGGCTGTCAGCAATGTTTTGAGCTTTTCGGCAACGAAGCAGTCTGTTATCAGCAACGGCATCGGAACCGTTATTAAAAACGAAAACGAAACCAATTCCATTGTTAAAGGTCTTAAAAACATTCTTACGGGAATCAATGATCTCTTTGAAAAGATAATCGTTATTCTCAAACTTGAAAATAAAGGCTGAGTTTATCAGGGCTGTCGCACTGAGCGAAGATAAAAAGAAACTAATATAAAAGAAAATGGCTTGTATTGGAAATTCAACCGATACAAGCCATTTAATTCTTTGTTTGGAATTAAGATTAAATTATTTGTGTTTCTTTTTAGCCGTTTTTTCCGACTCGGAGTATCTTGATACGCCGTCGTCGGAAGAAAACGGCTTCTTCATCTTATTGCGGCAGCCCCTTCTTTTGCATAAAAGCCGACATATACGCACTCTTTTGCACATTGACTTTAACAATTCAATGCAATATAATGATTTTAATGCAATAATTGCATTTCGGAAAACTAATCTTAAAGAAATCTTAATATTCTTTTTGGACAAATAGTGCAACAGAATCGGAAAAATTATCCACTTATATAACGGGAGGTATAAAAGAGCGTAGAAAATTATAAACAACGCTAATTAAACAATCCGGCAAACAAATTAACCATCCGGAAATTTACAATAGGGAGAAATAGAATGGATTTGAAAATATCAAGCGAAGCGATGCTTGCAGGCGTCGAAAAAATGAATTCTTTCGGCACAAGGCTGACCGGAAGCAAGGGACACACCGATTTTATTAACTATCTCAAGGATGAAATCGGCAAAATGGGTATAAGCATTTTCAGCGACCCGTTTTATTTCAAACGCTGGGAGGAGAAAAACTCGTCAATAGAAATAATTGACGGCGATGAAAAAATCAACATACCCGTTTCCTCGGCTTATCCATATTCGGGCGAAACCTCCGAGGACGGAATAACCGAAGAGCTTGTCTATGTCAAAGATATTGCCGATATTAAGGATATCACGGGAAAAATTGCCGTTTTTGAGATATCAAATGTCAATTTTATTCCGAGCGAGGTTGCGTTTGATAAGCGCTCAAGCTATCCCGAGGATGTTTTGCTGCCGTCAAAATATGAGGGTCCCGTTATAACAAGCTTTGTTCAGTGCTTTTACGGCTTGGTTTCAAAGTTTTCAAAAGCAAAAGCGGTTATCCTTGTTTGGAAAGGGTTGCATGATGACTGCGTAAAGGGTCAGTATCTTTCGTTTATTCTCGGTTATCAGAATATTCCCATGCTCTGGGTAAACGAAACGGAGGGCAAAAGGGTTATCGAGGCGGCAAAGGAGCATAAATCGGCAAAATTCGTGCTGACCGCAATTACCGAAGAAAACGCTTTCACCGAGAGCTTTTATTGCATTTTAAAAGGTAAAAATCCAAAAGAGACTGTTATTGTAAACACCCATACGGACGGCACAAACTGCGTTGAAGAAAACGGCGCGATAGCCCTGCTTGAGCTTATGAAGATTTTCAAGGACAGGGAGCTTGAAAGAACGCATATTTTTGTTTTCACCACGGGTCATTTCCGCCTGCCGCGATTTAAGGATATCAGAACGGGCTCGTTCCAGTCGGCTTCACGCTGGCTTGCAATGCACCGCGACCTTTGGGACGGCAGGGGAAGCCACTTCAAGTGCGTTGCCAACCTTACGCTGGAACATATGGGCTGCAAGGAGTGGCGCGACATTGACGGCGAATATAAATATACGGGCGAGCAGGAGGTTGAGCTTGTTTATACGGGCAATAAATTCGTTGACAGTCTCTATATTGAAACTGTCAAGAACAGAGAGCATATACGCACCATGACCCTGCGCGGACACAATGCTCTGCATTTCGGAGAGGGTCAGAATTTCTTCACCATGGGTATTCCCGAAATCAGCCTTGTGCCTGCGCCTTATTACCTCTGTGTTGTCAGCGATACGCACGAGATGGAAAAATTCGACGCAGAGCTTATGGCAGAGCAAACGGAAACCTTCGCGGAGCTTATTGAAAAAATCGAGCATATTTCCGCAAAGGAGCTCGGCAGAAGCGAGCCGTATTCCGTTGTTAAGGCAAAAAGCGTTTCCGGCGGAATGGATTTCAGCATCAGCGGCTTGGCAGAAACCGTCAGGAACAAGATTAAAAAATAATAATTACAGTCAGATTGGAGAATTAAATGAAACTTAAAGTAAAGAAATTATTTACCCTTGTTTTGTGCCTCGCCATAATATTCATGGCAATTCCATTATCGGCTTTTGCAACGGACGCTACCGAATACTATTGTGAAATAGTTCTTAAAAAGGGCTGCAAAGATAATTTGAAGCCGGGAGAAACAACAGAAGTTTATTTGGATTATTATGTAGGGGAAAATAAAGATATAAACATATTATGGTCAACGCCGGGAAATATGTGTGAATATGAATATGTCACAGATAACGAAACCGGTTTGGCAACAGGAATGAAAATCACGGCTGTTTCCGGTGGTATGTTCTATGTTTTTGTCAGTATTCTTGATTCAAACGGAAACGAACTTGCAAAGGATCACATAGAAATTTGGTCTTCTGAACCTGACAGCAAACCGTTAAACGAAAAGGTCGATGAGTTTATCGATATGCTTCCTGCAAATCTCGGCTTTTTAGGTTATGTATTAGCCTATGCTGTTTCTGTTATAGCAGTTGGTCCGGTAACGGGTATTTTGGAAACTTGTATTGTTATTTATAACAGACTTAATGAGTTTGTTGAGCTTATAACCAACTTGGAATATCGCAGTTGAATTTGGCAGCTAAAAATAAACTGATTGCCAATATTAAAGTATTATGCGAAGGACGGTTCCTAATATTATGAATCTTTCTTCGCGGAGTAGGGCGGGGGCTTGCTCCCGCCGAAAAAGGAGGAATTGAATGTGAAAAAAATAACAGCAATAATTATGTGCATTGCCATGATTTTAACGGCAGTTCCAATGGCTGCCTTTGCGGCGGAAGAAAGAACAGTTGTGAAAACAGGCTTCTGCGGAGCGGAAGGCGAAAACCTCACATGGATGCTCTACGATGACGGCGAGCTTGTAATCAGCGGTGAGGGTGAAATGGCGTTTTACTTTATAAATCAAAAAACACTTGAGCTTTCTTCTCCGCTTGTTCCGCCATGGTATGATATTATTGGAGATGTTAAAGTAATCACCGTTGAAGAAGGGGTTACGAGCATCGGTGACGATGCATTCCGTTGTAATGAAAGGCAATATTACAGAGTTAATCTGCCAAAAAGTCTTGAATATTACTATTCAGGTTCATTCACATCAACTCACGCAGACAAAACTACATTGGCTTGCAGTTACGCCGGCACCCGACTTGATTGGGAAAAGGTAGAAAAAAGAACGGCTAATCATATCCGCCTCAGCAGCGATTTTGCCGAAATAATCGAGCTTGAATGCAATTACATCAGCCACGGCTGTGGGATAAGCGACAATGCGAGCGATGATATGTATTATAACGGTGAAGAACCGAAGCCATACTGCAAGCTTTTCTTTAAAACTTCATCGGAATATAAAAACAGAATCGAAAATGGCGGAACCGCAGGAGTTTATGTCAGATATTATTCGGGCGAAAACACGGATGCAAAGCTTGTATGGCGCACGCAGGGTGATGCCTGCAAAACGGAATATATAAAATATTCTGCTTCGGGTATTCCCATAGAAGCCAATGTCACATCGGTTACTCACGGTGAATATTCCGTAATTATTGAGCTTGTAAATCCGGACGGAACGGTGATTTGCTCAGACAGAAAGGATTTCTTTTCTTATGTTCCCGAAGATATGACTTTCAGGGAAAAAGCAGAAGAGTTTTTTGCTGAAATTATCGGAATGGGTGCATGGTATATTTATGTGCTAAACCTTCTTGCCATGCTTTTAGGTATGTCATTTTTTGGATAATCTTAAATGGGTTATTTAGAGCAAGCTAAATCAGTATGTGAGAAAGGGCTATGCTGTTGATAATCGCGGCCATTCCCGAAAACTGAAAACGCAAAAACAGAGCCAAGTACAAAAATCCGTACCTGGCTCTGTGCTTTTATTCATTTTGCCGCTCAGCCCGCCGCTCTTTCTGCGCCGTAAACCACGTCGATGCTCTTTTTAAAGAGCATATAGTCATATTGCGGTCTCCAACTGTTGCCGGTTTTAACCTTGCCGTCAAATTCATCTTCGGAAAGGGCAACATTGATTTGCGTAACTCCGCGAAGTTCTTTGTTTTCTTTATAAACCGTGTCCCAGAAAGCATGGTGACCGATATATGTTACACTCTCGGGAATGAACATATAAGTCAGGGCTTGGTTGTAGCTGAAAGCGTCTGAGCCGATATACTCGAGCCCCTCGGGGAGTGAGGTGTAAACCTTGCCGAGAGCTTCATCGGAGGTGAAATGTGAATCCGTAACCTCTGCGTCGGTTTTGTAGCTGTAAACATTTGCAAGCAAAGGAATTTCAAAAAATCCGAGCGTTTCGATTGCTTTAAGTCCCTCGGGCAGATACACGGTTTCCATATTTGCATAGTTAAAGCAAAGCTGACCGATTGTTTCAACCGATGAGGGCACAACAAATGTCAAAACATCCTTAACATACTGCTCGTAGTTTTCGTCTTCGGGCGTCAGCTCAATTCTGTAGCCGTTGTTATCGTATTTGGCGTAGCCGTATTTTTCGGCAAGATAGGTGTCATGGTCGCAGGGGCGGCATATGATCTCCGTCTTTTCCTTGTTATAGAGCACGCCGTCAATGTCGCAGTAATTCGGATTGTTTTCGTCAACAACAATCTGCCTTAAAGCCCAGCAGGAATAAAAAGCTTTGGGGTCAACATAGGTAACATCTGCTCCGATTTTGATGGTCTTGACATTTTCATCACAGTTAAGTGCGTACTGACGGACGGATGTTACCTTTTTGCTTTCATCCTTAATGATTTTATAGTTTGATGATACATCCGGATTTTCACGGTCATATTCAATGCTTGACACATAATCAATGTCAAGCTCGGTTATGTAGCCCGTGTTGCTGAATTTTGAAAGCTCATAGCCTGTTTGCGTCTGGTCGTATTCAAAGGTATCCTTTTGAACCGTTCTTACGCTGAAATAGCATGAAATTGAAACCGCGACAATGATAACGAGAGCAAAAATAACCTTTTTTATTCCGTAATGCTTATAAGGCTTGTTAATATGGGGCGCAGCCAAACCCTCAACACGGTAAGTCCATATTTCGTCTTCGGGAATATCAAGATGTATGGGTTCTTCGGCAGCGGTTTTAACTTTTATTTTTTTCTTACTCATATTATATCACCCCGCTTATCCTAAATAGCCGCCGGAAACCGAAACGCCTTCTTCTTCTGCTTTCTTTTCCGTTACTTCCGCACGGCGTTTGAGAACTTCCATAACCATATTCTGCTTCTTGCTGTCGTAATCCCAGAAAAGATACGGAATGGTCATCAGGAAGTAGCCGATTACATCAACGATTATCGGGATAACAATTATGCTTCTTCTCGAATCGTCGATGAAAAGAACATCCCAGTTGCTGTTAAAGCCGTATTTGAGAAGCATGAGAGGGATTATAAGACCGACAAATGATGTAATGGGGCCCGTGAACCAGCCGAATACGCCCGAAAAGCTTTCAAGGCGCTCGCCCGAAAGATACATCTGATAGTCGCCGATACGGACATTCATATCGTGACCCGCGGTTGTGGGCACGGTCTTTGTCATTTCCATAAAGAACAGAACAACAACGCAGATTGTGCCGCAAAGATTAAGATTATCGCCGCAGAACCACATTGCAACGGCGATAAGTCCGTTGCCTATTGCTCTTGAAAGCTGATAGAAAATCATAATCTGCTTGTAGGAGAACCGTTTGAGGAAATAGGGAGAAAGCAGATCGGGCGGAGTGCCCGCAAATGAAATCAGAGCAATCAGAAGGCTGTAAGGCAGACCGCTCAGACGGAAGGTGTAAAGATAAAGAATAGTTGCAAAGGGAAGCATACCGTTGCCGAGCGAATCGATAAGCCCTACTATTGTGTTGATAAGCAGATATTTGTTGTGAAGAACGCCGAACATACCGTCCCAAAACTTAATATGTACTTTCTTTTCAACGGGCGGCTGAGGGATTCTTTCCTTAATTCTGCCTGCAAAAATCATTGTCATCGTTGCAAGGGTAATAAAGGTGATGGGAATAACGTATCTGTAAACATTGATATCCGCCCATTCATATCTGAGCGAACCGATGATAACGGGCAGAACAATTGCAACGATTGTGTTGAAAAAGTGAGAGAGCTTAACGGGATAGCTGCGGACAAGGATTCTTTCCTGCAAGTTCGGGCTGATGCTTCTTGTGCATGTTTCAAGGTTATTTGCAAAGCCGAAGATGTTATAGACGGCGAAAAGAAGGTTAGCAACCCAGACTCTCGTTGCAACATCGGGAATGTTGTAAACGGGCAGCCAACCGATGAGGATAACCATTATGCATTTGGGCACAACATCGCAGTAAAGCGAATACTTGTATCTTCCGTATTTCGGAAGCAGTATTTTTCGCCAGAAAATGTTTCTTGCGCCTACCCAGCCCGTATAAAGGAAATGAGTTCCGAAGGTTTTGAAGCAGGCGGTTGCGTTCATGCCCTCAAGTCCGTTCAGATATGTAATAAACGCGCTTGACTGATTGAAAAGCTGCGAATAGTCAAAAAGAATTGTTGACAGACCGAAAAGACCCATTGCTATATATGCGGCATAAAACTTTCTCTCCGTCTTTTTCGGAAGAAAGCCGAGATTATCGCATACAAACCACCACATCAGCGCCGAAATATAGCCGAGAGGCATATTCAGAATACTGATTACCGAAAAGGTGAGATAAGGCAGCTTGTAATGGTGCATTATCAGATAGCAGGATGAGAAAAAGCCGATGTATTCCAAGACTTTTGATCCTGCATAGTTGCTGCCTACGGCAAAAATAACATCTTTATATTCTTTGTAGGGCACATAATTGCCCTCTGCGGGAGTGTTCCAATGAGTTTTTATTTCGTTGAAAAGCCATTTGACCTTGCCGAATAATCCGCTCATTTACTACCTTCCTTTCATAGTATTTTCAATAATGGTAGCATATATTTTATGAAATAGCAACAAAAAATAAGCAAAAAAATTAAATTTTGCATTAAATTTGTTGAAATTCCAAAAGGATGTTGACAAAGCTGCTAAATGGTGCTATGCTTTAAATCGTAAAAGCTATGACGAAGAAGGCTGAATTGCAAGGTTTTCAGAGAGGCGGCGTTTGGTGCGAGCCGTCAGCGGAGTAATTCAAAGCTATCCCTTCTGAGCAGAAGCTCCGAAAGCCGCTTGGCAAGTAGACAGCTTCCGTAATCGCTGCGTTAAAGCGTAGGGCTTGTTGGAGTCCGTTGAGAGGCGTCTTTCGGCGCAATTTGAGTGGTACCGCGGGTTAAAATTTACTCGTCTCAAAGCAAAATTAATTGCTTTGGGGCGTTTTTTTGTTCCCGAAGCGAAAGGAGAGTCAAGATATGATAACTTTTGGTCAGGGTTCGGTAGAAAACAAAATCATGGAGGTTGCTCAGCGAATTATTGCTCTGCGCCTTGATATGGGCTTCACTCAGGCGGAAATGGCAAAGAAAATCGGCATGAGTGAAGAAGAATACTGCTATTATGAATCGGGCAGCAGAGATTTCAGCTTCACCTTTATTTATAAGCTGGCGCAGGTCTGCGGCGTTGAAATAACCGATATCATGGAGGGCAGCAGCCCGAGCCTTACGGAATATACTCTCACAAGAAAGGGTGAGGGTATGCCAATAACAAGGCGCGAGGGCTTCAGCTACAATCGCCTTGCTCCGTTTTTCAAAAACAAAATTGCGGAGCCTTTCAGAGTTACCATTCCTTATTCGGAGGAAGCTCTTAATCCTCCCTATCACTGCGTTTGCCATGACGGGCAGGAGATAAACATTGTTACCCGCGGCACGCTGAAAATGATTATCGGCGACAGAACGGAAACTCTGAACGAGGGCGACTGCATTTATTTTGACAGCTCCGTGCCTCACAACGAAATCGCGGTAGGCGGCAAGGAATGTGAATTTTACGCAATCGTTATCTCTCCCGACGGCTCGTCCGAAATGAGCGAATATGTTGAGGAAATCAAAACTCCGAGCACAACAAATGTTGACCTTGCAAATCTTCACAATCCCGTTTATGCAAAGTTTATCGAAACCACGCTTGACGAAAACGGCGTTATTAACGGTATTAAATATATCAATGACGATAAGTTCAATTTTGCTTTTGATGTTGTTGACGAGCTTGCCAAGAAATGCCCCGATAAAACGGCTATGCTCCATGTTTCAAATGACGGCACGGAAAGACGCTTTACATTCAGCGATATGAGCCGTCATTCGTCAATGGCGGCGAATTACTTCCTTTCGCTCGGCATCAAGAAGGGCGACAGGGTAATGCTTGTTCTCAAGCGCCATTATCAGTTCTGGTTTTCAATCCTTGCGCTTCACAAGATAGGCGCAATAGTTGTTCCCGCAACAAATCAGCTCGTTGACCACGACTTTGAATACCGCTTCAATGCGGGTCAGATAAGTGCGATTGTATGCACGGCGGACGGCGATGTTGCCCATCAGGTTGAGCTTGCCGCAGAAAAATGCAGCGTGCTTAAAACTAAAATCATCGCCCACGGCACGCGTGAGGGCTGGCATAATTTTGATGAGGAATACTGCCAGTTCAGCGATGTTTTTGAAAGACCCTCTCCCGAAAACGGAGCTTTCGGCTATGATCCGATGCTTATGTTCTTTACCTCGGGCACAACGGGCTATCCCAAAATCGCAATGCATACTCACAGATATCCGCTCGGTCACTTCATCACTGCGAAATATTGGCATAATGTTGACCCCAACGGTCTGCATTTCACGATTTCCGATACAGGCTGGGGCAAGGCTCTCTGGGGCAAGCTTTACGGTCAGTGGCTCTGCGAAGCGGGCGTTTTCACCTATGACTTTGATAAGTTTATCGCCGATGATATTCTCAAGATGATAGGCAAATACAAAATCACCACTTTCTGCGCGCCGCCCACAATGTATCGCTTCTTTATCAAAGAGGATCTTGCAAAATATGACCTCAAATCAATTAAATACGCCACAACTGCGGGCGAGGCTCTCAACCCCGAGGTGTTCCAGCAGTTCCTGAAAGCAACGGGCATCAGGCTTATGGAGGGCTTCGGTCAGACCGAAACCACACTCACGGTCGGTAACTTCGTAGGCTCGTCAATCAAGGTGGGTTCAATGGGCAAGCCCAGCCCGCTCTATGATGTTGACCTTGTAAATTCCGAGGGCGAGACCGTTAAGGTCGGCGAGGTCGGCGAAATCGTTGTCAGAACCGACGCAGGCTCTCCCTGCGGACTGTTCAAGGGCTATTATCTTGACGAAGAAAAGACCAAGGAAGCATGGCACGATAATATCTATCACACGGGCGATACCGCGTGGAGAGATGAAGACGGCTTCTTCTGGTATGTCGGCAGAGTTGACGATCTTATCAAATCCTCGGGCTACCGCATAGGACCCTTTGAGATTGAAAGCGTTATTATGGAGCTGCCATATGTTCTTGAATGTGCGGTTTCCGCCGCTCCCGATGAAATCAGAGGTCAGGTAGTCAAGGCGGATATCGTTCTGACAAAGGGAACAGTCGGAACGGACGAGCTTAAAAAAGAAATTCAGAAGTATGTCAAGGAGCATACCGCGCCTTATAAATATCCGAGAATTGTTGAGTTCAGAGATGAGCTGCCCAAAACAATCAGCGGCAAGATAAGACGCGTTGACCTGCGCGCAGGCAAATAATTCATAAAATTCAGCAACCCGAGAAGTTTTTTAGCTTCTCGGGTTGTTTTCTCTTTTATATCTTCTTTTCCAAAAGAACAAGCTTTACATCGGGAATTCCGTTGAATTCACAGGGGACAGTATCGATTTCATCATATCCGAGCTTTTTATAAAACCCCCGCGCGGATTTGTTAGCGGCGTTTGTATCAATCCGCAGATAACGGCAGCCGTTTTCCGCGGCGTATTGCTCATAGAATTGCTCAAATTCCCGTCCGTAGCCCCTGCCTTTAAAATTTGGGTCAATCACGAGTGTGTGCATTACCATAACCTGACTGTCGGGGACATCATATTTCCACGGAGCGGACTCATATACATCAACCTGTATCCGATTGAGGATTGCGGTGCCGACAACAAGCTCTTTTCCTTGGATTGTGTCTGTCTGAACGAACAAATCCCTTCGGGCAAGCGCCGCCAACGCCGTTTCTCTTTCGGGATAAACGCCTCTTATCCAGCCCGTGGTTGTTTCTCCTGCTTCCTCAGCCGTGTGAATATGTTCGTAAACCGATGCAACGGCGTCTATGTCCGAAGCTGTTGCTTTTCTTATCATATGCCAGCCCTCCGATTTGCCTTTAATTGCGTTTTTGATTATAACATAGCCCATAAAGGAACTCAACTGCAAAATGAAGATATTTTTTGCTGTTACCTCTTGACAAGTGAACGAGCGTTTACTATAATACAGGTAAACGAGTGTTTACCAACGGAGGATATATTATGGCCGACACAAAAGAAGAAATTCTGATGACCGCGCTCCGCCTGTTTGCAAAAGACGGCTACGAGGCGGTTTCGGTGAGCACCATTGCGGGCGAGCTTGGCATAACAAAAGGGGCGTTATATAAACATTATAAAAATAAGCGTGATATTTTTGACAGTATCGTTGAAAGAATGTATCAGATTGACGCAGAAAAGTCGCGCGAATATCAAGTGCCTGAGGAAAAATACGGAGCGGCGCCTGAAACATATGAGAACATATCGCTTGACAGCATTAAGAATTTCACCATGTCTCAATTCGCATTTTGGACAGAGGACGGCTTTGCTTCCGACTTTCGCAAAATGCTGGCTCTGGAGCAATACCGAAGCGCGGAAATGGCGAAATTATACGCCGACTGCATTGTTTCGGGACCTGTTGAATATACGGAAGATATATTCCGCGAAATGATGAAAAAAGGCGTTCTCAAAAAGGCTGACCCGAAACAGCTTGCCGTTGAGTTTTATGCGCCTATGTATCTGCTGATAAATATGGCGGACAGGGCTGACGATAAGGCGGAGCTTGCCGAAATGCTCAATAACCACATCGAGCGTTTTGTTCGGCATAATTCCGCTGAATAATCAGTTGATTGAAAATTAAATAATATTGAAAAAGGAGAAATCAAAATGAAGTATATCAAAAGTGAAAAATACAATACACCCGAATTGCAGTCAAAAATCATGGGACCGAATCCCGTTAAATTGGAAGAAGAATTGCTGCTTGACCACAAAATTCCGCAGGGGAGCGTTGTTTGTGACTTGGGAAGCGGTCAAGGGCTGACAAGCGTGTTTCTTGCAAAAGAATACGGCTTCACGGTTTATGCGGCGGATTTGTGGAGCGACCCCGAAGAAAACCGCAAATTCTTTGATGAGATGGGGCTGAGCAGAGACAGGATTATTCCCGTAAAAGCCGATGCGCTTGACCTGCCGTTTGAAAAAGAACTCTTTGACGCAGTTGTCAGCACCGATTCATACAACTATTTCGGGCGTGACGAGCATTATCTTGACGACAAGCTTTTGCCGTTTGTTAAAAGCGGCGGCTATATTTACATTTCAATCCCCGGTATGAAAAAAGACTGCCACGATAATTTGCCGCAGGAGCTTCTGCTTTCGTGGACTCCCGAACAGCTTGACTATATGCACGATGTTGAATATTGGAGCAGCACGGTCGGCAAATCAAAGTGTTCGGAAGTGGTTTCCGTTACCGAAATGGAAAGCAACGAAGAAGTGTGGGCGGATTGGTTAAAGCAGGAAAACGAATATGCCGTTGGCGACAGAAAGTCAATGGAAGCAGGAGGAGGAAAATACCTGAACTTCATAAAAATCGTTTTGAGAAAGAAATAAAAAAGACGGCTTGTATCAGCGATGCAAGCCGTCTTTTCTGTTATTTTTCTTTTTGCATGGGCAGTTTTCGTTCATGTTATGTCACTCTTTCATACCGAATTTCATCGGGCATACCGTTCTGCATTTGTTGCAGTCAACTGTATCAAAGCCCCTTGCAGTTTTTCCGTAAGTGTTAGGGCGGCAAAGCAACTGTTCAACACTGCCGTCTTTTATGGCGTTGACAGGGCAGGCGTCAATACATTTTCTGCATTCGGGAATACAAATGCTTTCCTGCAACGGGTCAGGCGTCAGTTCAAGGTCGGTGAGCACCGCACCGATTATAAGGCGGTTGCCGTATTCCCGGTTAATAAGCAAGGAGCTTTTGCCGATAGAACCGAGTCCGCACAAAACTGCTGTATGCTTCATTGATATCAGCCCTTTTGCGGTTAAATTATCGGCGTCCCAATATTCATTCGGAGCGTCGCTTGGTATCGGCACGGCAAGGCAGTTAAATTTGTTTTCGATTTCTTTGGCGAGCTTATAACCGATTTCGTCAATAATATGGCTTGCTTTTTCGTTGAAATGGCTGTATATCAGCCTCGGAGCGACTTCGTATATGCCTTTCGGCAAAGCAATCCCGACGGCGATAACGGATTTGCACTTATCAAACAAATCAAGAGGGGAATATCCCTCGGGAGCATTTTTGAATCTTTCAATGCTGCCTATTCCGCAAACATCGGCTCCGAATTCATATGCCGCCGCCTTTATATAATTCTCCATAAGTCAACACCTTTACAGCTTTTGTACCTTTCTTGAACTTAATATAGCATTATTTGCAGAAAAATTCAACACAAAACCCGCGTTAAAATGAGGTTGAAAAAGCATACGCCGTGTGTTAAAATCAAATCAGAAAATTACGGGAGGAGAATTATGAACTCAAAGGAAGCAAGAGAGCGCATGGAGCAGGGCAGAATATATCAGCCGTGCGATGAAGAAATAGTGCGCGAGCAGCAGAAATGCCTTGAAAAGCTCTGGTATTTTAATAACACAAAGCCCTCCGAGCAGGCAAAGCGTGATGAAATGCTCAAAGAAATGTTTGCCGAAGTCGGAGAAAACTGCTATATTGAGCCGCCGCTTCGCGCTAATTTCGGCGGCAAACACACTCACTTGGGCAGCAATGTTTATGCCAATTTTAACCTGACGCTTGTTGATGACGGCCATATTTATATCGGCGACAGCTGTATGTTTGCACCGAATGTGGTTATTGCAACGGCGGGTCATCCCATTGACCCGCTGCTCAGGGAGCAACAGCTTCAATATAATATCGATGTGCATATAGGCAAAAATGTGTGGGTCGGCGCGGGATCGGTGATTCTGCCGGGCGTTTCAATAGGCGATAATTCGGTTATCGGCGCAGGCAGCGTGGTCACAAGGGATATACCCGCAAATGTTGTTGCCGTGGGCAATCCGTGCAGAGTGCTCAGAGAGATCGGCGAATACGATAAAAAGTATTATTTCCGCGGCAGGGAAATCGATTTGTGATTTGCTGAATTATTGATATTCCGCGTGTAAAACTATGAAAGAAAAGTAATTCGGAGGTCGAAAATATGAAAAAAAGCGGATATGTAACCTCGCTCGGCGAACGGGCGAGCTACGGAATATATTATTTCTCTCAGAATATATTTTACGCGTTTGTCACAACCTTTATCGCAACCTATCTTCTTAACAGCGGGCTGAGCGAGGAGCTGATAGCCGCCGTGCTGATTGCTCCGAAGATATGGGACGCGGTCAATGACCCGATTTTCGGCGTTATAGTCGATAAGCTTAAATTCAAAAAGGGCAGATTTATGCCGTGGATAAGGCTCTCCGTTATCTTTATTCCGCTTGCAACGGCGGTTTTGTTTATGATGCCCTCGTCAATACCTCAGGGGGCGAAAATAACCTGGGTTGTTCTCGGCTATGTTTTTTGGGACAGCGCCTATACCATGTGCGACGCTCCGATTTTTGCGCTTGCCACAACCATGTCGCCCGATCCGCATGAACGCACGGCTATCCTTTCAATGAGCAGAATCACGGGAACTCTCGGTGCTTTTGCGCCCATGATTGCCGTGCCCATGATGTACGGCGAAAACGGGCTCGGGCTGGGCTTCGGTTTGACTGCGGTTATCGTTTCTCTCATAGGCTTTGTGCTTATGCTGCCTATCTGCTTCACGGTTAAGGAGAGAAGCCACGCAGTTATCGAAGAAGCGCCGAGCATTTCGGAACTGATGAAAAATCTTTTCAGCAATAAATTTCTGCTCATCTTTTATTGCGGAATGTTCGTTATGACGGTCACTAACGGAGTTCAGGTGCTGATACCTGTTTTCTGTCAATATGTTCTCGGTAACGAAACCTTGGCAACGGGGCTTCTTGTGGCGGCAATGGCTCCCGCCCTTATCGTTGCGCTGATTATGCCCGCTCTCTCAAAGCGGATTGATAAATTCTATATCTATATCGCATCTGTTGCGGCATTTGCGGTTGTATCCGTGGTTCAGTATTTTGTCGGCTATGAAAATATGGCGGCGCTTTATGCGGTTATGATTTTCAGGGGAATAGGGCTCGGAGGAACAACCGTTCTCGGCTTTCTGTTCACTCCCGACTGTGTTGAATACGGACATTATAAGACGGGCAGCAGAAACGAGGGCGTTTGCTTCTCCCTGCAAACCTTTATCACAAAGATTGTCAGCGCAATAGTCACATCACTTTCAATGGTTGTTATCGGTGCGCTCGGCTTCAGTTCTGCAAATGTAACTCCCGAGGGAAAAAACGGCGTTTGGCTGACCTTTACGGTGCTTTCGGCAGTCGGCGCGTTTATCGCTTTACCGATATTCCTCTGCGGCTATAAACTGCGCGATAAGGATGTGCGCCTGATGGCGCTGTGTAATAACGGCGAGATATCAAGAGAGGAATGTGAAAGCCGCCTATCGGATTTGAAAAAATATTATTGATAAACAGTATCAGCCCGTGCGAAAACCGCACGGGCTGATTTTGAATAAATGCTGAATACTATTCTCCGCGAAGTGACTTGCGAACTTGGCGAAATTGCTCGGGCAGCTCTTCAAGAGCCATGTTTCGCGGTATTTCGGTTGTTCCTGCTTCCTTTGCAGTTTCATAATACCATTCTTTGAATTCGAGCGTTTTTAATGTGTTGTTAAGCTCATCTATCTGCCGCTTAACCGCTTGCTTTTGATTGATAATAAGTGCAAGGCGTTCCTCTATGGTTTCATCTCCCTGCATTGCCATTTCAATAAAACGCTTAATATCGGCAAGCTGCATTCCTGTCTTTTTAAGGCAGCCTATAATTTGAAGCCATTCAAAGTCCGAGTCTTTAAACATTCTTATTCCGCTGCTTGAGCGCTCAACAAACGGCAGCAAACCTTCCTTATCATAGTATCGCAGTGTGGACGGAGCAACTCCCAAGCGTTTTGCCATTTCTCCAACGGTATAGAGCATAAATACCTCCAAAAATTTTTAAAAAAAGTCTTGACTTAAAGTAAACTTTAACTTTTATAATTTACTTGTACTTGAATTGTACATCAAATTTTATTTTAAGTCAAGGAGGCAAAAGTATGGAATATACTGTTTTATCAAACGGCGTAAAGATGCCCATGCTCGGCTACGGTGTTTATCAAATAACAAAAGATGAATGTGAACGCTGTGTTTTGGATGCACTCAAGGTAGGTTATCGCTCCATTGATACCGCGCAGAGCTATTTCAACGAAGAAGAAGTCGGCAATGCCATTCGGAAATCGGAGATACCCCGTGATGAAATTTTTCTGACAACGAAAGTTTGGGTGGAGCATTACGGATATGAGGAATGTAAAAAATCCGTTGAAGCTTCAATGGAAAAGCTTAAAACCGATTATATTGACTTAATGCTTCTTCATCAGCCTTTCGGCGATTATTACGGAGCGTGGAGAGCGCTTGAGGAGCTTTACGAATCGGGCAGACTGCGAGCTATCGGCATATCAAACTTTTATCCGGATCGCATGGTGGATATTGCATCGTTTTCAAGAATTCGCCCTATGGTAAATCAGATTGAAATACACCCCCACAACCAGCAAATTGACGCAAAAGAATGGAATGAAAAATACGGTTTACAGCTTGAAGCATGGGCGCCTTTCGGAGAGGGCAGAGGAGATATGTTTGAACTGCCCGAGCTGAAATCGATTGCCCGAAAATACGGCAAGACGGCGGCTCAGGTTATCCTTCGCTGGCATTTGCAGCGCGGCATTGCGGTTATTCCGAAAACCACTCATATCAATAGAATGAAAGAAAACTTCAATGTGTTTGATTTTGAGTTGACAGCCGAGGATATGAACGCTGTTGCCGCCCTCGATAAAAACACAAGCTCTTTCTTCTCTCATTATGACCCCAAAATGGTTGAGTGGTTTGTAAAAATGGTTGATGAGCGTAAAAAGCAGCACGATTGCTCAAAAGAGAAAAAAAGCTGGTGAAGGAGGAAGAAAAATGATGAAAAAACTGTTTAAACCGATTTGCTTAATTCTGTGCTGTGCTTTTGCTTTTTTGCTTGCGGCCTGCAACGCCGAAACCAAAAGAGAAAACGAGACCGCTATGGGCGTTTCTGCAAATCAGATTTCAGACCTTTCAACAAATTCCGAAACAAAAACAAAGGAAAAGGTTTTGGTGGTTTATTTCTCCATGCCTGATAATGTTGACGACAGCTCGGTTTTAATAAACGGAGAAACGCTCGGAAATACGCAGTATATGGCGCAGCTCATTCAAAAAAATACCGGAGGGGATATTTTCAGAATTCTTCCGAAAACACCTTATACTACCGACCACGATGAGCTGGTGGATTTGGCAAAAAAAGAACAGCAGGAAAATGCCCGCCCGGAAATCAATGATACTATTGAGAATTTTGAAGACTACGATACCGTTTTTGTCGGTTATCCGACATGGTGGAGCGATATGCCCATGATAATGTATACTTTCTTCGATACATATGATTTTTCGGGTAAAACCATCGTGACCTTTAATACGCACGGCGGAAGCGGATTTTCAGGCACTAATCAGACAATAGCCGAGCTTGAACCAAACGCCGTTGTAATCAACGGACTTTCCGTTTCACGCAACGATATTGAGAACGGCGAAGCCGAGATAGTGAATTGGCTGAAAGAAATCGGCTATTCAAAGTAAAATAAAAGGAGGATGTTTATTTATGAGTAAAAAAGTTTTAATTCTTTCCGGAAGTCCCCGTAAGGGCGGAAACTCCGATATTCTCTGCGATGAGTTTATGAAAGGCGCGATTGAAAGCGGAAATGAAGCGGAGAAAATACGCGTTGCAGAAAAGAATATAGGTTTTTGCCGCGCCTGCTATGCTTGCAAAAACGGCGGAGTATGTGTTATCAAAGACGATATGGCGGAAATTTTGCAGAAGATGACAGCAGCCGATGTTATAGTGCTGGCAAGCCCTGTATATTTTTATTCCGTTGATGCTCAGTTAAAAGCGCTGATTGACAGAACGGTTGCACGCTGGACTGAGGTTAAGAATAAAGAATTCTATTATATTATGACCGCCGCCGACGAGGAAAGGGCGTCTATGGAAACAACTCTTGCCTGCTTCAGAGGATATGCCGATTGCGTAAACGGCGCAAAGGAAATGGGTGTTATTTACGGAACCGGCGTATATGAAAAGGGTGAGGTAAGAAACACAAAAGCAATGAAAGAAGCTTATGAAATGGGATTAAAAGTGTAATAAACTGAATTCCGGTATAACACAAAAGGCTGACGCAAATCAAATGATTAAGCGGCAGCCTTTTGCTGATAGCTTTATTTTTTCATCATATCAATAAATCTGTCAAAAAGAAACTCTGTGTCAAGCGGACCGGAGCATGCCTCGGGGTGGAACTGAACGGTAAAGGCGTTCAGGGCGGGGTAGTCAATGCCCTCGCAGGTTCCGTCGTTTGCATTGATATATCTGATTTCACCCTTGCCCTCCAAGCTTTCGCTTACAACGGCATAGCCGTGGTTCTGGCTTGTGATAAAGGTTCTTGTTCCTTTAACATCCTTTACAGGCTGGTTGCAGCCCCTGTGACCGTATTTGAGCTTAACGGTTTTACCGCCGTTGGCAAGCGCGGTAAGCTGATGTCCGAGGCAGATACCGAAAAGGGGAACCTTTCCGAGCATCTTGCGGATTTCCTCAATGCACTCCTTGTTGTCGGCAGGGTCTCCGGGGCCGTTTGAGAGCATTATTCCGTCGGGTTTTTCCGCGAGGATTTCGTCGGCAGAGGTGTTATAGGGAACTCTTGTGACCGTGCAGCCCCGCTTCTGAAGCTCGCGGATTATGTTCTGCTTTGCGCCGTAATCAACCAGAGTAACCCTGAACCGCTCCTCGCCCGAAGCGGGGAAAACCTGCTTTTCACCGCTGACAGCCTGAACGGTTCCCTCAACGCGGTAGCCGAAAATATCATCAAGATTTTTGGGCACTTTGGTGCAGATTGCGGCGTTCATAACGCCTTCCTCTCTGATTATGCGCGTGATTTCTCTTGTGGGAACATCATAAAGCCCGCAAATTCCTCTGTCTTTCAGGAATTTGTCAAGCGTGTATTGGCATCTGTAGTTTGACGGATGCTCGCACCATTCGCGCACCACATAGCCCTTAACGGCACATTCGCCCTCAAAATCTTCTTCGATAATACCGTAGTTTCCTATGGTCGGGAAGGTCTGAACAACGATTTGCCCGCAGTAGCTCGGGTCGGTGAGCGTTTCAATGTAACCGCACATTCCGGTTGTGAAAACAAGCTCGCCGAGCGTTTCGCACTCAGCTCCGAAAAGCTTGCCCTCAAAAACCTTTCCGTTTGATAAAACAAGATATCCCTTTTTCAAAACTATTCCTCCTATCCTGCTGCCGACGGTGATTTTCGGCATAGGCAACACACAAATATTTTATTAACAGATCTGCCGTCAGTTCTGAACATAAAGCTGTTTATAGGGATTTCCGCTGTCGGGAGTGAGCACAAAGAAGTCTGATTTTAGCAGCTCTTCTGCGCTGCCGCCGAAGAATTTGCAATAATTCTCAATATATGCTTTTATTTCCTCTTTGTCATCGTCAGCAGCCTTGTGAGTCTTGACCTGCTTGGGCAGACGGAAATTGATTTCATCGCATCGCAGAAAGATTTTTCCTCCGTGCATTCCCGTGCCGCAGAAATTGCTGACTATCGGAGAACTGCCTGCGTTTATGCCGAGCACTATTATAAGTCCGCCCGCCTGATATTCGCCCAGGAAGCTTCCGCATACGCCGCCGATGACCATTACGGGCAGCTTGTCCTTATAAGCCTTCATATGAATACCCGCGCGGTAGCCCGCATTGTCGCGCACATAGATTTCTCCGCCGCGCATTGCATAGCCTGCCGCGTCGCCGACGCTGCCGCGGACTATAATTCTGCCGTCGTTCATCGTGTCGCCCGCCGCGTCCTGCGCGTTGCCGTTAACGGTGATATCCGCTCCGTTAAGATAAGAGCCGAGCGCATTTCCGGGAACGCCGTTGACGGTTATGCTTTTTCCGCTCATCCCGCTTGCGATAAATCTTTGACCGAGACAGTTGTCAATGGTAACCTCGGTTTCGCTCCTGATAAGCTCGTTGAGCTCTTTGAAATCCTTGCCGTTTGCATCGATTGTAATCATTGGATTCTACCTCCGAGCTTTTCATTTCTGTATTTGCGTGAAAACGCCATAAGCGACGGCTTTTCGCAGATGAGTCCGAAGTCAATATCCGAAAGCGGCGTTTTGTTGCGGATAAGCGAGGTGTAAATGCCCGCTTTTTCAACATCGCCGATCATTATATAGCCTTTGAGCATATTTTCTTTATAGAAAAGCTTCTTATAGCAGCCGTCGGAGCGCTTTTCGTAGGTTTCGCCCTCATATACGCCCGCCGTTATGATGTGCAGACCGAAAAATCCTATGGCGTTCATCGGAATTGCTCCGCTGAATTCGGCATTTCCGCCCGCCATTGCAATTCCCGCCGCTTCACCCTGACGGTAAGCGTTTGGCAAAAGGGCGAGCACACGGCTTGTGCCGCTTGCAACATCATCGCTTTCACAGCAGTCGCCCGCACAGTAAATTCCGTCAATGCTTGTCTGCATTGAGCTGTCGGTCAGTATACCGCGGTTAGCCTTTGCTCCTATATCCGTGAGCAAAGAGGTGTTCGGGCGAACACCGACCGCAGTTACGAGAATATCAAACTCGATTTTCTCGCCGCTGTCGGTAAAAGCGGCGGTTTCGGTGAATTCCGTAACTGTGTGACCGAGAATGAGATTAATTCCGTTCTTTTCAAGATGCGCCTTGACCATTTCGGAGCCTTCCTCGTCAAGAATACTTGAAAGAACGCGCTCGCTCAAATCAATAACCGTGATTTCGGCAACTCTGTCTTTGATTCCTTCGGCACATTTAAGCCCGATAAGTCCCGCGCCGACGATAAGCACCTTTTTGTCTTTGCCGAGCGATTTCTCAAGCTCAAGTGCGTCGTCAAGGCTCATAAAGCTGTGTTTGTCTTTAACTTTTTCAAGCCCTTTGAACGGGGGAACAAACGGATTTGAGCCTGTGGCAACGAGGAGCTTATCATATGAAACGGCTTTTCCGCTTTCAAGCAAAACTTCTTTTTTGCCGCTGTCGATTTTTACGGCGGTTTCGCCGAAAAGGCAGGTGCAGCCGTTCTTTTCATAGAAATCGTCGGGTCTGTATTTCATTCTCTGCAAATCGGTTTTGCCGCAGAGATAATATGAAATGAGCGGACGGGAATACATATGATATTTTTCTTTTGATATAATGATTATTTCCGATTCGGCGTCAACGCTTCTGATTCCCTCAACCGCGCCCGCGGCAGCGGCGGAATTGCCGATAATAACATATTTCATATTCCGTCACCTTTCCTCAAAAACTATTGCGCCGTTGGGGCAGCCCTTGACGCATTGGGGCACTCCTCCTGCGTTTTTGGTGCAAAGCTCGCATTTTTGGATTGCTCCCGTTTCACTGTGAGAAATAGCGCCGTAGGGGCAGGAGAGAATGCAGGTGTAACATCCGACGCATTTGTCTTTATCAATAACGATAACGCCGTCCTGCTTTGTCAGCGCGCCCGTTATGCAGCCCTTGACGCACAGCGGCTCGTCGCAGTGGCGGCAGGAAACAGCAAACGAAATTCCGTTTGCTTCTTCAATCTGAATCCGGGGATGTATCTGCAAATTTGTCAAAGCCTTTACCATATCCTTTTCTCCGCTGTTGGCAAAGGCGCAGTAATATTCGCAAAGGTGGCAGCCGAGGCACCACTTTTCATTAACATAAACCTTTTTCATCTTTTATTCACCTGCATGGGAAATTCCCAGAATTTCAAGCTCCTTGGCGGTCAGACCTACTCCGCGCAGCATAAGGCGGTTGCCCTTGAGAGCTTCAATGGAGTTGATGCCCATTCCGCCCATCAGCTCTTTGATTTCGTGATTCCATGCCGTGAGGAGGTTGACGAGCCTCATATAACCGATGTCGGGATTAAGGCGGCGGACAAGCTCGGGCTTCTGCGTGGCTATGCCCCAGTTGCAGTTGCCCGTCTGGCAGCTCCTGCAAAGGTGACAGCCGAGTGCAATCAGCGCGCCCGTCGCTATATAAACGGCGTCTGCACCGAGGGCGATTGCCTTAACAACATCTGCGCTGTTTCTTATGCTGCCGCCTGCAACAAGAGAAACATTGTTTCTGATGCCCTCATCGCGCAGCCTTGTGTCAACGCTTGCAAGCGCAAGCTCAATCGGAATTCCCACATTGTCTCTTATTCTTGTGGGCGCCGCACCCGTGCCGCCCCTGAAGCCGTCGATTGCAATTATATCCGCGCCGCTTCGGGCGATACCGCTTGCGATTGCCGCAATGTTATGAACCGCCGCAACCTTAACGATAACGGGCTTTTTATACTCGGTTGCTTCTTTAAGAGAATAAACAAGCTGTCTTAAATCCTCGATTGAATAAATGTCATGGTGCGGAGCGGGAGATATGGCGTCCGAGCCCTCGGGAATCATTCGGGTTTTTGCAATGTCGCCCACGATTTTTGTGCCGGGAAGGTGACCGCCGATGCCGGGCTTTGCGCCCTGACCCATTTTAATTTCAATCGCCGCACCTGCGTTAAGATAATCGTTATAAACTCCGAATCTGCCTGAGGCAACCTGAACTATAGTGTTCTTGCCGTATTTATAGAAGTCCTCGTGCAGACCGCCCTCGCCCGTGTTATAGTAGGTGCCGAGAGCCTGCGCGGCTCTTGCCATGCTTTCGTGAGCATTGTAGCTGATTGAGCCGTAGGACATTGCCGAAAACATTATCGGCAATTCAAGCTCAAGCTGAGGCGGAAGATTGTTCTTTAACGAGCCGTCGGGATTTCTTTCGATAGACGAGGGCTTTTTGCCCAGAAATGTCCTTGTTTCCATCGGCTCTCTGAGGGGGTCTATGGGCGGATTTGTAACCTGAGAAGCGTTAATAAGGATTTTATCCCAATAAACGGGGTATCTTTCGGGGTTGCCCATTGATGAAAGAAGAACGCCGCCGCTGTTTGCCTGCATATAGATTTCTTCAATCGCACGCTCGTTCCAGTTTGCGTTTTCTTTAAATGTATGGGGAGTACGCACGATTTTTAAAGCTCTTGTGGGGCAGAGAGAAACGCATCTGTGGCAGTTTACGCATTTTGATTCATCACTCTTTAAAAAATTGGTTTCGGGGTCGTAGCTGTGAACTCCGTTTGCACACTGTCTTTCGCACGCTCTGCATCTTATGCATCTTGTGTTGTCTCTGACAACCTCATAATCCGGATAAATAAAATTAATCGGCATTCTTCTCACCGCCTTCCAGCCTGACTATTACTGCCTCGCCGCCCTTGGGCGACCATATTTTTTCAACATCAGGCTCCATCATTCTTATTGCACATTCTTCGCTTGCTATATAAACCGTGCTGCCTTTTTCGCCGACTACCATTGAACGCAGCTTCAGCCTGTCGTTAAGAGCCATCAGACCGCCGTCAAAGCCAAGCAGGATTGAAAACGGTCCCGTTATCAGCAGACTGCTGAAAGTGTTTCTGAGATAGGTGAGCCTTTCTTTCTCTTTTTCATCCTTGCCTTCTATGGTTGACCAGAACGGAGCGGCGATAACGCTTGCCGCTTCTTCAAGGGTCAGCTTCTGCTTGCGGACAAGATAATCTATAATGTATGTAATAACCTCAGTATCTGTCAGCAGGTTGCACTTGTAGCCGAACATTTCGATAAACCTGCGGTTTGCGTCATATGAGGATATCTCTCCGTTATGAACGATTGAATAATCGAGCATCGAAAAAGGATGCGCGCCGCCCCACCAGCCGGGAGTGTTTGTGGGGTATCTGCCGTGAGCAGTCCAGGAATAGCCCTCGTATTCGTCAAGCCTGTAAAATTCGCCGACATCCTCGGGATATCCTACGGCTTTGAATACACCCATGTTTTTGCCGCTTGAAAAGACATATGAGCCGTCAAATTCCGTGTTGATTTTTATAACCGCTCTTACAACATATTCCTTTTCGTCAAGCTGGCTGTCTCTGAGCTTGTTGGGGTTGGGTGCAACGAAATAACGCCAAATCAGAGGTTCGTCGGTAATCTTAGGCGATTTTCTGATAGGAATTTTTGAAAGGTTGATTATTTCAAATGTATCGTCAAGATACTTTTCGCAGTCCTCCCGCGCGCTCATACCGTCATAGAAGATATGCAGAGCATAGTAATCCTTATATTGCGGATAAATTCCGTAGCCGGCAAAGCCGCCGCCGAGACCGTTTGAACGGTCGTGCATGGTGGTCATTGCTTTTACTATTGTATCGCCCGAAAAGCATTTTCCTTCCTTTGAAATAAGACCGGCTATCGCGCAGCCGGAGGGTATTCTTATCTGCCCCTCTTTTTTTAGCATATTTTTCATTCCCTAACAAAAAAATTAGCGCCCGCAGACGGCAAAACAGCCGTCTGCGAACGCCTTTGTTCAATTGCATTATAATAACATTATCGGTGTTTGTCAAATCAAAAATCGCAGATTTTACCGATTTCCACAAATCTCACAAAAACTTTTCACTCTCAGGTATTAAAATCCGACAGAATGCAAGAATATGAAGAAATTGACCGAAAAGCCTTGACTTTGGCGGATTTTGGGGCTATACTAAGCCCATAGTCAAAGGCAAAGGCGCCAAACCAATGGTGTCTTTGCCCTTTTTCATATGACGCAGAATAGGAGAGATGAGTATGAACAGCGTTCCCGAATATTTCGGCTGCATGGTGTTTGATGACAAGGCGATGAAGTCGAGATTACCCAAAGAAACATATAAGGCGATGAAAAAAACCATTCAAGACGGTAAACGCCTTGATATAGCTGTTGCAAATGTTGTTGCCAATGCGATGAAGGATTGGGCGGTCGAAAACGGAGCGACTCATTTCACTCATTGGTTCCAGCCGATGACAGGTATCACCGCCGAAAAGCATGACAGCTTTATTTCCCCCTGCAAGGACGGCTCGGTTATTATGGAATTCTCGGGCAAAGAGCTTGTCAGAGGCGAGCCCGATGCATCAAGCTTCCCCTCAGGCGGACTTCGCGCCACATTTGAGGCAAGAGGATACACGGCATGGGACCCCACTTCCTATGCTTTCATTAAAGAAGGCGTTCTTTGCATTCCCACGGCTTTCTGTTCCTACGGCGGCGAGGCGCTTGATATGAAAACTCCGCTGCTTCGCTCAATGGAAGCAATCGGAAAGCAGGCAGTCAGAATTCTGAAGCTTTTCGGTCAGGACGATGTAACGAGCGTTAAAACCACCGTCGGTCCCGAGCAGGAATATTTCCTTGTTGACAGAGATATGTATAACAAGAGAAAAGACCTTATCTTTACGGGAAGAACTCTTTTCGGAGCAAAGCCTCCCAAGGGTCAGGAGCTTGACGACCATTATTTCGGCTCAATTAAGCCCCGCGTTGCCGCTTTTATGAAGGATCTCAACGAGGAGCTTTGGAAGCTCGGCATCCTTGCAAAAACAGAGCATAACGAGGTTGCTCCCGCTCAGCACGAGCTTGCGCCGATATTCACAACAACAAACATTGCGACCGATCATAACCAGCTTACAATGGAGATTATGCAGAAGGTTGCAAAGAAGCATAATATGATTTGCCTGCTTCACGAGAAGCCCTTTGCAGGCGTTAACGGCAGCGGTAAACACAACAACTGGTCAATATCCACAAACAAAGGAGTTAACCTCCTTGAACCCGGCGAAACTCCCTACGATAACGCACAGTTCCTGCTCTTCCTCTGCGCCGTTATAAAGGCGGTTGACGATTATCAGGATCTTCTCAGAATTTCCGTTGCGAGCGCAGGCAATGACCACCGCCTCGGTGCAAACGAAGCTCCTCCTGCAGTTGTTTCAATGTTCCTCGGCGATGAGCTTAATGAAATTCTTGAATCAATCGAAAACGAAACTGCTTATGACGCCAAAGAGAAGGTTCAGATGAAGGTCGGCGTTCATGTTCTTCCCAGATTCCCCAAGGATACAACGGACAGAAACAGAACCTCACCGTTTGCTTTCACGGGCAATAAGTTTGAATTCAGAATGCTCGGTTCCGCCAACTCAATCGCGGGTGCAAACATCGTTCTTAACACCGCCGTTGCAGAATCACTCAAATCCTATGCGGACAGGCTTGAGGGCGTTGATAATTTCGAGGATGCACTTCACGAGTTAATCAAGAAGACCATCAAAGACCATAAGCGCATTATCTTCAACGGCAACGGTTATGACGACGAGTGGATAAAGGAAGCCGAAAGAAGAGGACTTCTCAATCTCAAAACCACTCCGGACTGCGTTGCTCATCTGCTTGACGAAAAGAATGTTAAGCTGTTTGAGGAGCACAAGGTATTCACAAGAGCAGAGCTTGAGGCTCGCTATGAAATCCGTCTTGAAAACTACTGCAAGACAATCAACATAGAGGCTCTTACAATGATTGATATGGTTAACAAGGATATTCTTCCCGCAATCAGCTCCTATGTAGGCGAGCTTAGCAAAACTGCGGCAACCAAGAAATCCTGCTTCGCTTCTGCGGACTGCTCCTATGAGGAGAAAACCGTTACAAGGCTTTCTGCTCTGTCTGCTTCGATTTATTCCAAGGTTTCTGACCTTGAGAGTGCTCTTATCAGCCTTAAATCGGCGGCCGATGAGGCAGAAGAAGCGGAGATGTTCAAATCCGTTATTATTCCCAAGATGCAGGAGCTTCGTGCCGTTACGGATGAAGCCGAGTGCATAACCTCTGCCGAATATTGGCCTTATCCGTCATACGGAGAGCTCCTTTTCGGCGTAAGATAAAATATCGGATGCTCTTTCCGCGGCTGTGTTGCCTCGGGTAAGAATTAAATATGATTTATCATACAAAGGCGTATGTTTTCCCGATCCGGGGGACATACGCCTTTAAATATTTGGAAGGATGTAATGATATGGGCGAATTGATTTTCGGCAGTACGGGCGTATGGTTCATGATGGGCGCCGCACTTGTTTTCTTTATGCAGGCGGGCTTTGCGATGGTTGAGAGCGGATTCACCAGAGCAAAAAATGCGGGCAACATTATCATGAAAAACCTGATGGATTTCTGTGTAGGCACGGTTGTTTTCGTTTTTCTCGGAGCGGGCTTGCTCCTGGGCGAAGACGCACTTTTCGGCTTAATCGGAATTCCTAATCTCGGTTTGTTCAAAGATTTCGGCGGATATGATTGGGGCAACTTTGTTTTCAACCTTGTTTTCTGCGCCACGGCGGCAACGATAGTTTCCGGAGCAATGGCAGAGAGAACAAAATTCAGCTCCTATCTGATTTACAGCGCGGTTATTTCTGCGGTTGTTTATCCCATTGAAGCTCACTGGGTTTGGGGCGGCGGCTGGCTGACCCGCCTCGGAGCAAATCTTTTCGGCGAGGGCGCTCCCGAATATGTTGATTTTGCAGGTTCTTCGGCTATTCATATGGTCGGCGGTCTCTCGGCACTTATCGGTGCGATTATTCTCGGACCCAGAATCGGCAAGTATGTTAAAAACAAGGACGGCAGCGTAAAAGTCAACGCTATTCCGGGTCATTCAATAACTCTCGGTGCTCTCGGTGTGTTTATCCTTTGGTTTGGCTGGTACGGCTTCAACGGAGCGGCTGCGGCGGATTCAACCTCTCTTGCTCAGATTTTCGGCACAACAACTCTTGCTGCAGGCGTTGCCACCTGCTCAACCATGGTTTTCACTTGGGTCAAGAACGGCAAACCCGATGTTTCAATGACTCTCAACGGTTCTCTTGCAGGTCTTGTAGCAATCACGGCGGGCTGTGCCAATGTTGATGCCTTGGGCGCAATTATTATCGGACTTATTTCAGGAATACTTGTTGTTGTTGCGGTTGAGGTTATCGACCTCAAATTCCATATCGACGATCCCGTCGGTGCCGTTGCGGTTCACTGTGTCAACGGTATGTTCGGCACTCTTGCCGTAGGTTTGTTTGACTATAAGGACGGCGTGTTCTACGGCGGAGGCTTCAAGCTTCTTGCAATCCAGACAATCGGCGTTCTTGCCATAGCTTCATGGACAGTGGTTACAATGATAATCACCTTTAAGATTATTGAAAAGACAAACGGACTTCGCGTTTCTAAAGAAGAGGAAATCAAGGGTCTTGACTCCACCGAGCACGGTCTTATCAACGCATATGCAGACTTTGCCTGCACCGTTGAGCATATTTATGACGACGATGAGGAAGCTGTTGAAATCACGGGCAGCGTTCCCGTTGACGATGCTGTTCCCGTTCAGCTCGCAAGTGCTCCCGCTCCCAACACGGCGGTTGCTTCCGATGTTAAGATGACAAAGATTGAGATTATCTGCAAGCAAAACAGATTTGACGCTCTCAAGAATGCTATGACGGGTATCGGAATTACCGGTATGACGGTTACCAATGTTCTCGGCTTCGGCACTCAGGGCGGCAGCAAGGAGCGTTACAGAGGCGTTGAGGTTGAGGTCAGCCTGCTGCCGAAGATTCAGGTTGAAATAGTTGTCTGCAAGGTTCCCGTCAAGACCGTTATTGACACGGCAAAGAAGGTTCTTTACACAGGCAATATCGGCGACGGCAAGATCTTTGTTTATGATGTTGAAAATGTTATCAAGGTTCGCACGGGCGAAGAAGGCTACGATGCTTTACAGGATGTAGAGTAAAAAATATTATATTTTAGAGAAATGTATTGGAGTATGTGTTATGTGTTCAATTATTGGATTAACAAGTAAAACGGTTTCAAAAGAAAAATTCAAAGAATGTTTTGACAAAACCATTTCAAGAGGTCCCGATGCAACAAAGGTTATCGACACAAAGTCGGGCGTGCTCGGCTTCCACCGCCTTGCCATTATGGGTCTGACCGACAGCGGAATGCAGCCCTTTACCCTCCACGGCAATTCGGTTGTGTGCAACGGCGAGGTTTACTGCTTCCGTCCGCTCAAAGAGGAGCTTTCAAAGGAATATACATTTGAAAGCGACTCCGACTGCGAAATTCTGCTTCCGCTCTATGAAAAATACGGCGTTGAAATGTTTAAAATGCTTGACGCCGAGTTTGCAATGATTATCTATGACGCGGCAAAGGACAGCTACATAGCCGCAAGAGACCCGATAGGCATCAGACCTCTTTTCTACGGTTATGACGAGGGCGGCAGCATAATGTTTGCCAGCGAAGCGAAAAACCTGATAGGGCTTACGGATAAGGTTTATCCGTTCCCTCCGGGGCATTATTACAAAGACGGCGAATTTGTCTGCTACTGCGATATCGCCGCGGTTGACGGCTATGTTTCCGATGACCTTGAAACGGTTTGCTCAAAAATACACGACAAGCTTGTTGAGGGAATCAGAAAGCGCCTTGACGCAGACGCCAAGGTCGGCTTTCTGCTCAGCGGCGGACTTGACAGCTCTCTTGTCTGCTCGGTTTCCGCAAAGCTGCTCGGTAAGCCTATCCGAACCTTTGCAATCGGCATGAGTGAGGACGCAATCGACCTTAAATATGCCAAGGAGGTTGCCGATTATATCGGCAGTGAGCACACCGAGGTTATAATTACAAAAGACGATGTTATTGCCTCTCTTGAGGAAGTCATAGCCGCTCTCGGAACCTATGACATAACAACCATACGCGCCAGTATGGGTATGTATCTTATCTGCAAGGCAATCCATGAGCAGACGGATATCCGTGTTTTGCTTACGGGCGAAATTTCCGATGAGATATTCGGCTATAAATACACCGATTTTGCTCCCTCCGCAGAGGCTTTCCAGCAGGAGGCACAGAAGCGTCTGCGCGAGCTTTATATGTATGATGTTCTGCGCGCGGACAGATGCATTTCCGTTCACTCAATGGAGGCACGCGTGCCCTTCGGCGATCTTGATTTTGTTAAGTATGTTATGTCTGTTGATCCTGAAATGAAGCTTAACAAATATAATAAGGGCAAATATCTGCTTCGCCACGCCTTTGAGGGCGATTATCTGCCGCATGACATTCTTTACCGCGAAAAAGCCGCTTTCAGCGACGCGGTAGGTCATTCGATGGTTGATTATCTCAAGGAATTTGCCGAAGAGGTTTATTCCGACGAAGAATACGAAGCAGGCATAGCCGCCTATGATTTTGCAAAGCCTTTCACAAAGGAATCGCTCCTTTACAGAGATATATTTGAAAAGTATTACCCCGGGCAGGCGGAAATGGTAAAGGATTTCTGGATGCCCAACAAAGAATGGGAGGGCTGCAATGTCAACGACCCGTCGGCAAGAGTTCTCTCAAACTACGGCGCAAGCGGTGTTTAATCCTGCGCCTGTTAAATCTGACAGCTCCTTTATATTTCTCTAACACACAGGATAAGCCGCAGGGATTGATTTCTCTGCGGCTTTCCTGCTTTTTATGTTGATTTATTCTTTAAAACGGTATATAATTCCATAGGCGGCACAATCTTGAATATTCATCGTGCCGACGGCATAAAATTTTGTAAAACGGGAAAGGATGTGTTTCGGTGAAGCTCGGCTTTGTTGAATTTATTAAGGTTATACTTATAGGAATTATCGAGGGTATAACCGAATGGCTGCCCATAAGCAGCACGGGGCATATGCTGCTCTTTGACGCTTTTATTCCGCTAAAAATGACAGAGGAATTCAAAGAAATGTTTTTCGTTGTAATTCAGCTCGGCGCGATTATGGCGGTTGTTGTGATGTTTTGGAAAAAGATGTTTCCTTTCGGCTATGCCGATAAAAAGCTGCAAATAAAAAAGAGCATAATTATGATGTGGGTTAAGGTAATTGTCGGCTGTATTCCCGCAGGGGTGCTCGGTTTGCTGCTTGATGATTTCCTTGAAGCGCATTTCGGAAACGCGGTAACGATTTCCCTGATGCTGATTATTTACGGCGTTGCCTTTATTCTTGTTGAAAACTACAATAAAAACAGGCAGCCCAAAATCGGCTCAATCGCCGCGATAGACTATAAAACCGCTCTGATTATCGGCTGTTTTCAGGCACTTTCAATGATTCCGGGCACTTCACGCTCGGGCGCAACGATAGTCGGCGCTCTGCTTATAGGAGTTTCGCGCACGGCGGCGGCTGAATTTACATTCTTCCTTGCCGTTCCCACAATGCTCGGCGCAAGCCTTCTGAAGCTTGTTAAGTTCGGCTTTGATTTCACGGGAGCGGAGGTTACGGCTCTTGTAACGGGAATGATTGTTGCTTTCGGCGTTTCGCTCTTTGCAATAAAATTCCTTATGGACTATGTAAAACGCCATGATTTCAAGCCCTTCGGTTGGTACAGAATAGCGTTGGGCGTAATAGTCCTGATTGTTTCGCTGATAAGTAAAAATATATAAAAAGACGGGGTTGTTGCAATAAGATGAAGAAGCCGTTTTCTTCCGATGCCCGGCGTAGCGAAAAGCCAAATCGGACAAAACGGCTAAAAAGAAACATTAAATATTGATATTAACTTTAAATACAATGTTAATATGGCTTGTATCGGTTAGATTTCCAATACAAGCCATTTTCTATTATATTCGTTTCTTTTGGTCTTCGCTTAGTGCGACAACCCGTTGCTGTTTTAAATTTTAATTTCCTCCGCCGCTTTAAGCCACATTGCCGCGCTTGCGTCGCTCGGCATTCTCCAATCGCCCCTCGGCGAGAGGCAAATTCTGCCCACCTTAACTCCGTCGGGTATGCAGCTTCTCTTGAATTGCTGGCTGAAAAAGCGTCTGTAAAAGGTTTTAAGCCATTTCAGAATGGTTTCGCCGTCAAAATCGTCCGCAAACGCTTTTTTGGCGAGCATAAATATTTTCTCCGGCTCAAATCCGAAGCGCAGAGCATAATAAAGGAAAAAGTCATGCAGAGCATAGGGACCTACAATGCTTTCGGTCTGCTGAGCAATTTCACCCTTTGCATCGGGCGGAAGAAGCTCGGGACTTATCGGCGTTGCGATAATATCGGTTAAATATTCTGTGCTTTCGGGGAAAATATTGTTTTTAACAAGGCAGTCAATCATCCAGCGGATAAGCGTTTTCGGTATGCTTGCGTTTACTCCGTACATACTCATATGGTCGCCGTTATAGGTGCACCAGCCGAGCGCAAGCTCGCTCAGATCGCCCGTGCCGATAACAAGTCCGTTTGATTTGCCCGCAAAGTCCATCAACACCTGCGTTCTTTCTCTTGCCTGTGCGTTTTCGTATGTCAGGTCATAGCATTCCGCGCTTTGACCGATATCCTCAAAATGGCGCAGGCAGGCTTCTTTTATATTGATTTCCTTGCTCGTAATGCCGAGAGATTTCATAAGATTAACGGCGTTGTTATAGGTTCTGTCCGTTGTGCCGAAGCAGGGCATGGTTATGCCGATAACATCAGTCAGAGGTCTGCCGAGCTCTTTGATTGCCTGAACGCTTACAAGCAGAGCAAGGGTTGAATCAAGCCCGCCCGAAATGCCGATAACGGGGTTACAGCGGGTGATTTGAAGGCGCTTTTTAAGCCCTGCAACCTGCATCTCAAATATTGAAAGGCAGCGTGACAGCCTGTCCTTTTCGGTTGCGGGAACAAACGGCAGCTTGTAAACCTTTGTATATTCTCCCGCCGCTTCGGGAGTGTAAAGGGGCAGGCTTACGGTGCGGATATCCTCAGCACCGTAGAGCGAAGCACAGTCAGAAAATGCGGTGTTGTGTATTCTGTCGTGCCTTAATTTTCCGAGGTCAATGTCGCTGATTATCATTGAATTTGATGATATCTGTTCCTGCTGCTCTGCCGTAACGATGCCGTTTTCGCAAATAAGGCTGTGACCCGAGAAAATGAGGTCAGTAGTCGATTCAAGGCAGCCCGCCGAGCAGAAAGCATAGCCGCAAATGTTGCTTGCCGATTGCTGAGCTATCAGCCCGCGGCGGTATTCTCTTTTTGAAATTGTTTCATTGCTCGCCGAAAGATTGGCAATTATCTCGGCTCCCGCAAGGCAGAGCAGGGTGCTCGGCGGCAGGGGAGTCCACAAATCCTCGCATATCTCAAAGCCTATTTTAACTCCTCCGGCGTCAAAAACGAGGCTTCCGATGGGTATCTCATATTCGGGAGCGGGTATGCCCATGGCTTTTGAGCTTATTGAGCCGCACAAAAGCGATGATGCGGAGGCAAACCATCTTTTTTCATAGAATTCTCCGTAATTCGGCAGAAATGTTTTCGGCACAATGCCTGCTATTCTTCCGCGGAAAATGATAACGGCGCAGTTATACAGCGAGCCGTCAATCCTCACGGGCGCGCCTGCGGCAATAACGGTGTTGCTCTCTCTGCTTGCGGTGATGAGCTTCTTGATGCCGTCAAGAGCGGCGCTCAACAAGGGCTGCTGGAAGAAAAGGTCGGCGCAGGTGTAGCCCGTTATGCCGAGCTCGGGAAGCACGAGCAAATTAACATCAGCTTTTTTTGCTTCTTCAACAAATTTCAGGGTCTGCTCAATGTTAAAATCAACATCGGCAACCGAAACATCGGGCACGGCGCAGGCAACGCGGAAATAATCGAACATATAAAAAACCTCTTTAAACTTTTTGCCCGATAAATCAAAATTATCAAGCGAAAAAGAGTATAATTTTTACATATATCTGCATTCTAACACATACCGACGCGCTTGTCAAAACAAAATGCTTTTATATGCCTGTAAACGGCGAAATCCAACCGTTTTTTTATAAAAAAAGCTCTTGCTTTTTCAAAAACGGCAGGTTATAATTATAATGGACTAATTTTTTTGATTATTTATTTTTAGGATTACCTCGGAGGCTAAAATAATGCGAAAAACAAAAATTATATGTACTCTCGGTCCTGCAACGGACGATACGGATATTCTCGAGCAGCTTGTTGAAGAGGGGATGAATGTTGCCAGATTTAATTTCTCTCACGGAACTCACGAAATCCAGAAGCGGCGCATAGAGCAGCTTAAAGAAATCAGAAAAAGGAAGAATAAACCCGTTGCCGCTCTGCTTGACACAAAGGGACCCGAAATTCGTCTCGGCGATTTTGAAAACGGCGGAGTTATGCTCGAGGCCGGGCAGATGTTCACTCTGACGGGCGATCAGGTTATGGGCAACGAGCATATTGCAAGCGTCACATACGCCAACCTTGCCAAGGATGTCAATATCGGAACGAGGATTTTAATTGATGACGGACTTGTTGAAATGGTGGTTCTTTCCGTCAAATATCCCGAAATGCAGTGTGTTGTCAGAAACTCGGGATATATCTCAAATCACAAGGGAGTCAACGCTCCGGGGATGCACCTCAAGCTTGAATATCTCAGCCCGAAGGATAAAGAGGATATTCTTTTCGGAATTGAAAATGATATGGATTTTATTGCGGCTTCATTCACAAGAAGCGCGGAGGATATCAGGGAATTGCGGCGTTTTCTTGCCCGAAACGGCGGCGAGGGCATTGATATTATTGCTAAAATCGAAAATCAGGAGGGCGTTGACGATATCGACGCCATTATCGAAGAAGCCGACGGAATTATGATTGCCCGCGGAGATATGGGCGTTGAGCTTCCCGAGGAGGAAGTGCCGATAGTCCAAAAATTAATTATCAAAAAAGTTTATGAAGCGGGTAAAAGAGTTATAACGGCAACTCAGATGCTCGAGTCGATGATAAAAAATCCCCGCCCGACGAGAGCGGAAACAACCGATGTTGCCAACGCGATTTATGACGGCACAAGCGCCATAATGCTCTCGGGCGAAACGGCGGCGGGCAAATTCCCCGTTGAAGCGCTTAAAACCATGGTTAAAATTGCCGACAGAACCGAGCGCGACATTGACTACCGCAAACGCTTCTTCCACAGCGAGCGCAAAGCCAATCCCGATGTTACCGACGCTATCTGCCACGCAACCTGCACCACGGCTCACGACCTTAACGCCAAAGCTATAATCACCGTCACAAAGTCGGGCAGATCGGCAAGAATGATTTCCCGTTACAGACCCGACTGCGGAATTATCGGCTGCACAATCAGCGAAAAAGTCTGCCGTCAGCTTAATCTTTCTTGGGGTGTAACGCCGATTTTGCTTGATGAGAAAAAAGAGGTTTTCGAGCTGTTTGAGCATGCCGTCAGCGTTGCCAAAAGCGAAAATCTGCTCAAAAGCGATGATATCGCCGTCATCACTTCGGGTGTTCCGATAGGCATTTCGGGCACAACCAATATTATCAAGGTCGAGATTGTTGAATAAAATTTTTAATGGCTTGTATCGGTTCAATTTAACTGATACAAGCCATTCTTAATTATGTTCGTTTGTTTGCGGTTTTAAATATCAGCACAGCCTCGCGTGAGCCGATTTCTCCGAGGGCATAGGGGTCATGAGTTTCACGGTTAAAGCTGTCTGCGGGAACGATGCGGTTATATGTGAAAGGATGGTCGAGGTCGATTACAACATTCTCCAGGCTGAAATTTTCGTCAACAAAATAAGGGTCAAAAAGAAATATTTTACCGTCTTTTTCCCCGGTCAGCAAAACATAATGCTGCACATCAAAATAAAGTCTGACTACCGCCGTGCCGCCTTGCCTCAAAGCTTTGACTATATCGGCATCCTCGTTCATTGAAACCTTTTCACCCGAAAGATAGCGTGTAAAAATCGGAAATTTTCTGACGGCGGCGAATTCGTTAAGCCAGCCGCAAAGCGAACGCATTGCCGCGCATGAGGTTCCGCCCTTTCCGGGCGAGCCGTCAGAGCCGTTGCGGTCAAGGCAGAAGCGCATTACATTGATTATCAGCTCAGGCGGAATTTCTTCTCTTTCAAAGAGAAAGCTGACCGCATTTATCACCGATGAGGGGCCGCAGTCATATTCAGTTGACTGATATTGAAGCGGATTTTTCATATCATTACCTTTTATATTCCTTTTTAACATTTCCGATGGCGGTAACGGCTTTGTATCCCGCCTCAGATATTCGCCTTTCAAGGCAGCCGCGGCATTGCGCCGCTTCTTCTCCCGTGCAGATTTTATTTTCATAGAGTGAATAAAGCTTTCTGACTTCAACGGGGGAAAGATTGGGCATAACAACATTTGCGCCTGCTTTTAAGCCAAGCTCGCGCCCTTGCGGATGAAGAGTGCCGAGAGCCGTTGTTGACGGAATAAGCGCATAGGGAAACATAAGCCGCAAAACCGAGATGAGCCTGAGAGTCAGCTCAACTCTGCCGTTTGCAAATGACGAAAACGGCGTCTGCTCATGCGTTATATATGGACCTATTCCTATCATATCAGGCTTTAATGACTGCAAAAACCGCAAGTCTTCTATTAAATTATCGGTTGTCTGATACGGCGAACCTACCATAAATCCCGAGCCGACCTGATAGCCAATCTCTTTCAAATCAAAAAGGCATCGCTTTCGGTTGGCAAGGCTCATATTTTCGGGGTGAAGCCTGCGGTAATGCTCCTCCGATGCGGTTTCGTGGCGGAGAAGATAGCGGTTAGCGCCCGCGTCAAAGAATGATTTATAGCTTTCTTTGGGCTTTTCTCCGACGGAAAGAGTTATCGCGCAGTCGGGAAAACGGCTTCGGATTGCGTAAACTATATCGCAAATCTTGTCATCCGTAAAAAACGAATCCTCGCCGCCCTGGAGAACAAAGGTGCGAAAGCCGAGGCGATATCCCTCGTCACAGCAGGCGAGTATATCTTCTTTGCCGAGGCGGTAACGCTCGGCGGCTTTGTTGCCGCACCGAATTCCGCAGTAATAGCAGTTGTTGCGGCAATGGTTTGTGAATTCGATAAGCCCGCGCAGATAAACCTCATCGCCGTATATTTCTCTGCGTTTCCTGTCGGCGGCGGCAAAGAGTGATTGGTCATATTCTTTGCTGCCAAGCAGCTCTTTCAGTTCGCCGTCCGAGAGATTTCGTTCTGCCGCGAGTTTTTCAATCAGTGTAGTATTTGACATTAAAATTCAGAGCTGAAAACCGATTTTCAGCAGCTCCTTTTGAATATGTTTTTTCGATATCAGATAAAACAAACAATTCCTATATAAATACTATGCGTTATTATAGCCCTATCAGGGTGATATGTCAAGAGTATAAAAACAAGCCGCGGGAGAGCAAATTATCCGCGGCTGAAAAGCTTAACCGAGATTTATTTGAGCTTTGAGAGTGACCATGCCGCAATGTCCTCATAAACGCGGAAACGGTCTGTTTCGTTTAAGATTTCGTGGCGCATTCCGGGATAAAGGCGCAGGGTAACATCTTTTTTGCCCGCAAGCTTCAAATCGTTATAAACCTGCTTAACTCCGCTACCGTATTGACCGACGGGGTCATCCTCACCTGCTGTGAGCAGTATGGGGATATCCTTATAAATATCGTTATACCAATCCTTGCCCGAAACCTTGTTGAGAATTGTGAAAAGGTCTTTATAGCCCGCGGCGGTGAAAATGAAGCCGCAGTATTTGTCCGCTATGTATTTGTCAACATGCTCCGTGTCTGTTGAAAGCCAGTCAAAAGGCGTTCTGCTGTCGGTCTTTTTGTTATAAGTGCCGAAAGCAAGCTTATCGATAAACTTGCTGCGATGGCGGCTTCCTTTGGCTTTGGCAACTGTTCCCGCAAGAGTTATTGCAATCGGTGCGGCGGGATTTTTGCCGCTTGTGCCGCAGAAAATGCAGGCTTTAATGCTTTCGTCTCTGCCGTAGCGGCGGATATATTCTCTTGCGATAAAAGAGCCCATGCTGTGACCGAAAAATATTATCGGCAGATCGGGATATTCTTTCTTAATCATTTCGGTAAGCGTGCGCTCATCTTCAACAAGTGAATTCCAGCCGCCGCTTTCGCCGAAGTAGCCGAGGTCGTCGTCGCTCTTTATGGATTTGCCGTGGCCGATATGGTCGTCAACCAAAACGGCAAAGCCCTTTTCACAGAGAAAATGGGCGAATTCCTCGTATCTTTCGCCGTGCTCAGCCATGCCGTGAACTATCTGAAAAACAGCCTTCGGCGCTTCGGGAGTCCAACATCTTGCAAAAACATCGGCAACACCTGTTTTGGACGGGACGGAATACTCTTTTCTGATTATTTCCATAATTCATACCCCTTTCATAACATTTAACATAACTATTATATCATGTGTGTGCCTTAGAGGCAATACAACAGATTACGGAATGTGACCGTTAAATTATAAAAATTTTTTAATCCGTTTTCTCAGGGTTATACCTACTGCACAGGCGGCGGCAATCTTAATCGCATCACCGGGAAGGAACGGAACAACACAGGCGGCAAGCGCGGCTCCGAGCTGAGATTTGGTTTGGAAAATAAACCAAGCCGTGCCCAATGCATAAAGAACCGCCGTTCCCAAAACCATGCTGAGCGGGTAAATCCATTTTTTGTTTTCAAATTTGCTTATCATCAAACCGATTATAAGAACACAGGGAATATAGCCGATTATGTATCCGCCCGTCACTCCGACGAGCTTTTGCAAGCCTCCCGTAAAAGCTGAAAAAACGGGCAGACCCGCGGCTCCGAGCAGAATATATATTATTACCGCGCTGAATGAATACTTCCAATCAACGGTTGCGGCTATCAGATAAATTGCAAAGGTTGCAAGCGACAGCGGGATTTCACCTGCGGGCAGGGAGAGGGGAGCAAGAACGCAGATTATTGCCGCCAAAACTGCGGTCATTGCTATTTTTTTTGTTTTCATGGCTTTTCCTTCTTTCAACATCTTGTAAAGTTAATATACTTTACTTATTATAATTTAAATATGCTTCTTCAGCACATTCTTTAATAATATCAAGGGTTTCAGGGCTTTCTTCGGCACAACAGGCTATTATTGCTCCAACTTCGGGAGTAAAGTTCAATAGCTTTACATTTTCAAATCCCTGATTATTCAGAAGCCGAATGAAATAATCTCTGAAAACCGCGCTGTGCTGAAAAACTCCTCCCCAAAGACCTATCGGAATTTCTTTTTTTGCGCTTTTGAGCAGGGAAACCGCGGTTTCGCAAAGCAAATCGGCTTCGGTTTCGATTATTTTTAAAGCGGCTTTATCTCCGTTTTCCGCACATTCACATACTCTTGCCGCAAACGCCGCAGTTTTTTTTCGGGTTACCTTTTGCGTATAGTACAAATCTATCAAATCATATAAATTATCGGTCTTGAAATGTTCCTTACATTCTCGAATGAGCGTTGTTTCGTCTGCGATTTCCTCATAAGCTCTGATTGCATTCTTTATGCCGCGCAGACCTATTGAATATCCGCTGCCCTCATCGCCGAGGATATATCCCCAGCCGCCCGCGTGCTTTATTTTGCCGTTGTTTTTGCGTAAAGCCGCAACTGAGCCCGTGCCGCTGATTATAACGGCACATTCTCCTTTTTCGCCGACAGCCTCCAAAGCCACATAAAGGTCGGAATCCATTATTGTTTTTTTGCTGTCGATTATTCCCGAGCAAAACCGCTCGGTTTCTTCGGGGGAAGCTCTGTCATTGAGCGCGGACATACCGATAACGGCGCAGTCAAAGCTTTTTTGCGGAAGCTTTTCCATGATTTCTTTCATTGCCCGCCTTGCATTTTCAAAGCCGACCGAATAATAGTTTATGCTTTCTCCGACGGCTCTGCCGATAAACTCTCCGTCATTGCTGAAAACAACGGCGGTCGTTTTGCTTCCTCCGCCGTCAACTCCGAGAAAGTATTTTCGGTTTTTCATGCAAACCTCCCCGACAGGAATTCAGAACGAATTAACAAATTATACATTTATTTTTCGCAACCTGTCAATATATTGGTGATATTATGTAAATGAACTTAACGAAGCACAATACATATGATTTCGATATAACAATTTGACCGAAAGGAAAGAACCTGTATGGATAAAACAAATAAGCAGCCCTGCGTTATGGTGTGCGTTACTCCCCAGCATTCATGTGCCAGACTTATTGAAGCCGGAGCGAGGATAGCCGAGCGCGAAGGAGTGCCTCTCAAGGTTATCAGCGTTTTCAGAGAAAGCAGCGGACTTAATGCCAATGAAGGCGGAGCACTCGAAACGCTTTTTGAGTGTGCCAAAAATTTTGACGCGAGTATGAATGTGTATTTTAATGACAGCCCCGCGCTTGTAATTGCCGTAGCGGCAAAAAAGAACAATGCCGTTACGCTTGTTACGGGCTTTCCTGCAGAGGGAAGCAGCGGCTTTATTGCCAGAATACATGAGCTTCTGCCCGAGCTGCCGGTTACAATGGTTGATAATGATTTAAAAGAATACAGAATTATTCCCGTTTCCCCCGAAGAGGTTGAAGCCGCGAAGCTGATGAATACAAGCTCAATTCATTGATATGCCGCCCGAAAAAAGGCGGTTAACCGCATTTCGCAAATCGGTATATTCCCCGCCCTCAAGGGCGGGATTTTTTTTGAGCAGATTTTCTGCGGCGGCGTGAGTTTCACGGATTGCCTCGCCATCGGTCATCATATTTGCAATTTTCATTTCGGGCAAACCGTGCTGGCGGGAGCCGAAGAAGTCGCCCGGTCCGCGCAGGCGCAAATCTTCATCCGCGATTTTAAATCCGTCGGCAGTCGATGTCATAATTTTAAGCCGATGCTCCGTTTCGGAATTCTGAGCGTCCGAAATCAAAATGCAGGTTGATTTTTCCGTACCTCTGCCTATTCTGCCGCGGAGCTGATGAAGCTGTGAAAGCCCGAAACGCTCGGCGTTTTCAATAACCATAATAACCGCGTTGGGAACATCGATGCCGACTTCAATTACCGTTGTTGAAACAAGCAACTGCGTTTCACCCTTGGCAAATGCATCCATAACGGTTTTCTTTTCGGCGGGCTTCATTTTTCCGTGAAGCAGACCGACGGAAAAGCCTCTGAAAAATCCCTCGGAGAGATTTTTATAAAGCTCCGTAGCGGCGGTAAGCTCCGAATCCTCGCTTTCCGCAACAAGCGGGCAGACTATGTATCCCTGAAAGCCGGCGCACAGATGCTTTTTGATGTATCCGTATGCGCGCTCACGCTTTTCGGAATTGACAAGATAGGTTTCAACCTTTTGCCTGCCGCGCGGCAGTTCATCAAGAACGCTCAGGTCAAGGTCGCCGTAAATTATCAGAGCGAGAGTGCGCGGTATCGGAGTTGCCGACATAACAAGGGTGTGGGGATTGATTCCTTTGGCGCTGAGAGAGCCGCGCTGATTAACGCCGAAGCGATGCTGCTCGTCAGTAACCGCAAGAGCCAATCGGCTGAATTCAACATCCTTTTGGAGCAGTGCGTGAGTTCCGATAACAAGGTCGGTTTCGCCGTTTTTCAGGCTTTCTTTTATTCTCTTTTTCTCGGCGGCGGGGGTTGAGCCCGTCAGCAAAGCCAAAGAAATATCTGTGTCTTTAAACATTTTTGCAAGCGTTTTGTAATGCTGTATTGCGAGCACCTCGGTGGGCGCCATCAAAGCACTTTGACATCCGTTGCGCGCGCAGTTATATATCAGAGCCGCGCTCACGGCGGTTTTTCCCGAGCCGACATCTCCCTGGAGCAACCTGTTCATCGGGATTTCACGCATCATATCATCCGATGCCTGAGCGATGGCTCTTTTCTGCGCTCCCGTCAGCTCGAAAGGCAGAAGATTGAAGAATTCCGGGGTGTAATCCTTTTGCATCGGAAAAGCCGTTGAACGGCGGTTTTTCGTTTTAAGGCGCATAAGCCCGAGCTCGAGCAAAAAAAGCTCCTCAAAAATCAGCCTTCTGCGCGCTTCGGAAAGCATATCCTCATTTTCGGGAAAATGAATGCTGTGCAGTGCGCTTTCAAGCCCCATCAGGCAATAGCTGTTTCTGATATCCTCGGGCAAAGGGTCGGTGAATTTTTCACAAACATCAAAGGCGGTTCTGACGAGCTTTTCTATTGCGCGGGAATTCAGCCCCGCCGTTTGCGGATAGATTGGTCTTAGCCTTTCCGTTCCGTCAAACTCCGTAAATTCGGGTGAATTCATTGAGCGATAATAGCCCTTGCCCGTGATTTTGCCGAAAAACAGGTATTCTTTGCCCTGCTCGATTTTTTCGGCGGCAAATTTATTGTTGAAAAAAGTTATATCTATTAAGCTTTCGCCGTCCGTGACCTCGGTTTTATAGAGCGTCATACCCTTGCGGATTCGGTGCTCGCGGCACGGCATACCCGCAATCGCCCTAATGCATACGGTTTCTCCGAGCGGGGCGTCTTTAATGGCTGTAATTTTGCTCCAATCCTCATAAACTCTCGGATAAAAGGTCAGCAAATCCCAAAGGGTGAAAATTCCGAGCTTGCCGAGCATGGCGGCTCTTTTTTCACCCACGCCTTTCAGATATTTTATGCTTGCGTTTAATTCCATTGCTTACTCCGCTGAAATAAGATAATAATAAAGCGGCTGACCGCCGTAAACAGGCTCTATTTCAATGTTGCCGCAGCGTGCAAGAACGGTGTTGACAACCTTTTCCGCATTGCCGCCGTCGGTATCCTTTCCGTAGAAAAGAGTGATTTTTTTCTGCTTGGATTTTTCAAGCAGGCGGCGTATTATCTCCGCCGCGGTTTCGGATATATCATATCCCGCGCAAACGATTTCTCCGCCGACAAGCCCGATTATCTGCCCTCGGCAGAAGTGTTTGCCGTTGCCGAAGCTGCCGTCCCTTGCCGCATAGGTAACTGCGCCGCTGATGACCGAGGATACCGCCGTGTCCATTCCCGCAATGTTATTTTCAGGCGAATTTGACGGAGAGAACGCTTTTGCGGCGGCAATTCCTTCGGGTATTGTTTCGGCATTGTTTACCCAAACCCTTTTGCCGCTCATAACGGCGGCTCTCTTTGCGGCGAGCACCGTGTTTTTATTGTTGGGAGAAATAAAGATGTTTTCACAGTTACATTCGGAGATTGCCTTTAAAATATCGCCTGCGCTTGCATTCATCGATCCTGAACATTCAAGAGCGGAAACACCCTCGTTTTTTTCTAAGAATTCTTTAAGACCCGAGCCGCTGCAAAGGCTGATCAGTCTGCTTTTTTCGCTTGCGGTCGCCGCCTGAAATTTCATATTATCGATTTTGATATTGCTCAGCTCGCCGAGCTCAAGCCCCAGAGCCAGAGCCGAATCGGGAGCATTTGTGTGAATATGCACCTTGATAATGCCCGAGTGCTCTGCGGCGGCGGTGCAGTCGCCGATTTCGGACAGGCGTTTTCTCAGCAGGGCAATATCTGCATTTTCTGCGCCGTTTATCAAAAATTCGGTGCAGTAGATATATTTTATATCATCATTTGTTCTGAATTTTTTCACCGTGGAAGTTTTGGGAATATCCGATAAACCGTCGGCATTTTCGGCTTTGGCCATTCCCTCCAGAATATATACAAGCCCTTGACCGCCTGCGTCAACAACGCCGTGCTTTTTAAGTATCGGAAGAAGATTCGGCGTTGATTTAAGTGAAGCGCGCGCCCCGTCAAGAGCGGCGGAAAAGGTTTCTTTAACGCTTTTTCCTTTTTTAGCCGCCGAATGTGCTTTGGAAGCGGCAATCCTGATAACCGTCAGCATAGTGCCCTCGGTAGGCTTTTCGAGAGCGGCATAGGCTTCGTCACAGCCGTTTTCAATTCCGCGGGCAAGCGCCTTTGCGTCAATAAAATCAAGCCCGTCCATGCTTTGTGCAAAGCCCTTGAAAATCAGAGAAAAAATAACTCCCGAATTTCCTCGTGCACATCTCAAAAGCTCGCCTGCCGCAATATCCGCAAGCTCTCCCGCGCAGTTTCCGCCGTAATCCGAGATTGCCTGCGCACAGCCCGAAAGAGTCAACGAAAGATTTGTGCCCGTGTCGCCGTCGGGAACGGGGAAAACATTAAGGCTGTTTACCTGCTCCGAATGTTTTTCAATGTTTTTTGCGGCGGAGCATATCGCTTTTTTCAGCATTTCGGCGCTTATCATAATATACCGTCCTCCCAAAAGAGATTTTGAATATATTATGGCAAGATTTTCAGCGTCTAAACCGTATTATTTAAAACTCCATGTTTCAATGTCATAAAAAACATCGCCGTCACAGCAGGCGAAATCCGCCTGCATTGAGTTGGTGTAAGACGCGGCGGCGTTTCTGTAACACAGAGGTATGAGCGGAAGCTCTTCGTTAAAGGTGTTCACAAAATCCATCAGCTCACATTCACCCGAAAGAAAAGCCGAGTATCTTTTGCAAACCGCTCCGTCGGAATCAATTCCGTAGCCCGCGCTGCCGCCGAGCAGGGGAGAAAGGTCCATATTCGGCGTGAGACGGATTTCGCCGATATATAAATCATATGAGCCGAGCTCAATCGCTTCGGTATAATATTCTGCTGCATAATCCTTCAAAACGACCTTGAAGCCGAGAGATACAAGCGAATCCCGTATCAGCTTTGCCGTTTCAAGCTTAAAAGGATTTTCTTTGTTGACAAGCAGAGAGATTTCCTTTTCGGTCACTTCTTTGCCTGCATTTTCGATGATTGCCTTGGCTTCTTCAAGGTTCGGAGTTATGATAAGGTCTTTTGAAACGAGCGGATACCATTCGGGGTTAAAGGGCGAATAGGTTTCTCTTGCGTGACCCTGAAATGCCGTTGCAACAATTTCTTTGCGGTTTACGGCAAGATTTACTGCACGGCGCACTTCTGCGTTTGAAAAAGCCGCGCTTGACGAGTTAAACGCAAGATAAATAAAGTTGTTAATGCCCATTTCAACCGTTTTGGCATTGATTCTCGAATAAACTCCGCTGCTCAAATCGTTATAGTAAAAACCCGTGTTGCCGATTTCAAGGCTGCTTTCAACCGAGCTGCTGTCTCTGACGGGAACAAGCATAATTGTTTTGACGGCGGGGTTGAAATTCTTCTTTTTTGTGTTGACAACAAGGTAGACGGATTCGCCCGATTTTTCGGGAACATAACGCCCTGCGCCGATTGGAAGCTCACCCGATGAGCCGCTTTTGACAATCGGAAAAGTAAGGCAGGAGAGTGCATAAGGGTCGGGATTTTTAAGGCTGAATATCAGCATATTTGACGATGAAACGCTCGCTCCCGAAAAATTCTCAAGCCTTGAGCCGTAAGCAGGGGAGAACTTGGCTCTGTCAAATGAATATACAATATCGTTTGCGGTAACGGCGCTTCCGTCAGAAAAAACGGCGGAAGAAAGAGTAACATTTACCGTTGTGCCGCTGACTATTGCGCTCTCGGCGATAACGGGAACGGGCTTGTAGGTTTTATCAATTTTATAAAGCCCGTCATAGACAAGCCCGAGTATCTGAATGTTGGCAGCCATTGTGGAAGTGAAAGGGTCAAGCATATCCGCTTTGGAATAAGCCAGCTTCAGAATTCCTTCCTTTCGGTCGCTTATGTTGGAAACAATGGCGGGCTCGTCCGAATTGTCGGAATCGTCCTTGCAACCGTAAAAAACGGTAAAAATCAAAGAGAATATAATAATCAGAGCGGCGGCTCTTTTCATATCTATCATCCTTTATACTAAAAGCTTCAAAAATTACTGCTATTATATAATACAACAAAAGCGGCGCGATTGCAAACCATATTTTTTATTTTTATATTGTATTTTTGCGCGGAGTAATATATAATAAACAAGTTAAATACCAGCCGAAAGGAAATGTAATAAATGAAGCTTGGAATAGTCGGTTTGCCCAATGTCGGCAAAAGCACACTTTTTAATGCAATCACCAACGCGGGCGCGCAGTCGGCAAACTATGCGTTCTGCACAATCGAGCCGAATGTCGGAGTGGTAGCCGTTCCTGATGAAAGGCTTGATAAGCTTGCGGAAATCTATAATCCCGTTAAAATAACTCCCGCTTTCATTGAGTTTGTTGATATTGCGGGTCTTGTCAGAGGTGCGTCAAAGGGAGAGGGTCTCGGCAATAAGTTCCTTTCTCATATCCGCGAGGTTGACGCAATAATCCATGTTGTGCGTTGCTTTGAAAATGACGATATCGTTCATGTTGACGCAACCATTGACCCCGAAAGGGATATTGAAACCATAAATCTTGAGCTTATTTTCTCCGATATCGAAATGGTTGAGCGCAGGATTGACAGAGTAACCAAGGCGCTCAAGGGCGATAAGTCGCTTGCGGGCGAGCTTGAATTTCTGAAAAGACTTCACGAAAGCCTTGAAAACAACATTCCCGCAAGGAACATTGAATGTGACGAAAATGAAAAGGCATGGCTTTCTGAAATTGCTCTGCTTACCGCAAAGCCCGTTATCTATGCGTGCAATATGAGCGAGGATGATTTTGCGGGCGGACTTGATAATAACGCAAATTATAAAAAGGTCTGCGCCATTGCTCAGGCGGAGGGCAGTGAGGTTCTTCCCATCTGCGCCGAGCTTGAAGCCGAGATTGCCTCTCTTGATAAGGAAGAAAAAGAAATGTTCCTTTCGGAGCTCGGCGTTGAAACGGGCGGACTTGATTTGCTTGTTAAAAAGAGCTACGCTCTGCTCGGGCTCATTTCTTATCTGACGGCGGGTCAGCCCGAGGTCAGAGCATGGACTATCAAAAAGGGCACAAAGGCTCCGCAGGCGGCGGGCAAAATTCACAGCGATTTTGAAAGAGGCTTCATCAGAGCCGAAGTTATTTCTTATGATGACCTTATTGCGCTCGGCTCGATGGCGGCGGCAAAAGAAAAGGGACTTGTCAGAAGCGAGGGTAAGGATTATGTTATGAAGGACGGCGATGTTGTCCTTTTCCGCTTCAATGTCTGATAAAAAACAAAGAGCAGTCGGTCACGCGCTTGCGCTTTTCACAATTATCGTTTGGGGCAGCACTTTTATTTCGTCAAAAACTCTGCTTTCGGAGTTGACCCCCGTTCAGATAATGATTTCCCGCTTCGTCATTGCGTATGCCGTATTGTGGCTGCTTCATCCCAAATGGGAAAAGACTTCTCTTAAAGATGAAGCCTTGTTTGCGGCAATGGGCGTTTTCGGCTGTACGCTTTATTTCATTGCGGAAAATTATGCTCTCAAGTTTACCCTCGCTTCAAATGTGAGCATAATTGTTGCGGGTGCGCCGATATTAACCGCAGTTCTCGCGCATTTTTTCACAAAGGGCGAAAAGCTCAACCGTAATGCGCTGCTCGGCTTTTTGGTGGCGTTTTCGGGAGTAATAATGGTTGTGCTCAACGGCAAATTTATCTTAAAGCTCAATCCTCTTGGCGATGTTTTATCGCTCCTTGCCGCGCTCTCGTGGGCTGTTTATTCGGTTATACTCAGAAATTGCGTTGATAAATACAAAAGCATTATGCTCACGAGAAAGCTGATGTTTTACGGCTTTATCACATCATTCCCGATAATGCTTTTGCAGGGCGGCGGATTTCCCGCCGAAGCTTTTAAAGAGCCGAAAATGCTGCTGAATATTCTTTTCCTCGGCGTTATCGGCAGCGGAATTTGCTATGTTTTGTGGAACAGGGCAATAGCCCGCCTCGGCGTAGTTACAACCAATAATTATATCTATCTCAATCCGTTTATAACGCTTGTTGCGGCAGGAATTTTCCTTCATGAGCCGATAACTCCCATGGGCATAATCGGCGCATTGCTGATTATATCGGGCGTTGTAATATGCTCAAAAAAAGTAAAAAAAGCAGATTAAAACACACTCTCCGTGGAATGAATAATCACGGGGAGTGATTTTTTTGGTAAAAAGAGCCGCAGCGGTTTTAACAGTGCTTTTTCTGATGTTTGCGGGTGTCGGAGTCCGAATTGTGTCAATAGGAACGGAAAGCGAGCAGGCGGCAAGCCCAAAGGCTTCAATGAGCGTTGATATAGCCGACCTCAGGGGAACGGTTTATGACTGCCGTATGCGCCTGTTGACAAATGCGGAGTATGATACCTATGCCGCCGCAAAGCCGACTTCCGAGGCGGCTTCGGTTTTAAAAGGCGGTTTGTCCGAAACCGTTTTTCAATCCGTATTTGAGCGAATGTCAAAGCAGAAACCGATTGTTATAAAGCTTGAATATCCCATCGCTTCAAGTGGTGATGTAAAGGAAGTAAAGGTTCCCAAAAGATATTCCGACTCTGTCTGTGCTTGCCATATTATTGGCTATCTCGGCTCGGACGGGCACGGAGTGAGCGGAATTGAAAAGGCGTTTGACCAAGTGCTTTCAGACGATGCGGCGAGTGTGCGCGCCCGATTTTTCTCTGATGCAAAGGGCAGAGTTATGCTCGGGGAAGATATAGAAATCGTGAACGGCGGCGCGCCGAAAGCAGGAGTGGCGTTAACCCTTGATTATGAAATTCAGCGCATAGCGGAAAATGCGCTTGACGGCTCAGGAACGGAGTGCGGGGCGGCGGTTGTGATCGACATAGAAAGCGGAGCGATAAGAGCCTGCGTTTCAAGGCCCGCTTTTTCTCCCGATGCGGTTGCGGAGAGCCTTGATGACCCGCTGTCACCGATGATAAACCGAGCCTTTTTGCCTTTCAGCGTCGGCTCGGTGTTTAAACCTGTTGTAGCGGCGGCGGCTCTCGAGCAGGGGATTGATGAGAGCTTTGAATATAACTGCACGGGTAGCGTAACTCACAACGGCGTCACCTTCAACTGCCATAAACGCGAGGGTCACGGCGTTATTGATATGCGGCAGGCGATTGCGGATTCCTGCAACACCTATTTTATTGAGCTTGCGCTTAAAACGGGAGCGAAAAGCATAATTGAAACCGCACAGTCATTCGGCTTCGGCAGAGAAACGGTTTTTGCAGACGGAATGAAAGCGGCGGCGGGCACTTTGCCGAGCGTTTCGGAGCTTGATTCAAAAGCGGCGGTCGCAAACATTGCATTCGGGCAGGGCGCATTGCTTGCAACTCCCGTTCAGATCTGTTCCATGATGGCGGCGATAGCGCGCGGCGGAGTTTATGTTAAGCCTTACATTGTGGAGGGCGAGGTTGATTGCGAGGGAGTTTTAACACCCGTCAGAAATTACGGCGAAAAAAAGCAGATTATATCCGTTTCAACGGCAATGAGACTCAGGTCTTATCTTGAAGCGGTGGTTTTGCGCGGCAGCGGTAAGAGGGCGGCGGGTGTGATAGTTTCCGCCGCAGGAAAAACAGCAACAGCGCAAACGGGTAAGAGCGAAAACGGCGAGGAAATATACAATGCGTGGTTTGCGGGCTATTTTCCTGCGGAAAGCCCGAAATATGCAGTTGCGGTTCTGAAAGAAAACGGCGGCGAGGGAGCTGTAAGCTGTGCGCCCGTTTTTCGGGAAATTGCCGAAAAGGTAACAATTTTGTGCGGATAAAAGATAAAACAATAAGCATATGTCTGCCGTTTCGGCGGCTTTATTTTAGCCGAAAAAACATTTTCCGCCAATTATAAAAATTTTTTGAAAAAAGCCTTGACAACGCGCGGTGACTTTGTTATAATAAGCACCGTTCCGAGCGAACAAGAGTTTTGCGAGAGTGGCGGAATCGGCAGACGCGCACGTTTGAGGGGCGTGTGGTAATCCCGTACGGGTTCAAGTCCCGTCTCTCGCACCAGAGAGGATTCCTTCACCGGAATCCTCTTTTTCCTAAGTAGCGGAAAAAGCTTTGCGCTCCGCCTCGGTCGCCCTGCCGTGTAAAATTTAAGGGCAAAATCAAATAAGCGGATATGGCGGAATTGGCAGACGCGTTAGATTCAGGTTCTAATGAATGCAAGTTCGTGCAGGTTCAAGTCCTGTTATCCGCACCAAACAGTACAAATCCGAACCTTATGCCAATCGGCGAAGTGTTCGGATTTGTTGTTTTTCTGAATGATTTCTGATTGCAAAAAACGAGGATAGCTTTACAACTACCCTCGTTTGCGTTGGATTATTCTGTTTGTTCAGCTTTCCACTTTTCAAAGATTGCTTTGCCTTCTTCGCTTTCACAGAAGCTGATTATGTCCGGAAGCAAGGTTCTCACCAATGCATCCATTACGTCTTCCGATATGCCCGAAACCATTTCGGACGGCTTGCTTGTTTCAGCCACGGAAATTAAATTTTGTTCTCCTTTCTTTTTAAGGAGATAAATCAATTAATGAAAGATTATTTACTCAACTATATTCTATACTGTTTTCGATAATTTGTCAAATTCTTCTGAACGGTTGCAAAAGTCTTATTTTCTGCAACTTAAAATTTCGCCCGTAATTGACATTATACGCAAAAGTGGGGTTACGGGTCAAACTATACTCACCGCTTAATCATCTCACTCTGAAACCGTTGATACACAAGGGTTTCAGAACTCATATCTGGTAAATTTTTAACAGTAGCGGAAGTTATTTTATTACTCGGTTTTTGCATCTGAAATTCATCATGTGGAAAAAGAAACGCAAAATCAGGGTTGCAGGTTAAACTATACATACCCCTCGATTACCGACCTCTGAAGCCGTTGATAAATAATGAGTTTCAGATGCTGATTTTTCTATTTTTTTAAAACAATAAAAAGGAGTTTTTGATTTATGATTAATAACATTATTTCTTGTGAATTTAACCACGATACAGCATGTATTGATGTAAAACTTACCGACAGTTCTATTGTATCAATCGATTGTATTGCCGTTGAAAACGAATATGCAAACAATACGTACGAAACATCCGAACTTGATTTTCTCATTAATAACGAGCCGATTAGCTATGTCAGATTGCTTTTCAGCGGAAAAATGGAAAAATATCTGAGAAACAATACAGACTATACCCCATTATCGGAAAAGAGATAACAGTTTTATTTTGCAAAAGCCAAGCCATACAAGTTAACTATCATTCAACTTGTGTGGTTTTTGATATCTGATATATCTATTCATTCGTTAATTAAGATATTCTTTTGAAATTAATCTTTCTTAATACTGTTATCCGTCACAGGCCGAAAAACAAATGCCGACAACAACACTTAATAATATGGAAATAGCTTTTTTCACTACTGTGCCTCCGTTATTTTCCGCTGAAAACAGGGAACTTGCTGTGTTCGCCGTAATTTTTGAAATCAATCTCCTGCAAAATCTTCATATCCTCTTGCAATATTGAAAAATCAAGGCTTGCGTTTTCCTGCATATGTTCTGATGAGGAGGCTTTCGGCAAAGCCACTATTCCCAACTGTAAAACATATTTGATACAAAGCTGTGCAGGCGAAACGCCGTATTTCTTTGCCATATTATTTACGGTTTCATTTTTGAGTGCTTCTCCGTGGGCTATCGGTGAATACGCCTCAACAACAATGTTTTCTTTATTGCAATAGTATATCAGCTCGGTCAGTGTGTTTCCTATGTGCATCAAAATCTGATTTACCATAGGCTTGATTTCGCAATCTTCCATAAGGTTTTCAAGGTCATCTGTCAGGAAATTTGAAACGCCTATGGATTTTAATTTGCCTGCTTTGTAAGCGTCCTCAAGTGCTTTCCAAACGAGCTTGTTTTCTTCAAAATATCTTTTTGAGCCCCGCCATTCCGCCCACGGCTGAGGGCTGTGAATAATCATCAAATCAAGATATTCAAGTCCCATTTTGTTTAATGTTTCGTCAATAGAGTTTGCAGCCTCTTCGTAAGTTTTATGCTCGGCGGCAACCTTGCTTACAACGAACAGCTCCTCCCTCGGTATACCGCAGTTTCTCACTCCGGCACCTGCTCCTGCTTCATTAAAGTACGCCTGTGCAGTATCAATATGTCGGTAACCGATTTGAACTGCGGCTTTTACGGCATCCTCCGCCTTGCCGTCATCAATAAACCAAGTGCCGAGACCCAACATAGGTATTTTCACGCCATTATTTAATGTTCTGAAATCCATAATAATTCCTCCGTTTATTTTGTTCTGTTTCTGTTAGATTTAAATAACTTTAAGCCGTAATGGGCTGCAAAGATAAACAGCCCCATTATCGCAAGATAATCAATATAGAATAGGAGTATCGGTTCGGCGTAATCCAAAAACACAAATTCACTTTTCAAAAACAGGTATGTGAAAAAATCCCGTTTCACAAAAGCATAAGCGCCGTAACCGGCAATCAACAAGCCCGCGGCGGTTAAAATATTGCTTCCGACTTTGCTTGTCTTTTTAGGGTGTAAAGATTTTTTCATTACGCCCATAACCGTATTCCAATGTAATCCTATATGAAGGCTCATAAGGATAAAACCCCAATATGCACCGAGGATATGCAGCTTTCTCGCAAAAGCCAATCCGCCGTTTATCGGAAGAAAATCAAATGCATATCGGGAAATGACGATACCGCTGTACATCTGAGCAAGCATGGCAAGTAAGACGAGCAAATCAATACAAAGCATTGCAATTCGCATTGCGGTGTATTTTCCTTTGAAAATGTTTTTATGCCATCCGATATTAAGAATGTGATGGGCAATGAAAAGAATAAACATCAGGGTTCCAACCCATTCGTGGGCGGATTCTCCCCAAAACTGATAACCCGATAAGACAAGCAGAGCAACTGTCATCAAAAAATCAACTGCAAGCTTTACGGCCTTTCTTGCGCTCATTGCTCCACCGCCTTGTTAACGCAGGCAATGGCGTTCAAACTGCGGGGATAACCGATATAAGGCAGACATTGCAGAACCACCTTGATAAGAAAGTCCTTGTCATTACCCATATTCATATTACCCTTTGAATGAGCAATTAACTGAGGCTCACAGCCGCCCTGCGCCATAAGAAAACAAAAGGTGATAAGCTCACGCTGTGCGAGGTCAAGACCCTTTCGGGTGTAGTAATCTCCGAAGCAGTTTGAAGCGAGCCAGCAATTTATTTGCCCTGCCTTCCACGCTTCTCTCATATGCTCACCGAAAATTTCCGCCTGCGCTTCTACGCCTTTTTCAAGCCTGTTTTCAAGGGTAGTCGTCGCCTGCCCGTCAAGAGGTAAAGCTATACCGCAATCTGTCAGGACTTCGTTTGTGCATTTGAGAAACGGCAACATTCTGCCGTAACCCAAATAATCGGTTGCCTGATATACAATTTCTTTGACGGTTATCGGAGAAATGCCGTCATCTAATGCCTTTTTCAGCATTTCACGAAATGCGTCCGTACCGCCGCAGCCGATAAGAGCGGCAAGCACCGCAATATAGCGTGTTTCTGTATCTAATTTACAGCTTTCTTCGTTCACAACCTCATTGAAGGCGAAATAGTCAAAACGCTCCGAAAATTCGGGGTCTTTTTTTTTAAAATCCATATCCGTTCCCCCGTTTCTCAAAGTGCGCCCACAATTTTATGGGGAACATACGGTTCTTCAAGATAAGCAATGTCCTCGGCTGTCAGTTTAACTTCAAATGCTCCAACGGCGTCATCAAAATACTTTGCTTTTGTTGCTCCGATGATAGGAGAAGAAACACCCTTTGCAAACTGCCATGCAAGAGCAATCTGCGTCATTGTTTTTCCGTATTTCTCGGCAAGCTCCGCCACACGAAGGACGATTTTGTAATCTTCCGCCTGCGTGCCGTCATATTTGTTTGCAGCCATACGGTCGGTTTTGCTTCTTTCTGTATCGGTTTGCCACTCTTTTCGGCACAGTCTGCCTGCCGCAAGGGGACTGTACGGCGTAAGTGAAATCCCCATTTGATTGCATAAGGGAATCAGTTCTCTCTCATCCTCACGGTAAAGAAGATTGTAATGATTCTGCATGGAAACAAAAGGAGTTAAGCCGTTATCCCTTGCCGCAAGCTGCATATTGTAAAACTGATAACCGTACATTGCGGAAGCACCGAGCGCACGCACTTTGCCCGATTTAACAAGTCCGTCAAGTGCTTCCATTGTTTCCTCTATCGGAGTTTCATAATCAAATCGGTGGATAATATACAAATCAAGATAATCGGTACCAAGCCGTTTCAGCGTTCCGTCAATTTCACGGTTAATTGCTTCTTTCGAGAGATGTCCCTCATTAAAATATACCTTTGAAGCTAAAACGACCTTGTCTCTTGATGTGCAATTTTTAACAGCACGCCCCAGATACTCTTCGCTTGTTCCGTGCGAATAGGTGTTCGCCGTATCAAAGAAATTGATGCCAAGCTCCAATGCGTGGCGAACTATGTTCTCCGTATCCTGCGGATTCAATGTCCATTCGTGAAAATCTGCCGACGGCTTTCCGAAGCTCATACAACCGACGCAGAGCTTTGATATTTCAATATCTGTATTACCGAGTTTGGTATATTCCATGTTTCTGCCTCCCGATTTCAAAATGATTCAGCCCAATCCGCAAGCGCTTTTTCGGACATACCGTTAACTACCTTACCGTTTATCCAATCAGCGGCAGGGCAAAGGCTTTTCAGCACTTCGCAAGTTTTGCCCATTCCGCTGCCGCCTGAGGTCGCAAACGGAATCACCGTCTTTCCCGAAAAGTTATAGCTCTCTACAAAGGTATTGATAATCTTCGGAGCGACATACCACCATATAGGGAAACCGAGAAATACCGTGCCGTAATCGTCCATATTGACAAGGGTATCGGCAATTTCGGGACGGGAATCGGGATTATTTGTTTCAATTGAACTGCGGCTGCTTTTATCCGTCCAGTCAAGGTCTGCACGGGTATAAGGTGTTTTGGGCTTGATTTCAAAAAGGTCTGCGCCCGTTGCTTTTGCCAAACGCTCGGCGGCAGCTTTTGTAACGCCGCTTGCAGAGAAATATGCTACTAATTTTTTGCTCATATTATTTTTCCTCCAAACTTATTTTTGAATGTTGTTTTTTTCGAGCCATTCGGTAACATCACTCGAAAGCTCCGAGCCGCCCGAATAGTGAATAGAAAGAGCTTCACCCATTTTAGCGTCTGGCGCAAGTTTGGCAATAGCCGTCAAACTTTGCCCGAAACGACCGCCGCCGTGAGAACAGAACGGAATAATTGTTTTCCCTGAAAAGTCATATTCTTCAAGGAAAGAAGCAATCGGCATAGGAATAGAAGCCCACCAGTTGGGGTATCCGAGCATTATCGTGTCATATTGCTCCATATTTTCTACGTGCGTTGCAAGCTCAGGGCGTGCTTGTGCATTTTGGTCTCTCTGCGCTTCGTCCAAAACGGTGTTGTAATCGCTGGAATACGGGTGCATCATTGTTATTTCAAATAGGTCTGCACCGGTCTGCCGCTGGATTTCCTCAGCTACTCCTTTTGTATTACCGCCCCAGGAAAAATAGGCAATCAGTATTTTACCGCCTGATTTTGAATTTGTGTTTTGTAAATCTGTTCCCGAAACGCTTCCCGTACCGGAAACAGCGTTGCGTACCAAGCGTATTCCGATGTTAAAACTGCCCTTGTTCTGCTCCAGCGTGGCACGGTAGGCTGAGCGCATATTTTTTGCAAAGTCATTCCAGCCGCCGCCACGGTAAACTCGTAGGGTGCCGGAGGAAGGGCCTGTTGGGTCGTTCTGTTCTTCGGCAGGGTATTCGCCGTAATAATCCCATACCCATTCGCCCACATTACCGTGCATATTGTAAAGACCGTATGGATTTTCGGAAAAGCTGTCAACCGGGACGGTGGTTTGCCTGTATTCGCCGGGCTTTACCTCTAAATTTCCCTGTGAAAAATAATTGTCCTCAATTTCATACGGATAATGCCCGTAATAATTTGCATCCTCGGCACTCGGTGACTTTTCCATATAAAACGGTGTTGTCGTTCCGGCTCGGCAAGCATATTCCCATTCTGCTTCGGTGGGCAGACGATAGCCGTCAGCGCTTCTGTCCCAAGAAACATTTTGACCATCAATTGCATAAACGGGCGTCAGGTTTTCTTGTTCGCTTCTTGCGTTACAATAGTTTATTGCGTCCAACCATGAAACATTTTCAACAGGTAAGTTATCGCCCGAGAAGCTGCTTGGATTTTTACCGATGGTTTCTTCATATTCCTTTTGCGTCAGCTCGTATTTGCTCATATAAAAATCGCTGAC
>JBJEQB010000009.1:0-63301 GCA_051881535.1 Acutalibacteraceae bacterium | reverse complement strand
AAGAGAAAGGAAGGCCCCGTTTATGCGCTCCTTTCGCTGACTATCAAGGTTTGCCTTGCTCTCGGTACCGCCCTTGGTCTTATATTTGTAGGCAAGTCGGGATATAACGACGCAATCAGCGCTGCGGGCGGAGCGGCAGAGGTTATATTCTCAACGGATACAAAGAATATGATTTTCTTTGCATACACTGCGATGCCCGGCATTCTTGCCCTTCTTTCGGCAATTCCAATGTTCAAGTATGACCTTTACGGCGAAAAGAAGAAAATGATTTCAGAAGAGCTTCAAAGGCGCAGAGCTGCGGCAGAAACAGAGAAATAAAAAACTATTAAATAAAACAGGCAGTCACTCTTCGTTTTACCGATGAGCGACTGCCTCTTATTGTTTGTTGTTTAATTAACCGAAATATCTCTCAAGAAGACCTTTGAATGCCTTGCCGTGTCTTGCCTCGTCTCTTGCCATCTCATGAACGGTGTCATGAATAGCGTCAAGACCCTGCTCCTTAGCCATCTTAGCAAGAGCGGTTTTGCCTGCTGTTGCGCCGTTTTCGGCTTCAACTCTCATTTCAAGATTCTTCTTTGTGCTGTCGGTAACAACCTCGCCGAGAAGCTCAGCAAACTTAGCTGCGTGCTCTGCTTCTTCGTAAGCTGCTTTTTCCCAATAAAGACCGATTTCAGGATAGCCTTCGCGGTGAGCAACTCTTGCCATTGCAAGATACATGCCAACCTCGGTGCATTCGCCGGAGAAGTTAGCTCTCAGACCGTCAAGGATTTCTTCGCTTACGCCTGCGGCAACGCCGACAACATGCTCGGCAGCCCATGACATTTCGTCAGCCTTCTGCTCAACAAACTTTGAAGCGGGAACGCCGCACTGGGGGCATTTCTCGGGAGCTGCTTCGCCTTCATAGACATAGCCGCAAACGGTGCAAACAAACTTTTTCATAATGATTTTCCTCCGTTAAATAAAAATTTTTAATAAACAAAATTATGCATATCCTGCCTGCTTTGAGCAGGCGGGGCAATAGCCTATAAAAATAACAGTGTGGGAAATTATTGTTCCGTCAAACAGCTTTCCTGCTTTTTCGCAAATTCCGAAATCATCATCGGCAAATATGTCAAAAACACCGCCGCAACCAAGGCAGGTCAGGTGATAGTGATGAGCCATATTTCCGTCGTATCTCGCAGTTCCGCCCGCCTCAATTCGGATTATTTTGCCCGCGCTTTCAAGAGCGGCAAGGTTTCTGTAAACCGTGGCGAGGCTTAAAGCCGGCATGGAGCTTTTGAGAGAAAAATAAATTTCTTCCGCTGTCGGGTGGTCGCAGCGTGAGCACAGATTCGCAAGAACGGCATCGCGCTGTTTGCTGTGTCTTTGCATTGCTTGTGCCTCCTGATAACGATAATCATTATCATTATTATAACATTAATTTTAAATTTGTCAAGAGCTTTTAAAGCTTTTTTCTGACAAAAGCCGCAGAAATTAGAATTAAAGTAATAACCGCCGCAAAAGGTACGGCATAAATGAAAGCAACATAAGCGGGAGCGCTGAAGCATTCATATTTAATGCCCCAAAGCATATTACAGTAGTTGTAAGATACCGTTGCACACATCGCGCCGAAAAGCAAAACGGCGGCCGAAATCAATAAGCCGTAAAGTACTCTCAACTTTTTCATAATCTTTTCCTTTCAAAGCTGAGACAGCTGAATCAGCTTTTCGCCTGTGACTCTGTAAACAGTCCAATCCTCCATAGGCGATGCGCCGAGCGAAAGATAAAAGTCGATACTTGGTTTATTCCAGTCAAGGCAGCTCCATTCAAGCCTGCCGCAGCCGCGCTCGCAGGCAATTTCCGCAAGCTTTGAAAGCAGAGCTTTACCGTGACCCATACCGCGGTATTCGCTGAGAACAAACAAATCCTCGAGATATATTCCTGCTTTGCCGAGAAAAGTGGAGAAATTATGGAAAAACAGGGCGAAGCCAACCTCTTTGCCGTCCTCAAGAGCAAAAATTACTTCCGCTTTTCGCTTTTGAAATATCCATTCGTTGAGCAGTTCCTCGGTGGCAACAACCTCATCCGACATTTTTTCATATTCCGCAAGCTTTTTGATAAAATCAAGAATAATCGGTATGTCCTGAGCGGTTGCAAATCTAATTTCGGTTTTGCCGTTCATTTTTAAACCCTCACTTTAATTCGCTGAATATCTGCCATGAAACCACTTTAACGCCTTTTTGCTCTGCACGGCTCAGAATATCGCCGCTTTTAAGCAGTTCAAGCTCATAAACTCGCTTCTTCCACTCGTCTCCGCAGTCTGCGGGATAAGCGGGGTGGAGAAACATTTCCGTTATTCCGTTGCAGCAGTTGTCAACAGCGTCAAGATAGTATTTGCGTAGCGCTTCATAGCTTTCAATCTGCCTCATTGAATACGGATTTGAAACAAGGTCATCAAGCATACGAACCCCGGCTTTTTCTCCGAGAGCAACAATATGCGAATGAAGCATAATTATAGGCGTTGGAACGCTTCTTCCGAGCTGGCGTTCAAGAAAATCGGGACGCTTTGGAAAACGGTAGGGCAGGGAATGTCTGCAGCAAAAATCATATGCGTCTTTATAAAATCTCCTGCCGTTTATTCCGTAGAGAGTAGCGCAATGATTGTCGGCGTGATCTACCGTACATCCGCGCTCGGTCAAAAAACGGTACTGCGCTTCAAGCTCTGCGGCGACATCTTTTCTTTTTGCGTAAAACGCAATATCCTTTTGTGAGCAATGAAGTCCGAAAGAATCTTCAAGTGAAGCTGCACCGCTCAGGCTTTTCCAACGGTTTTCGGGATTATCCGAATTGATTGTCAGATGAACTCCTACGGGTAAGCCGGAGACAGCCGCGAAAGCGCAGGCTTCATCTGCACTCTTCGCAACTGCCATAACTGATGTTGAGGTTATAAGCCCCGCACCGTAAAGCTCGGATATTGCTTTGTTTTGCTCGCCGTTATAGCCGAAATCATCGGCGTTAATGATTAAAAATCTATCTTTCATCTTTCTTATCCATTTCGGGGAATTTAAGGAACAGACCGAATAACGATGCAAGAAGCATTGCGGCAGCGGGAAATACGCAAAGAAGAATTCTTGCAGCCATACCGGGATTTGAACCGGGTTCATCGCCGCTGATAAATCCGAACTGATCTGAAACAACATAGAAAGCGAGTGAAACATACAGACCGTTAAGTCTGTTCATAACACCCATGAGCGAGCTCATAATGCCCTCTCTCTTTATGCCGTGTTTTGCATAGTCGTCATCAATAATTTTTGCGCCGATGCAGTCCATTGTGGTAAGGCAGGCGCCAACGCCAAAACCGACGAAGCAGGCGGCGATGATAGCGGGGATAAGGCTGTTGATAAAGAAAAGGGGAATAAAGCTGACTGCCATAATGAGAAGACCGGAACGCCACACTTTCATTACGGACCACTTTTTAACAATTCTGGACCAGACGAGTATGCCGATAACGGCAACAACAAGCACAACTGCAAGCATAACCGTTGTCATTCCGCCGCCGAGTCCGAGGGTGTATTTTACATAAAATGATACTGCCTGTGAAACGAGTGAGAAAGCCGCTGAATAGAATGCGCCGGCAAAGCCAAAAATCCAGAACTTTCCGTTTGTAACAAGTGCCCAAATACTGCTGAAAAGTCCGGGCTTTTCGCTCTCTTCTATGTATTCGGTGCTTTCGTGGCAGCCCCAAAAGCAGTACATCATAACTGCAACAGCAACAATGCCGTAAATAAGTGATGTGAGTCGATAACCTATTTTGCCTGTGATCATCGGGGTAAGTGCAATGCTGATTGCCATAGCGAAAAGCTGGCATATCTGACGGAAGCCGTTTACCTTTGCTCTTTCGTCATCGCCTTTGAAAAGCTCGGGGAAGAGAGCGCCGTAGTTGGCATTGACAAGCGAATCCAATGTACCCGTCAATATATACATAAGGAGCATATAGATAAAGAGCATACCTTTTTCTGTTTGTATAAACATAGGAACATTAAAAAACAGAATGAAGAAAAGAACGAGAAGGGGTGTGCCGATGAGAAGCCAAGGCCTTCTTCTGCCCCATTTTGTTCTTGTACGGTCTGAAAGGAAACCGTAAACGGGGTTGTCGATTGCGTCAACAAATGTGTAGATAAAAATGACAAGTGAATACTTTTTCATATCAAGTCCGAGCATATCCACATAGTAAATTGCCGCAAAGGATTTGAACATATTGATGGGAATTGATGTGCCGAACATCGCAAAACCGTAGCGAGACGGAGCGGTTCTTCTTTGTTTCATTGCAAGACTGCTTTCCTGTGACATTTTTTACCTCCTGATAATTAAAATAGCTGAGTATATAGGAAGTATAGCACAAAGTATTTGGATTCGCAATATATTTAAAACATTTATATAAAAACAGACAATATTTAATATTTGACATTTCGGAAAATTTGGGTTAGTATAATTTCAATGCTTACCGAAGGAGGGCTTTTGCCTGTGAAGAAAAAACACGCCGATAAAAACAAACTGACAGTTTTTGAAATAGCTTCTTATTCTCTCGGTTCTCTCGGCCGCGAGGTCAGCAATAACTGCGTAAATGCGTTCTTTTTGGTTTATTTGTGTATTTATATGCGCTTAAATCCGCTTTATATGACGGTGGCTTTCGTGCTCGCAAAGCTCTGGGATGCGATTAATGATCCGATGCTTGCGGCGCTTGTCAATAACTGCGGTAAGAGCCGTTTCGGAAGATATCGCCCTTGGATTTTTGCAGGCGCACTTTCAAATGCAATTTTTCTCGTGATGATGTTTTATCCGATACATACATCGAGTGAGGGACTGCGTTATTTCTATTATATATCAATGTATGTTTTGTGGGGAATGAGCTTCACGGTCTTGGATGTTCCGTTTTGGTCAATGCTCCCCACAATAGCAAACACAACCGATGAAAGAAATAAAGCGAGCTCTTTTGTTAAGCTTGTAGGCGGTTTCGGAGGCTTTACCGTGAGCACAATCGGTTCGTCATTTGTGCTTCCTAAATTTTCTGCTCAGGGCATGGAAAAGGCATATCTTATTCTCGGAATTGTTGCCTCGGCGATGATGCTTGTTTTTGTGTGCTTTACGGTAATCGGAAACAGAGAAAAATACGAAATCCCGCATAACAAAGTCAGCCTCGGGATTATTGCCCAAATGTTCAAAACCAATGATCAGCTTCGTGCTTATGCGCTTACCTATGTGCTCTATCAGACGGGAGGAACCATTGCTACCTGCCAGATACTGTATCTTTTTGTTTATTGTTATGAAAACGGCGCGAATTATCTTAACAGCACTTACAGCTATACGCTCTTTTGGATTATAGCCTGCACGGGGCAGGGAATTGCCATGATGTTTTACAGCCTGATAACAAAGAAAATTCCCCGAGAAAAAATATTTTCTGCCTCATATATTTTGCAGGTAGTCAGCTTTATTCTCATGTTTTTTATTTTCTTTATTTTGAAGCCTGGCAAAGAATATCACTTTATCAACTCAGTTTTTGTTGCTCTTTCGGGTGCTTGCTTTATGCTTGCGGGCGGAATGCAGCAGATCGGCTCAACGGTTATGATTGCCGATGTTGTGGATTACGGCGAGTGGAAAACGGGCGTCAGGGGCGACAGCGTTATTTTCAGCGTCCAGACCTTGCTCACAAAATTTGCGGGCGCAGTGGGTATGCTTGTACTCGGAATAGGTATTTCCGTTGCAGGGCTTCCTAATATAAGAGAATATTTTGATCCTGAGCTTCAAAAGACCGTTCAGCAGTTTGTTGATGTGAACGGCAATGCGGTCGATGCCGCGGAGATGATAAGCGGAAATTCTTTGGTAATCCTCAGAGCATTTATGTTCCTCATTCCGATACCGCTTTGTATCGCCGGCTATATTGTGTATAAGAAAAAATATTGGCTTTTCGGCGAAAAATACGATAAAATCAAGGCTGAAATTGACAGCAGAAGAATAGAAGAAAGTATCAAGTAATTATTTGCGGCATATATTGCTTATCTGTAATATATGCCGCCGCTTTGTTTTCGGCGCAGAGCAAGGATATTTTATATTTTTACTGTTGACTTTTTCGGCAGATATGTTATACTGTTTTCGATAAGTAATCTTTAATTCGGTACAGAGATACCGGCAAGATTGCACAGAGTTGTTTATATTGCCTGATTTTCGGGCGGATTTGCTGTGTGTCTTGCGGTGTGCCGCAGGGCATTTTTTATTACGTATAAGCACGAAAGGAATCAACGATGAGCTTTATTATCAGAGGCTGTAAAAAATACGGGCAGGAAGTTCCTGCCGATTTCGTTGTTACGGGCGGCGTTTCTGACGGCGCCTCCGATGTTGTTTTTGAATTTAATAACTGCGTTGCTTTTCCCGGCTTTATTGATGTTCATGTTCATCTCAGAGAGCCGGGATTTTCTTATAAAGAAACGGTTGAAAGCGGCACTCTTGCGGCGGCAAGGGGAGGATATTCAGCGGTTTGCGCCATGCCTAATCTCAATCCCGTGCCTGACTGCATGGAGTCTCTGAATAAGCAGCTTGAAATAATAAACAAATCTGCCGCAGTTAAGGTTTTGCCTTACGGAGCTATAACAAAGGGCGAGCTTGGCGCTCAGCTTTCGGATATGGAGAGTATGGCTCCGTTTGTTGCCGCTTTTTCAGATGACGGCAGAGGCGTTCAAAGCGAGAATATGATGCGAGCGGCTATGCTGAAAGCGAAATCGCTCGGCAAAATAATTGCCGCCCACTGTGAAGATAATTCGTTGCTGAACGGAGGATATATTCACGCAGGAAAGTACGCCGCGGCTCACGGGCATAGGGGTATTTGCTCCGAGAGCGAATGGAAACCGATTGAGCGCGATTTGCGTCTTGCCGCCGAGACGGGCTGTTCATATCATATCTGCCACATTTCAACCAAAGAGAGTGTAGAGCTTGTCAGAAAAGCCAAGGCGGCGGGAGTGGATGTTACCTGCGAAACAGCTCCGCATTATCTGCTTTTGAGTGACAAAGACTTGCAGGAGCATGGCAGATTTAAAATGAATCCTCCGCTCAGAGACGAGAGCGACAGGCAGGCGCTTCTTGAGGGAATTTGTGACGGAACAATCGATATGATTGCAACCGACCACGCGCCTCATTCCGCTTCTGAAAAAGCGGGAGGACTTGAAAAAAGCGCAATGGGAATAGTCGGTCTGGAAACGGCTTTTCCTCTGCTCTATACATATCTTGTCCGCAAAAATATAATATCTCTCGGCAGGCTTATTGAGCTGATGAGTATAAATCCATCTATGCGTTTCGGCATTGAAAACAATGCGGATAATAATTTTACTGTGTTTGATTTGAATTCCGAATATGTGATTGACCCTGAGAAATTTATGACTATGGGCAGGGCAACGCCTTTTGAGGGTTACGGTGTATTCGGCGAATGTATGCTGACCGTCAGCGGCGGCAAGGTTGCTTGGAGAAAGGGTGAAAACGAATGAACAGGGGAATATATACCGTTAAGGAAAACAGGGCTTTGACCGACAGCGTGTATTTAATGAAGCTTGAGGGCGATACCTCTTCAATAACCGCTCCCGGTCAGTTTATCAATATCGGTCTTGACGGATTTTATCTGCGCAGACCTATTTCAATCTGCGATTATGATGATAAGGAAATAACGATAATTTATAAGACGGTCGGTGAGGGCACTTTGGCGATGTCACGCCTTGCCGCAGGCGCGGAGCTTGATGTTCTCTGCGGATTGGGCAACGGCTTTGATGTAACAAAAAGCGGTGAAAAACCCGTGCTCATCGGCGGAGGAGTCGGTGTTCCGCCGCTTTACAATCTCTGCAAAAAGCTGACTTCACTCGGTAAAAATGTAACCGTTATTCTCGGATTTAATACCGAAAGCGAAATCTTTTATAAAGATGAGTTTTCTGCCTTGGGTGCTGATGTAATTGTGACAACTGTTGACGGAAGCAGTGGAGTTAAAGGCTTTGTTACCGACGCTCTTAAAAACATCGATTACGATTATTTTTACACCTGCGGACCTATGCCGATGTTCAGAGCAATTGAAAAAACGGCTTCTACCCGCGGACAATACAGCTTTGAGGAGAGAATGGGTTGCGGATTCGGCGCTTGTATGGGCTGCTCATGCAAGACAAAATACGGCAATAAGCGAATTTGTAAAGACGGCCCGGTGCTTGACAGGGAGGAAATAATATGGTAAACACAAAGGTTGAGCTTTGCGGAATTGAGCTTGATAACCCCGTTATCCCCGCATCGGGAACCTTCGGATTCGGCTATGAGTTTGCAGAGCTTTACGATATTAACTGTCTCGGAACTTTTTCGTTTAAAGGCACTACCAAAGAACCTCGTTTTGGCAATCCCACCCCGAGAATAGCAGAGTGTGAAAGCGGAATGATTAACGCTGTCGGTCTGCAAAATCCGGGAGTTGAAGCAGTTATTAATGAAGAATTGCCGAAGCTGAAAAAGTGCTTTTCAAAGCCTGTTATGGCAAATGTCAGCGGATTTTCCGTTGAGGAATATGCCTATACCTGTGAGCTTCTTGACGCTCAGGAGCAGGTCGGCTGGCTTGAGGTTAATGTAAGCTGCCCCAATGTTCACGGCGGAGGAATGAGCTTCGGCACATCTCCCGAAGCGGCGGCTCAGGTAACAAAAGCAGTAAAAGCCGTCACAAAAAAGCCCGTTATAATTAAGCTTTCGCCCAATGTTACCGATATTGTATCAATCGCCAAAGCCTGCGAGCAGGCGGGTGCGGACGGCGTGAGCCTTATTAATACTCTTCTCGGAATGAGAATTGATTTAAAAACCCGCAAGCCCGTAATTGCCAACAAAATGGGCGGATTTTCCGGAGCGGCAATAAAGCCCGTTGCGCTCAGAATGGTTTATCAGGTCAGTGAAGCGGTTGATATTCCGGTAGTCGGTATGGGCGGAATTTCCAATGCCCGCGATGTTATAGAAATGATTATGGCAGGAGCAACGGCTGTTGAAATCGGTGCGGCAAATCTTGTTAATCCGTATGCCTGCAAAGAGATAATCGAACAGCTCCCCGAGGTTATGGAGCAATACGGAATCAAAAATTTAAATGAAATAAAAGGATGTGCACACAATGGGTAAAGATGTAATAGTAGCCTGCGATTTCAGCAGCAAGCAGGCAGTTATGGAGTTTCTTGACAAATTTACGGATGAAAAGCCGTATGTAAAAATCGGTATGGAGCTTTTTTATGCCGAAGGACCGTCAATCGTCAGAGAAATAAAGGAGAGAGGTCACAAAATATTCCTCGATTTGAAGCTCTGCGATATCCCCAATACCGTAAAAAAAGCAATGAGCGTTCTCAGTGGACTTGATGTTGACATGACAAATCTTCATGCGAGCGGAACAATCGAAATGATGCAGGCGGCTGTTGAGGGACTGACTCGCCCCGACGGAACACGCCCTCTGCTCATTGCGGTTACACAGCTTACCTCAACGAGCGAGGAAAGAATGAGGGAACAGCTTCTCATTGACAAGCCGCTTGACGAGGTTGTTATGCACTATGCGGCAAATGCCGCCGCCGCAGGCCTTGACGGCGTTGTATGCTCTCCGCTTGAGAGCGGAAAAGTTCATTCTCGTTGCGGCTCCGGTTTCCTGACGGTTACTCCCGGTGTGCGTTTCGCTGACGGAGATGTTGGCGATCAGGTCAGAGTAACAACTCCCGCAAAAGCAAAGGAGCTCGGCTCGGATTATATCGTTGTCGGCAGACCGATAACCGCCGCCACAGATCCCGTGGAAGCTTACAGAAGATGCGTTAGTGAATTTGTTGGATAAATCAGGAGGTATTATCATGGAAAGACTTATTGCAAAGGATTTACTTTCAATCGGCGCGGTTTTCCTGCGCCCGGAGCAGCCTTTTACTTGGGCAAGCGGAATTAAAAGCCCTGTTTACTGCGATAACAGATTAACTCTGACGGCTCCCGCAGTACGCACGGATGTTGAAAACGGTTTGGCAAAGATTATCAGAGAAAACTATCCCGATTCACAGGTTCTTATGGGCACTTCAACCGCAGGTATTGCCCATGCGGCTATTACAGCTCACATACTTGATATGCCTATGGGATATGTTCGCTCAGGTGCAAAGGATCACGGCAGAGGCAACCAGATTGAGGGTAAGCTCGAAAAAGGTCAGAAAGTTGTTGTCGTAGAAGACCTGATTTCTACGGGCGGAAGCGTTATTGAGGTTGTTAATGTTCTGCGTGAGGCGGGAGCAGAGGTTCTCGGAATTGCAAGCATTTTTACCTACGGAATGAAAAAGGGTCTCGACAGACTTGCAGAAGCCAATGTTAAAAACATCAGCCTGACAAACCTTGATGTTGTTGCCGAGGTTGCCGCAGAAACAGGCTATATAAAGCCCGAAGATGTCACCCGTCTTATAGCTTTCAGAAACAATCCGTCAGATGAGAGCTGGATCGGAGGAACAAAATGAGAAGTCTTATTGACATTCTTTCTCTTTCAACTGATGAAATCGATGAGCTTATCGCCAAGGCGGAGGACATTATTGCGAATCCTGAAAAATACCGTGATAAATGCAAATATAAAAAGCTTGCAACGCTTTTCTTTGAACCGTCAACAAGAACAAGGCTCAGCTTTGAGGCAGCAATGTATGAGCTCGGCGGTCAGGTTCTCGGCTTTTCTCAGGCGGATTCTTCATCTGCCGCCAAAGGCGAGAGTGTTGCCGATACGGCAAGAACGGTAAGCTGTTATGCTGATATAATTGCAATGCGCCATCCGAAGGAGGGCGCTCCGTTGGTTGCTTCAATGGCTTCAAGCGTTCCGATTATCAATGCGGGCGATGGAGGTCACAATCATCCTACTCAGACATTGACGGATTTGCTCACAATTAAGCGTGAAAAGGGAAGACTTAACAATTTAACGGTAGGATTTTGCGGAGACCTGAAATTCGGCAGAACGGTTCATTCTCTCATTGAAGCTCTTTCAAGATACAGCGGAATTGAGTTTGTTCTGATCTCTCCCGATGAGCTTCAGCTTCCGGGATATCTTAAAAAAGGCATACTTTCCTCGGATAATTTAAAATACACGGAAACAACCGACCTTGAAGCGGTTATGCCGAATCTGGATATTCTTTATATGACCCGTGTTCAGCGTGAAAGATTTTTCAACGAAGAGGATTATCTGAGATTAAAAGACAGCTATATTCTTACTCCCGAGAAGCTTGTCAACGCAAAAGAAGATCTTGCAATTCTTCATCCGCTGCCGAGAGTAAATGAAATACACACTTCTGTTGACTCTGACCCGAGAGCGTGCTATTTCAGGCAGGTGCTTAACGGTAAATATATAAGAATGGCTCTTATTCTCAAGCTGCTGGAGGTAGAATAAATGAATATTGATTCTATTAAAAACGGTGTTGTTATTGACCACATAAAAGCGGGAAAAAGCATGGAAATTTATTATCAGCTTGAGCTTGATAAACTTAACTGCACGGTAGCAATAATAAAAAATGTTCACAGCAAAAAAATGGGGCTTAAAGATATAATAAAAATAGACTCCGAAATGCAGGTTGATCTTGATGCACTCGGCTACATTGATTCCGATGTTACTGTCAATATCATAAAAGACGGCGTGCTGAGCGAGAAAAAGCACTTAACCCTGCCTACCCAAATCAAAGATGTTCTAAAATGCAGAAATCCCAGGTGTATAACGACAACCGAGCAGGATTTACCCCATGTTTTCAGGCTTACAGACCCTGCAACAAAAACTTACAGATGTATTTACTGCGAGTCAAAAGCAAAATAAAAAGCAAAAGAAAAAGGAACCCGACAGTTGATCGGATTCCTTTTTTTATGCTAAAATTTGATTTTTTCAGAATGTTAAACACATTATATCATACTTAGCAGCAATAATGAAAATTAATTTGAAAAGCATGCCGACTATTTTTTCAATGGTTGTCAATTCACACTCTATTGTGATTGTGTTTGTAACAACCGTTCCGTCAGGATTCTCGATTTTTGCCGTTACATTTGCTGTTCCGTCGCCGATACAGCGCACATTTCCCGTTTTTGAAACTAAGAGAACTTTGGAATTATCTGTGCTCCATTCTATACCGCTGTAAATAGCGTCTATCGGAGATACTACTGCCACAATTCTTACAGCCTGAAATATTCTCAGCTCTGTTTTTGAAGCATAAAGAGACAAAGCCTCCGCTGTTTTTAACTTGAGCGCGGCAATGGCATCTAATATTGCCTGTGTTTGTGCGTCAACTATTGATTGCTCGCAGGAATATCTACCGCTTACATCCTCGCTCAGCGCTGCATCAAGCAACACGATATTGCTGTAACGGCTTCTGTCGATTGCGTTTGCTTTTTCAACCGCAGCAAAATATTGCGTGTAATCGGCAGGCTTTGTATCTTTGGTAATAATGCTTGTTTCAATAACCGATATATTATTGCGGTCACTCTGAGTTATAACGCAGTAATAATACGGAGCCGTATCGCTTTGGGTGAAAGTGTAAGAATTTGAAGTTGCGCCGTCAATAGGCGTTCCGCCCTCGGTCGATTTAACGGTATTCCAATACCATTGATATTTAAGGTCAAATCCTACTGCGCTGATATAAATGCTTTCACTGTTTTCTGTAATATATTCCGGTAACTCATTGACGATGAAGGGAATAGGCACAAATTTGTAGCCTTTATACTGTGAGTAGTATTCAACAAACGTGCCGGGAGTGCCGTAAACAGTCAGGTTTTCAGCGGTATCGGTTGACTCAATAAAGTTATTTGAGAGCAGGATGCCGCTGTTATCGGGCATATCATCTGATGAAATCAGATTTTTTGCATCAATAAATCTGATTGTACAATCAGAAAGAGAAAGCGGTTTAAGCTTTTCAATGCTTTCAATGTTCAGAATAAAAATATTATGGCAATTTCTGAAAGTATATTCGGCAATTTCTTCAACGGAATTAAGATATATGTTTGTTATCTTAGTAGCTTTATTGAACATATCGGTTATGGTCTTTTTAAGACCGGGTGCGCTGAAAGTTTCGAGATTTTCGGGCATTGACGGTGCAATGCTGCTGCTGTAAATCGTTTCCTCAAAGGAAGTCATTGCGGGCAGCGAAAGCGTTCTGAGTTCAGTACAGCCGCTGAAAGCGTTTGAATAGACCGTTTCTGCTTTGTCAAGCGAAACGTCGGTCAGCGAAACGCAGTTCTCAAATGCGTTTGAAGAAATGTATGTGGCGTTCGGTATAACAACTTTTTTAAGCTCCGTGCAGGTGCTGAAAGCTCCTACGGGAACATAAGTCAGTCCCGAAATATCTACGGTATCGAGCGAAACACAACCTTTAAATGCTCCGTTTGGCATATTTACAATTTTTTCTGCATAAATGCCGACAAGGGCGGAGCATTCGGAAAACGCGTCTTTTCCGATGCTTCCGATTGAGCCGAGGCTTACGCGCGAAATTGCCGATTTCATAAATGCGCCTTCGGGAATGTTTTTAAGATTTTCAAGCTCAAGTGAAAATGTTCTTTCAGTAAGTAAATACTGCTTGCTGCATACATTAAAAAAAGAATATTTACCGATTTGATTTAGCTTGCCGAGAATGGGGTTTCTCAGCATAACGCAGTTATAGAAAGCGTTATCTCCTATTACTGATGCGTTTTGTGCAATAACCGTTTTGAGCATTGTACAGTTTTTGAACGCATTTTCTTTGATTTCTTCAACGTTTTCAGGCAAAAGTATCTCAGTTAAACCGCTTCCCTCAAAAGCTCCGCTTCCAACGCCTTTTACGGTTATACCGTTGACGGAGTCGGGAATTGTTATGCAGGTTGCTTCGCCTTTATAGGCCGTTATGTTGCCGCTGGCGTCAATCTCAAGCAAATCCTCGCTGACCTCCGGCGCAATTATTGCCTCGAAGGACGCAACCGATGAGCGGTAGTGTTTATCACAGTATGCTACTGCCAATATTACCGTTGCCTGAGACAGATGAATGGGGGATCCATCATATATTTTCGAGCTTGGATTTGTTTTTGAAGGAACTGTTCGGTCTGTTGTATAATAAATAACGGAATTAGGAGTTTCACAGCTTATTTCAAGATCGATTTCTTCATAATAAACTCTGCCGCTCTCAGAAAATTCAGGATCGGCGGTTCTTTTGGTTAATGCGATATCCGCGCTGAATTCCGGGGCAAAAACAAGACCGTTGCCGCATTTTGTAGCGGAGTTAATTTCATTTAGCCAAACGGCGTTTTCGATAAGAATGTCTTTAATATCCTCCGAAGACATATTTGGATAAATTGAAATAAGCGCGGCAACAACAGAAGCAACAAACGGAGCTGCAAATGAGGTGCCTTTAACAGTAACATATCTGTTATCCAAGAAAGTTGTTTTAATTTGAACGCCCGGAGCTGCAAAATCAATATCGTCACCGTAATTGCTGAAATTAGCAATAACATTCATCTCGTTGACTGCGGCAATCTTCAAAACATCGCTGTAAGACGCAGGATAAAGAAGCTCATTTGAGCCGCTGTTTCCTGCAGCGCCTACAATGGGAATGTCTTTCTTTTGAGCTTCGTTTATCGCTGATTTAAGTATTTCGGAATCCTCAGCGAAGCCAATGGATATGTTGATAACATCAACTTCGTCTTTAACGGCGCAATTAATCCCCGCGGCAACAGAAATGAGAGTTCCGTTTCCGCGATTGTTAAGAACCTTATAGGGCTTTATATAAATGTTTGAAAGTGTGCAGTCTGCAATTATGCCCGCAACCTCGGTGCCGTGTCCGTTGTCATCCATTGAGTTATTTCGGATGCCGCTTGAACTTGTGTTGATTTTTGAGGGCAAAACTCTGCCCTCAAAAAACGGGTGATCGGGATCAACGCCGGTGTCAATAACAGCAACTACTGTTTTTGAAATTTCTGCTCCGCTTGACAGGATGCTGCTATTAAGTCGGTCAATTCCAATGTGTTCCGGTCCCCAGGAAAGATATTTGCTGTCTTCGGCGGACTCACCTTCAATTTCCGTGCCGTCGGAACTGACGGAACAAATGCCGCAAACCTCTTTATCAGCCTCAACAAAATCAATTCCCGCACGCGTTGAGTAATAGTCAAATGCTTCCGATGCTTCATCGGGAGAGCCGAATTGAAGCACCCACAAATCATCGCATCCCCTTATAACCGATGTGCAGTTACGCGTGTCAATGGGGCTTTTGCTCTTAACTATGAGCCTTGCCAAAGCAAATTCCGCATCTGAAAAATCGGGGGAATCTCTGCCGGGCATTGCAGATTGCTCATTTACAGCTGTCAGCATAGCTCCGATTTCATCGGCAAATTTACGGGCGGAAATATCATTTTCCGCCTGCAGAGCTGCCGAAGCAACCAGGCTTATGACCGAACCGAGCAAAAGAAGAAAAGTCAACAATACGCTAATAAGTTTTTTCATAGTATCTTACTCCTCTGAAAAATATTACGAAAAATGTATTTGAAAAGCTGTATTTGTTTATTTCTTATGAATACTAAATATTATACAACATTCAGATAATTATTGCAAGAGCAGGTAGTCACAAAATTGTGAAAATATCACAGAAATTTATAGAAATTTTTAAAAATTTTATTGTATTTTATAACTTTTTGCTAAAAGCTATATTCTCGGGGTTGAAATAGTATATAAGCTGATATATAATATTTTTATATTTTTTCACAAACCACAAGAAACAGAGGTGCCTAAAATGTTAAAAGATTTGGTTTTGAAAAACCGTTCTTACAGACGGTTTTATGAAGAAGAAAAAATTGATGATCAAACGCTCAGAGAGCTTGTTGACCTTGCCAGAAATACGCCGTCAACCGTCAATTCTCAGGCTCTAAAATTCAAGCTTGTCTGTGACAGTGAAAATAACGAAAAGGTTTTTAAAACTCTTTCTTGGGCGGGAATGTTAAAAGATTGGGGCGGACCCGCGCAGGGAGAGAGACCTGCCGCATATATTATTGTTATGTGTGACCTTTCGATAGGCAGCGGCAAATACTATGATGAGGGAATAGCCGCTCAGACGATAATGCTCGGCGCTGTTGAAAAGGGTCTTGGCGGCTGCATACTCGGAAGCATACGCAAGGAACAGCTTGCATCCGATTTAACTATTGACCTTGAAAAATATTCAATAGACCTTGTTCTCGCCCTTGGAAAGCCGAAAGAGACGGTCAAACTGACCGACTTACCCGAAAACGGAAGTACAGCCTATTACAGAGATGAAAAAGGCGTGCACTATGTTCCAAAGCGTTCACTTGACGATATAATAATCTGAATAAATTTCTTGAAATTTTTGCCCCGCAAATTTGCGGGGTACTTTTTTGAAAAAGAAAAGCACAAATGTTCGAAAAACTGTTGAAAATTCCTGAAAACCTGATATAATATTTACGGAAATCAAAAAAGGCGGTGATTGGTTGGCAGATTCAAAGGAATTGATAAACATAATTATGACGGAAATCCGTAGAAATTCAGGCAAAAATTTTGAATCCTCCGTATACAGAGATGAGCCAATCATAAAGACCGCCGCGCAAATGGCAAACTATCTGCCGCCTCAATACCGCGAAATGCGTAAAATTGCCCGTTCTCATGAAGCTTATAACAAAAGCGCCGCATGGATTTTTTGCCGCCAAGGGGAATATATGAAGGATTTTGAAGATGATTTTGATTATCACGGTGAATTCTTCTGTTACTATCCGAATTATAATGCAATGAACGATTTGCAGCTCCGCGGTTATTTTTCGTGGCGGACAAAAGTCAGACAAGGCAAAATTGAGCCAACTTCTCTTTCATTTGCATTTGTCTATGTTTACGAACTTATTAATCTCATCGGCGTTAATTCGCCCCGAGAGGGATTTGACGCTCTTCTTGATTTTTGGACGGCTTACCGCAGCTTTGATGCAAGGCTTGATAACTATGTTAAACGCTGGCTTGTTGATTTTGCCGTTTATTACGGTCTTGATTTTTCGGCACTTTCGGGTCTGACTGATGATTTTTTTGAAAAATCGCTGATTGCCGTTGTGGATTGCCGAGAATGCGCTCAATCGGAGCTTTTTGATGCTTTGTGTTCGCTTTCGTCTTATAACATTTTGAATTCGCGCTTTTATAAAGAAAACCCCGAAGATACAGAAATAATTCTTTGCAGAGTTATAATCAAGCTAACGGAGTATTATGAAAAAAACAGAAAAACAACGCTTTTTGAAAAGCTTTTCGGCAAGATAATCGACGGACCGTATTATATGTTTTCATCTGCAATTTTTTGTGAAAACGGCAGACATACCGACTGTGATATTGAAATCAACAAGATAAGCAGCTATTCTTGCCGAAACGGAAGCTGGCGGTGTAAGCGATTTTTCGGCAACAGATCAAAGAGTCGTGAGCTCGGAGCTGTTGTAAAAGCGGTTGACTGCGAAATGCGCGAGGCGTATGGCTTTAAGTCAGCTTTGAAGCCCGAAAAAACCGCAAAGGTTTTGATTGGCATAATCAGAAAAGAAATCAATGAATATCTTGAAGAAAAGAAAAGAAACGCAGCCCCTAAAATTGAAATTGATATGTCAAAGCTTCAGGGAATAAGAACCGCGTCCGAAATTACGGGCAAGAAGCTTATTGTTGAAGAGGAGACAGATGAGATTGCAGCACCCGCCGAGCCAAAGCCCGTAAACAATACCGAGCTGAGCGATGATGAGTTTGTTTTTATGCAAAAGATGCTTTATGGCGAAGATTATAAAGGATTCCTTCATAAAAAAGGGATAATGCTTTCCGTTATCGTTGATTGTGTTAATGAGAAGCTTTTTGATTTGTTCGGCGATACCGTTATTGATTTTAACGGCGATAACCCTGAACTTATTGAGGATTATATTGATGAACTGAAAGGAATAATCGGAAAATGAAGATACCAAAAAGAATTGCATCGGTTGTTATAAATTCGCTTAAAGGCGGCGTTGTGCCGAGAATAGGATTGCCTTATATAACTGTCGGCAGAGAAACGGAAATAGACGCTCTGCTTCACGATGTTGATATCATTGAGCAGGGAGGAGCTTCTTTTCGCTTCATCGTCGGCAAATACGGCAGCGGAAAAAGCTTTTTACTGCAAACAATCAGAAACTATGTAATGGACAGAAACTTTGTTGTTGCCGATGCGGACTTATCTCCCGAGCGCAGGCTTCAGGGAACAAAAGGGCAGGGACTTGCAACCTATAAAGAGCTGATCAGGAACATCTCCACAAAAACGAGACCCGAGGGCGGCGCTCTTACGCTTATACTCGACCGTTGGATAAGCGGAGTTCAGAGCGAGGCTGCGGCAGAAAGCGGACTTGATATCAGCGACTCTCGTTTTTCCAAAGAGGTTGAACGCAAAATCTATGAGGTTATAAGCTCGCTCAACGAAATGGTTCACGGCTTTGATTTTGCAAAGCTTCTCACTATATATTATAAATCCTATATTAACGGCGATGACGAAAGCAAGGCAAAGGTTGTCAAGTGGTTTCGCGGCGAATATGTGAATAAAAGCGAGGCAAAAGCCGAGCTCGGCGTTAACATAGTTATAAGCGACGATGATTGGTATGAATATATCAAGCTCTTTGCCGTCTTTCTCAAAAAAGCGGGATATAACGGTTTGGTTATTCTAATTGACGAGCTTGTTAATATTTATAAGATACCGAACAGCATTACCCGCCAATATAATTATGAAAAAATTCTGACTATGTATAATGATACTCTTCAGGGCAAGGCGAGCTATCTCGGTATCATTATGAGCGGAACTCCGCAGTGCATTGAAGATACCCGCCGAGGGGTTTACAGCTATGAAGCTTTGCGTTCAAGGTTAGCACAAGGCAGATTCGGCAGTGATGAAGTAAAGGATATGCTTGCGCCTGTTATAAAGCTTTCACCGCTCACTTATGAAGAAATGCTTGTGCTTATCGAAAAGCTCGCAGATATTCATGCCCAGCTTTTTAACTATGAGCAAACCTTAACAACCGATGACCTTGTAAGCTTTATAAAGATAGAATTCGGCAGAATAGGAGCAGATGTCAATATAACTCCGCGTGAGGTTATACGCGATTTTATTGAGCTGTTAAATATTGTCTATCAGAATCCGGATATAAATGTTGAACAGCTTCTTGGCTCGGATAAGTTTGAGTACGCCAAAACGCAGCTTGAGGATAGCGGCAATATTGACGATGAATTTGCAGAGTTTGAAATATAGGGTGAGAAAATGAATATTTTCAGCAGATATGCGCCGTTTGTTCAGGACTTTATCTATAAAAATAATTGGGAAGCTTTGCGAGCAATTCAGGTTGCGGCAGGCGATGCTATTTTTAATTCGGATGAAAATGTGTTGCTTTCCGCTTCAACGGCTTCGGGCAAAACGGAAGCGGCATTTTTTCCGATATTAACGCTGTTTTCGGAGGATATTCCGCGCTCGGTCGGTGCTATATACATCGGACCTTTAAAAGCTTTGATAAATGACCAGTTTATGCGCCTTAACGATCTGTGCGCCGAGGCGGAAATACCCGTTTGGCATTGGCACGGAGATGTTGCTCAGTCGCATAAGAATAAGCTTTTGAAGAATCCGTCCGGAATTCTTCAGATAACTCCCGAATCTCTTGAAGCTTTGCTACTCCATAAGCATGCATATATTCCCAAGCTTTTCGGTGATTTGCGTTTCATAGTGATAGACGAGGTTCATTCACTTATGCGTGGCGACCGAGGAGGGCAGACGCTTTGTTTAATCGAAAGGCTTTCAAGGCTTGCAGGCGTTAATCCGCGCAGAATCGGTCTTTCCGCAACGATAGGCGATTTGGAGAGCACGGGCAAGTTTCTTGTAAGCGGAACGGGCAGGGGAGTTATAATACCCAAAATCGAGTCAAAAGGCGTTAAGTGGCGGCTGTCAATGGAGCATTTTTATGTTCAAGGCCCGCAGTCGTCGCAGGATAAGCAGGTTGACGGCGCACTTCCCGAGCTTGAAGCGGCAACCGATGTTGCGCCAGAGAACGCCGACCCGGGAATCGGCTATATTTTTGAGCATACAAGAGGTAAAAAATGCCTTGTTTTCGTAAATTCACGCGAAGAATGCGAAGCGGTTACAACAACTTTAAGGCAATACTGCGAGGCGAAGCATGAGCCTGACAGGTTCCTTATTCATCACGGCAATCTTTCGGCCTCTTACCGCGAAACAGCGGAAGCGGTTATGAAAGATGAGGAGCAGTATAAAACCACCGTAACAACAGCTACTCTTGAATTGGGAATTGACATCGGCAGGCTTGAAAGAGCTTTCCAGATTGACGCTCCGTTTATGGTTTCATCATTTTTACAGCGAATGGGCAGAACAGGCAGACGCGATTTGCCGCCCGAAATGTGGTTTGTAATGCGCGAGGAACTGCCGGAGCCGCGTGCTTTATTGCCGACCACCGTTCCTTGGAAGCTTTTGCAGGGTATAGCGCTTGTACAGCTCTATTTGGAGGAAAGATGGGTTGAGCCGCCGAAGCTTGACCGCCTGCCGTTCAGTCTGCTTTATCATCAGACCATGAGCACACTTGCTTCAAGCGGAGAAATGACGCCTGCCGCACTTGCCTCAAAGGTGCTGACTCTGAATTATTTTCATCGAATAACAAAAGACGATTTCAGAATAATGCTGAAACATCTGATAGAAACCGACCAGATTCAGCGCACCGAGGAGGGCGGATTGATTGTCGGCATTGCGGGTGAAAGGCAGATTAATTCATTTAAATTCTATGCCGTTTTCAAGGAAAATGAAGAATATACTGTTCGTTGGGGTTCGCAGGAGCTCGGAACGATTGTTTTGCCGCCTCCCGTAGGAGAAAAAATAGCCCTTGCGGGTCATGTTTGGACGGTAGAAGAAATTGACCATAAAAGACGCCTTGTTTATTGCGAGCAGGTCAAGGGCAAGGTTCCCGCTTATTTCGGTGAGTGTCCCGGTGACATCAACACAAAAGTGCTTGAGAGAATGAGACAGGTTCTTGCCGAAGAAAAAAGCTATCCTTATCTTATGAAAAACGCCGTTGCAAGGCTTGAACAGGCACGGCACAGCGCTTTGAATTCTGGTGTTGTTTCCGAGCCGCTTATTTGTCTCGGCGGCGATATGTGGTGTCTGTTTCCGTGGCTCGGCAGCTATGCTTTCCTTGCAATGGAAAGGTTTTTAAAAATCAAGTGCGGAGCAAAGCTCGGACTTTCGGGAATGGATTCTTCAAGACCTTATTTTATTCAGTTTAAAATGAAAGCAAGTAAAGAAGAATTTTTTGAAATACTTGCCGAGGCAGAAAAGGAACCGCTTGACCCTATGGAGCTTGTTTATCCGGGCGAAGTGCCTGTTTTTGAAAAATATGATGAATTTCTGCCCGAGGAATTGATAAGAAAAGGCTTTGCCTACGGTATTCTCGGCATAGACGAAATGAAAGAAAGGATAAGGAGCTGGAGCAAATAAAAAAATCTACAACCGCTCTTAGCAACCGATTAATACTTAGCTGATAATATAAAAAATCCCGCGGAATAGGGCGGGAGTCATAAAACATTAAACCCTCCGTATGGTTTTGAATACGGAGGGTTTAATTATGTCCGATTTTAAAGCTTGCCGTTGATGAACGGCTTGTCAAAACTGCTTATCAACGGTCGTATTCCTTTTATAACTTCAATTCTTTAACATATAATCGGTCGGTTCCATTTCCATAATTAACAATATCCTTTAGATAACGGTATCCATACCTTTCATACAAGCCTATATGTTCTGACGGAATAAAAGTTTTATCAAACCCGTTTTCTTTTGCATATGCATTTGCAAAATCAATTAGTTTTTCACTAATCCTATGTCCACGATAGTCTTCCGTAACAAATACACTTGATATCCACGGAAATATCTCTGGTAATGGATAATAGTCCGTTTTCATAATAGACGCCATTCCTATGACCTGACCGTCTACCATTGCCGCGAACATCGTCTCCCAATCACTAAATTCCCAGTTACGAATCATCTTCAAGGTATGTTCTTTGACATCTTCCCAAGAGAAATTCTTAACAAACGTCAACAGCCTATCTGCTAATTCCGTGTCCTTTTCAACTTTTTTAATCTCAAAATCCTCCATACGGAAAGCTTCTTTGAAAAATCCAAAGTGTCGCTCCACTTCCCTTACCGTTTCTTCAACTGTACTTTTGGGAGTTCTTTCAACCCAATAATAGTCACTATCCTTGATAGCTTTATAGTGGCTTTTATTAAGACTTTCCAAAGTTTCATTAAATACTGCCTTTGCTTTCTCAGGCTCAGAAGAACTATTTATAAAGTTGTTAAAATCCTGATGGTCCGGGCGATTACAGTAATCATCAACGATGTTGGAGGGTTCTTTTATTAAAAAGACTACTCTGGAAGCATCTGTGAGTTGTTTAGCTTGTTCCATTGTCAAAAGGCAGTCGCACAATACGATTTGATTTTGCGAAAGGCGAACCAAATCCAATAATACAAAATCTAATTGCTCTCTTGTGTTTTCAATCAACCATTTTTCATATTCCTCTACTGTACGCCCAAAAAACTCATCTGCATCTTTAAAGACCTTGTTCATTGACGGTTGAAACCGAGCATTTGAAATCTTTTGATGATTTGCAAACTGCTCATCAATATCATAAACCAAGAAATTATGTCGCTTCGCCAACTCTCGTGAGATCGTTGTCTTTCCGCCACAAGGTGTTCCGGTTATGAAATAAACATTTTTTAAGTACTCTTTGATTACATTATCTTGAAATATCATTACAAAATCTCCATTATTAAATAGTTTTTTGTATTTTGTAAGTACATAAAACTATTTAAAACAGTTCTATGTACTTAGATATTTCTTAATTTAAAAAACATCATCATATTCTCTGCCTCCAGAACTTTCAATTTATTGTGTTCTTCCACTAAACAAAGTATATCAGAAAAATGTAAAAAATTCTACAATCTGCATAAGAAACACCCGAAGAAATTTAGAATTCTACGGGTGTATTCAATACTGTATTATGACCTCCGCCAATTACGCGGGATTTTCTGTTAATGATGGAAAAGTCTCATGCCTGTAAAGCACATAACCATACCGTATTTGTTGCAGGCTTCAATAACATTGTCATCTCTGATTGAGCCGCCCGGCTCTGCAATATAGGTTACGCCGCTCTTTGAAGCTCTGTCGATATTGTCGCCAAAGGGGAAGAATGCGTCACTTCCGAGAGCAACACCCTTGATTGTTGAAAGATATGCCTTCTGCTCCGCTTTTGTGAAAGGCTCGGGCTTTTCGGAGAACAGGGTCTGCCAAACTCCGTCGGCAAGAACATCTTCATAATCGTCTGAAATATAAATATCAATCGTGTTGTCCCTGTCGGGTCTGCCGACTGTATCAAGGAAAGGAAGATTGAGAACCTTTTCGTGCTGTCTGAGGTGCCAGATATCCGCTTTGTTTCCTGCAAGGCGTGTGCAATGGATTCTTGACTGCTGACCTGCGCCGACACCGATTGCCTGTCCGTCAACTGCGTAGCAAACGGAATTGGACTGAGTGTATTTGAGAGTGATGAGCGAGATTATAAGGTCGCGCTTTGCGCTGTCGGACATTGCTTTGTTCTCGGTAACAATGTTTGCAAGAAGCTCGTTATTGATTTCAAAATTGTTTCTGCCCTGCTCAAAGGTTATGCCGTAAACCTGCTTTGTTTCAATGGGATTGGGAACATAATTCGGGTCAATCTTAACAATGTTGTAATTGCCCTTTCTCTTGCTTTTAAGAATTTCAAGAGCCTCGGGCTCGTAGCCGGGAGCAATAACGCCGTCGGAAACCTCACGCTTTATAAGCTTTGCAGTTGTAACGTCGCAAATGTCCGAGAGAGCAATCCAATCGCCGAAGGAGCTCATTCTGTCAGTTCCTCTGGCTCTTGCGTAAGCGGTTGCAAGGGGAGAATCGTCAAGTCCCTCGATATCGTCAACAAAGCAGGCTTTTTTGAGCTTTTCGCTCATTTTGATACCGACTGCCGCAGATGTCGGGCTGACATGCTTGAAAGAAGTTGCAGCAGGCATTCCGAGAGCTTCTTTAAGCTCTTTTACAAGCTGCCAGCTGTTGAAAGCGTCAAGAAAATTGATATAACCGGGTCTGCCGCTGAGAATTTCAATAGGAAGCTCCGTGCCGTCGTTCATATAGATTTTTGCGGGCTTCTGATTGGGGTTGCAGCCGTATTTGAGTTCAAATTCTTTCATTTTGACTTCTCCTTATTTGTTTTTATTTATCATTCTGTCGCAGTATTCTCCGCTTTCAAGGTCAATATATCTGACATAAAGCGAGATTTTGTTTTGCTCGTTGAGATTATTCCAGATATCATCGGTGAATTCGTCGATATCATCGGGTATTTCAACTCTTTCGGGTTCGCCCGTAAAGGTGGGAATGGGATTTCCGTCACAATTATATGTGTGAATGAAATGGCCGAGACCGTTAAGAGGAGAGTAATTGAAAGTGTATCTGTTGCAGGCGGAGCCGTTTTCGTCCGCGCTCTTGAGAATGCTCAGCTTATAATCAAATTCGTTGCCGTTGAAATTGAGAATACCGCTGATTCTCGGAGTGAAATTCGGCTTGTCAGGCTCAAACTCTCTTGTTTCAAGAGCCTGCTCAAAGGTTTTGCCGTCATTTATGAAATCATATATAGTGTCGGTCTGATCGCCGTTAGTAACAATCAGGCTGCTTTTTACGGCTCTGACGGGGGAGTAAATTATGAGTGAAGGATCCTCAACCTTTGATGCGTCAAAAGGATGGATAATTACCTCGTCACCCTGCTTAATAAAAACTCTGTTTCTGCTGTTTTCGCTTCTGCCCATGATGAAATAAGCTGTAACGGCTTTTTCACCGCTGCGGGATTTCCCGATAATGATTCCTCTGCCTACATAGGAATTGTCTTTGATAATTTCGCCGATAGTTGAGGTTTTGTAAATGCTCATAATTTTCATCCTTTCCAAAAATTAAAGGGCAGCCCTATCCTTTTCGGATAAGACTGCCCAGACGGTCGGCATAAAACAGATTTTTTGCTCCTTTGCAGTGCTCTGCATAAATCCGTCAGTCACAAAAAACCTTTAAATTACATAAAGATTTTAACACATAAATCTGTGCTTGTCAACAATATTAAAGCTTTATTTTAGGCTTCTTCCAAGAACCTCTCGCAAAATAAATAAATCCGATAATTAAAGATGAAACGGAGGCAATACCAATGGCAAGACCTATGCCGTTAAAACCGAGATTTGTGAATTTTACAATCAAATAAGCGAGCGGAACTCTGAAAAGAATTGAACTGAAAAATGCGTTAAAAAGCGCAAAATTTGAGTATCCTGCGCCGATTGCAAGCCCGTTAATGCAGAATACAAACGGCACAAAAAGATAGTCAAGCGCGATATATCTCATATATTAGGTGCCAATCCTTATAACTTCGGGATTAGTGTCAAAAAGAGAAATAATCGGTTGCGGGAATATTTCCACAATCGCAAAAACGACAAGCGAAATTGCAAAAGAAATTCCTATTCCGGTCAGAGTTGTTTTCTTTGCTCTTTCGGTGTCGCCCGCACCGATATTCTGACCAGCCATTGAAGAAACCGCGCTGCTCATTGCGAGAGCGGGAAGAATGGCAAATGAATTAACCTTGCCGCCGATGCCTTGGCAAGCCGAAGCTATGTCTGAATTCGGCAGTGAGTTTACAAGAGCCGTGAGTGAGAGAAATGAAAATGAAACAACAAGCTGCTGAACGGAGGACGGAAGCCCAAGCTTTAACAGCATTTTTGTTTTGTCTTTATTGATTTTAAAATCATTAATCGAATAACCGCTGAAAAAGCTATTTTTTGCCAAATATATCAAAGAGAGCAAAACGCTCAATGCCTGAGCTGCCACGGTTGCATATGCTGCTCCCGCCGCGCCCAATTTAAAAGGCCCGACAAGGATAATATCGCCGATAATATTTGCCACGGTTGCAATTATTACAAAATACAGAGGTCTTTTGGAATCGCCCATACCTCTCAGAACGGCGCTGATAACATTATAAGCAAACATAAATATAAGTCCGCTCATACATATTTTATAGTAGTTGGCTGTTTCAATGTAAGCCACCTGCGGGGTTCTGAGAAGATCAAGCAGAAAATTCTGAACCAAAAGCATAACTGCCGTGCAGACTATGCTGAGCAGCATATAAAGCGAAACAAGAGTTCCGACCGTTTTTCTCTGCTCATCAAATTTTTTTGCTCCGCCGTACTGAGCAATCAGCACGGTGCCGCCGACTGCGAGGCCGAAAGCCGCGCCCGTAACGAGAATGTTTATCTGGCTGCCGATATTAACGCCCGTTATGCCGTGCGTCCCGCAAAATCTGCCAACGATTATCATATCGGCAACTGAATAGAATGCTTGAAGAAGATTGGAAAGCAAAAAGGGAACCGAAAATCTAATTAATTGCTTCCCGACGCTGCCCTGAGTTAAATCTTGCCTGAATTTGTCTGCCACTTTAACTGTTCTCCTGTGATTTTGGTTTTTTCATTGTAAGAGAAATTCTCTTTTTGCCCGCTTCAACCGAAATTACCCAAACGGTAACTATTTGCCCGACCTTGAGAACCTCTGACGGATGCTTTATATATTTGTTTGTTATCTGTGAAATATGTACAAGTCCGTCCTGATGAACTCCGATATCAACAAAAGCGCCGAAATCCGTAACATTTCTTACCGTGCCTTTAAGCTCCATTCCGGGAACGAGATCTTTAATATCCATAACATCTGTTCTGAGCATGGGAGGCGGCAGTTCGTCACGAGGGTCACGCGCCGGGCGTATAAGCTCTTTTATAATATCTTTAAGCGTCGGAACGCCTATACCAAGCTTTTCTGCGGCTTTTTCTTCACCGAAAAGCTGAATTTCGGCGGAAATATTTGCTATCGTTTGAGTTCCTATATCTTTTTCCGAATACCCGCATAATTTGAGCAAATCTTTGGCGGCGGCGTAGCTTTCGGGATGAACGCCGGTATTATCAAGTATGTTTTTACTTTCGGGAACTCTCAAAAAGCCTGCACATTGCTCAAAAGCCTTTGCGCCAAGCTTCGGAACCTTTTTGAGCTGCGAGCGTTCTTTGAACTCGCCGTTTTCATCGCGGTAATCAACAATATTTTTCGCTACCGAAGCATTAATGCCCGAAACTCTTGACAGCAAGGGTGCGGAAGCGGTGTTAAGGTCAACGCCGACCGAGTTAACTGCATCCTCAATAACTCCGTCGAGAGCCGCGTCAAGCTCTTTGGGCGGCATATCATGTTGATACTGACCGACTCCGATTGCTTTCGGGTCGATTTTAACAAGCTCCGCAAGCGGGTCCTGCAAACGGCGTGCGATTGAAACGGCGCTTCTGAGAGAAACATCATACTGCGGAAATTCCTGTGCCGCAAGCTTTGAGGCAGAATAAACCGAAGCTCCCGCTTCACTGACAACCATATATGAAACCTCTGCGTCGATTTCACGAAGAACCTCCGCCGCAAAAATTTCCGTTTCTTTTGAAGCGGTTCCGTTGCCTATTGATATGCAGTCAACATTATGCTTTTTAATAAGTTTCTTAATAAGCTCTTTTGCCTGATTTCGCTGAGCGTCGGAGTGAGTAACATAAATAACGCCCGTATCCAAAACCTTTCCCGTTTTACCTACAACCGCTACCTTACAGCCTGTTCTGTAACCCGGGTCAAGGCCGATAACAACCTTTCCCTTGACAGGAGGAGCAAGCAAAAGCTCCTTTGTGTTTAAAGCAAAGACTTTAATTGCGTTTGTGGCGGCATTTTCCGTGAGCATATTTCTGATTTCACGCTCTATGGACGGATAAATAAGCCTTGTGTATGCATCCTCTCCGGCTTCGCGCACAGCCTCGGTGCAGGGGGAACCGTTGGGATTGAGCGTTGCTCCGGTTATAACATTTGCCGCCTTTACTGCGTCAAGAGTTACGCTGACTTTGAGAAATTTCTCTTTTTCTCCGCGGTCAATAGCCAGAACTCTGTGACCGGCAATTTTGTTAACCGGCTCGGAGTAATCATAATACATTGTATAAACGCTGTCAGCGTCTTTGTCAACGGCGGAAACCGTAACAACTCCGATAACGCTGAAAAGATTTCTGAGTCTGCGCCTTATATCCGCATCGTCCGAAATGTTTTCGGCAATTATGTCGAGCGCACCTTTTAGAGCGTCCTGAGCGGTTTCGACGCCTTTTTCAGCATCAATAAAGCCTTCCGCAAGCTCGAGCGGAGCGGGGGAGTCGGGCTTTTGCTCATAAATCATATCGGCAAGAGGCTCAAGTCCTTTTTCTTTGGCAACAGAGGCTCTTGTTTTCCTTTTCGGTCTGAACGGTCGGTAAATATCCTCAATTTCCGCGAGGGTGGATGCGGCGTCAAGAGAAGCCGAGATTTCATCCGTCAGCTTTTCCTGAGCTTCAATAAGAGAGCGAACCTCTTCGCGCCTTTTTTCAAGGTTTCTGAGATATTCAAGCTTTTCCGAAAGTTCCCTGATAACCTGATCATCAAGAGTGCCGTGAGCTTCTTTTCTGTATCGCGCAATAAAAGGAATTGTATTTCCCTCGTCGATGAGCTTGACGGTGTTTTCAACCTGCCATCTTTGAAGACCGAATTGTGTTGTTAATTGCTGAATGATATCCATTATATTCTCCTTATCAAAGCTTTTTTAACTGCCTTATATCTCTGCCGAGGAACAGCAGGGATACATAATTTCCGATTATTCTTGATGTAATTCTTTGGGTGTATTTTGCTTCAAGCTCGGTTTCAGTGAGATTTGTGCTGATAATAACGGGCTTTCCTCTGTTGAGCCTTGTGTTGACAATGTTATACATTGCGGCAGTAGTAAAGGCTGTTGAAAATTCAGAGCCGAGGTCGTCAATTATCAGAAGGTCGCATTCAAGTATTTCCGCTTCGCGCTCATATGAATTGCCGTAGCTGAATTTTTCTCTTTCGAGTGATGAAAACAAATTCTGCGCCGAGTCATAAATAACCCTGTATCCTTTTTCGGCAACTGTATTTGCAATGGCAAGCGAGAGATGCGTTTTGCCGAGACCCGTTGCACCGTGCATATAAAGGCTTTCGGATTCGCTGTCAAAATCCTCCGCATAGCATTTGCAGTATTCGAGAATTTCACCCATTCGCTTTTGCGGAGAAATCCCGAGCTGTTCGTCAACGGGCTTCGGATAGTATTCAAGGCTGAAATTATCAAATCGGCAATTCTGAATTGGCGAAACTGCCGAAAGCTCGTCTTTTGAAATCTGATTTAAAAGTTCTTTTCTGCATTCGCAGGCAAATCCGTCCACAAAGCCGGTATCCATACATTTTTTGCAGGTGTAGGGAACTTCAAGATAGTCCTCGGGAAAGCCGTTTTCTTTAAGAAGCTTTTTAATTCCGCTTTGAACGGAAAGATTAAGCTCGGAAAGTTGCTTTATGTATTCTTCCGCATTGCTTCCCATACCTATAGCTTTAACCACCGCAAGACCCGTTGCGGAAAGCTGAGCCTCGTATTCCGAAACCGCGGGGATTTTTTCGGTGACCTCAAGATGCCTTGCAAGCTGTGTGCGCTGCGCTTTGGCGCGCCTGCTTTCAAGAATACGGGTTGCTTTTGACAGAGCAGCCTTGCTGTAACTCATTTCTTTTTCTTCCTTTCATACTTCAGCTCGCCGTGAAGTGAGCGTTCTTTGAATTCTCCGAGATCATATGAGGCGGATGATGATTTTTCGCCGCTTGCTGACGGCTTTTTGCTTTTTTGCTCCTCTTTACCGCTCTCAACCTCGGTGGGAGTTTTGTAGCCGAGATTTTTCCAGTTCATCAAAACTTTTTCAATGTATGCAAAGCTGAGTTTTCCGGTGTGGTTTGCCATTTCTTCATACGCCAGAATAATCATATCAATGCCGAAGCCCCATTCTGTGCTCCAACGCCTGAGATATTCCGATTGCTTGGTGGTAGGACGGGGATTTGAAATTCCGACAGCCTTTGAAAAATCAATCCAGAGAGAATTTGCTTTTCTCAAAGCCGATATCTGCTCCGCCGCTTTGTCAAGAGTGTCAATCTCTCTGTTTCCCCAATCCCTGCCGACCGCTTCAAGATAGCTGTAGTTTGTTTTGCCGATTGATACGCAGTAATCAATCAGCATAAACAAAACTTCAACGGGCAGTCCGTAATGGTCGTGGAGCAAAAGCAGAGTGCATTGACCATCATATCCTATTGTTTTGCCGAGCTTTCGCTGAGCTTCATTAAATAGATATCCGATATCGGGTGATTCATCTATTCTTGCCGCAATTTCGGCGCTTGAAGGCTTTGAAGCTGCGGGAGCGGGAAGATCGGGTTTCAGGTCCGACTGCTTTATTTGATATGTTTTTTCAGGTTTTTCAGATGAACAACTGTCGCTTTTTTTATTGTCAGCAGGTGTGCCTGATTCTGAAATCACGCCCGTCAAAACCCAATATTGGAGATAATCGCCAGCGTCGCCAATGTCGATTTTTAAATCCGAACACATTTTTTTTATATCCGGCTCGTCCGGAGAATTTCTCAAAATCCAAAGCAGAACCTTCAGCTGATGCTCGTTTGCAAGGCGAATATGCTTATCGACTATATCGGTCGGAACGGCAAATATTGATTTGAAAACGCTTGGGTTCACCGAATAACTCATCTTTTCTCTTCACTTTCGTCAACTTTTGGATTAATTATACACAATTTCAGCGAGAAATGAAACAGATTTTTTCAAAAAACAGTCGGTTTGTCAATGTTCTATACAATAATGTAATATATCACAATCGGTTGTGTTCTGCTGATTGCGTTACCACAAGCCAATCGGCAAAAGCAACAAAACACGACTTTTTACAGAGAAAGAAAAAGAGACTGCTTTGAGCAGTCTCTCAATCATGCGTTTAAAATCAAACGGCTCTTGTAACCTTACCGGAGCGAAGGCAGCGAGTGCAAGCGTAAACTCTCTTGGGAGTTCCGTTAACAACAGCCTTAACTCTCTTAACATTGGGCTTCCATGTTCTGTTTGAACGCCTGTGTGAATGGGAAACCTTAATGCCGAATGACACATCCTTACCGCAGAAATCGCACTTTGCCATGTGTCACACCTCCTTTTTAGTCATTAACAGATGATATATTAACAGGTTTCTTGGCAAATTGCAAGACTTTTTTTAAAGTTTTTTATCAAAGTTATAAAATATTGAGCAAATTCAAAAATATTTTAAATAACCTATTGCATTTTTTTGAAAAATGTTATACAATGCTCATAGAACATTTGTTTGATATATTTTTGTTGGAGGTTTGACAAATGGCAGATAAAAAGAAAGCTCTTGAAACCGCGCTTGCCCAAATTGAAAAAGCTTACGGAAAAGGAACGATAATGAGGCTCGGTGAAAATACGGGCATGAATATTGAAGCTGTTTCAACCGGTTCGATAGCTCTCGATTCGGCAACAGGCATCGGTGGTCTGCCCAGAGGTAGAATAATAGAAATATACGGTCCCGAATCATCGGGTAAAACCACCCTTGCACTCACCGTTATTGCCCAGGCACAAAAAAACGGCGGAGAGGCGGCTTTTATTGACGCCGAGCATGCTCTTGATCCGGGATATGCCGCGAATCTCGGCGTTGATGTTGACGCTCTTCTTGTTTCTCAGCCGGATAACGGCGAGCAGGCGCTTGAAATTGCGGAGGCACTCGTCCGTTCCGGCGCGCTTGATGTAGTTGTTATCGACTCGGTTGCGGCTCTTGTTCCCCGCTCTGAAATTGAAGGAGAAATGGGTGATTCCCATGTCGGAGCACACGCAAGGCTTATGTCGCAGGCACTCCGTAAAATCGCGGGTGCGGTAGCAAAGTCAAATACAATTATTATATTTATAAATCAGCTCCGTGAAAAGGTCGGCGTGGTTTACGGCAATCCCGAGGTTACTACGGGCGGCAGAGCGCTTAAATTCTATGCAACCATGAGAATTGATGTTCGCCGTGTTGAAGCCCTTAAAGGCCCGGGTAACGAAATAGTCGGCAACCGCACAAAGTGCAAGATTGTCAAGAATAAGGTTGCTCCTCCGTTTAAGGATGCGGAGTTTGATATCCTTTATGGCAGAGGGATTTCAAAAGAGGGTGAAATGGTTGACCTCGGCGTAAAATATAACATAATTCAAAAGAGCGGAGCTTGGTTCTCATACGGCGATATGCGTCTCGGTCAGGGCAGGGATAATGTCAGAGAAGTTTTGTCAAATTCTCCCGAGCTTGCCGATGAAATCGAGAAAAAGATTAGTGAAGCAATGAAAGAAGCGGCTGAATCTGCCAAGGTTAAAAGGGCGGCAAGGCCTGCCATGCCTGCACCTCCCGCTCCGGAGCCGACAACAAAAGCAAGCGCAAGAGCAAAGCTTGATATAGTTGTCGATGATGACGAATAATATATGAAAATTACGGCAAATCGCGGAAAACAGAATAAAATTCACATTTTGTGCGACGGCGAATATTCTTTTACGGTTGACGCGGAATATTGGTTTTCAAGCCCTTACAAATCGGTTGAAAATATTGATGATGAAGCAGAGCTGGCGGCTTTTCTTGAAGCCGTCGGCTCGCGCTGTGCTTTTCTGGCGGGCTTGCGATTGCTTTCCTATCACGACCAAAGCAAAAGAGAACTCGTCGGAAAGCTTGTTCGCAAGGGACATAAATCCGATTATGCGATTTTGGCTGTCGACCGCCTTGAAGAGCTGGGTTACATAGATGATGAACGCTATGCTCAGTCGCTTGCCGAAAGTCTTCTTGAGCGCAAGGGAATGAGTGTGCGCGGCGTTAAATCTGCTCTTATTCAAAAAGGAATTTCAAGAGAAATTGCCGATAAAGTTTGTGAAAGTCTTGACTTTGATCCGATTTTGCGTATTATAGATTTATTGAACGGTAAGTATTCCCGAAGCCTTTCAGACGAAAAGGGAATAAAAAGAACCGTTGCGGCTTTGCAGCGCCTTGGATACAGATGGTCTGATATTAACAGCGCTCTGCGCCGAATTGAAGTTGAAACGGAGGATTTCGAGAATGTATAAGATAGGAATGATATCGCTCGGATGTCCTAAAAATCAGGTTGACGCGGAGCGAATGCTCGCACAGCTTGATAAAAATGAATTTGAAATTACCGATTGCTATGACGGCGCGGATGCGGTTATTGTCAACACCTGCGGTTTTATTGATGCGGCAAAGCAGGAAGCAATAGAAAATATCCTTGATATGGCTCAGCTCAAAGCCGACGGAACGGTCGGAAAGATAATAGTTACGGGCTGTCTTGCTCAGCGATATAAGAAAGAGATATTTGATGAAATGCCGGAGGTTGACGCCGTTGTCGGCATCGGAGCAAATGGAAATATTGCCGACATTGTTAAAAGAGTTATAAACGGTGAAAAGCTGTTTGAAATGCCGGGCAGCGATCAGCTTCCTCTGACAGGTGAAAGACTGCTGACAACGCCCGAATATTGGTCTTATCTTAAAATCGCCGACGGATGCTCAAACAGATGTACCTACTGCTCGATTCCGTCAATAAGAGGGGATTACCGAAGCGTAGAATTTGAAACTGTTATTGACGAAGCAAAGCAGCTTGCCGCCGCAGGGACAAAAGAACTTATCCTTATTGCGCAGGATACAACCAATTACGGTTCGGATCTTTACGGTAAGCTCCGTTTGCCCGAATTGCTTGACGCCTTGTGCGAAATCGACGGAATTGAATGGATTAGAATGCTTTATTGTTATCCCGATAAAATAACCGATGAGTTGTTGGAAACTATAGCCCGCCGGCCAAAGGTTTTGCCTTACATTGATTTGCCGCTTCAGCATGCCGATGACGGAATTTTAAAAGCCATGAACAGGCGAGGAGACAGCGCATTTCTGCGCGAGGTTATAGCTAAAATCCGTTCCGCGCTTCCCGATGCAGTTATAAGAACAACATTTATAGTCGGATTTCCAGGAGAGGGCGAAAAAGAATTTGAAAACCTTGCGGAATTTGTTAACGAAATTGAGTTTGACCGCTTAGGCTGTTTTGCTTTTTCGCCGCAGGAAGGGACTCCCGCGTTCAACATGGAAAATACTGTTGACGAGGATGTTAAGCTTCGCCGCGGTGAAATAATAATGCAGGATCAGCTTGAAATCGTAACACTCAAAAACCGCGACAGAATAGGCAAAACATATCGTGTGCTTGTTGAGGATTACGACGGATATACTGACAGTTACAGCGGAAGAACATATATGGACGCTCCCGAAATTGACGGAACGGTTTCTTTCACATCAAACAAGAATTATGAGCCTGGAGACTTTGCAGATGTGGTTATTATCGGGGTTAACGATTATGACCTTATAGGCAAGGATCTCAACGGATAAGGAGGCAAAATGAATTTACCTAACAAACTTACGGTAGCAAGAATTATTTTAACGCCGTTTTTTCTTGCGGCAATGGTTTTAAATTTTAAATATCATTATTTGGTTGCAGCGCTGATATTTATTGCAGCGTCCGTAACAGATTTCCTTGACGGAAAAATTGCAAGAAAAAACAATCTTGTAACAACTTTCGGAAAGCTTTGCGACCCTGTTGCCGATAAAATGCTTACAACGGCGGCACTTCTCGCTTTTATGCGGCTGGACTTATGCAATATCTGGATAGTTATGATAGTTCTTTCAAGAGAATTTCTTGTAACATCTTTTCGCCTTGTTGCATCGGCTCAGGGTGTTGTTATTGCTGCCGGTATCTGGGGAAAGCTGAAAACTGCAAGCCAAATGATTTTCTCGATAATAATTATGGTCGGAATACATTTCGTTGAAATCTATTCCCTTGATTTTGAGAAATTCTCACTGATTTCAAATATACTTCTTTGGATTACCGCCGTTCTTACGGTGATTTCAGGAGCAAAATATATTGTTGACGGCAAAAAAGTAATTGACTTTTCCAAATAAACAACATATAATACAGTAAAAATACTGAAAAATGCGATCGTCGGGAGAGTAGCCGTTTTAATGCATATCAGAGAGGAAGCAAGCAGCTGAAAATGCTTCTTATGCACGCTCGGTGAAATGCACCCGCCGGCACACAGGGGGAAATTTGCAGTATCTCTGTGCGTTTTGGCTGCGTTAAAGCCCGGTTTAATCACCTAAAGTTATAAACAGGAGTGGAACCGCGTATTTACGCCTCCGTAGTCTTTTTTGACTGCGGAGTTTTTTAATGCTTTTTCACACTAACCGAAGGATGTGATTTTATTGTTCAATCAGTTGAGGGAGGATATTGCCTGCGTTAAAGACCGCGATCCCGCGGCGCGCTCTGCAATCGAAATTCTTCTTCTGTATCCCGGTCTTAAAGCAATCAGGCTTCACAGAACCGCAAATAAGCTTTATAAAAAAAAGATGTTTTTTGCAGCCCGTTGGGTGTCGCAAAGAGCTTCAAAAAAAACGGGAATCGAAATACATCCGGCTGTTACTATCGGCAAAAGATTTTTTATTGACCACGGAACGGGAGTGGTTATCGGCGAGACGGCTGTCATCGGCGATGATGTAACCATATATCAGGGGGTAACTCTCGGCGGAACGGGTAAGGATACGGGAAAAAGGCATCCTACCATAGGCAATAATGTTATGATAGGAGCGGGTGCAAAAATTCTTGGCCCTTTGAATATTGGTGATAATACGAGGATTGCGGCAGGCGCCGTCGTTTTGAACGACATTCCGCCTAATTCAACGGCAGTCGGCGTTCCCGCCCATGTTGTAAAACGCGACGGTGTAAGAGTTAACGATCTTGATCAGGTCCACATTCCCGACCCCGTTGCTCAGGAAATAGCAAGGCTCGAAAGTCAAATTGAGGAACTTAAAACTCAGCTCAAACAGGAGGAAAAATAAATGAAAATTTTCAACACTCTGACAAGAGAAAAAGAAGAATTCAAGCCCATAAAAGAGGGCGAAGTTAAGATTTATGCCTGCGGCCCCACGGTTTATAACTATATCCATATCGGTAACGCAAGACCGATTTGCGTTTTTGATGTTTTGAGAAGATATCTTGAATACAGAGGATATAAAGTTACCTTTGTTCAGAATTTTACCGACATTGACGATAAAATTATAAAGCGTGCCAACGAGGAAGGCTCAACCTTTACCGAGATTTCCGAAAAATATATCAAGGAGTTTTGGAAAGATGCCGAAGGCTTGAATTTCAGACCTGCTACGGTTCATCCCAAAGCAACGGAAAATGTTGATAAGATTATCGAAATTGTTCAGGGTCTTATTGATAACGGTCATGCCTATGAGGTTGACGGCGATGTTTATTTCAGCCCCAAAACCTTTAATGAATACGGCAAGCTTTCTCACCAGCCTCTTGAAGAACTTGAAGCCGGAGCAAGAATAATGGTCGGCGATATTAAAAAAGACCCCATGGATTTTGTGCTTTGGAAGTCGGCAAAGCCCGGCGAGCCTTATTGGGAGTCTCCCTGGGGCAAGGGCAGACCCGGTTGGCATATTGAATGCTCCGCTATGGTTTGCAGATATCTCGGAGAAAGCATTGATATTCATTGCGGCGGTCAGGATCTTATTTTCCCGCATCACGAAAATGAAATTGCTCAGAGCGAGTGCTTCACAGGCAAACCGTTTGCTAATTATTGGATGCATAACGGCTATATTAATGTTGATAATGTTAAGATGTCAAAATCCCTCGGCAATTTCTTTACCGTCAGAGATGTTGCGGAGAAATACGGATATGAGCCGATAAGATATCTTATGATATCATCTTCATACAGAAGCCCGATAAATTACAGCGTTGATATAATCGAGCAGTGCAAAGCGTCGCTTTCAAGGTTATATACCTGCCGTGACAGTATTGATTTTGAAATTAATAATGCGCCTGACGGTGAGCTTTCCGAGAGCGTAAAAACACAGCTTGACAAACGAGTTGCACAGTTTGTTGAGGCAATGGATGATGACCTAAACACGGCAGACGGTATAGCTGCGGTTTTTGAGCTTGTCAGAGATATTAACACTCTTGTTATCGGAAAAAGTCAGTCTAAGGCGACGGCGGAATATGCCGCAAAGATTTTTGATGAGCTGACGGGAGTTCTCGGTCTTGTTTACAACCGTAAAACTGAAGCTCTTGACGCTGATATCGACGCCATGATTGAAGCAAGAACTCAGGCAAGAAAAGCAAAGAATTGGGCAGAGGCGGACAGAATCCGTGATGAGCTCAAAGCCATGGGCATTGTTCTTGAAGATACTGCTCAGGGCGTTAAGTGGCACAGAGAATAATTATTTGCGCGCCGATTGAAAAATCGGCGCACTTTTTTGAATAATTTCGCTATTCATATAAAAATATTATTAGTTTTTTAAAATTTTACTTGCTTTTTTGCAAATGTTGTGATATAATGCCAACGCAAATCACACGCAAAGCTATTTTTATTAATAGTGCGGCGTTAAAAACCGTTTTAATATCAGGCTTTGCGGCGGTTCGTATCTGACACGAAAAGATACAAATAAACTTAGGAGGAAAAATCATGTCAGTAGTATCAATGAAGCAATTACTCGAAGCGGGCGTCCATTTCGGACACCAGACCAGAAGATGGAACCCCAAGATGGCGGAATACATCTTCACAGAGCGTAACGGTATCTACATCATCGACCTTCAGAAGACCGTTAAGAAGCTCGAAGAAGCTTATATGTTTGTTCGTGACATCGCGGCAGACGGCGGAGAAATCCTTTTTGTCGGCACAAAGAAGCAGGCTCAGGATTCTGTTAAGGAAGAAGCAATCCGTTGCGGTATGCCTTATGTAAACGCTCGTTGGCTCGGCGGTATGCTTACAAACTTCAACACCATTCAGAAGAGAATCAAGAGACTTGCTCAGCTCAAGACCATGGAAGCTGACGGCACATTTGATCTTCTTCCCAAAAAGGAAGTTACAAAGCTTAATCTTGAAATTGAAAAGCTTGAAAAGTTCATGGGCGGCATTACCGAAATGAGAAAGCAGCCCGCAGCTATGTTTATAGTTGACCCCCGCAAAGAAAGAATCGCTGTTCTTGAAGCAAAGAAGCTCGGTATCCCCATCGTTGCCATTGTTGACACAAACTGTGATCCCGATGAGGTTGATTATGTAATCCCCGGCAACGACGATGCAATCCGTGCCGTTAAGCTCATTGCAGGCGCAATGGCTGACGCAGTAATCGAGGGCAGACAGGGCGAGCAGAGTGCTCCCGAGGCAGCTGCTGAAGAAGTAACAGAGGAGGAATAATATAATGGCAGCATTTACAGCTAAAGATGTTCAGGCTCTCAGAGAGAAAACAAATGTCGGCATGATGGACTGCAAAAAAGCACTTGTTGAAGCTGACGGCGATATGGACAAGGCAATAGAAATCCTTCGTGAAAAAGGTCTTGCAACCGCAGCTAAAAAGGCAAGCAGAGTTGCTGCCGAAGGTGTTATCGGTCTTTACTCTGACGGCAACGCTTCCGCTCTTGTTGAACTTAACTGCGAAACCGACTTTGTTGGTAACGGCGCAGAATTCAAGGCTCTTGCAAATCAGATTGCAAAGACAGTTGTTGAAAAGAAGCCCGCTGACCTTGACGCTCTTCTTGCAACAACAATTTCCGACGGTTCGGTTTCCGTTGCAGATGCAATTCAGGAACTCTTCCTTAAAATTCGTGAAAACCTCAAGCTTCGCCGTTTTGTTCTTGTTGAGGGAACAACTGTTTCATATATCCACGGCGGCGGTTCGGTAGGCGTTCTCGTAAGCTTTGAAACCAATGCAGCCGATAACGCTGAGTTTGTTGCAATGGGTAAGAATATTGCTATGCAGGTTGCAGCAATGAGCCCCGAATATCTGAGCAAATACGATATTTCAGCTGACGAGCTTGCAAAGATGAAGTCTATCACAATCGACAGCTCATTGAATAAGCCCGAATCACTTCCCAAGCCCATCCTCAGAAAGCTTTTAGAAAAGGCTTGCAGTGAGAAGCTTTGGAGCGATGAAGACATTGCTGCTTATGAGGAGCAGAAGAACAATAACTTCCTCTTCAACTTCCTCTCAAAAGAGGCTATTGCAACTCTTGCAGAACTTGCAGTAGCAGGCAAAGATGAATTCGTAAACGACAAGATTTTTGCCGGCGCTGTTGAAGGTCGTATTAAGAAGCAAATCAAAGAAATCTGCCTTCTTGAGCAACCCTTTGTCCGTTCAGACCTCTTTGAAGGCTCGGTTGGCGGATATGTTGCACAGGTTGCTAAGACAATCGGAGCTGACATTAAGGTTACAGGCTTTGTCCGTCTTGCCAAGGGCGAAGGCATTGAGAAGAAAGAAGACAATTTTGCAGCAGAAGTTGCAAGCATGATGTAATCATCAGAAAACAGATTAACGGCTGTTACCTTTTGGGTAGCAGCCGTTTTTTACGCTGATTATTCAAAATAAATCGGATTTGTAATGGCACAAATTCGCCTGAGCTTTCCTTTGCCTTTAATAGCTTTTGCATATATAAAGCTTGAATTACCGGGATCGACTTCAAAAACGGATTTTTCGCCGTTTTTTCTGACCGCCTTTTCTTCTCCGCCGTCATTAACGATTATTATTTCGGCGTTTCCGAGGTTTTCTGCGGTAATTATGAGCTTTTCGGCACTGCCTCTGCGTACTGTTTCTCCAAAAGTTGCTTCACCGTATCTTACATAGAGCTTTGGTCCGTCAACTCCGTTTGTAACAAAGGAACGCCCGTTTTTAATTGAGTTCAGAATGTCATCAGCCGATTTCGAGGGCGAAAGAACAGCAGTTACGGGATTTGCCAGCCTTGCAAGTGAGCGAGGCCTGTGATAATCGCTTCCGCCGACAATCGGTATTTTTCTGCCTGCTCTTAAAAGCTCCGTCCACCATTTAACCGCGTCGAGATTTGATGGGCGCATGGGTCCGTTCCATATTTCCATCATATCAAAAGCGCTTTCATCCTCCCATAAGTACGGGCAGAAACGGCATTTTGGGTGATTGACGGAAATAACAGCTCCCATTGAGCGGGCATCTGAGATTATTTTATGCATTTCATCTCTGCTGTTTGCAATAAAGGAGTTTTCAAAAGGAGCATTTACACCGAAGAAGTTCATATGTCCTTTATAATGAGTCCATTCAACTGCTTTTATAAAAGTCAAGCCGTCTTGGTGAGGCAAGCAAAAGTTTTCGGCAAAATTATTGTGATTTGCAATACCGATAAAATCAAGCCCGGCTTTTCGAGCCATCTTGCCAAGCGTATATGTGTCGAATTTTCCGTCGGACGCATCGGAATGAATGTGTAAATCACCGAGCAAAAGCTTTTCGGATTTCATTTCAAAATCAACGGAGTATTTCACCTGAACTCCGGTTTCTAATACATGGTAAGCGCCGATGATTATTTTCCACTCACCGGGATTGATTTTTTCGCAAAGATAACCGTTTGACGAGCTGAATTCTCCAACGGATATTTTGCTGTGTGCACTTCCTGACCAGCCGAGAAACCTGCCTTTTTCGTCAGCAAGACCGATGTCGATAACATTTGTAGGATGTAAATCACCCATAAGTCCTTTTGTACCGCGCTGATATTCATAAGAAACAGTTATTTTTTCAACACCGTCAGGCACAGCAAAGGGGATTGTGTAATATGTACCTTCCTTGGAATGCTCCACATTATGTATTATTTCAAGCATATTTTCACCGCCTGATATGATTATAATACATTTTTCTTTTATACACAAGGTATTATTCGGAAGTATGGCAAAAAATATAAAATATTTTTAAAATAAATTGTGAAAACATCTTGCATTTAACGCGGATATGTGTTAAAATCCATAAGTACAATAATTTCTGGAGGTTATTTACCTATGCAGTGGTATGAAATCGTATTAGGTATCGTTCTTATTCTTACATCTCTCGCTCTTGTTGCAATCGTTCTGCTTCAGGAAGGTCGCTCAGCAGGTCTTTCAGGCGCAATCGCGGGCGGTGCTGAAACCTTTCTCGGAAAGAGCAAGGGCAGAACCATTGAGCAAAAGTTGGTTAAGATAACAAAGGTTCTTGCTGTTGTTTTCTTCATACTTTCACTTGTTTCTACATTGGTTGTTCTTTTCCTTAAATGATTAACATTTGATTTAAGAGAGCTGCTCTGTTTTGAGCGGCTCTTTTGTTCTTTCTTCAAACCTTTTTCTCAGCTTTTCGATTACTTTTTTTTCAATTCTGCTGACATATGAGCGAGAAATATCAAGTTTTTTTGCTATCTGTTTCTGCGTTAAAGGAATAGTTCCGTAAAGCCCGTATCTCAAAACGATTATTGTCTTTTCTCTTTCATCATCAAGTTCTTCGATATACTCATATAGTTTTTTTGCCATTATTTTGTCATTAATCTCATCTGCGATTGTGTCATCAACGCTTATTATATCCATAAGTGTAAGCGGATTACCCTCGCTGTCAGAGTCGATAGGCTCGTTAATTGATATGTCCTGCGCTGTCTTTTTTCGGCTTCTGAAGTACATCAGAACCTCGTTTTCAATGCACTTTGAAGCGTAGGTTGCAAGCTTTATTCCCTTTGAATCATCAAAGGTGTTTACAGCTTTAATAAGTCCGATTGTTCCGATAGATATCAAGTCGTCCTGTTCGGATGAATTTGAATAATATTTTTTAATTATGTGTGCCACAAGACGCAGGTTATGTTCTATTATTATGTTTTTGGCTTGCATATCTCCGTTTTTATATTTTTTCCAATACTCTTTTTCTTCTTTTGCACTCAAAGCTGGCGGAAAAGAGCCGTTTCCTTTTAAGTGCAGAGCAAAAAAGAGAAATCCGCGGGATATAATATCAACAATAATACCAAGCATTAAAACACCTCATTCCATAAAATTATATTCCGAATAAAGCTTAAAATGATGAAAAATTTAACTTTAATCGCTTATTTATCAATATTAAACTTGAAACTTAATATAAAAAGATATATAATATAATAAATATAACTTTGGGGTGAGATTATGCCTTCAATAAAACTCGGCGCACAGCTTTACACATTGCGTGATTATATCAAAACTTATGAAGACTGCGAAGCAACATTTAAATATCTTAACAGCATAGGAATAAATGTTATTCAGATTTCAGGAATTGGTCCTATTCCTGCCGATAAGGTTGCTTATCTGGTTGAGAAATACAATATGGATGTCTGCGTTACCCACACTTCGTTTGACAGGATGCTTAATGACCTTGATTCTGTTATGAAGGAACATAAAATGATGGGCTGTGACACGCTCGGAATAGGTTCAATGCCCGATAAATTCAGAGGCAGTGTTGACGGAATCAAGGAGTTTATAAAAATAACTTCGGATATAGGAAAAAGAATGCACGAAAACGGTTTGCAGTTTGCATATCACAATCATTCATTTGAATTTGCCAAGCTTGAAAACGGAAGACGGATTTTTGATATGCTCATTGAGGATACAAAGCCTGAAGAGTTCGGCTTTATCGGCGACACTTATTGGTTCCAGTACGGCGGCGTTAATCCCTGCGATTACATCAGAAAGATTTCAGGCAGAATGAAAGTTTGCCATTTTAAAGACTACCGTATTGTTGACAATACTCCGAAATTTGCCGAAATAGGAACAGGCAATCTTAACCTTGACGCAATCTACAATAAATGTAAAGAAACAGGGGTTAAATATATTGTCATTGAGCAGGATACCTGCGACATTGACCCAAGAGATTCAATGGCAATAAGCTACAAAAACTTAGTTGAAATTGCAAAAAGGAATGATAAATAATGAGCCGTTCTCCTTTGACTTTAACAGTTATTACGGATATTCACTATTATTCGCCTGAAAACGGAATAAGCGGCAAAGCTTATGATACAGCAAATTCAAAAAGTCAAAAGCTTCTTGCTGAAAGCGGTGAAGTGCTTAAATCTGCGTTTGAGCAGATTGCGCGTGACAACAGAAGTGACATAGTTCTCATCAGCGGAGATATCACCAATAACGGTGAACTTAATTCTCATAAAGAGATAATTGAAATGCTTCGCGAGCTTGCAGCCAAAGGAAAAAGGGTTTTTGTCATAACTGCAACTCATGATTTCAGAAACGGCGGTGTTGCAGACGCTTACGATGGTGACAATAAGCTCCAAACTCCTGCCGCAACGCGTGAATTGCTGTTTGATATGTATCGTGAGTTTGGTCCCGACCAGGCTATTTCGGTTCACAGAGAAAGTATGTCATACATCGTTCAACTGTGCGACGGATACAGGCTCTTTGCCCTTAATGATGATACAAACCGCAACGGAAAGAGCGGCTTTTCAGATGAATGTTTTCAATGGATATGTGACAGGGCAAAGGAAGCAAGAGAAGATAATCAAACAATAATTGCGATGACTCATCATCCGCTCATTGCTCCGTCGCCGATTTATGAGATAATCGGCAGGGGAGATATGCTCGGCGATTATTCAACCCGTATTGGGCAGCTTGCAGATATCGGAATTCAGATAATGTTTACGGGGCACACACATATTCATAACATATCGGCATATCAAAGCGAAAAAGGAAATGTGCTTTATGATATATGTACTGCTTCACCCATCGGCTATCCCGGTGCCATGAGAAGCGTTACGGTTGACCCGGAAAACGGTAGTGTGGCGGTTACAACAGATTATGTTGATACTCCTGAATCGTTTAGAAGAGATGGAAGAGAGCTTCGCCCCGTGCTTGAAGAGCAGCTTATCGGAGTTATCAGAGGAATGATAAAAACGGCAGGTGAAGATATAGACAAGCTGGCATATATGGCAAGTGCTATAAGCATTAAGCCAAAGCTTATATACAAAATCGGTTGGATAATTAAGCCGATTTTCAAGCTCCTGAATTCTCTTAAAGTCGGCACGGTTGCAAAATGGACTAAGCGCGAAACAGGATTAAAGCCGTCAGACTATGCTGAGATTAAAGATATAAAAGTTGTTGATATAATTTCAGAGCTTGTTTTAAATCTTTTCGGAGGCGAAAGCAAATATCCGCCTGAAACGCCGATATATAAGATAACTATGGGTCTCTTGAGCGTTTTAGACAGCGTTTTAAGAATACTTCCGATTGATTTGAAAAAAATAACAAAGGTTTCTTCAAGCCTCAGCGAGCTTGTTGAGCCGTTGTTATATAACGGAAAAATCGATTCTTATACAGCAAATTTAAAGATTTATCCTTTCTTGGCTCAAAATGATGAGAAGGTGGAAAAGCTTGAATGGCAAAAACGGAAACCGACCGTAAAAAAGAGCAGAAAGGGACCTGCAATTCTGATAATCGCTCTAATTTTGCTTATTGGTTTACTTCCTGTTTGGCTTCTCCTTGTTCTGTGCGGATTTACGGTTAATCAAATCAAATTCAGAGATAAACTTAAATAAAGGGTGATCCAATGAATCCTCCTAAACTTGATGTTTGCATTGAGGGATATAATATAGAGCAAACCGATTTTTATATCAGCTGTCTGCTTGAAAAATGTGTCAATCTGTCTTCGGCATACGAGAAATCCGAAATGCAAATAAAAAAGCTGGAAGAAGAGAACAAAAAGCTGAAAGATGATTTGTTTTTTCTCTTCAAAAGGACTGAAAATTCTTTTAATTCAAGGTTAGACAGAATTGAAAATCAGCTTAAACGGATTGATAACGGATTTGGTTTTTCTGAGACCTCTGATTTATCGGAAGAAATCCGAGAACCCTCTGCTAATTCGCGTTTTGATGACGGCATAAAAGAAAAAGAACTTAAAGAAAAGCTTTCCGAGATAAGAGAAATGCTTGATTCTCTCAATTCTTAATAATTTTTTAATACAAACATAAACATTATGATTTATTATTTTTATAGGATTTTATCAAAGGAGGCTTGAGCGCTATGAACGATTTTAATTCAAATTCCGCCCGAAAGCCCGAGCAGAAAAGCAGGAATAACAAAACTCCCAAAAAATCAAATAAGAAAAAGAAACCGAGCAAAGCGGCAGTTGTTCTTTTTGGATTTTTGAGCACCTGTGTTCTTACGGTTTTGGTTGTTGTATCGTATGTTCTCATAAATGTTGTTCTTTATGTTAACGGTGATATTGTTGTCAATCTTGATGAATACAAAGCCAATCAAAACCAGACCTCTTTCATTTATGCATATGACAAAAGCGGAAATACCGTGGAAATTGCAAGACTTCACGGTGAGGAAGACCGCGTTTGGGTTGATCTCGACGATATGTCGCCCTATATCAAAGATGCCGTTATTGCTTTGGAAGACACAAGATTTGAGAAGCATCACGGCGTTGACTGGATAAGAACCATCGGTGTTATTGTAAAGCCTCAAAACCTCGGTCAAGGCGGTTCAACAATAACTCAGCAGCTTATAAAGAACCTGACAAATAACAAAGAAGTAACGGTTGTCAGAAAATTCTATGAAATCCTTTCAGCGCTTAATCTTGAAGAAAACTACGATAAAGATACTATTCTTGAAGCATATCTTAACACTCTTTATCTCGGAAGCGGATGCTACGGAGTTAAAACAGCGAGCGAAAAGTATTTCGGCAAAGATATCAGCGAGCTGAACGCCGCCGAATGTGCGGTTTTGGTGTCAATAACCAAGGCTCCGACTAAATATAATCCTCTGATTAATCCCGATAAAAACAGAGAGCGTCAGGTATACTGTCTTGACGAAATGAAAGAGAACGGTGCATTGACGGAAGAGGAATACAATCAAGCGATAAACTATAAGCTTATTTTTACAAACAGCGAAGATTATGTTCCCAAGGTTGATGAAACTCAGGTTAAAAAAGAGAATGAGGAGCAGATAAACAGCTTCTACGTTGATTATGTAAGGCAGTGCGTTCAAAACGACCTGATGGAAGAATACGGATATTCTAAACAGCAGGCTAAGGATAAGATACTTTACGGCGGACTTAAAATATATGCAGCAGTCGATCTTGATATTCAGGAAACCCTTGAGGATGTGTATGTTAACCGTAAATCTTTCCCGGATCTGAAAAGCAAAGACGGTAAACTCGTTCAGTCAGCGATGACGATAATGGATTATCAGGGCAGAGTGGTTGCGATCGTCGGTGAAGCGGGTGAAAAGTCAGGAAAGCTCGGTTTGAACCGCGCAGCCAATTCATTCAGACAGCCGGGTTCAACGATTAAGCCCCTTGCTACCTATGCACCGGCTATTGAAATGAATATCTACAATTATTCGAGTAAGGTTAAGGATTATGCAATTCCTATCAACGGCAAGCTCTGGCCGCACAATGTTGATAAAACTCTCGGCTCGGGAAATAATGTAACGATTGAATATGCAATTCAAAAGTCGTTGAACACTGTTCCCGCCAGAATAATCAACTATGATGTCGGAATAGATAATTCATTTGAATTTATCAGAGACAGATTTCATCTTTCAAAGCTTGATGAAAAGGAAGACAGAACTCTTTCTCCGCTTGCAACAGGCGCTTTGACCAACGGCACAACAACCGTTGAAATGGCTGCGGCATATGCAACTTTCGGAAACGGCGGACTTTATTATAAGCCTTATTCTTATTATAAAGTAACAAACAGCCAGGGCACTCAGATATTGCTGAGCAACGAGCAGCCCAAGTTTGAAAGAGCAATATCGGAAGAAACTTCCGATATTATGTGTGAATTGTTGCAGACGGTCGATACCAGCTATTACGGAACGGCATCGAATGTCCGCAAGTTCCAGATCATGGCGAAAACGGGAACTACCAGCAGCGACAAAGACCGTTGGTTCTGCGCTGGAACGCCCTATTATGTTGCGGCTGTTTGGGTTGGATTTGATAAACCCGAGTCCCTCGGTGTTTCGGTTAACCCTGGCGGCAAGATATTTATGACTGTTTTTGATAAAATCCATAAGGGTCTTGAAGCGAAGGAATTCCCTAAGAGCAGCGGAACCGTTCAAAAACGGTATTGCCGAGTTACGGGTAAGCTTGCGGGTTCAAACTGTTATTCAACAGGAATGGGCTGGTACAAAATAACATCAATGCCTTCGGTGTGCACAAGCTGCCAGTCATCATCAAAAAATGATAACAGCATCGGTGAGGCAGTCAGCAATGTTGTGGACGGAATTGCCGATAATCTTTCAAATATCCTCGATGAAATCATCGGCGAAAGATAGTTTTATAGTATAAATATAAAAATATGCGGAGTTTGTTTTTCTGCAAACTCCGCAGTTTTTAAAATGCAGGGAATGATTTAGTTGATTATTATGGCTGTTGACTACGGCGATGTGAGGACCGGAATTGCGGTTTGCGATAAATTTGAAATGCTCGCTTCTCCTGTGTGCTCAATAACGCAAAGAAGCAGAGATTTGTTGATTGATGAAATAAAATCTTTGGCGGAAAAATATAAGGTTGAGCAGTTTGTTGTCGGTTTTCCGAAAAATATGGACTCATCGATAGGGGAGAGGGCAATAAAATGCCGGGAGTTTGCCGATGCGCTCAAGCAGGCTTCGGGAATAGAAACTGTTTTAAGAGATGAGCGTCTTTCGACCGTCAGCGCACACAACGCATTGAATGCTACAAATACACGAGGAAAAAAGAGAAAGGCTGCTGTTGATCAGGTTGCTGCAGTTTTTATTCTTCAGGATTATATCGACTTCAGGCGCAACAGCAAATTTTGATTGTCGGAATAATAAATTTTTCCGTTTTCGGTAAAAAACATAAAAATAACCGCATATCATTTACAAAAGATGAATGCGGAGTGAGTTTATGAAAATTATAGCGCCCGAAAAGATAAAAATTAAGTTTATTCTGTCTGTATCGCTGTTTTCAATTTTTGCATTTCTCGCAGTCGGTACACGGTTTGTTACTAAAAATGCCGCCGTTGACGCCGTTTCCGACAGTCTCGGTTTTCAAACGGTCATTATTGATGCCGGTCACGGAGGTCCTGACGGCGGAACAAGCGCGGACGACGGAACACTCGAAAAAGACTTAAATCTTCAAATTGCAAAGAAACTTAATGAAATCCTTATTTCAATGGGAGTTAAAACCGTTATGGTAAGAAATGAGGATATTTCAATACACGATGAAAGTGCAAAGACCATCAGACAGAAAAAAGTATCTGACATTAAAAACAGGTTAGCGCTTATGGAAAAAACCGAGGATGCAATTTTTGTCAGTATTCATCAAAATCATTTTTCAAATTCAAAATACAGCGGTACACAGGTTTTCTATTCAAAAAATAATCCGTGTTCCCGCGCTTTGGCTGACAGTATAAGGTTGCCTGTTATTTCTTATTTACAGCCTGATAATACCCGTGAAATTAAGCCGAGCGGAACTGATATTTACCTTTTGTACCACGCACAAATTCCTGCAGTAATGGTTGAATGCGGGTTTTTATCAAATAAGCCGGAAGCCGAAAAGCTCAAAGATGAGGAATATCAACGCAAGCTTGCGTTTCTTATTGCGCTCGGAATAGTGGATTATTTCAAATCAACGGAGGAAAAACAAGATGGCAGGTAAAACAAAAACAATGTATATTTGCAGTCAGTGCGGATATGAAAGCGCAAAGTGGTTCGGTTGCTGCCCGGGATGCAGTGAATGGAACACCATGGAGGAAGATCTGCGTACCCCTCAGCAAAAGGCTGTGAAGCTTGCCACAAAATCGGTTTTTGCTCAAACAATAAATGAGATTAGTGCCGACGATGAAATAAGAATGAAGACAGGTATGTCTGAGCTTGATCGGGTTCTCGGCGGCGGAATTGTTAAGGGTTCACTTGTGCTTTTGAGTGGTGATCCGGGAATAGGAAAATCAACAATTCTGCTTCAAATCTGTGAACATATAGGCAAAAGCGCACGGATTTTATATGTTTCGGGCGAAGAATCCGCAAGGCAGATAAAACTTCGCGCAAACAGGCTCGGAGTTTCAACCGAAAATCTTTATATAATGTGCCAAACAGATGTTGAGAGTATAGTTGAATATATTAAGTCCACAAAACCCGATTTGGTTATTGTTGATTCAATCCAAACAATGTCCGTTTCGGAAATCAGCTCATCTGCCGGAAGCATAACCCAGGTCAGAGAGTCAACAAATCTGTATTTGCAATGTGCAAAAGGTCTTGGAATACCTATTATTATTGTTGGCCATGTCAATAAAGACGGAAATATTGCCGGACCAAAGGTCTTGGAGCACATTGTTGACTGTGTTTTATATTTTGAAGGTGAGCGTCATCTTTCATATAGGATGCTCAGAGCGGTTAAAAACAGATACGGCTCAACAAATGAAATCGGAGTATTTGAAATGCTCGACAAGGGCTTGGCAGAAGTGCCAAATCCGTCGCTTATGCTTATTTCGGGCAAGCCTAAAAACACATCGGGAACCTGCATTGCGTGCGTTATGGAGGGTTCAAGGCCTATTCTTGCCGAAGTTCAGGGGCTTGTTGCACCGTCAAATTACGGTAACGCCAGAAGAATGTCAACAGGCTTTGATTATAACCGTATGTCAATGCTGCTTGCCGTTCTTGAAAAACGGTCAGGATATTTCTTCAGCAACTGCGATGCATATATCAATGTTGTAGGCGGATTAAGGCTTGACGAGCCTGCAACAGATTTGTCGATTGCTCTTTCGCTTATATCAAGCCTTAAAGATACGCCGATAAGAGATGACACGCTTGCGGTCGGCGAGATAGGTCTCGGCGGTGAACTGAGAGCGGTTTCGTGCTGTGAGCAGCGAGTAAGAGAAGCTGAGCGGCTTGGCTTTAAAAGGTGTATAATACCTAAATATAACTTAAAAACGATGTCTGAAGGATTTAAAGGAAATATAGAAATAATCGGCGTCAGGACAGTAAATGAAGCCTTCAATGCGGCTGTGTAATTATGAAACATATTGAAAAACCGAATTTACCCGAGGGCAGGGTAGTGCTTGCCGCAATAAATGCAGAAGCTCATGACGCTATTGTTAATTTGAACTCGATGGGAATTAAAACAATTAATGTTAATCGATGCTCTGATTTGCCCGTTCCCGTTCAAGCGCATGCAGATTTGCAGCTTCTCCATTTAGGCGGAAAATCAATTTTAACCCCGCGTGAACATTTGTTCAAAGGGGAGAATGAAAAATTTTTTGAATTTAGAAAAATTAAGTATCCGCTCGGAAATAAGTATCCCGAGGATGTGCGCTTAAACTGCACGCTGATTGGTGATAAGCTAATATGCAATCCTAAAACTGTTGCTCCCGAAATTCTGGAATTTGCCGCTGAAACAGGTTTAGCGGTTATCGCGGTTAATCAAGGATATGCCCGGTGTTCGATTTGCGTTATAAATGAAAACACAATTATAACCGATGATAAATCCGTCTTTACAGCCGCCGGAAAATTTCTGAATGATGTTTTGTTCATTTCAAAAGGCTCCATTCGATTGAATGGATATGATTACGGATTTATCGGCGGATGCTGCGGCAAAATCGATAAATATAAAATTGCTTTTAACGGTGAGCTTGAAAGCCACACAGATTATAACCTTATATTGGACTGCTTGCAACGCAATCATATTGAATGTATTGAGCTGAAACGCGGCAGACTCGATGATATAGGTGGAATTATACCGCTGTGTGAAGAATAGCTACATAACCATTATTTTCTGTTAAACCCTCCCCTTAATTATACAAAATTTACATTTTGTATAATTAGTATTGACTTTTTTATGGGAAGCATTTAAAATATAATTAATAGAAAATGGCACAAAGGCTTGTCCCTACCGCCTTTTCTCAGAATAAAATTTTTAATGGCAGCGTGATGGATAAATGAGACAAGAAGAAATTGTAACCTTGCCTGAGCCTCTCAGGCAGTATTTGAATTATCTTTCGGGTGTTAAAAACAAATCACAGCTTACCGTTTTGGAATACGGTTCGGATTTGCGGCTGTTTTTTAGGTTTATTGCTCGAAGCCGCGGTCTTTGCGATAAAAGTGTACCCTTTGATGAAATAAATATTTCCGATTTGCCGAATGATGTTATTTACGGCGTTACACTTGATGATGCATATGCCTTTTTAACCTACTGCCGAAATGAACGAAAGAATGACAGTAACGCCCGTGCGAGAAAAGCTGTTGCAATCAAACGCTTTTACAGATATCTTGAAGTTAACGGTAAGATTGAAAAAAATTTAATAGCTTATCTTGAATCACCTCAAACCAAAAGAGGTCTTCCGAAATATTTGACACTTGAGCAAAGTGTTGAGCTGCTGAATAGCGTGGACGGTAAATTCAAGGAAAGGGATTACTGTATTTTGACCCTTTTTCTTAATTGCGGTCTGCGTTTGTCTGAATTAGTAGGTATAAATATATCTGATATTTCCGATGAGAATACGCTTAGAGTTCTCGGCAAGGGTAATAAAGAAAGAATTGTTTATCTTAACAATGCCTGCGTTAAGGCGATTTCATCTTATCTTGCAGTCAGACCGGCTGACGGCGTTAAGGACAGAGATGCTCTTTTTCTTAGTAGCCGAAAACAGCGAATAAGCCGCCAAAGCGTTCAAAAAACAGTTGAACGGGCACTTGAAAAAATCGGACTTGCAGGTCAGGGATTTTCGACCCATAAGCTTCGCCACACTGCGGCAACTCTTATGTATCAATACGGTAGTGTTGATCCCCTGCAGCTCAAAGAAATTCTTGGACATGAGAATCTTTCCACAACCGAGATTTATACTCATATTCATAATCAGCAGGTTAAGGATGCTCTTGATTCCAATCCGCTCAATGACCCGTCAAATCTCAAAGAATCTTGAAAAAGCGGCGGCGGTCAGGGCGTCTATAAGCGCTGAAACAGCACTTATTCCCATTAAGACAAGTTGTTTCATAACGAAAACTCCCGTTTCGTCTTTTTCAAACTGCCCCCTGCCCCTGATAGATTTTGCATATGCGTTTTTTGAATATTCACAACTCGCGTTGCAGGCAAGAATAAACGAAAATGTAGCGACAACAGCACCGGGATATATAATGAGAACGCTGTAACCGAGCCCTGTCAGCTTATACACCGAATAAAGATAACCGCTGACCATACCGATTCCCATACCGCGAAGAAACGGCAGCCACATTATAAACGGATATCCGATAAGCGAAAAACCGAAAAACAGGTTTGCAACAATAAAAAGAGAATTTATTGTCAGGGAGTTGCAAAAATTATATAAAATCCCCTGCCCGCATCTTAAAACAATGAATGAATCAATTACCGCAGAAAGCTTTTCGGTTACTTCAAAATCGTTGTTAATTGCCGTTGCTCCTATTATTATTCCTATGGAAAAGAAGGCAGTTAAGAAATATATTCTTGAATTTTCAAGGGCTTTTTTAATAACTTTTCCGTTATATACTCTGTAATTATATTTTGACCTGCTCATTTTTACCTCCCTAAGCTTTTTGCTAAATTATATGAGCAAGTCCCGTTTTTTATGTTTATAGTTTCAGCATAAAGATATCAGGCATAGTGTGCTCGCAACCGTGCATACTATGCCTGATTTTAAATTAAAATTATACCTTTTCAATCTTGGAGTAGTTAGCCATAATTTTCTTTGTTCCTGCGGCGGTAAAGGCAATTTCAAGTAAGGTGTCATTGCCCATTGGTTTTGCGCTCAGAACAATTCCGTCTCCGTATGTTTTGTGAACCACCGTATCACCTACATTGAAAACAGTGGTGCACTTTTCCGTTGCAGGGAAAGATTGAGCGGAAGATGTAAACCCGCGAGTAACTGAGGGTGCACTTTTTTTGCTCTGCGAAGGCATATACGAGAAGCTTGAAACAGTTTCACCCGTTATTTCAAGCAAGTCATCAGGTATTTCTTTTATGAAGCGTGAGGGCTGATTAAACCTTGTTGAGCCAAAAAGCATTCTCTGCCTTGCACGAGTTAAATATAGCTGCTTTTTCGCTCTGGTAACCGCGACATAGGCAAGCCTGCGCTCTTCCTCAATTTCATCATCGCCGCCCGCAGATGACATTTCCGATGGAAAAATAGATTCTTCCAAACCAACAAGAAAAACAACGGGGAATTCAAGACCCTTTGCAGAGTGAACCGTCATTAAAACTACCGTTTCGGATTCTGAATTATAATTGTCAATATCGGTCATAAGAGCAACTTCCTGCAAGAAATCATTGAGAGTTGCGTCTTCATTTTCCTGTGAGAAACGCAATAGGTTGTTTGACAGCTCGTCAAGGTTTGCCAGACGGTCTTCTTTTGTTTCGGGTTCAAGTGAAAGAGAAGAAACATAACCGGATACATTCATTACTTCTTTAAACAGCTCCGAAAGCTCAAGCGTTTCGGCATTGTTAATGAATTCGTCCATCATTTGAGCGAATTCAACCATCTTCTTTGCACTGCGGCTCAGACGCGGGAACTGGTCGGCTGATTTGATAACATCAAATAAGCCTATGCCCAATCCCTCGGAAATTTCGAGAGCCGATGCGATTGAAGCGTCGCCTATTCCCCTTTTGGGAACATTTATAATTCTCTGAAGCCTTACGCTGTCATTTGGATTTGCAATAACACTAAGATAGGCAAGAGCGTCTTTGATTTCTTTTCTGTCATAAAACTTATGACCGCCGATAAGCCGGTAAGGAATACCCATTCTGACAAATGCCTGCTCAACAAGGTTTGACTGTGAGTTCATTCTGTAAAGCACGGCAAAGTCGCTGAATTTTCTGCCTTTTTTTATGCCTTCAAGCACTTTATCGGCAACGTAAATGCCCTCGTCACGGTCAGAGTCGGCGGTGTGATAAACTATTGGTTCTCCCCTGCCGTTGTCCGTCCAAAGACTTTTACCTTTGCGGTTTATGTTGTGAGAAATGATTTTGTTTGCGGCATCGAGAATATTCTGAGTTGAGCGGTAGTTCTGTTCAAGGCGGATAACCTTTGCGTTTTTATACTGGTGCTCAAAGCTGAGAATATTCTCAATGGTAGCTCCTCTGAATTTATATATACTCTGGTCATCATCACCGACAACGCAGATATTGCCGTAACCGCCTGCGAGAAGCGAGGTCAGCAAATACTGCATATGGTTTGTATCCTGATACTCGTCAACCATAATATACTTGAATTTTCTCTGATAATATTCAAGCACATCGGGATTGTTTTGAAGCAGTCTGACAGTATTTACTATTATATCGTCAAAATCCATAGCGTCAGCGGCTTTGAGCCTGTTTTGGTAAGCCTCATAGATTGAGCCGATGTTACGCTTTCTGATATCCGTATAGTTTTCTTTAATGTATTCCTGAGGAGATAAAAGCATATCTTTTGCGCTGCTTATTGAAGAAAGTACGCTTTTGGGATTAAGAATATTATCGCTGAAGCCGAGCTGTTTTAGACAGTCTTTTATAACTCGTTTGCTGTCATCGGTATCATAAATCGTAAAGTTTGAAGAATACCCTATGCGGTCTGCATTTCTTCTGAGTATTCTGACGCACGACGAATGAAATGTGCTTGCCCAGATATCGCGCGCTTGCTCGCCTAAAACCCGTTCAAGCCTGTCTTTCAGCTCTCCTGCCGCCTTATTTGTAAAAGTGATGGCAAGAATTTCCCACGGCTTTGCCGCGTCAACCTTGAGCAGGTGCTCAATATCAAATAAATCGCCTGCTTCACCGCAGGCGGCCGCTCTCATGAGAGCAAGCTGTGTTTCGGTTGGCTCGTAGTCGCAGGCTTTGCTGTAATAGGCTTTGCCGTATTTTATTATGTTTGCTATTCGGTTAACAAGAACGGTCGTTTTGCCGCTTCCTGCGCCTGCAAGCACCAAAAGCGGTCCCTCTGTTGAAAGGACCGCTTCTTTTTGCATATTATTAAGAGATGAAAAATCTTTTTCAATTATTTTTTGGCGAAGTGTTAAAAATTCACTTGAAATCATTTGATACCTCAGATTGAAATTTCGTGGGCTATCTTATATAACTCTGTGTTAACGGAGCGCTCCATATTGAGAGCTTCATAAATGTCAAAGTCAACGATATGATCGTCTTTTTGAACAACTACTCTGTTACCGATACCACCCATAAGAAGCTGAACGGCTTTGTAACCCATCTGGCTTGCGACAACTCTGTCGCGTACTGTCGGCGAGCCGCCTCTCTGAACATGACCGAGAATAACAGCTCTTGATTCAACACCGCACTCTTTCTCAATTTTGCGTGCAAGTTCTTCAACGCCGCCGATGCCCTCGGCAACCATAACGATAAAATGCTTTTTGTCGGTTTTCTGGGTTCTTCTTATTCTTTCAATAACATGCTTCTCGATATCAAAATGAATCTCGGGAATAACTATTGCGGTTGCACCGACGGCGATGCCTGAATTAAGAGTAAGGTCACCGCATCTGTTGCCCATAACTTCAACAACAACACAGCGGCTGTGTGACTCAACGGTATCTCTTACGCGGTCAACCATCTGCATTATTGTGTTAAGGCAGGTGTCGTAACCGATGGTGTAATCGGAGCTTACAATGTCGTTGTCAATGGTTCCGGGAACGCCTATGCAGGGAATTCCTCTGAGTGAAAGATCACGGGCGCCTCTGAAAGAGCCATCGCCGCCGATAACAACGATGCCCTCAATGCCGTGCTTTTTGCAGGTTTCGATAGCCTTCTGCATACCCGCTTCTTCTCTGAATTCCTTGCAGCGTGCGGAATAGAGCATTGTTCCGCCTCTGTGAATGATATCTGAAACACTTCTTATATTAAGCTCGCGAACATCATCTTCAATAAGACCGGCATAACCTCTGTTTATTCCGAAAACCTTAATTCCGTTTTCACAAGCTGTTCTTACAACCGCGCGTATGGCAGCATTCATTCCGGGTGCGTCGCCGCCGCTGGTTAAAACGCCGATAGTTTTCATAGTAATTACTCTCCTTGAAAAATATTCAAGCTATATAATACACTTTTTGATGGATTATGTCAATGAAATAAACACTTTTTACGAAAAAAGTTGTTTCAAAAATTTGAAGGTCGATAAAATTAAGGATTATATATAACATTTGCGTCTCCGAGAATCTTTTTCAGTTCTCTGAGAAGGACGGGGTTTACATCAATTCCCTGTTTTATCGGATTGGGCTTGTACTCTTTTTTATCGCTGAAAAAGTAGAAAAGCGGAGTGTTACCGTCAAAAATCGCAAGCAGACGGCGGCAGTATTCGATTTGAGGTGAATTTGCCGAATCAAACCTGAGAAACAGCCCTTTAACGGTTTTTTTAGCGGGCTTTTTTTCTTCTAAAACAGCATTTTCAGGCAGACACGGCTCAACCGCTTCGCATACAACCTTGGTATCCTCATCTTCTCTTTTGCTGACTCTGCCGTGAATAAGCAAGACATTGCCCTCAAAGAACATAGTCGGATTTTCGGCAAGTATTTTGGGAAACACAATTACTTCAATGCTTCCGAAAGTGTCTTCAAAGCTCAGAAAAGCCATTGTTGTGTCGCTCTTTGTAAGCTTTTTCTTGATTGAGCCGATGATTCCCAACAGCAGAACCCTGTCATTATCCTTATATGCGTTTGAATCTTCGCTGACAATATCGGAAATTCGGGCGGCTTTAACCTGATGGGCAATTTTAAGATATTTTGCCATAGGATGCCCCGAAAGATACATTCCCGAAACTTCTTTTTCATATTTCAAAAGCACATCATGCGGAAATTCATCGGCTTCGGGATATGAAAATTCCGTTGACGGTATTTCCTCTGTTTCTTCGTTGCTGCTAACCAAATCACCGAAACCGAGCTGACCGTCAACATTTCTTCTTTTAGCGTTGTCAAGCTCCTCAATTATGCTTTCGGTAACAATATACATCTGCCTGCGGTTGGCTCCCATTCCGTCAAAAGCGCCGCACTTTATCAAACTTTCTATTGCTCTGCGGTTAAAATCTTTGCCGTACATTCTTCGGCAGAAATCATAGAAATCAGTAAAATTACCGTTTGCGGTTCTTTCCTCAACAATTCTTTTAATGAATCCCCTGCCAAGGTTCTTAACAGCAAGCAGACTGAAATGAATATTGCCGTTTGAAACCGTAAAAGCCTCAGAGCTCTCATTGACATGAGGGGGTAAAATTTTGATGCCGAGACGGGAACACTCATTTATATACTGAACTATTTTGCCCGTGTTATCAAGGAAGCTTGTAAGAAGCGCCGCAAGAAATTCACAGGGATAATGGCATTTCAGCCACGCCGTCTGATAGGCAACATAAGCGTAGGCGGCTGCATGGGCTTTGTTGAAGGCGTAGGAAGCAAACGATATCATTTCGTCAAAGATTTCATTGGCGGTTCTTTCATCTATACCGCGCCTGACGGCGCCCTCGCAGATGATATTGCCGTTTTCATCAACCGTTCCGTTAACAAAATTTGTGCGCTCTTTCAGCATTACATCGTGCTTCTTTTTGCTCATGGCTCGCCTGACTATATCGGCTCTGCCGTATGAATAGCCTGCAAGCTCGCGGCATATCTGCATTACCTGCTCCTGATAAATCATACAGCCGTAAGTAACATCCAAAATATTTTTTAACTGCGGAGCTTTATATTTAATTTTATCGGGATGATGTCTGTTTTCAATATAGGTCGGTATTGAATCCATCGGGCCGGGTCTGTAAAGCGAAATAACGGCTATAAGATCCTCAATGCTCTCGGGTTTAAGCTGAGAAAGCACGCTTCTCATACCTGCGGATTCAAATTGGAAAACGCCCTCCGTTTGCGCCGCACACATCATTTCAAAAACAGCTTTGTCTTCCAAATCAATGGAGTCAATTCTGAAAGACGGATTTGTCTTTCTTATCATTTTTTCGGCAGAATCAATGACTGTTAAGGTGCGGAGTCCGAGAAAATCCATCTTTAGAAGCCCGAGTTCCTCAAGGGTTGTCATTGTGAACTGAGTGACAATGGCTTCATCGTTGCGTGCGAGAGGAACATAAGAAACAACGGGATCGTGTGTAATAACAACACCCGCAGCGTGAGTTGAGGCATGGCGCGGCATACCCTCAACCTTGCGCGCCATATCAATGAGCTCGCGTGCCTCGCTGTCGGTATCATAAAGCGTTTTAAATTCGTTTGAACGCTTTAAAGCACGGTCAAGCGTTATATTAAGCTCATTCGGGATTTGCTTTGCGATATTGTCAACTGTTGAATATGCCAAGCCCATGGCTCTGCCGACATCTCTGATTGCGGCCTTTGCCGCCATTGTTCCGAAGGTTACTATCTGCGCTACATGGTCAGAGCCGTATTTTTCGATGACATAATCGATAACTTCGCCACGGCGCTCAAAGCAGAAATCAACATCAAAGTCGGGCATACTGACTCTTTCGGGATTGAGAAATCGCTCAAAAAGCAGATTGTATTTCATCGGATCAATGCCCGTAATTCCGATGCAGTAAGCACAGATACTTGCCGCACCCGAGCCTCTGCCCGGACCGACCGGTATGCCGACCTCTTTGGCGTGGCGTATAAAATCATGAACAATCAAATAATAATCAACATAGCCCATTTTGTTTATTATTTCAAGCTCATAATTAAGTCTTTTTATATATTCTTCGGGCGGATTTTCTCCGTATCGTTCCTTCATTCCGTTGCGACAAAGCAACGAAAACCATTCAAAATGGTCATAACCTTCGGGAACATCAAAATGCGGGAGTTTTGTTTTTCCGAATTCAAACTCAACATTGCATCTTTCGGCAATTTTTGCGGTGTTGGCAACGGCTTCGGGGCAGTTTTCAAAAGCTTCAAGCATTTCCTCTTCGCTTTTTAGATAGAATTCCTGCGTGCCGAATTCAAGCCCTGTATCTTCTCCCAAGGTGTGGTTGGTTTGAATACAAATAAGAACCTGCTGTATTTTTGCATCCTCTTTTTCAACATAATGAGCGTCATTTGTGGCGGCAAGAGGAATTCCGAGCTCGTTTGAAAGTCTAATAATATCCGGGTTAATTCTGAGCTGTTCATCAAGACCGTGATTCTGAATTTCAAGATAATAATTTCCGCTGCCAAAAACCTCATTATACCAAAGAGCGGCTCTGCGAGCTTCTTCATAGTCATTTCTTAACAGTGCAGCGGATACCTCTCCTGCAAGGCAGCCGGAGAGCGCAATCAAGCCTTCGTGATATTTTTCAAGAATATCCTTGTCAACTCGCGGCTTGGTGTAAAATCCGTTAACCCAGCCCTCTGAAACCAGCTTAATGAGATTTTTATATCCCTCGTTGTTTTTGCAAAGAAGAACAAGATGAAATCTTTCATTGTCTATTCCGTGAACCTTATCAAATCTTGAACGGGGAGCTACATAAACCTCACAGCCGATAATCGGATTAATTCCCCTTTTCTTTGCGGCTCTGTAAAAATCAATAACGCCGTACATTACGCCGTGATCGGTTATGGCAACGGAAGTCTGCCCCATGCTCTGAATTTTATCAAGCATAGGTTCAATTCTGCAAGCACCGTCAAGCAGGCTGTATTCACTGTGAACATGGAGATGAGTAAAAGCCATTATTAATCACCGCATTCTATATCTTGAGCGATTTTAACAATTTTGTTTAATCTGTGATTTATTCCCGAACGTGATATAGGTTCATCAAGGAGCTTTTCAAGTTCGCTCAGGCTTGATTCGGGATATTCAAGGCGCAGGCGTGCAATTTTTTGCAGATTTTCAGGCAAGGAAGACAGCCCCTGACGGCTTTCTATAAGTTCAATCGCCGAAATCTGAATTTGAGCCGCGTCAACCGTTTTGCTTATGTTAGACAATTCAAAATTGAGCTTTCTGTTAACTTTATTTTTTACATCTTTTTCGATTTTGATTCCCATAACATAAAGCGAAGCATCCTGAGCGCCGATAATTGCAAGGATATCTTCAATACTTTCGCTGTCTTTGAAATAAACAATATGATTGCCTTTGCGGACTATGTATTTAGGATTAAGATTAAGCTCGTCCAAAAATTTCATTAAATCCGTACACAACTTTTTATAAGGCACAACAAATTCAAGATGATAGCCGCTTTCGGGCGAAGTTACCGTTCCGCAGGATAGAAATGCACCGCGTAAAAACGCTCCCGCACAGCATTCATCGGAAATATTGGCTCGGTTTATCCTGAGAGTTGCCTCATTAAAGGAATGACCGAATTTGTCAAATACCTTTGTTTTATCGGCATCGGATTTAACATAAGCCGTCATTTTTTTTGTTCCGCTTTTGCTGATTGTCGGCTCAACGCCGCAGTACTCTCTCAGATAAGAAACATAGAGAGAAAAAACATCTGTGTTTTCTGTTGTAATTGATAGGTTGTATTTTGAAAAATGAGCAAAAAGCACAAGCCCGTAGACTTGTGCATGAAAGCAACAGGAGGAAATATTCTCCGTTTTTGAAATTTCACTTTTAACATCGGAAGAAAACGACAAATCAAATCCTCCTACTTAATTATTTTTACCTCGGGTTCAAGAGTAACGCCGGTTGCTTTAAAAACCGCTTCACGGCAGTGCTCTATAACAGCCAAAACATCGGCAGAGGTTGCAGAACCGATATTTATAACAAATCCTGCATGTTTTTCGCTGACCTGCGCTCCGCCTATCTTAAAGCCTTTTAAACCGCATTGCTCTATCAAAGCACCTGCAAAATAACCCTCAGGGCGCTTGAAAGTGCTTCCCGCGCTCGGATATTCGAGCGGCTGTTTTTCTTTGCGCCGAGCCATAAGGTCATCCATTTTTGCTTTTATTTCGTCACGGTTTCCCTTTTCCAACTTCAAAGTCAGAGAGGTGATTATTAAATCACTGTCGGAATAAGCGCTGCGGCGATAGCCGAGCCTTAACTCATCGCCGGAAAAAGAAGCAAGAGATCCGTCAGGAAGAATATGCTCGCACGAAATGAGCACATCTTTCATTTCTCCGCCATATGCTCCGGCATTCATATAAGCCGCACCGCCTGCGGTTCCGGGTATGCCGAATGCAAATTCAAGCCCTGTCAGGGAGTTATCAAGAGCAAATCTGCACAGCCGCGAAAGCGTAACGCCGCTCGAACAAATAACCGTTGTATCATCGACAAGTTTTATTTCATCAAGCTTCGTTGTGTTGACAACAATTCCTCTGAATCCGCTGTCTGAAACAAGAAGATTGCTTCCCTTGCCGATGACAAGAATGGGAAAACCATTGATTTTTGCGAAAGAAACAATTTCCGAAAGGCAATCAACAGAGTTCGGAAATACGATTATGTCAGCTTTTCCGCCGATTTTAAAGCTTGTATAGTCCTTTAATTCGGCGTCAACCGAGTATTCACATCCCGCTTTTGCGCACAAAGCGCAGAATTCACCGTATGAACTCATGATTTCCTCCGTGAAACAGAATAATTTTATTCATCAAGCAAAGCCGCGCCGAAAATACCTGCATCATTTCCAAGCTCTGCTGACATTATCTTTGTCTGATTTGCCGCATAAATGCTGTAACGCTCTCTCTTTACATGCCTTCTGAGAGGCTCAAGAATAGTTTCGCCCTCGTGACCTATTCCTCCGCCGATGCAGATGATTTCGGGCTGAAGAGCATTGATTATGTTGATAACTCCTGCGGCGACATAATAGATATATCTGTCAACAACCTTTTTGGCTGTTGCGTCATTCATTCTCATAGCGTCAAAAGCTGTTCTGCCGCTTACGCAATCAATGTTATCGTTAACAAGATGCCACATCTTGCTGTCATGGTCGTGGCGCATTGCATCCTTGGTTTGAGCAATGAGTGCCGTTGCCGATGCGTATTGCTCCCAGCAGCCGCGTCTGCCGCAGGTGCACTGCTCACCGTCAACCATAATAACCATATGACCCATTTCACCGGCGGCGTAGTTGACACCGTTAACTATTTTTCCGTTAACGATTATTCCGCTGCCGACTCCCGTGCCGAGAGTAACGGCAACAAAATTGCCTACACCCTTGCCTACACCCGCTATGGCCTCGCCGAGCGCCGCGCAGTTGGCATCATTGTCAATATAGACCGTTTTGCCTATTCTTGCCTCAAGCATTTCCTTGGCGGGAACCTTATTGAAATTGAGGTTGTTGGCAAACTCAATGTAACCGTTTGATTTGTTAACCGAACCGGGAGTGCCGACACCTACCGAAACAACATCGTCCATGGAAATTCCTGCATCTTTTATTGCCATATCTATTGCAACGGCAATATCGTCAAAAATTTCTTCAGCCGGTCTCGGACATTTGGTCTTTACCTTTCCCCTGCCGATGATTTTGAGATCCTCGGTTACTACGCCGACGGCAATGTTTGTGCCGCCGAGATCAACGCCTATTCTGTACATATTTTATTACCTCCAAAGTAACATTATCCTAAATTAATTTAAAAATTGTGCCAAAATTCAAGCTCTTTTTTTGCGGGGATAATATCGTCTGTCATGCCGAGACTGTGAAGCAGCTCTCTGGCGGCATTGTAGCCCATCTTTTTCTGGCGGTTGTTCATTGCCGCGGCTTCAATGATGATAGAAAGGTTTCTGCCGGGCTTAACGGGAACAACCGTTACGGGAACTTTTATTCCGAGGATTTCGGTATATTCATTTTCAAGTCCGAGGCGGTCATAAACCTTTTCGCTGCTCCAAGGCTCAAGCTGAACAACCATATCAACCTTTTCAGTCATCTTAACGGCACCCATACCGAAAAGACGCCTTGCATTCAGCACGCCGACTCCTCGCAGCTCAATGAAATGGCGGATATTATCGGGAGCGGAGCCGACGAGAGTTCTGTTAGAAACTCTGCGGATTTCAACCGCATCATCGGCAATGAGTCTGTGGCCGCGCTTGATAAGTTCAAGGGCAGTTTCACTTTTTCCGACTCCGCTGTCGCCGAGAATGAGCACGCCTTCGCCGTAAACCTCAACCAAAACGCCGTGGCGCGTTATGCGCTGAGCAAGCTCAACGCCGAGATATGAAATAGTTGCCGACATACATCCCGATGTGGATTCGTTGGTTGAAAGAACGGGAACCTCGTATTTTTTGGCGAGATTCATCATGATTTCGCCGCATTCGAGACCTCTTGTAACAATCAGTGCTGCGGGCTTTTTTGAAAGAAACCTTTCAGCGCAGACGGAAACCTCATCTTTCGCAAGACTTTTTATGTATTCAAGCTCAGTCAGACCGAGAAACTGAATGCGCTCGGGGTCAAAATAATCCTCAAAGCCCGTCAAAATCAATCCCGGTCGGTTAACATCCTGAGAGGTTATATAGATATCCGAAATGCTTTTCGGCGTGTAAACAACCTGAAGCGAAAGATCGTTAACAACTTTTTCAAGAGAAACGGAATATTTACTCATAAGCTGCTCCTATAAAAAGTCAAGTGGTTAGAACCAACTTGCTGTATTTTTTTGTAAATA
>JBJEQB010000008.1:0-3678 GCA_051881535.1 Acutalibacteraceae bacterium | reverse complement strand
TATTTCCAGAGTTCTCGGATTTCCTTACCACTTTCTTTTTATCATGCCTCCTTTCTCACGCAAAAAGACTTGTGCTGCTGAAGCCCGTGAAAGCGAGCGAAAGCATCGCAACATAGAGAAACATTGCGGGAGTTCCTTTGAAAACCTCGGGAATGTCTGCGTTTTCTTCAATAATGCGCGCGCCCTTGCTTATCATTGCGGCGGCAAGCACAAACGCCGCACCCGCTCCGATGCCCGAGCCGATGCTGTCCGCAAGAGAATAGGCGGCGGAATTATTGATAAACGGAACGGCAAGCACAAGAGTATTCAGCGCGGCTATGCCGAGAGTTCCCATAAGCTTTGTTGACGCTTTGAAAATAAAGCGCATAACTATCGCCGTTAAAAGATAAACGCCCGCGAGCACCGCGCCGTAAATCGCGGCTCTGACCGCATAGGTTGACTGCTCAACGGCGGGCACGGAATCAATAAGGCTGCACAAAATGCTCGTAACAACCGAAAATCCCGAAATCATAACGGCAAATCTTCCGAAGGTTCCGGGCTTTGTCGAAACTCTTATCGCTTCGCTCATTCCCAGGCCCGTGCTGAGCACAAGATTCTGAACAAAAACCGTGTAAAGAGCGGTTATAAGCAGGTCGGAAATCACTTTCATTGCTTATCCCCTCCCTCTGTATCTATTCCCAGAGAGCGCAGAAGCTCGTCAATTTCCGCCGCCGTTGTGTATTTCGGCGCAGAGTCTTCTTCTTTCGGCTCTTCGGGGATTATCTGCTTCGGCTCGGGAGCAGGCTCGGGCTGTGTTTCAGCCTCCTGCTCAAGCCAGAATTCGTCAAATATTTCAACCTCCGTAATCTCCGTTTCGGATACGGGCTGTGTTTCACGGGTGCGGGGCGCGCTGATTTCGGGAGCGGGTGCTTGTGCATAATTACCGCCCGTGAGCGATTTGAGCGCCGCCGCCATAAAACCGAGAAGCACCAGACAGCCGAAAGGCAGAGCCATTCCTTTGAGGGTAATCGGCAGATTGAGCGCAATTCCCGCTATTGACGAGCTGCCGAGAATTTCTCTGACCGCGCCCGTCAGAATGAATATTCCGCTTGCGCCGAGGCTGACCGCCGCCGCGTCGTAAAACGCGGTTTTAACGCTGTTTTTAACTGCAAACTGCTCGCAGTGAACCGCCGTTACGGAATTAATCGCAACCAGCGGAAGATATATTTTTATCCCGAGGCTGAGGGTTGCGAGAGTTTTTGTTTCAACAAACCACAGCAGGGGGCATATCATTAAAAGCCCCGTCAAAAGATAGACAGGCATTCTTACCCAGCGCGGAACCTTTTTCAGCACGGCGCTTGCAAGCACGCAGGTCACAACGAGCGAAACGCACATTGCCGCAGAAAGCATAACTGCGCTTTTGAGCGTTGTTGAAGCCGCAACCACGGGGCAAAGCCCTACAAGCTGAATAAGCACGGGGTTATAAATAACCGCGCCTTTTACGAATATGTCTTTAAAAGAAAGCTCGCTGTTACTCATCTGCCCTGCGCCTCCTTTCTTTTCTTAAAGGAAGCCGCCGCTGCCTTTGCCGCCGATTCGGCAACGGGTCTTAATCCGTTTGCAAGCAAAACGGCGAAGCACACCGTTTCTTCATAAGCTCCGACGGCGCGCATTACCATGCATATAATTCCGCAGATTGCTCCGTAAACAACTCTGCCTGCGCCGCCCTTTGGCAGAGTGGCATGGTCGGTAACGAGAAACACCGCCGCAAACATCAGCGAGCCTGCCGAAAGCTCGAGCACAAGGCTTGTGAGCGGCGAAGCGTTTATTCTCGGGAAAAGCAAGGCAAAAACCGCACAGGCTGAAACAAAGCCCGCCGTTGCAAGCAGAGCCTTGCGCCTTCTGACAAACAGATATGCACAGCAGGCAAGCATAACAAGCCCGCAGCCCGTGCCCATCGGCCCTGCGACATTTCCGCTGAGTATATCAAAGGTGTTCGCGGCGTTAAGATGAATCGAACTTCCCCTCATAAGCATGGAGCCGAGCGATTCCGCGCCGAGAAACTTTTCTTTAACATTTACCGTGTAAGAAAAAACCAAATCTCCGAAGCAAACGCTCGCAAACGCAAATCCCGCCGCCGCAGGCACAAACGGAGCGCGCAGAGAGCCGCCGAAAGGAATTTTAACGGCAACAACGGCAAAAAGCGCCGCCAGACACGGCACATAGAGCGGCACGCCCGCAGGCATCATCAAAGAAATTGCCGCGCCGATAAAAATATCGCTTAAATCTTTGATTAAAAATTTCTTTTTTAACAGCGCGCTTACGATGAAATCTCCCGCAACTGCGCTCAAAATGCCTGCAAGCAACACATAAAATGCTCTTGCGCCGTAATATATAACCGCCATAATGCAGGGGGCGGCAAGCATTATCAGATAATCTCCGTAAAGCCGCGAGACCGTTACCGTATTCTGTTTTGCGACTTCTTTCGCCAAGGCTGTCACCTCTGAAATTCCCAATATTTATTCATTGCATACCCGCCCGAAAAATCATATTATATTATGTACGGAATAACGATATTTTTTAGGAGGCGCAATATGAAAATCAATTCTCCCGCCGAGGACAGGATAATCGTTGACCTGACCAAACAGGATATGATGGAGCTCGATATTACATATGAGGATATGGACTATTCCACCGTTGAAACGCGCAGGGTCATATGGACCGTGCTCGGCGAAGCGGGGAAAGCCCTCGGGCGGGAGCTTGACCCCTCCCGCAGAATGATAATTGAAGCCCTGCCCAAAAGCGAGGGCGGCTGTGTGCTCTGCTTTACTTTGCTTGATGCAAGGCGCAAAAGCCCGATAAGAAAACAGCTTTTGAAAAAGGCGGGCAAAAGCGTTCTGTGCGAATTTGACTGCCCGGACGCCTTACTCTGCGCCGCCGAAAGCTTTTTGAAGCTCGGTTACGGCACGGAAAGCAGCCTTTATGAAAGCGGCGGAAAATACAGGCTTATAGTTTCATGCCCCGAAGCGCCGCTTGCTCCCTCGGGATTTTTTTCCGAGTTTGCAAAAATACGCGAATGTGACGATATGATATGCGAATTCACCCGCGAGCATTGGCACGAGCTTGCCGCTCACGGCGCGCTTGAAGCCCTTTGCGGAGCGTAACGCCAATCCAATTCGGAATTCGGAATGCGTAATTCGGAATTAATGACGGGTTTCACCCGTACCCAAATATATTTAATTGATTTTTTGGCGGTGCAATTCGTAGGGGACGATGCCCACATCGTCCCTAAATCAGCACAAAATCTCGTAGGAAACGCTGTCCTCAGCGTTCCGAAAACAATGTGGAATTCGGAATGCGTAATTAATGAATTGTTAAACCATATTGTTTGTTTATAAATCCAATGTAGGGCGGGTTGCCCACAAGCCGCCGTGAAAACACAGTTAATTTTACAGCGAAAATCAATCCTCAGTCCTACGGACAGCTCCTTTTCTAAGGAGCCCATAACCGTAAGCTTGCTGTTATATTAGCCTCCTTTGGCAAAGGAGGTGGCACGGCGAAGCCGTGACGGAGGATTGGAAAAATCATTCGACTCTCTTTTTTATTTCAGAGTCAATGACGGTGCACACCTCATAAAAATTCTCCGTAACATCAAGATTAGAAAATCTGATAACCTTTAAACCGAGGTTTTCCAAAAAA
>JBJEQB010000007.1:0-17319 GCA_051881535.1 Acutalibacteraceae bacterium | reverse complement strand
AGACGGTGGATTTTGCGAAGCAAAAGACGGAGGGAGTTACCTAAGGAGCCCATAGCAGAAAGCTTTTGTCGAAGATGAGGATTGAAGTTAAGGCTCCCTCGTGAGGGAGCTGTCACAAAGTGACTGAGGGAGTTTATCAGTTTTTGCGGAGCAATTCATCAAACGCACGGCGGGTTGTAGGCAAGCCGCTGCACTCTTCGCACTCATCTTTATAACCATACAGCGATTTAAGAACCATATCTCTTCCTGCTTCAAAATCCAGCAAATCAATATGCACCTGTGTTAAAACATCCATTGCCCAATCTAACGGTGTCACAGAACCTCTTACAGAAACAACTATCAAAGACCTAGCATTAAAAGACTCATTTTCAACTATGTCGGAATTTGTATTATTTAATGAAATATCTGATAAATCATATCTGCTATCCATAGCCATGATGCCATCATAGATCCCGCTATCCCCAACATTATTGCTGAGAATACCCCTATTAAGCTCTGTATTATTTGAAACATTTGTATTACCCCCATCTATCTGATTTTCGTTAACAATTATATCTCTATGTCCAATTGTATGTGCTGCATAACCTGAATACCCATCTTCATAATTATATGATGTCGCATCAAATCCCATGTTTTCGAGTTCTGCTTCAGCAGTTTTTGTTTTATCGTCAAAGGGTGGATGCATAAAACTGCTTGGTATACCAGGAAAGAGTTCATTTTCTACAGGATTGTATGATGCATAACTCAGTTTCATCGCCCAAGTTGCAAGATCATGATTGTAATCTGATGATGATTTTAATGATATGCTGTTATCAATATTTAATTGAACAAATTTCTCCGAAAAAACATCGTATTGAACTATGTTTATTTTTTCTTCTAATTCGCCCGATTTGATTTTTAAAATTGCACATCTTATAGCTTTTTGAGTGTTGGCATCTGCTGTAACAGTAATTGTTGCAGTACCTGTTACCTCTCCATTAGGGACATGAACCCAATCAACATCTTCATTATTTTCATCTACCACTTCCATACTCCATGTTGCATTTGATGTTACAACAAACGATTTTTCTCCACCGCCACAAAGTACATTCCAGCTTTCGGTATCAACCATCAAACTAGGATCAGAACCTAGTTGGGTTACAGTAACAGTTCCTATTACAGTTCCAAATGGTCTGAGCATAATTGTTGCTGTTCTGCTATAAGCACTTTAATTACGATGTAAAAACATATGGCGATTTGTATGGTGCGTAAAAGTGTCTATTATGTCAAAAATTGAAATTTCTCTGTACCTTTTTATAATGCAGGCACCACCGTAGTTACATTCTGCAACCTTGATCGTGTAAATATCGGGATTGATATTAACAACAAAGCGCTATGACCATTATATCTTATATGTTTGGAGTTGTCAAGCTGTGTGCAGTCGAAAAATCCCCTAAATATGAGGGAACGCCGTTAAACTTTGCACTCAAAAATGTGTCGATAAAGAAACTTTATTGGAGGGCGGCTTGACCGCAAGCCGCCGTTAAAATGATTTATTTTATTTCCAATCCTCCGTCACGGCTTCGCCGTGCCACCTCCTTTGCCAAAGGAGGCTAATGTAACAGCAAGCTTACGGCTATGGGCTCCTTAGAAAAGGAGCTGTCCGTAGGACTGAGGATTGATTTTGCCGTAAAATCGAGATGCTTTAACGGCGGCTTGTGGGCAAGCCGCCCTACTCTCACCTTTTACCTATTTACTATTACTTCTTACCTCAAATCGCCCCCGCCCTACTCTAAACGGAGATATTTTCGTCATTAATTCCGCATTACGAATTTCGCCGAAAAAATGCAGCTTCGGTAGGGAACGCCGTCCTCGGCGTTCCGAGAGAACACAGCGGATTTAACGGCGGCTTGTGGGCAAGCCGCCCTACTCTGTGCGGGTGTTATTGATTATCTTTTTTCGGGCAACCACACGGGGTGCCGGGATTGGGACGATGTGGGCATCGTCCCCTACAAATTGCACCGTGAAATTTCGTGTTTTCACGGACAGCCGCAAGGACTGTCCCTACGAATTTTCGCCGTAAAAACAAATATATTAGGGTACGGGCGAAGCCCGTCATTAATTCCGCATTACGCATTCCGAATTTTTTCGCGGGTCGTCGAGGACGCCGACCCATACAAGTTACACCGTAAAAATACGGCTTCGGTAGGGAACGCCGTCCTCGGCGTTCCGAGTAATCCCGCATTAATTTGCGGTAATTTTGGGACGATGTGGGCATCGTCCCCTACGATTTTTCGCCGTAAAAACAAATATAATCGGGTACGGCGAAGCCTATCCTTAATTCCGCATTACGCATTCCGAATTTTTTTGCGGAACGCTGAGGACAGCGTTCCCTACGATATCGCCGATAAATTTTGCGTTCAAAAATGTGTCGATAAAGAAACTATATTGGAGGAGATGCTCTTGTATAAGCAAAATCAAAACACTGACTCAGAAATTCCGCTGACCGAGCTGCGGCGTCAGCTCGATTATGCCCGGACAATCAGCGGCGATATTTTCCGCATTTATTCCAAAAGTGCGCCCGACTGCGACTCGCTGATTGCCGAATACGCCGCCGTACGCACCAAGCTTTCAATGATACTTGATTTTCTTTTTCAGGCGAAGCTTTGGTGCGATATTATAGATGAAAACACACCAAAATCAATTAAAACAAAGGAGGAAAAATGAGAACAAAAACCATTGATTTTACCCTTGAACCGCCCTTTTTCAGCGGCGAACCCGTCGGCGAAATGGGCGAACACAACGCAACGGATATCACGGTTATTCCGCCCGAGGAAATGTCCGCCTGCGAGCAGATTACAAGCTATGCCGTTGTTTTTGCGGTTGACGGCAAGCTTGTCCGTTCAAGGCTTTTCGGCAAAAACGAAGAGATAACCATTCCCCTTGCCGCCCAGCTCACTCAAAGCCACACCTTTTGCCTTCAGCTTGAGGGCTATGCGGATGACGGCAGCCTGATTTTCAAAAGTCCGCTTGTTTCGGATATTCGGCTCTCGTTTTCGGCGCAGGGCGATGAGGAGGAGTTGAGCGGCAAAAACAACAGCATTGCCGCCGACATTGCCGCCAACACCGCCGTGAGGCACAGCCATGCCAACGCTTTGACGATCGATAAGCTCGGGGAGAATTCGGGCAAGCTGACCTTCAACGGCAATCCCATCGGCGAGCGTCAGACGGTGACGGCAGAGCTTGGCATTTCCGAATTTTATACGGATAATCTGAACGAATTTAACACGGCTTTTTTAATCAACAACACCCTTAAAATTCCCGAGGGCGCTGAAATAACTGCCGTTGAAATAAACACCGCAAGCATTGAAAATCCCTTATGGATGGATTTGCGCGATATGATTTATGAAGACCCTTTTTCGCCCTATTATGTCAACCTTTGCAGGGTGAAATACTGTGAAAAATACGGAGGATATCTGATTTGCATCCTCTCTTTTCTGTCAACATTTGTCAATTCGTTCCAAAATGATATCGTGTACGGGCAGCTTTGCGGCATGAAAGTAACCTACACCGTCGGAGAGGAGTTGACATAATTACGGATTCTTCGGTTATAGTTTCACTTATTACTCTTGCAGGCTCGGCTTTGGGCACATTTGCGGGGATTGCCGTTAATTCCAAGCTGACAAATTACCGCATCGCCCAGCTTGAGAAAAAGGTCGATAAGCATAACAGCGTGATTGAGCGCACGGTTAAGCTTGAAGAAAAGGCAGGAGCATTCGATTACAGGCTCAGAGAGCTTGAAAACAAATGAAAGGACGAAAAAAATGAAAATTAATTGGAAGCAAAAACTGACAAGCCGCAAATTCTGGGCGGCGATTATCGGCTTTGTGACCCCCGTTATGCTTGCATTCGGAGCAAGCGAAAGCGCGGTAACTCAGGTAACGGCAATCATTGCCGCCGGCTCTGCCGTTGTGGCATATATCATAGGCGAGGGCTTGGTTGACGCCTGCGGAAGGGAGAACACGGATTGATAAAAACAAACCTCGGCCTTGTTGAATATGCAAAGGCACAGCTCGGCAAGCCCTATTGGTACGGCACCTTCGGCAACACGGCAACGCAAAGCCTGCTCTCCGCCAAAGCCAAGCAGTATCCCTCGCATTACGGCGAGGCAAGAATTCCTCAATACCGCTCGCAGTTCGGCGAAAGAGTTCACGACTGCGTGGGGCTTATCAAGGGTTATCTTTGGAGCGAAACGCCGACCTCAAAGCCCAAATACAACTCCGCGCAGGATGTTTCGGCAAACGGTATGTATTCCGCCTGCAAGGAAAAAGGCAAAATCGACACTCTCCCCGAAATCCCCGGAACTCTTGTTTTTATGCCCTGCCATGTCGGAATTTATATCGGCGGCGGCAAGGTGATTGAAGCGCGCGGCTTCAATTACGGCATTGTGAAAACCGATTTGAAAAACCGCGGCTGGCAGACTTGGGGCAAATGCCCGTGGATAAGCTATGTTTCGGAAAGCAACTCCGAATATTTCCCGAAATGCTCGCACGAAGCCGTTTCAATCGTTGACGCGCTCAAAGCTTTGGGCGAAAACAGCAGTTTTTCTTTCAGGCGAAAAATTGCTTTTGCCAACGGGATATCGGATTATACGGGCACACCCAAAGAAAACATACGACTGCTCTCGCTTCTGCGGCGCGGGATTCTTATTAAGCCTTAACAAAAAATCAAAACCCTCCGTAATGCTTCAAAAGCCGTTACGGAGGGTTATTTTTATCAGACTGCCGCCGATTCCTTTGCGGGAGCAGCGGTGGTTGACGCATTTGTATGCGTTTCCTGAACGGGAGCGGGAATATATTCAAAGGTAAAGCAATGCGAGCGAAGCTTAAAATCAGCAACATAACATCTGAAAGCATTGCCTGTCATCTGGAAATTGCCTATTCTGATTTTCGTTACATAGCCTATATTCTTGCTGTAAGACGAATCGTGGGAGATGATTTCGAGCCAATCGGCGGGATTACTGCCTAAAACAATATTTTTATTGTTATCCTTTGCATATTCTTCAATCAGCTTCTTCATTTCCTCGGCGCTTATCTCAACGGTTGAGGTATCAACGGTTTCGGGGCTTGCAACGCCGCCCTTCAAATAGGGATATTTTTCATCGCCGCCGCCCCAGACGCTGTTGGCCGAAGCGGTTTTGCCCGCCGCCGATGCGAAATAGCAGGTAAACGCCGCTCTGCCGTTATAATCAACATATTTTGCGTGCGGAGTATCCGTTTCACTGCTCATTGAAAGCACATCAAGGCACGCCTCATAAACGGGCTTGCCGACATATTCATAGCTGTCATTATAAGCATGAAGTGATTTCTTGACATCAAAGCCATACCATTTGGCGTATGTATAGACCGCAACAATCTGGGCTTTGAGCGCTTCTGCGGGTGCGCTCGCGCCGATTTCTCTGACGGTTGTTCTGCAAAGATACTCCACAAGCGGAATATCCTTGTCGCCGTATTTTACGGTTGCGGGCGTTTCGGAATCAACCTTTATTGTTGTTCCCGTGAAATAATGGGTCAGGATTTGCTCGTAACCGCCGCCGTCCTTTGCCATTTTGATTGCGCCATCCTGGCTCATGCCGACTCCGTGACCCCAGCCGTAAACCCTGAAAACAAAGGTTCCCGCCGAATCGGAAGAAAAGGTTGCGTCATTATTTCCCGCTTCGCCCGTAACGCCCGGGTTAACGGTAACATCCTTTTTTGTGGTCAGCGTTTTAACGGTGGTATGGACGGTGGTAGGTGCGGCAGTCACCTTTGCGGTGGTGGCGGCCGCGGTGGCTTTTACCGTTGTTGCCGCATTTTTAACGGTTGTCAGAACTGCGGCGGCGGTTGTTTTTGCCGCTGTTTTAACCGTTGAAATTACGGACGCGGTTTCCGTGCTTATCTTTTCGGCGGTAGAAATCGGAATAACCGCAGAAATCTGCGTTGTTATCTCCACGGCGTCGGAATCGTCAAATTCAAGCCCGCTTCCGCCGTAATAATCAATGTTTTCACCGAATGTATTTTCTTCTTCTGAAATATAATCGTTATTGCCCGCATAGGTTAAATTTGCGCTTTGGTCATCCTTGCCCAAAACAAAGGCAAGCACAACGCACACAATAACCGCAACGGCAACGCACGCCGCCGCTATGATTATGGGCAGAGTTGAATTTTTCTTATGCTTTACAGGCTCGCTTGCCGCAAGAGCGGGATTGACAAGCCCGTTTTCCGAAATTTCATCGAGCATTTCACAAAGCTTGATAACCGCGGCAACAATGAGCTGCTTTTTATCCTCGCCCTGCTCGGCAAAAACCTTTGCCGCCTTAGCCCGCTCGGAATCGGCAACGCAGACGATTACAAAATCCTCGCCGCCGTTTCTGTCGCCGTAAATTGCGGAAATGCTTGCGCCGAAATCCGTTCCTGCGTTTTCCTTGGAAATTCTGGCACATTCAGCCGCATAATTCTCTATGCTCTCATCGGTCTGTCTGTCTCTCATTGCCGAGTCGGGCACAAACGCCGCCTCACAGCCGGGAACGGCGGTTATTGCCGAAAGCAGGGGCTTTGCACAGCCGCAGGGAGAAACGGCAACCGTTTTTCCGCTGTCAATAACCTCTTTGATATGCTCTTTAAGCTCCGTAAAACCGGAGCTTTTTGATTTTTCGGGCTTTGCGGCGGGAACGGGCGCGGGAACGGCTTCCGCCTTGGGAGCCTGCAAACCTGCAAAGAGCCTGTCAAGCTCGGTTAAGAATATGTAATCAAGTCTTTCTTCGTCAAGAGGAAGAAAAACCGTAAGAGTTTTTCCGTCTTTTCTGATAAATGCGGAATAAAGTCCGTCGGCGGTAAGAATGGGCTTTGCCTTTTCGGGTATAGCCGCCTGAAGGTCGCGCTCCGAGGAATTTTCGGGCGCGGCATCGCCCATTGCCGCAATAATCGCCGAGCTTCTGACTATTTTGGAGGACATGGATTTTAAAACACGGAGCTTTGCGTTAAGGAACAGGGAAACGGGCGCGGCGGCGATAACAATGCCGCCCTGCTCTGTGCAGGCAGCTATGCCCGAGGCAAAGGACGCGGCATCGCCGTAATCCCTGCTTTCGGGTGAATTGCAAAGCGCCGCAAGCCTTTGCTCAAGACGCTCCGCCGCCCCTTGAGCGCTTGAAGCACAAAGGGTACAGACTGTCACCTTAGCTTTCATAAATAATCACTGCTCCTTAATAAAATCCTTTTATCTGCTTACCAACGCGCGTCCTCCGCATACGGGTTGGTCTTTTTGTTTGCATCATACCATGCCTGCGGATACTTCGGGTTTTCGTTATAATATGCCCTTGAAGCGTCCACGCTCACGCTCTCGCCGTCACGCTTTTCTCTGGCAACAACAACAAGCCTTGCGCCGTCGAAATCATAGCAGCAGGTGGAGAGAGTCAGAATACGGTCGTTTTCGTTGATATCAACGCCCGTTGTGTAAAGCTTTCTCTTGTCGATTTCCTTAATGTAGTCGGCAAACTTCGCCGTTCCGACATTGATGAAATTATAGGGGAAGAGATAGCCGTTATCCTGGCTCGCCTTTGAATTTGTGATATAAACGGCATAAACAAACCAGGTGTGGTCGCCGTAAATCGTGTTGCACTCGATAACGGGAGCCTGTGCAAAGCCGCCCTCTATCTCGCGGTAATTTTCAAGCATACCGAAGATATAGTCGTCATGGCGCATATTGTGACCGTAAACAACCGTGTTTTTGGGAAGATTTCTGAGGTCTTCTATTCTGTAATCAAAGAAAGGCACGCCGTAGCTTGTATATTTGCCGTAAATATCCTTTTTCAGATAGTATTCATTGTCATCCGTCTGGGCAATCGGCAGATTTATTTCAAGCCCCGGAATGGAAATCCAGCCTGCAAGGTCGCTGTTTGCGGCATAAAGCTGAGCATATTTTGCAAGCATACCGTCGGGATAATTAACATTTGGATTTTCGCTCTTGACCTTTTCGTCAATAACATTTGAATCGCTGTGCTGATTGATGTTTTCGCTCATCTGCTGAGCAAGATCCTCTGACTTTGATTTAAACCTGAACGGCTCGATAAAATAAGTGTTTACAAGAATTCCGCAGCTTACGATAATCGTAATAATCGAGAGCGAAAGCACTATCTTTCTGATAACCTCGCCTGCGCCGCCTGCTTTTTTGTCTGAGCCGCCGTTTTTGCCGTCCTTTCCGTCCCCGTCATCAAGGTCGGGGTCATCGTCAAGCGTTTTTGTGCCCATCGGGGCTGCCTGATAAAGCTTTTCGGGCGCGGCTGCCGCCGCCTCATAATCGTTGCCGTCATCGGGAACATTGATAACAAAGCCCGTTGCGGCGGGTGCGGCTTCGGCTGCGGGTGCGGAAACGGGAGGCTCATCGCCGAGAAGCTCGGCAAGCTCCCTGTCAAAATCCTCCGAAGAAGTGTCAATCGGGGCTTGGTCGGGATTTGCGTCAATTACGGGCAGCTCCTGCGTCTGACCCTGCTCAGGCTCTGCGGGAGCGGGGCTTTCGGCTTCTTCATCGGTTATTTCAAGCTCGTCCCAATTAAAATCATCATCGGGCACGGTTTCTTCATAGTCGCTTTCGGGAGCGGGCGCGGGAGTTGTTACAAGCTCTGCGGCGGAAGAAAGCTCGGTATCGACGGGCGCTATCTCCTTATTGGACTCAATCTCGGAAAGGATATCGTCAAAGCCCGTTTCGCTGTCCGTTTCCGCTTTGAGCATATCAATCATGCTGAAAATATCGTTCTTTTCGGCGTCCTCCTGCTCGGCAGGCGCGGCAGGATTGAAAATCGCCTCCTCGGGAAGCTTTTCCTTTGCAGGCGTTTGAGCCTTGCCTCCGTTATCCTCGTCAAGCGAAACAACGGGGATATCGTCATCAAAATAATCCTCGGGATTCATCCAGAGGTCATCAAGAGAGCTGTTTTTGCTTTCATCGGGAAGCTGAGGGTCTGAAAGCGCAACCTTTTTAGGCTCCGCCTCGCTCGAGGTGAGCACGGAAAGGGGCTTTGGCACTATCGTTTCGGGGCCGCTTCCCATTATGTCGTCATAAAGGCTCTGAAGCTCGTTTTCAAGGCTTTTTTCTGTTTTCTCAATATCTTCGTGGAAGCCCTCAAAAAGAGCGGAAGACTTTGAATTTTCTTCAAGGAAATCGGTGAAATCGATTTCGGTTATCGCTTCATCGTCGGCAATCGAGCTGAGCCCCTCGGGGAGCGACGACGGTTTTTTGTTTTGATTATCGTTATTAGACATCTTTTTTCCTCCGCTAAAAGCAATTTATGTCAGTTGGCGCTCGGCTGCCATTTTTCGGCGTTTTTATAGGGATTTGTAAGTCCCTTTGAATTATACCAGACCTGAGGTCTGCGGTAATCGGGGTTATCCTTAACGAGAGAAGCGTCAATGCTTTCGCTCTCGCCCTCGTGCAAAAGCCTGCCGACTACAACCAGCCTTGTATCAACGCTCTTGCCGTAATCGTAAATGCAGGTTGAAAGGGTTATTATCTGATCCGTCGGCTCAAGGGAAACGCCTGTTTCATAAAGCATTCTCTGCTTAACCTGGTCAATGTAGCCGACCATATTGTTTTCACTCATATCGGGATAAATATAGTTGAAGAAATAGCCGTTATCGTCTGACTTCTGAGTTGTTGAAAGAAAAACGGCACATATTTTATAGGTATATTCATTATAAAGGGTGCTGTACTTAATAATCGGATTTTTAATAAAATGCTCCTTGCTCCTGAAATCATAGAGCGAGCGGAACGACTGCTTGGGAATTCCCGTGGATTTGCCCGTTGTGTGACCGTGGATTACCGTGTTGCGCGAAATGCCGTCCGTAATGCAGCGATAGTCAAGATAAATGTTGCCGTAATTGGTTTCGGAGGTTTCGTAGGTAGTCCTCTCATAGAAATCCTTTTTGAGGTAATAGCTGTTGTCGCTGCCCTGCAAAACCGCGGTATCCATTTCCGTGCCGGGAATGGAAAGCCAGCCGACAAGATTGTTGTTAATCGAATAAGCCTGCTTTAATTCCTCTCTTATCCCCTCGGGGAAAGAGGTCTGCTGCTTCATATTGTTTGAAACGATTGAAGCAAGAGCCGCCGCGGGAGAGTCAGTCTGCACATCGCCGCTCATAACGAATTCACCTGACTTGCTCTCGGCTTCTGACGCCTTGTCGGGCTCCTTTGTGAAATTGATTATCGCCAGAGCCGCAAACAAAACGGTTACGGCAGCAAAAACCGCGCAGAGTATCAGCGGTATCTTTTTTGAATTCATAAGATTTTATCCTTTCGTTTTCTGCTCGATATAGAGCCTTGCAAGATTGAGCGCGCGCGAAGCGGTAACATATCGGTTATATTCTCTGTCATTTTTCCCCGTTTCGATTTTTTCGCAAAGCTCCGCGTCCTTTGCGCTAAGCGCAATGAAGCAAAGCCCGACGGGCTTGTCCGTGCCGTCATTGCCCGGACCTGCAATGCCCGTTACCGATATTCCGATATCCGCGCCCGAAACACGGCGAATTCCGCGCGCCATTTCTCTTGCCGTCGGCTCGCTGACCGCTCCGAAGCGCGCAAGCGTTTCATTGCTGACTCCGAGAACCTTATGCTTCATCTCGTTGGAATAGGTTACTGCGCCGAATTCAAAAACACTGCTTGCGCCGGGGATATCGGTTATTCTTTTGGGAATATAGCCTGCCGTGCAGCTCTCGGCGGTTGCAACCGTCATATTATTCTCTTTAAGAAGCTCAACCACTCTCTGCTCAATACTCTCGCTGTCAATGCCGTAAACAAAGCTGCCGAGCCTTGAACAAATCTCATCAACAACGGGGCGGCAAAGCTCTAGAGCCTCGCTCCTGCTGCCCGCCTTTGCGGTAACTCTGAGCAGAGCCTCGCCCTTTTTTGCATAGGGAGCAACGGTGGGATTTTCGCTTTCAAGCAAATCCGCCGCCTTTTCAGCCATTGCGCTCTCGCCTATGCCCATTGTTCTGACGGTCATTGAAGCTATCGCTCCGTCGGTATATTCTTCAAGATAAGGAATAACGCTCTGCTCAAACATGGGAGCCATTTCATAGGGCGGGCCGGGCAGAATAACAACGCATTTGCCGTCCTTTTTCATTCCGAGCCCGGGAGCGGTGCCCTTGGTGTTTTCAAAAACCTCTCCGCCCTTGGGCACATATGCCTGCCTGAGATTGCTCTCGGGCATATCAATGCCCTTTGCGGAAAAATATTCTTCAATTCCTTTTGCAATATCGGAGTTGAACTCTGTTTCAAAGCCCATAACCTCACAGCAGACATCTCTTGTTATATCGTCCTGCGTGGGGCCGAGACCTCCCGTTGTGATAACTATATCGCTTCTGCTCAAAGCAGTTTTGAGAGCGGCGGCAAGCCTTTCGTGATTGTCGCCGACGGTTGTGTGCCTGAGAACGGATATGCCGAGCTTTGCAAGCTCCTCGGAAAGATATCTCGAATTGGTGTTGAGAATATCTCCGAGCAGTATCTCCGTTCCGACCGATAGAATTTCACAAACCGCCATTTTTACACCTCTTTATTATGCATTGATATAAACAACTCTTGCGTTTTCAGCCGCTTCGCGTGAGAGCCTGTCCGTTTCAAGCGCCTTTTCGCACTCCTCAACATAACCGATAGTCGGGCGGGTTTTGGGGTGGCGCGGCGTGAACACCGTGCAGCAGTCCTCATAGGGAAGAATTGATATATCAAAGGTTTCGATTTTTCTTGAAATTGCCACAACCTCGTCCTTATCCATACCGATAAGCGGACGGAAAACAGGGATTTCGCACACGGCGTCCGTGCAGGCGATTGCGGGCATGGTCTGGCTCGCCACCTGACCGACGCTCTCGCCCGTTATCATCGCGCCCGCCTTTTCGGAGGCGGCAATGAGCTGAGCCGTTCTCATCATCATGCGGCGCATAATGACGGTGAAAATATCCTCGGGGCAGTTATCCTTGATAAGCTCCTGAATTTCGGTAAACGGAACCACAAAAAGCTTGATTCTGCCCGCATATTTGCTGACCTGCTTTAACAGGGAATGAACCTTTTGCTCGGCTCTCTCGCTTGTATAAGGCGGAGAAGCAAAGTGAACGGCGATAAGCTCGAGCCCGCGCTTTGCCATCATATAGCCTGCAACAGGGCTGTCAATTCCGCCTGAAATCAGCAAGGCCGCTTTGCCTGCGCTGCCCGTGGGCATTCCGCCCGCGCCCTTTATCTGATTGCCGTGAATATATGCGTGAGTATCTCTTATTTCAACATTTACCGTAACATCGGGATTATGAACGTCAACGCTCAGGTGCGGAAACTTCCTGAGCAGATATCCGCCCGTTTCGGCGCAAATTTCGGGGGATTTGAGTGGGAATTTTTTATCGGCACGCTTCGCCTCAACCTTGAAGGTGCGGGCTGTGAGAAGCAGGGGAGCCAGGTATTCTTCGGCGCTTCTCAGAATTGTTTCCATATCCTTTTCAACTGCGGCGGCTCTTGAAAAGCCCGCTATGCCGAAAATCTTTTCCATACGCTCAACCGCTTCTTCGATATCCGCTCCGTCCTCGGGCTCGGCGACTATCGTTGACTGGGCAACGGTAAACTTGAATTTGCCTGCGGGCTCAAGCCTGCGGCGCATATTTTTAATGAGCATATCCTCAAAGGTGCGTCTGTTGAGCCCTTTGAGAGCAAGCTCTCCGTTTTTAATTAAGATTATTTCTTTCATTCAAACTGCTCCGATTTTTAATTCTCTTTTATTTAACGGCTCTGATGACCTTTTTTCCCTCGCTTATGCCGAGCACAAGCGCGTCAATTTCCTGAACCGTGGTAAATCTTGAAAAGCTGATTCTGAGCGGGCTGTCAAGCCTTTTTTTATCAAGCCCCATCTGCAAAAGCACATGGCTCTTTTTGCCCTTTGAGCAGGCGGAGCCGCTTGAAACGCAGATGCCTCTTTCCGAAAGGAAGTTGAGCATAGGCTCTGATTTTATTCCCAAAACAGAAATATTTGTTACGAAAGGAAGCGCGTCGGGCGGCGAATTGATAACAATACCGTCAAGCTCGCCGAGCCTTGAAACCATATAATCCCTGAGCATTGAGATGCGTTCAAGCTCCTTTTGCGGGTCGGGCAACGCTCTTGCGGCGGCGGCAAAGCCCGCGATTGCAGGCATAGCTTCCGTGCCGGGGCGGAGCTTCTGCTCCTGCTCTCCGCCGAAGGTTACGGGCTTTATTTTAACGCCCTTTCGGACATATAGCGCTCCCACGCCCTTTGGACCGTGTATTTTATGGGAGCTGACCGTCATAAGGTCAACGCCGAGAGCCGACGGCTTGATAGGCATTTTTCCGAAAGCCTGAACGGCGTCACAATGAATAAGCGCGGGCGAGCGCGCCGCCATTGCGGCTCTTTTTGCCGCCTGAATCGGCATTATTGTGCCAACCTCGTTATTAACGAGCATCATCGTTATAAGAATTGTGTTGGAATTAACGGCGGCGAAAAGCTCCTTTTCGTTAATTCTTCCGAAGCTGTCAACCTTCAGCTTAATAACCTCAAAGCCCTCCGCTTCAAGCTTATTCAGCGTTTCGTCAATGCTTGGGTGCTCAATGCTTGTTGAAACTATTCTTCTGCCCATTCGGCGCATCTGATAAGCCGCGCCCCTGACGGCAAGATTGTTGCTCTCCGTCCCTCCCGATGTGAAAAAGATTTCCTCGGGCTTGCACGAGAGCCTTGCGGCTATCGCTTCTCTGGAATTATCAAGCAGTTCCTTGGCAAGATTGCCCTGAAAATGAAGCGACGAAGGGTTGCCCCAGCAGCGCGTCATAGCGTCTGAAACGGCTTTAACCGCCTCACAGCACGGCGCGGTTGTTGCGCTGTTATCAAAATAAGCGTTCATTGTTTTAGCTTCCCCTCTGTCGGCACTACACCCATTATAGTAATCATATTTAAAACATTATACACTATTTTCTCCTCGCTTGCAATATTTTTTTTAATGTTGAGCCGAAACGGCGGATAAATATTATTGCGCGGGCAACAACCGGGCGGGTTTCATCCCTTCATCAACAGTATATGCCGCCGTTTTCAAACGGATAAAGCGAGGATTATTCGGCTATCACATAATACACTTATATATTTAATAATCTTGATGTGATTTGTTAACAAATTAAAAAAATTCGTGTGATACCTTTATTTTACGGCGGCATTTGTGCTATAATGCGGGTAACAGATGAATTCGGAATTCGTAATGCGTAATTCGGAATTAACGACGGGCTTTGCCCGTACCCGATTATATATAATTGATTTTCACGGCGTGCAATTTGTAGGGGACGATGCCCACATCGTCCCGGATGAAAAACTCCCTCCGTCTTTTGCTTCGCAAAATCCACCTCCCTCGAGAGGGAGGCAAATGCTGCCGTTAGCTTTCGGCGAAATTCGTAGGGGTCGGCGTCCTCGACGACCCGCATAAAATAATTCGTAATGCGTAATTCGGAATTAATGACGAAAATATTTCCGTTCAGCGTAGGGCGGCTTGCCCACAAGCCGCCGAAAATATGATTGTTTTTTTATTTCCAATCCTCCGTCACGGCTTTGCCGTGCCACCTCCTTTGCCAAAGGAGGCTAATTTTACCGTGAGCTTTCGGCGAAATTTGTAGGGGACGATGCCCACATCGTCCCAAAATCAACACACAAAAGGTGGTGATTACAACGGCAGAAACCGCTGTTAAAAAACAGCCGCATTTCAAACAAATAACCGTTATGCTTCTCATGACGGCGTTTCAGCTCATCTGCGCCGCCTGCGTGCTTTGCCGTGAGGCGGAGCTGAGCCTTACGATGGTCTATATTTTCTTTGGCTACATAGCCGCCGAATGGGTCTATATGCTCATAGGCACTCTTGTAACGGGCAACGACTATTTTGAGCTTGAAGCAATCGCCTTTTTCCTCTCGGGAATAGGGCTGACGATATGCGCGAGCTTCAGCGAGGCTTACGCCTTAAAGCAGATTATCGCCATAGGAATGGGGCTTGCCGTCTACCTGATAATGCTGCTGCTTATCAAAGATGTCAATGTGGCGTGTATTCTCCGTTACCCCGCCGCAATAGGCTCGCTCGGCGTTTTGGCGGCAAACCTTTTGCTTGCAAAAACCGTCAACGGCACGCTGAACTGGATTGACCTCGGCTTTTTCTCAATCCAGCCCTCGGAGCTTGTAAAGGTTGCATTCATTCTCGTGGGCGCGGTTTCGCTTGAAAAGCTGCTGTCAAACACCAGCCTTACAAAATATGTTATCTTTTCGCTCGGATGCGTCGGCGCGCTGTTTCTGATGAAGGACTTCGGAACGGCTCTTATTTTCTTTTTTACATTTGTACTCATTGCATTTATGCGCTCGGGCGATTTGAGAACGATAGTTCTCATCTGCACCGTCGCTTTAATGGGCGCGGCTCTTGTTATCTATTTCAAGCCCTATGTGGCAAACCGCTTTGCCGCCTACCGCCATGTGTGGGATTTTATGGACACCACGGGCTATCAGCAAACCCGGGTTCTGATTTATTCCGCAAGCGGCGGACTTTTCGGGCTCGGCATCGGCGAGGGACATCTGCGCGATGTTTACGCCGCTTCAACCGACCTTGTTTTCGGCGTTATCTGCGAGGAAATGGGGCTTATCGTCGGAATTGCCGTTCTTCTTTGCTTTGCTGGTATTGCCTTTTTTGCAATCCGCTCCGCAAAAACAAGCGCTTCCACCTTTTATGCGATTGCGGCGGTCTCGGCGGCGGGTATGCTGCTTTTCCAGCTCTCGCTGAATGTTTTCGGCATAACCGACCTGCTCCCGCTCACGGGCGTAACTCTGCCGTTTGTCAGCAGAGGCGGCTCGAGTATGCTCTGCTCGTGGGGTCTGCTTGCCTATATCCGCGCCGCGGGCGCACCGTTTGAGCCGCCCAAGCCCGATATAGCAATCAAAAAAACACCTGCAAAAAGAGCAAAGCAGGCAGGGTGAAGCCGAGATAAGAAGTAATAGGTAAGAGGTTCGGATAGGCTCCGCCTGTGACCGATTATAATTGCTCCGCAAAAGCTGTTTGTTTTATTAGCCTCCCTCGTGAGGGTGCGGGTTGCCGGTGGCAACCTCTGAGCGTAAGCTCAGAAGCACCGACCGAGGCGGCAGCCGAGACGGTGGATTTTGCGAAGCAAAAGACGGAGGGAGTAAAAAGAAAAAATATGATTTTTATTGCTCCGCAAACTGATTGTTAACTCCCTCAGGCGCTATGCGCCAGCTCCCTCGAGAGGGAGCCCAAGAATAAAGCCACAGTTTTCCGTAAAAACAGCAGAAATCATCGGCACACGGTAGGGGCGAACTGTGTTCGCCCGCTTGAAAACACCCAATATCAATTCAATTCCATCGTAGGGAACGCTGTCCTCAGCGTTCCGAAAACAATGCGGAATTCGTAATGCGTAATTAATGAATTGTTAAATCATATTGTTTGGTTATAAGTTCAATGTAGGGCGGCTTGCCCACAAGCCGCCGAAAAAATGATTGTATTTTATTTCCAATCCTCCGTCTTTTGCTTCGCAAAATCCACCTCCTTTGCCAAAGGAGGCTAATGCTACTGTGAGCTTTCGGTATAATTCGTAGAGGACGATGCCCACATCGTCCCAAAATAACCGCAATTAATACGGGATTCCGCGGAACGCTGAGGACAGCGTTCCCTACTGAAAATATATTTTTACGGCAAAATCCGTAGGGTTCGGCGTCCCCGACGAACCGATTCGCCGCAGGCGGATAACAAACACAACGCTTTGGGACGATGTGGGCATCGTCCGCTACAAATTAACAATTCAACAAAATGATTGTCCGTGAAAACACATCAAATCCTATGAATTTTTGAAATTAAAAGTGATGATATACGAGGGATAACTATGTATTACAGAAAATATGAAAATAAAGATATTTCTGCGATAAGAGATATTCTTGACATGGATTTAGGCTACAAATGTGAACTTGAAAAGTTGCAAAACCGTGTTGAAGAAATGATGAAGCGTGGCAATTATCAAATCTTTGTTGCCTGTGAGGGTGACAAGGTTGTAGGTTTCATAGGCTGTGTTACCTATCTTGCTTTTGAACTTGAAAACAACGGTATGAAAATAATCGCTCTTGCAGTTTCAAAAGTTTACCGAAGGAAAGGTATCGGCACAAAGCTTCTAAAAACCGCAGAGCAATGGGCAAAAGAGAATAATATTGAAGTTATTCTTCTTAACAGCGGTTTGCCGAGAGAAGATGCACACGCTTTTTATGAAAATCAAGGCTATTTCAAAAAAAGTTATGGATTTATAAAAAAA
>JBJEQB010000006.1:0-67262 GCA_051881535.1 Acutalibacteraceae bacterium | reverse complement strand
TTTCACATTCCCAAAGCCGCCAGCCGCCGAGCTTTTTGCAGGCAAGGTCAATCGCCTCGATTTCGGCGTGGGCAAGCGCATTTTTGCCCTTTTCCCTGCGGTTTCGCCCAACGGAAACAACCTCTCCGTTTCGGACTATTACTGCCCCCACGGGAACCTCCAGCTCCGCCGCCGCAAGCCTTGCCTGCTCAATGGCAAGCTGCATAAAATCCTTGTCGGTCATCGGTTTTTCTCCCATTTTGATAAAATCTGTCCTTATGTATTTTACAACTATGCTTTAAAATAAAGCACGGGCGACCACACAGGGTCGCCCCTACCGTTAACCTATTACCTTACAATCAATTATTTCTTGCCTCTTAAATTGATTTTTTCGGTGTGCCAGATATTCTTTGCGTATTCGTTGATAGCTCTGTCGGCGGCGAAAATGCCCGCACCCGAAATATTCATCAATGACATTTCGTCCCATCTTGCGCGGTCAAGCCAAAGCTGCTCCGCCTGCTTCTGAATATTTCTGTAATCGGCAAAGTCCGCAAGCACCATATACGGGTCATGGTGGACTATCGTGCCGCCTATCTCGCCGAAGGTTTTTCCGCCGATACCCTTATTGATAAATTCAATAATGTTATGGATTTCAGCATTGTTGTTATAATAATTCTGCGGAACATAGCCGCTTCTTTTAAGCTCGTTTACCTCGGGAGTGCTCATGCCGAAAATCATAATGTTTTCCGCACCGACTGCGTCATAAATCTCAACATTCGCGCCGTCCATGGTTCCGAGAGTTACCGCGCCGTTAATCATAAGCTTCATATTGCCCGTGCCGCTCGCTTCCGTGCCTGCAAGGGAAATCTGCTCGCTGATGTCTGCGGCGGGCATAAGCGCCTCCGCCATGGTAACATTATAGTCCTCCATATAGACTACCTTGAGCCTGCCCTTAACATCGGGGTCACTGTCAATCAGCTTTGCAATGGCGCAGATAAACTCAATGATTTTCTTTGCCATATAGTAGCCCGAAGCCGCCTTTGCGCCGAAAATATAGGTGTGGGGCGTAAAATCTCCGTTGGGATTTGCCTTGATTTCAAGGTATTTGGCAAGAATATTGAAAGCATTAAGGTGCTGGCGCTTATATTCGTGAAGTCTCTTGACCTGAACATCAAAAATCGACGAGGGGTCAAGGATAATTCCCGTTCTGCTCTTAACAAGAGCCGCAAAATCCTTCTTGTTTTCCGTCTTTATTCTGTGAAGCTCTTCAAGCACGCTCTTGTCGCCCGAATAATCGCGCAGCTTGATAAGCTCGCCCGCATCGTAAACAAAGCCGTCGCCGATAAGCTCGGTGAGCATTCCCGTAAGGCGCGGATTTGCCTGGCAGAGCCAGCGGCGGTGAGCTATGCCGTTTGTAACATTTGTGAATTTATCGGGCTCAAGAGTGTAGAAATCGTGAAAAACGGAATCCTTGAGGATTTGGCTGTGAAGCGCGGAAACGCCGTTGACCTTATGGCAGACTGCAACGCAAAGGTTAGCCATTCTGACAGCTCCGTTTGAGATGATTGCCATTCTTTCAACTCTGCCCGCATCGCCCGTTGCGTCCCAGATCTTCTTTCTGAAACGGTTATCTATTTCCTTGACAAGCTGATAAATTCTCGGCAGCAGGCGGCTGAAAAGATCCTCGCCCCAACATTCGAGAGCCTCCGCCATAACCGTATGGTTGGTGTAAGCGCAGACTTCTTCAACGATTTTGTAAGCGTCATCCCAGCCGTAGCCGCACTCATCGAGCATAATTCTCATAAGCTCGGGAATTGCAAGGGTCGGGTGAGTGTCGTTGATATGAATTGCATTCTTCTCAGCAAAATTATCAAGAGAGCCGTAGTTTTTAAGATGTCTTGCAACTATATCCTGAATTGAAGCGGAAACAAGGAAATACTGCTGACGCAGGCGCAGGCTCTTGCCCTCGGGGTGATTATCCGCAGGATAGAGCACCTTGCTGATAACCTCCGCCATTGCCTTTTCTTCCATGGCGCGCATATAATCGCCCTGGTTAAACATCGCCATATCAATGCCGTCAACCTTTGCCGACCAGAGGCGGAGCACGGCGGCGCCCTTGCCGTCCTTGCCGGCTACCATCATATCATAGGGAACTGCCTTAACGGTTTTGCAGCCGACAAGCTCAACATGGTGGAAAGAGCCCTCCCAGTTGTCGGCAACCTGACCCTCAAACTTAACATCAACGGTTTTATCCTCTCTGGGAACAAGCCATACCTCGCCGCCGGGAAGCCAGAAATCGGGCATCTCAGTCTGCCAGCCGTCAATAATCTTCTGCTTGAAAATGCCGTATTCATAAAGAATGGAATAGCCCATTCCGTGGTAGCCCTGATTTGCCAGAGCGTCAAGATAGCAGGCGGCAAGTCTGCCGAGACCGCCGTTGCCGAGGCCTGCGTCCGGCTCGCAGTCATAAAGCTTTTCGAGCTTTACGCCGAATTCCGCAAGAGCCTCCTTTGCCGTTTCGGTCAGATTGAGGTTATAGAGCGTGTTTTTTAGGCTTCTGCCCATAAGGAACTCCATGCAAAGGTAGTAAACCTTTTTCTGACCCTGCTCGTTTGATATTTTATCAAACTCTCTGCGCGAATCTCTGACCATATCTCTCGAAATGATTGAGAGCGCGCGGTAAAACTGTTCGTCCGTGGCATCCTTGGGAGTAACTCCGAAAAAATGCGAAAGCTTTGAAGCTATCATTTCTTCAAGCTCTTTTTTTGTGATTGCCATATTAAATCCATCCTCCTGTAAAACAATGCTTTATAATTTTACACCAAAATTTAATATATTACAACAAATTTTTAACACTTAGTTAATTTTATGCCCTTGTAAGACATAAAAATTTGCGTTATAATGCCACTAAACAGTAAAAAAGCAAGACGGTGATTACTTTGAACCAATATTATCAGTCCCCTTCCGCCCGCTATTTGCAGGAAGAAAAGGAGAAAAAAGACATAAAATATATCAGCATCATTGCCGGATGCTGCGTTATTGCCTATGTCTTTATTCAAAACATTCTCGCCGTGTTACTCTATGCAACTCCGATAGGCAAGATTTATGAAAGCGACCCGACAATGGAAAGCGTTGTGAACATTTTCTTTTCCCTTATCGGTCTGCTCGTTCCGTTTGCCGTAGGCGGAATTATGATAAGCAAACGCACGGGGGCTTCCGTTTTTAACTTCGGCAAACCCGTAAGCACCTCTCTGATGCTCTCCGCCGTGCCTTTCGGCTTTTTCGTCTGCCTTGCGGGCAACTATATTTCGAGCATTTTTGTGAATTTTATGGATAATATCGGCTTTACTCTCCGAGCGCCCGAATACTCCGTTCCCTCCGATATTCCCGGCAGAATTATTTATGCGGTTTCAATCGCCGTTGTGCCCGCGCTCGTGGAGGAATTTGCAATCAGAGGAGCGATTCTTCAGCCGCTGAGAAGATACGGTGACAAATTCGCAATCATTGCCTCTGCCGTTCTTTTTGCCGTGCTCCACGGCAATCTCATTCAGGCTCCGTTTGCCTTTATTGCAGGCTTGGGCTTGGGCTACGCCGTGTGCATAACCAACAGCATATGGACGGGAGTGCTTATTCATTTCTGCAACAACCTCTATTCCGTTATAACGGAATTTATGATAGAGGACATTGCAAATACGGAAACCCTTAACAAAGTTTATATGATAACAATGGCTGTTCTCTATGCGGTTTCAATTCTCGGCTCGCTGATTTTTGTTGCGTTAAAGGGACGCAGAAAGCTTATGCCGTCATTCACCGAGCTGTCAACGGGAAGAAAGATGAGCGCATTTGTTCTTACCCTGCCCATGGTTATCGCAATTCTCGGTATGCTCGCCATAACCGCATCCTCAGTTTCATTCGGCGGATAACGGACATATATTATATTGTTTATAAAATACAGCCCGGGCGCGGCAGCTCAAAAGCCGTTCCCGGGCATATTTTTAACTGAATTTATAATCGCTCAGCGCTTTGAATTCATAGCCGTTTTGCCTTGCCCAATCAATAATATCACCGAGCGCCTCGGCATTATCGGGCGAAACCGAGTGGAGCAGAATAATCGCACCCGGGTGCAAGCGGGCTGTAACCGTTTCAAAGGCATACTGCCCTCCCTTGGTCTTTTTGACATCCCAATCCGCATAAGCGCACGACCAAAAGATGCTTTTATAGCCCATTGAGCTGACAAGCTCAAGCGCATTTTCCGTGTAGCACCCCTCGGGGAATCGGAAATATCCGGAGGTATAGCCGAAATTTTCGCGCAGCCAATTATCGCAGTCCAGAATTTCCTTCGCCATTCTCTGCCTTGAGATTTGCGAAAAATTCGGATGCTTTGCGGAATGGTTGCCGACGATATGACCCTCGTTTATCATTCTCGCAATAAGCTCGGGTGAAGATTTAATGTGATCGAGCGTGCAGAAAAACGCTGCGGGAACCTTTTTTTCTTTCAGCACATCGAGCACCTTTGCCGTGCAGCCGTTTTCCCAGCCGCAGTCAAAGGTCAGATAAAGCCTTTTTTCGGCGCACTTTGAGTCATAGCAGACCGCTTTATAGTCAAGGCTGTCAAAATATTTCTGAGCGTTGACCGAAATTTCATGGGGCTGACCGTTCTTTGCCGTGCCGAAGCTGTGTTCTTTTTTCTCGTTTGAAAGCCCTCGGGTGTTTTCGGGGTCATTAACGGTAAAAACGGCGGTGGGAAGCGGCGGTCTGCCCGTCAGAGCGCAGGTTATTCCGGCGGATGAAGTCTGCGCCGCCGTAAGGGTTTGAGTTTCGCGCGCATCCTCAACCGTTACGGGAGCGTTGGCGTCATTTTCTTCAAGAGTTTTTCTGCCCGTACAGCCCGTCAGGAATATTACGCAAGTAATAATTAATAATGATAATACTTTTTTCACAAATACACCTTGCTTTATAATGGTTTTTCGTGTATAGTATATCCCGTGAAATCAGTGCAATGAAAAAAATTAAAATTTTTTCAAAATCGATGCAACAAAAACAGACTAATCGCACACTTATTAAATGAAGGTGGTAAGGAGGGTCGGTCTTGAGCGCTCAGATAAACGAACTCGTTACTCTTGCACAAAACGGCAGCGCCGAAGCCTTCGGCGAGCTTTATGAGCTTTATTATAAGGAAATGTATTGCTATGCGTGCTGTGTCACGGGCAGTGAAACTCTCGCGCAGGACGCCGTTTCCGACGCGGTTTTATCTGCATTCAGCCAGATAAAATCCCTGAAAAAAGCTCAGGCGTTTAAAGGATGGATGTTTAAAATTCTCTGCGCCGCCTGCAAAAGATATTATACCGACAGCCAAAAACAAAAATCGCTGGTTTATCTCGATGACGAAGACGGGGGATTTAAAGAGCCTGCCGGCTTTGAAAGCCTTGAGCTTTCGGTCGAGCTGAAAAGGGCACTTGAACAGCTTGCCGAGGATGAAAGAGAGATTGTTTTACTCAGTATTCTGGGCAATTACAAAAGCCACGAGATAGGCGAAATACTCGGCTGTCCGCCGTCAACGGTGCGCTCTAAGCTTAAAAGAGCGCTCAAAAAGCTGAGAGGCTCGCTCGGCGGCGAAATTTAAAAAGAAAGGGGGATGAAAAGATGAAGAAAAGCGACAAACAGACTTTGGATATGCTTCACGGGGAATTTGAAAAGAGTGTCAGCTCGGCGAAAATACCGCTTCGCCTGCAAAAGGAAAGCATCGTCGGGATGATTAAAAATAACGAAAGAGAAATTAAGGATTTTTCCGATAAAACGGGGACTAAAAACGGAAACACCGCAGCTCTTCGCAGGCTCACGGCGGCTGCCGCAATGCTTGCAATCGTGGTTGCCTGCGCGCTGTTTATGAGAATGGGCGGAGTCAAGGTTATTAAAACCGACTCGTTCTACAAGGGCTATGAAGGGCGCAATCCTGTCAGAAACGCTCAAAGCTATAAGGAAGTCGAAAAAGCCGTGCTTGATATTCTTGACGGAAAGTCAGGCGAAGCAGGCAAAACCGATTCAGCCGAAAAGACTGACGGAAACGGCTCTTCCGAGCCTGCAACCGAGGGCGTTGTGGACAGAATCATTGAGGGTTACAGCAACTATGTTGCCGGAATGAAACAGCCGGACGGCAGCTCGGAGACTTATGTTGCCGAAAGCTCGGCATTCAAGGCACACGGCATATCCGTTTCGGGGGATTTTGAAGCGGATATAGTCAAAAACGATGGGGAATATTTATATATTGTTACAACGGGAACCGACAGCAAAACCGGAAGCGCAACAGAGCAGATTAAAATTGTCAAGGCAGTTCCCGCAGATAAGATGGAAACGGTTTCAACCATAGTTCTCTCCTCTGCGGACAGCGCCGACACGGTTGACGAATGTATCGAAATCTATCTGAAAAGCAACAAGCTGATTGCTCTTATGCGCCGATACAGCTATTCAATGACGGGCACGGCGGCTTTTGACAAGCTTTCAACCGTTGCCGTTTATTACGACATATCGGATCCCACCGCTCCCAAAAAGATACGCGAGCATATTCAGGACGGCGAATATGTTGCTTCAAGCCTTCACGAAAACAGGCTTTGCCTTGTAACCGAAAAATCCATTCCCGTGATTTCGGACTCAAAGAAATTTTCGGAAAGCGGCGTTATTCCGACATTCAGCATCAACGGCTCAGGCATAACCCTGAGAGCCGAGGATATCTTCATTGCCGTTAATGACCCGAAGGCTTCCTATCTTTTCATTACCGTTACTGATATTTCGGATTCTGCCGCCTCTGTCGGCAGGCTTGCCGTTCTCGGCTGCGGCAACGAGGTTTTCTGCTCGCCGCACTCGGTAACGGTTTCAAGAGGCTTTGTTTCGGTTGATTCCGAAAAGAGCCTGACGGAGATTTACCGCTTCAATATCAACGGCTCCGCCATAAGCTTCGGCGGCTCATATGTTGCCGAGGGCACTCTGGTGAGCGGTCTTTCGGTTGACGAAAAGAGCGGTTATCTCAGAGCGGTTACAACCGATACAGATTCAAGTAATATATATCTTCTTAACAACAAGATGGAATTCGTCAGCGGTCTTAAAGGAATTTTCCGAGGCGAAAAGATAAGAAGCGTAAAATTCATCGGCAGCAACGGCTATGTTGTTGCGGGCGACAATAACGAAAAAACAATGATAATCGATTTCTCGGATTATTCAAAGCCAAAGGTCGCGGGAATGATTTCAACAAGCGGATTTTATGAAAATCTCTGCGCCGTTTCGGGCAATATGCTCATAGGCGTTGCGGCAGGCGCGCCCGATGAATCGGGCAGCGGCGAGGTTACGATTTCGCTCTTTGATGTCAGCGACCCCGATAATCCAAAAACCGCCTCAGTTTACAGCCTGGGCGGAGAATGTTCTATGCCCGCCGCGGGAGACAGCCGCTGTGTTGTTCTGAATTCCGACAAAACCATTTTCGGAATTCCCGTTATCAAAAACAATCCCGCCGCAGGAACTCAGATATCGGCTTATCTTCTCTTTAATGTTTCGGACGGCAAGATTTCACCCGTCGGCACTTATAATCACGACACTTCGGTTATAGGCGACGCGGCAGTCAGAGGAATTTTCATCAACGGAACGCTTTACACCGTTTCGGGTCAGAAAATATCCGCATTTTCCGTTGACGATGCAAAGATTATTTCGTCATTAGAAATATAACGCAATGAATTTCCGTTGTCCCGAACTCTCGGATGGATTGGGGCTGCGAGCCTTAAGGCTCAGTCAAAGCGGAACTTTCATACATTCCGTTTCCTTTGGGGAAAGGATTCGGAAAAGGGGACAAAAGATGGAGTGGAACGGCGGAGCGCATAGGCACAGTGCGCTCCGCCCTCACGCTCTGAAAAGCGCATTACTTATTTCGGCTTTTAAAGGTCATCGGCATCCTGAACGGGGCGCACGCCGTCATAAGGCGTTCCGGTGTAGCTCCCGAGAACATCGGTGTGAATATCCTCGTCATTCAGGTCATATTCCTGCCTGCCGTGCTGATTGTCAAAGTGCCACTGAGCCTTGTTTTTCTCTTTTTTGGGAAAACTTTGGGGCATATTTAAGCTCCTTTCACATAGATTTATTCTATTTTTTCACCTATATCGTCTGAAATTCAGGCATATCTCAAAAAATAAATCACAATTTGTAATTGGCAAATTCATTCACTTGACAAACCGGGGCAATGCGTGTAAAATATGCTTGTATTCACGATACAAAATTTTTAAAAAGGATGGTAACTAAAATGAAAAAGACTGTTTCTTTACTGCTTGCAGTTATCATTGCGGCAGTAGCTTTCTGCACACTTGCTGTTTCGGCTTTTGCTGAAAATGACGACCCCAATGATGTACGCAACACCACCACAACAACCACCAAGGCGGACGATACCACAACGACCACCAAGGCTGCAGAAAATTCGACCACCACAACAACCACCAAGGCTGCCGATGATGCAACCACAACTACTACCAAGGCTGCCGATGATGCAACCACAACAACCGCCAAGGCTGACGATACCACCAAGGCTGACGAAGCTCCTACCGTAACCCGCAAGCCCGGTGAAACCGTTATCGACGAGGGCGACACCACAAAGAAGCCCGCAACAACCAAGAAGCCCGCAAATGTTGACTCCGCTATCCCCTCAACGGGCAGCAGCGTTGCCGTTCCCGCAATCGCTCTCCTTGCTCTTGCGGCAGGCACAATCGCAGTTGTTAAGACCAAGAAGGATAACTGATTTATCCGCTTTTAAACAGAATTAAATCTCACATAAACGGCTTGCGTCGGAATTCAACCGATGCAAGCCTCTTTTTATATTGTCTTTTTCCCCTCAATGTGATATTATATTCGGGAAAGAGGGAGTGGTTAAAATGTTTGCTCGCATTAACAGCATGGGACTTTTCGGAATTGACAGCTATATGGTAGGCGTTGAGGTTGACTACGGGCAAGGTCTGCCCCGTGTTGACCTTGTCGGTCTGCCCGACACGGCTGTCAGCGAATCCCGCAACAGAGTGCGCTCCGCAATCAAAAACAGCGGATATTCCTTCCCTCAGAGCAGAATAACAATCAATCTTTCACCTGCCGATATCCGCAAGGAGGGTCCCGTTTATGACCTGCCGATACTTATTGCCATTTTGCAGGCGGGTCAGCAGCTCCGCTGTAATCTTGACGACTGCGCCTTTGTCGGCGAGCTTTCGCTTGACGGACTTATCCGCAGGGTAAACGGAGTTTTGCCCATGGTTATCAGAGCGCGCAAAAGCGGAATAAAGCGCGTTTTCGTGCCTGCCGCCAATGCTCTTGAAAGCTCGGTTGTAACGGATATTGAGGTTTACGCAGTTGAAAATGTGCGCCAGGTTGTGCGGCATCTGACGGGTGAGGAGCTTCTCAAGCCCGTCAGCCCCGACACAGCCGCAAAGGCAGAAGCACCGCACGCTCCCCTGCCCGATTTCCGCGATGTTATGGGTCAGCAGGAGGCGCGCTATGCTCTTGAAATCGCCGCGGCGGGCGGTCATAACATTATTATGGTCGGTCCTCCCGGCTCGGGCAAAAGTATGCTTGCCAAACGCCTGCCGTCAATCCTGCCTGATATGACCTTTGAAGAAAGCCTGCAAACCACGGAGCTTTATTCGATCGCGGGCGCACTTCCCGAGGGAGTTTCGCTTATCAGGGAACGCCCGTTCAGAGCGCCGCATCACACGGTTTCGCCCGCAGGTCTTTCGGGCGGAGGAGCAATTCCGCGCCCCGGCGAAATCTCTCTTTCGCATAACGGAGTTCTCTTTCTTGACGAGCTTCCCGAATTTTCACGCACGGCAATGGAGGTTTTGCGCCAGCCCATTGAGGACGGGAAAATAACCATTTCCCGCGCAAACGCTTCTCTGACCTATCCCTGCTCGGCAATGATAGTCTGCGCGATGAATCCCTGCCCCTGCGGCTTCCACGGTCACCCCAAAAGAAAATGCACCTGCCCCGAGGGCGCGGCAAAGCGTTACCTTGCAAGGGTTTCGGGTCCTCTGCTTGACAGAATCGATATTCACATTGAAGTGCCGCCCGTTGATTTTGAAAAGCTTTCGAGCAAAATGCCCTCGGAATGCTCGGCGGATATCAAAAAGCGCGTCAATGCCGCGCGTAAAATTCAGCAGGAGCGTCTGAAAGGCTCGGGAATTACCTGCAATGCCAAGATGACTCCCGCAATGACCCGCGAATTCTGCCGCCCCACTCCGCAGGCAATGGTTTTGCTTGAACAGGTTTTTGAAAAGCTGGATTTTTCGGCAAGAGCCTATGATAAAATCCTGCGCGTTGCCCGAACCGTCGCCGACCTTGAGGGCAGTCCGAGCATTGAAGCAAACCATATCGCGCAGGCGGTGCAATACAGAAGCCTTGACCGCAGGCTGTGGAGAAAATAACTCAATTTACTGTTGATAAAATCCCTTAAATGGTATATAATAAACCGATAAAATGCAAAACGGAGAAGATATATGTTAAAGCTTGAAAATGTTTCTTTTAATGTTGATGTGGACGGCTCCAATCTTGAAATAATCGATGGCGTAAGTCTTGAAGTTCCCGACGGCGCGTTCACCGTCATAACAGGACCTAACGGCGGCGGCAAATCAACTCTTGCCCGCCTGATTATGGGCATCGAAAAGCCCACGGGCGGCAAAATAATATATAACGGCACCGATATTACCTCGCTTTCCGTAACGGAAAGGGCAAAGCTCGGCATAGGCTATGCCTTTCAGCAGCCGCCGCGCTTCAAGGGGCTGACGGTGCGCCGTCTGCTCTCGCTTGCCGCAGGCAGTGAGCTGCCTGTTGACGAATGTTGCGGCTATCTGACAAGCGTGGGGCTTTGCTCAAAGGATTATCTCAACCGCGAAATGGATAACTCCCTTTCGGGCGGCGAAGCAAAGCGAATTGAAATTGCAACTCTTATGGCGCGCAAGCTCGGTCTTGCCATTTTTGACGAGCCCGAGGCAGGCATTGACCTATGGAGCTTCTCGATGCTCGTTGAAAGCTTCAAGGCAATGAGCAAGGGCAGCCACCAAAGCGTTATTGTTATTTCTCATCAGGAAAGAATAATGCAGCTTGCAGACGAAATGATTGTCATAGCGGACGGAAAAATCAGAGATTCAGGCTCAAAGGACAAGATTTTCCCGCGCCTTATGGGCGAATTCAACGAAAACTGCGGCTTCCGCGGCCACGATTAATCCGAAACGCGGCATTAAACTCAATTTCTGCCTTTTTTGAAAGGAATGGTTATAAACTATGGATAAGATAGACAGCGCCCTGCTCGAATCAATCGCGGGTCTCCACGAAATTCCCGCAGGAGCTTACAATATCAGAAAAAACGGCGAGGGTCTTTCAAGGCGCTCCACCGCCAACATTGAAATCGTGCCCAAATCGGACAAGCCGGGCATTGATATAATCGTTGCCCCCGGCACAAAGAACGAGAGCGTTCACATTCCCGTAATCATAACCGAAACGGGCGTTGACGACCTTGTTTACAACGATTTTTACATCGGCGAGGGTGCTGATGTGCTGATAGTTGCGGGCTGCGGAATTCACAACTGCGGCGACCAAAAGTCGGAACATGACGGAATTCACACCTTCCACATCGGCAAAAACGCAAAGGTCAAATATGTTGAAAAGCATTACGGCGAGGGCGACGGCAAGGGCGAAAGAATTCTGAACCCCGCCACCGTTGTTGAGCAGGACGAAAATTCGGTTTGCGAAATGGAAATGGTGCAGATAAAGGGCGTTGACTCCACCGTGCGTGACACCAAGGCAAGCCTTGCCGCAGGCGCAAAGCTGATAATCACCGAAAGACTGCTGACCCACGGCAATCAGCACGCACGCTCGGATATGGAGGTCTGCCTTAACGGCGAGGACGCTTCAGCGCAGATTATTTCCCGCTCCGTTGCCAAGGACGGCTCAAAGCAGATTTTTCATCCGAACGCCGTGGGCAACGCCAAATGCCGCGCCCATGTTCAATGCGACTCGATAATAATGGACAATGCAACGGTTAGCTCCATTCCCGCAATAACCGCCAATTCCGCCGACGCGCAGATTGTTCACGAGGCGGCAATCGGAAGAATTAACAATGACCAGCTTATAAAGCTGATGACCTTCGGCATGAGCGAGGAAGAAGCCGAGGAAGTTATTATACAAGGTTTTCTTAAATAAACAGTTAAATTTATCCCCGACGGTTCTGAATTTGCTGAGCCGTCGGGGATTTTTTTACTAAAATTTTCTTTTTCATTGACAATATAAAATTAAAATGTTATTATAAAATTATGGGGTTGTAAATTTATTCAAAAACATCCTGTAAAAACGGTTGTTTTGATTCGGGTGATTTTCAAAGGAGCTGATGCCTATACGGCTTTGAATTCGGCAATTCATTATTGACAAACGGGAAAGAAAAGAAAAGATAAATACGGAGGAAAATATGAAGAGAGTAATATCATTAATATTAGCAATCATCATGATTACCGCTTGCTTTGCGGGCTGTGAAAACAGCAAACAAACCGCCGAGGAGCCGTTTTCGCTTCCGCTTGATGCAGTCAAGGTGGGCGAAAACAGCTATATTATTAACAGACGAAACGATGACGGCGTTTTGCAAACCGCTCTGACGGACGATAAGGGCAAAGAGCTTGTTCCATACTTTGTCGGAGAGCTGTTTCCCATATATCCCGATATGAGCAATGTAGGCTATCCGTCAATGATAATCGTAAAAAACAGCGATGAACATATACAGTATCCTGTTTATCCCGACGGAAGCAGACTTTCGGCAGTAAATTACAGCAACATATCCTATACCTGGACGGCAAATACGGGATTTATTGAGCCTGATTTTTACCTTTGCGCCTCTTTGAGCGACAACGAATGTGAGCTTCTCGATTTTTACGGCAATTCACTCGGAATGTATAATCAAACGCCGAAAGAGCGAAAGAAAATCAGCGACGACCTTGTTACCACGGTTTCTTATTCAAAAGCTCTTCATTTCGGTGTAAACAACATCGACGGAACGACGGTTATTCCCTGCGAATATGACGAGGTGTTTTATTATGACCCCGTTATCGTCGGCAGAAAAGGAGATAATCAGGGTTTAAGCGAAAATGATGTGCTTGTAATTTACAGCAAGGACGGCAAGGTTCTCTGCCCGAGCGGCAGATTCAGCTCCGTCAGCTTTATTGAGGGTGCAGATACGGGCGTAGGCGTTTTGCACACCCCGGACAGTTGGGATAACGAGCTTGGCACAACCACAAAAGGTCAATGGGTCATTGATAAAAACGGCAACAAGCTTTCCGAGGAATACGGCACAATAACAAGGAATGATGACGGCACATTTACCGCTGAAAGACCGGGCGTAAAAGTCACGCTTGACAAAAACGGAAAAGTAATATCTGAATAAACAAAGGGATGTATCGGCAAAAGTCGGTACATCCCTTGATTTTTTTAAAATTTTAATTTCAGGTCAAAAGCATACGGTCATTATCAAGTGCCTTGCCCGAAACCTTTCTGAACTGCTCAAGCAGGTCAGCAACGGTCAGCTTGGAGCGTTCCTCGCCCGAAACATCAAAAATAACCTTTCCGTTATCCATCATTATCGTGCGGTTTCCGAGATCAAGCGCGGACTGCATATTGTGAGTAACCATCATGCAGGTTATTTTTTCTTCCGCAACAATATTTTCAGTCAGTTCAAGAACCTTTTCAGCCGTTGCGGGGTCGAGCGCCGCCGTGTGCTCATCAAGGAGCAAAAGCTTGGGCGCGTTAAAGGTTGCCATAAGCAGAGTCAGCGCCTGCCGCTGACCGCCCGAAAGCAAGCCCACCTGCTGCTGCATTCTGTCTTCAAGCCCCATATTCAAAAGAGAAAGCCTCTCTCTGAAAAGCTTTTTATCCGCCTTTGAAACCGTGCTGAGCCATCCGCCGTGACCTGCGGCAAGGGCGAGATTTTCCTCAATGGTCATTCCGGGCGCACTGCCTCGCATCGGGTCCTGAAAAAGCCTGCCGATATCTCTTGCGCGCTTATATTCGGGCATAAGCGTGATATCCTTGCCGTCAAGAAAAATCTTTCCGCTGTCGGCAATAAAGCTGCCCGATACGGCATTGAAAAGAGTTGATTTGCCCGCGCCGTTTGCGCCGATAACCGTTACGAAATCGCCTTTTTCAATGTGCAGGGAAAGATCCTGCAAAACGGGCTTTTCGTTGACCGTGCCGGGGTTAAAGGTTTTTGAAAGGTGTGTTATTTTCAGCATTGCGCTTCCTCCTTGCCGAAACGGTGAGCCAGCCTGCGTTTGAGAAGCGGAAGCTGCTGCCTGATATAAGGAGCGGAAATTGCCGCAACAACGATTACAGAAGAAACGAGTTTGAGCATAAATGCGGGCATATTGAATCTGAGCGCAACCGTATATACCAAGCGGAAAACAAATGCGCCGACAACCGCTCCGAGAGCGCGCAGCCCTATTTTGCCGCGCCCGAGGAATATTCCGCCGATAAGCAGAGAGGCAAGAGCAATGGTAACCATACCCGAGCCGATGTCGATATTGGCGGATTTCTGCGACTGCGCGAGCAGACAGCCCGACAGGGCGGTAAAGGAGTTTGCAATGCAAAGACCTATTATTGTGGTCTTAATCGGATTAATTGATGAGGATTTAACCATATCCGCATTGTTTCCCGTTGCTCTGATTGCAAGACCGAGCCTTGTTTTCAGAAACACCGTCAGAAAAATCACGGTCAGGGTTACAAAGAAAAGCGCGATAATCAGCTTATACTGATCCTTCAAAAAGGTATCTTTCAGCAAAGCCTGAAGCTTTGTGAATACGGTTTCCGTTCTGTTAAGATTAAGCAGAGAGGAGTTACCCATAACCGCTATGTTCACCGAATAAAGAGCCGTGTTGACTATAATACCCGCAAGCAGGCTGTTGACTCCCATTTTGGTTTGGAGCACCGCCACAATAAAGCCCGAAAGCACGCCTGCGGCAACTGCGGCAACAATCGACAGATAAGGGTGACCCGAAAGGGCAACAACGGCGCCGACAGCCGCTCCGAGAGTGAAGCAGCCGTCGGTGGAAAGGTCACATACATTAAGCATTGAGTAGCTCAGAAACAGAGCCAATACCGTAAGAGAGCTTATCAGCCCCAGCTCAAGCGCTGTTTGTACAAGGCTGAGAATCGCTGTAAAATTCATAAAAACTATCTCCAATCAGGCTACATCATCAAAGCTTTCCGCTGTTTTGATGCTGTTAACCTTTGTGCAGTAGGGAGCAAAAATCTTGCTGATTTCATCAAAGTTATAACCGAGCTTTTCGCAGATTTCCGTGTTGACGGTAGCCGTGCCGTTATCGAAGGTCATAACGGGAGTTTCGGCGGGGTCTTTGCCGTTAATGAGGATATCCGCAACCATATTTGCCGTTTCAACGCCGAGGTTTGCATAGTCAACGCCGTAGCCGAGGAAAGCGCCGTTGAGTGCAAAGGAATCCGCGCCCGTGTAGTGGGGAATTCCCGCCTCTGCAAAGATTTCATAAATCGAAAGCTCTGCGGTCATAACGGTATTATCGGTCGGAGTGAAAACAGCGTCAACGCCGTCAGCCGCAAGTGCGCGGGCTGCAAGGGTTACTTCGTCAACGGTTGTGCCCGTGCGCTCAATGTATTTAACGCCTTTTTTATCAAGATATTCTTTGGCGGCGGCAATCGGAGTTGCTGAGGAATCCTGACCGACATCGTAAAGGAGACCGATTGTTTTTGCTTCGGGGTCAGCGGCAAAAATCAAATCCATAATAGCGGAGGTGTTAAGATAATCCGATGTGCCCGTGAGGTTGCTGCCGGGCTTTTCAAGAGAATCAACGAGCTTTGCCGAAACGGGGTCTGAAACAGCGGAGAAAACAACGGGTATCTTGTTGGTTTCGGTAGCCGCCTGCATTGCGATTGCAACGGGTGTTGCAACGCCTACCATAAGGTCAACGCCGTCAGCGATGAAATTGGTGATTATCTGAGAAAGCACATTCGGGTCTGCGTTGCAGTTATCGTAAGAAATCTCAAAGGTAACGCCGTTCTGCTTGCCGAGAGCTTCAAGCTGAGCCTTGATGTTATCGACTATCTGATTGAGCGAAGCGTCGTCAACATAGTTGCAGATGCCGACCTTGAATATTTTTCCCGCTGTCTGCGAAGGAGCATCGGTGGTTGAATCGGTGTTTTTTTCGGAGCCGCAAGCCGCGAGACCGAGCATAAGAACAAGAGCCATAAGAACTGCAATAATTTTTTTCATTTTGAACATATCCTTTCGTGAATTATATTTAATTGATTGTTGGTTGATGATTTTTCGGGTTTGAATTATCGGCGCGCCGTGCGCCATTGCTTTGAGAGAATAAACATTGACAATCACTCCGTAGTTTATGAAAATAAAAAAATCCCGTCCCTGCAAATTAATGCGGGGACAGGAATAATTACCTGCGGTGCCACCCTGCTTGCCGTAAAGAACGGCCGCTCTGCGTATACTGACATATACCTGCTTTTTTTAACGGAGAGCATTACTCCGGCTTCCATACCGAAAGAGTTAAACCTCTTCTTTCCGGTCGCCCTCGGAAGTCCATTCAAAATCATGCTTTCTGCCGCGATTTCACCGCCCGCGGCTCTCTGGAAAGAAAGTTAATGAAATCTACTCACTCTTCCTCAACGGTTTGTTGATTAAATTGCTGTGATTGTAACACAAGAATCCGAGATAGTCAAGACCTTTTTTAAAATTTTTTGGTTTGACGGTGAACTTTAATTAATTCAAACTCATTCATCCATATAATCAAGCACGCGCTCAACAAGTCCGAGGCGGCTCTCGCCTTTGAGCAGGCGCACCGCGATATGCGGCTTGCCGCCGCCCGCGCTGACTACGAAACGCCCCTTGAAGTGCGCCGAGGCAAGGGAGATTTTTTCCATATCCAAAACACTTATTCTGAATATCACCCTGTCGCTCTGCATCGTGATTTCATAAATATCGTGCCTTGCCGCCTTGCCGCGCAGCAGGGCAATTTTTATAAGCCCCTCCACGCTTTCGGGCGGATCGCCGAAGCGGTCGCAAAGCTCGTCGATAACATCAGAGGCGTCCTCGTTGGTTTTGATATCCGCAATCCGTCTGTAAATCTGAAGTCTCTGCGGAACGCTTTCGATATATTCTTCGGGAATGTGCGCGTCAATCGGCAAATCGATAACGCAGTCCTTTTCGGGCACTTCGGTTTTTTCGCCCTTTTCTTCGCTTATCGCCTGCTCGAGCAGTTTAATATACATTTCATAGCCGACCGATTCCATATGCCCGTGCTGGTTTGCGCCGAGCACATTGCCTGCGCCGCGCAGCTCCAAATCGCGCATGGCGATATGAAAGCCCGAGCCGAACTCCGTAAATTCCCTGATGGAATCAAGGCGGCGGGTTGCAATTTCGCTCAGCTGCTTGCCGCGCGTAAAGGTGAAATATGCGCTCGCTCTTCGTGAGGAACGCCCTACCCTGCCCCTTATCTGATGGAGCTGGGCAAGACCCATCCTGTCGGCATTTTCTATAATCAGTGTGTTGACATTGGGCACATCAACGCCCGTTTCGATAATCGTTGTGCATACAAGGATATCGATTTCGCCTTCAAGGAGCCTGCGCCAGACCTCGCTGAGCTCATCCTCGGTCATTTTTCCGTGGCCTATTCCGACAACGGCGTCGGGCAGCATGGCTTTGATTTCAGCCGCCTTTTTTTCGATATCCTCAACTCTGTTGAAAAGATAATAGACCTGACCGCCGCGGCGAAGCTCCTGCTCCATTGCCTGAACGAGAACTCCCATATCGTGCTCTATAACATAGGTCTGAACGGGCAGTCTGTCCTGCGGGGCTTCCTCCAAAACGGACATATCACGAATTCCCGTCATCGCCATATTCAGCGTGCGCGGAATGGGAGTTGCCGTGAGGGTGAGCACATCAACGGCGGGAAACATCGTTTTAAGCTTTTCCTTTTGAGCAACGCCGAAACGCTGCTCCTCATCAACAATAATCAGCCCGAGATCGCAGAACTGCACATCCTTTGATATCAGGCGGTGAGTGCCGACAACGATATCAACCGAGCCGCGCCGCAGACCGTTTAAGGTTTTTTCAATCTCTTTTTTGGTGCAGAAGCGCGAGAGCATACCCGCCTCAATGGGGAAGCCCTCAAAGCGTTTCAAAATCGTTTGATAATGTTGGAGCGCAAGAATGGTTGTGGGCACAAGAATGGCGCACTGCTTGCCGTCGGCAATGCACTTGAAAGCGGCTCTGAGCGCAACCTCGGTTTTGCCGAAGCCGACATCGCCGCAAAGCAGTCTGTCCATGGGATAGGGCTTTTCCATATCCCGCTTTATCTCATGAATACATCGGAGCTGGTCATCGGTTTCAACAAACTCAAACCGCCTTTCAAAATCGCTCTGCATATCAATATCCTGTGAAAAGGCGTGACCCTGAACCTTTAATCTCTTTGAATAAAGCTCGATAAGCTCCTTTGCCATATCCTTAACGGCGCTCTTGACGCGGGAACGCGTCTTTTGCCAATCCTTGCCGCCGAGCTTGCTGAGCTTTAACGGCTTATCGTCGCTCTTTGGACCGATGTATTTTGAAACCTGGTCAAGCTGGGTAACGGGGACATAGAGATTATCGCCTTTATCATATCTGATTTTGATATAATCCTTTGTTGTGCCCGAGGCTTCAAGAGTGGTTATGCCCTCAAAAATACCTATGCCGTGGGTTGAGTGAACAACATATTCTCCCCTGTGAAGCTCGTCAAGATTATTGAACGCGTTTTTGCCCCGCTTTGTTGAGGCAACGCGGTTTTTGGTAACGGTTCTGCTGCGGTAGGTCAGCAGAGTAAATTTTGTGCCGGGATATTCAAAGCCCGCCGACAGTCCGCCGGGCAATATGCAAACGGTTTTTTGCGGAAATTCCGCAGGCGGCACGGGGCAGAAAAGCGCGGGAATTCCCTCGCTCTCCAAATCCTCCGCCAGAGTTTTGGCAGCCTTATCCGTGCCCGCAAGCACGGCGCAGGAGCTGCCCTGCTTTATTCTGAGCGCATTGAGGTCGTCAACTATTGCGGCAAGCGAGCCGTTCCACGGATTTATCTGCTTTGCGCTGAATGTTATAAGCTCCTTAACGCCCGTGTCAAAGCTTCCGCGCGGCAGGTTATCAAGATAGACCGCGCCCATATCCTCATAAACGCTCACAATATCCTGCGGTCTGAGGCAGTAACGGTCAAGCCCCTTGCACAGAACGCCGTCCTGAAACAGTCCCTTTAAGGTTTCATTCATCAGGCGGCTGCCCGCTTCAAGCTTATCCTTGACCGAAAAGCTCTCGCAGACAAAAAGCATACAGCCGCGCGCATAGTCAAAAATACTTGCCGCATCGGGATAAATCAGCGGCATATATTTATCGGCGGAGGAAAGGCGCATACCGCCGCCGAGCCTGTCAAGATCGTCGCTGAGCGATTTCAAAGCCGCTCCCTTGGGCTTTTTCTCCGAAATCAACTTTTGTATCAGCGCCGAAAGCATTTCATCGGTGCAGAGAATTTCACGCGCTGGAGTAACTCTGATTTCTTCAATGTGCTCCGTGCGGCGCTGGGTTTCGGGGTCAAACATTGATATGCTGTCAACCGTGTCGCCCCAGAACTCGACGCGGCAGGGCTGATTGGCGTCGGGCGGATAAAAATCGAGTATTCCGCCCCTTATTGCAAACTGACCGTGACCGTCAACCTGCTCGCTCCTTGTGTAGCCGCAGTTAATAAGGCTCAGAGAAAGCTCCTCAATGTCGTAATCCTCTCCGCAGGCAACCGAAAAGCTGCTGTTCATCAGCCTTGCGGGCGGAACGGTGAGCTGTGTTGCCGCCTCGGCGGAGAGCACGGCGGCGTCAAAATCACCCGAAAGCATTCTGTCAAGCGTTTTCAGGCGGGCATATTCGTATTCGTGCGACACGGTTTCAAGAGTTCTGAAAGAGAAATCCCTTGCCGGGAAAAGCACGGCTTTTATGCCGAAGCTTTCCATATCTCTGATAAGGCGGGTTGCCTGCGCTTCATCGGGCACAATAACTATCGCCCTGCGCCGCAGGCACATACACATTGACGCTATAATATGCGCTTTATGGATATGCGAAAGCCCCGTCACACCCGCAGGCAGACGGTTTTTGAGCACCGTATTCGCCAGAGACATAAACTCCGGCACCGATTTTGCAATTTCGCTGTAACAATTCATATTTTTACCCCTGCTTCTTTAAGGGCTTCTTTGAGAATTTCAATATCGCCGTGGCAAAAGCAATGACCGCTCATTCCCGCATTGCGCGCACCGTCGATATTAGCCTGCACATCATCGATAAAAAAACATTCCTCGGGCTTTAACGAAAACCTTTCAAAAAGCGCAAGGTATATTTCTTTTTCGGGTTTAAGAAGCTTGTAATCGGCGGAAATCAGGCAGCCGTCAAACAGCGAGAGCGCCGGAATACCCTTGCGGTGAATATGAAAATCAGACGATGCGTTTGAGAGCAGATATATTCCGTATCCGTTTTCTTTAAGCCGCTTTACAAGCTCATACATTTTTTCAAAAGGCGGCATATAGGGATAAAAATTATCCACCATTTCGCTGACCTTATCAAAAACCTGCGGCGGAATTGCTCCGCGCTTTTGCTCCATAATTTCCTGCGGCGTGATAATTCCCCTGTCTTTATCCGCCCATATCGGATTTCTGAAAATTTCTTTGAGCAGAACGGCGGCGGTTTCGGAGTCAAAAACCTCATTAAGAGTTTTTTCGGGATTATAGTCTATCAAAACTCCACCCATATCAAAAATTATATTTTTTATCATTATATGCCGTTCCTTCCTGCCTTTTTAATTCAATTTTACCGTATGTGATTATATCACTTAAATGCGCGTTACGCAAGCGAATTGTTACCCCGTTTGTTCAATATTAAGTAATTATAGTTTTATTAACAGCAATAAATATGGTTTTGAGCGGAATCTTTCCGCCCCGTCTGCGTTGAAAATCCTTGAAATACATATAGTATTACTGCAGATTTTCGCCTCGACGGAACGAAAATCTTCTCCCTCAAAACTGCTTCGCATCTGAAATGCAATAGATTATGTGCAGTCGGGGATTTCTTCTCTGCAGGCATACTTCCGTATGTCAAAGAGAAAAATTCCCGAATGTGCGTGAGATATTGTATTTCAGACATATTCCATTGCTGTTAATAAAACTATTATATTTTTTATACAAGTTATTAATAAATTGTTGAAATCCACTAAATTCTATGATAATATATAATTTATATTAAACGGTAAACAAAAAAGCCGATTAAGGAGAGTGTTTTTTATGAAAAGGATTAAAAGAGTTATCGCTCTTATCCTGTGCACCGCTATGCTGATTTCCGCAGGCGCAATCGGAGCTTCGGCAAAAACAAAAACCGACTGCGGCGGCAACTGCGGCCAGTCGCCCGTTGTTATTCTGCCCGGCATCAACCATTCGCCTACATATCTTTTTGACGAAAACAATGAGCCCGTGCTTGACAGCAACGGCAATCAGGTTGGCGGCACTCTGCTCATTCTTGAGGTTGAGCAGCTTATAAAGAAAGTTCTGCCCAAGCTGATTTTCAGCGTTCTGGCAACCATCGTCACTCAGCACCCCATCGGTCTGAAAGACATTGCATATGAGGCGGCAAGTATAGCATTTTCAATTCAGAAATGCGATAACGACGGCAACTATGTCAACAATCTTCAGACAAAGAGATGGAATCACCCCATCTCCGAGATGAACGATGACGACAAGCAGTGGCTTTACAGAATGATTCCGCTTCAGAGAATTGAAGAGGAAATCGGCGGCGACCATATATATATGTTCACCTTCAACCTTGTCGGCGACCCGATGGCATCCGCTGACGAGCTTGACGAATACATTCAGATGGTAAAAGAGCAGACGGGTCACGATAAGGTAACGCTTCTCCCCGTCAGCCTCGGCGGCACAATTCTCACCTCCTATCTTGACGCTTACGGTCACAAGGATGTTGATTCCATTGTTAATGTTGTTGCCTGCCTTAACGGAACGGATATCGTTGCCGATATGATGGCAAGAAAATTCAACCTTGCCGATGAATATCTTTATCACGAATATATCCCCGCTGTTATCGGCGAAAGCGACGCGGCTCTCGGCTATCTTATAAACTGCATTCTTCACATTCTCCCGCGCTCGGGCGTTAATGCAATCCTCACGGGCGCAATCAGCGGATTGCTTGACACCATTATGATTAACTGCCCGCAGATGTGGGCTATGGTTCCCTCTTACAGATATGACGCTCTTGCCGAAAAATATCTCAGCTCTCCCGAAAAGGCGAAGCTTAAAGAAAAAACCGACCGCTTCCAGCAGGCAAGGCTCAACCTCAATAAGAATATTCTTGCCGCTGTTGCTGACGGTGTTTCCGTTAACTCAATCTCCGGCTCAAACCTTGATTTCGGCGAGAAGGATTACGCTTTCTTCGGCATCGTTGATTCCGCAGGCAAATATAATTCCGACGGAATTATCAACCTGACATCAACCACAATGGGTGCAACGGGCGCTCCCGGAAACGAAACTCTGCCCGCAGGCTACACCCAGGCTTATACAAACCCCGATTATCCCGATTACAGCTACATTGCACCCGACAATACGGTTGACGCTTCAACCGCCGTTTTGCCCGACAACACCTGGATTTTCCTTGAACAGCACCACGAGGTAGGCAACAACGATGTTGTTCTTAACCTTGCACAGGCGCTCATCACGGGCAAAATCACTTCCGTTCACGATGACCCCGTTAATTATCCGCAGTATAACTATTCCTGCAACACCAAATATATCCGCCGCTGGAGACTGCCCGATGCCAAGGCACTCCTTGAGCAGGACGCTAACGGTGAAATAACTCTCTCCGCCGAGGATAAGGCTGAGCTTATCGCCGCCATTGCCGACGGTGAAGCGGTTATTTCGGCAACCATAGCTGACGACGCCAAAACAAAGGCTGCCGAAGAAAGACTCAACAACATTCTTATCAAGCTCGGCAAAATGAATCCTCCCGAAGAAGAATCAAAGCTTGATTCCGCTTTCAAATCAATAACAAAGGGTCTGAGCTACTTCCTGCTTGAAACCCTCGGCGGCGGAAGCCTGTTTGATAAAATATTCAGATAACAAAGGAGAAAATATTCTGAAATGAAAAAGTTTATTTCGTTTGTTCTCGCTTTTGCCCTTGTTTTTTCCGCAGCGGCTGTCGGCGTTTCGGCTGCCGAAACCAAAACCGACTGCGGCGGAAACTGCGACAACTGCCCCACAATAATTATCCCCGGCATCGGTCAGTCAAATGTATGGCTGCTTGACGGCGAAGGCAATTATGTGCTTGACGATAACGGCAACAGAGTTAACTGCTTCCCCGCTTATGTTCAGACAGGCGAGCTTGTTAAAAAGCTGCTTGCTCCCCTGCTTCTGACTCTGTTTACGCAGCATGACATCGGGCTTTCAAAAGCTCTTGCGGACGCCATTGATATTTGCTTCAACATTAATGAAAGCGATAATAACGGCAAACCCATTGCAAACCTTGAGGTTGAGAAATATCCTTATTCCCTTGCGGAATGCAGTGATTATGAAAAGGGCGAGATTTATGACTCCGTTCCCATTCAGGATTACAGTTCCTCCGTCGGCGAGGATCACCTCTATTACTTCGCCTACAACTCATTCGGCAATCATCTTGATATAGTTAAAGAGCTTTATGATTTCATTCAGCAGGTCAGAAAAGAGACGGGTCACGATAAGGTAAACATCGTTCCCATCAGCCTCGGCGGCACGGTAGCCAACGGTCTGCTTGAATACTATCCCGACATTCACGAGCAGCTCAACAAGGTTCTTTATATCGTTCCCGCCCTCAACGGCTCAACAATAGTCGGCGATGTTTTTGCGGAAAGACTTACTTTCTATAATCCCGACTATCTCTACAACGGCTTCCTTGAGAAGCTTATGGATGAAAACGAGGCAAGAATGATTGAGTCGGTTCTCAGGATTTTCCCCGATGAGGTTCTTATGAAATGCCTCCATTCCGCCTGCGAAAGCCTGATATCCATTCTGACAACGAGCACCAATCTCTGGGCTCTTGTTCCCAACGCAGATTATCCCGCGCTTGCACAGAGATATCTTTCTTCCCCCGAAAAGGCGGAAATCAGACGCCAGACAGATATTTATTACCGCGCTCAGAGCAATTCCGACGCAAACATTCTCAGACTCGTTGAAAACGGCGTTAAGGTTTACAACATAGTTGATTACGATTTCCAGCTTTATAATGTCGGCACTTCATGGAATATTGAAAACGCAGACGGCGTTATTCAGCTTGATTCAACCTCAATGGGCGCTTACAGCGCAAACTGCGGCGAAACGCTTCCCGCAGGCTATGTTCAGAAAAACACCCATTGCACGGCTGAGGGTCACAATCACATTTCTCCCGACAGAGTTGTTGACGCATCGGCAGGTCTGCTCCCCGACACAACATTCTACTTTGACAATCAGGGTCACGAGGGAACGGGCAGAAACGATATTATAATGAAGCTTGCAACCGCAATTCTTGCAACGGACGAAATTGTTGATGTTTATTCAACTCCCGACTTCCCGCAGTTCAATGTGGGCAGAGAAACCAAGAAGATAAGAAAAGACCTGCTTCCCAAGGCAAAGAGCATCGACCCCTCAACCTTGAGCGAGCAGGACGCCGCAGAGCTTGCGGCAGCCATTGCCGAAGCCGAAGAAATGCTCAACAGAACGGTCGGCGTTGAGGGCGAAGCACAGCGAATTGAAGCAAGGCTCAAAGCCTGCCTCGTAACCGCAGGGCTTGCCTCACCCGCTGAGGAAAAAGAGGAATCCGATTTCTTTGAAAAGCTCAGCCTTTGGCTTTATAAGAATTACGGCACTCAGGGCTATTCCGAGATGCTGCCCACATCGGTAAACCTCTTCTTTAAAACAATTAATCAGTTCCTCAACAACAAAATTTTAGCACCCATAAACGATTTGTTTTAAGTTATTATCAATAAGCCCCTCGGTTTCAGCCGAGGGGCTTTTGTCATCAATAGAGGAAAAGTAATGAATGTGTAATTCGTAGGGGTCGGCGTCCTCGACAACCCGCTAAACAATTCGGAATTCGTAATGCGTAATTCGGAATTATTTTCGCGGTGAAACAAATGTAGGGCGGCTTGACCACAAGCCGCCGTTAAAGCATTTCAATTTTACGGCAAAATCAATCCTCAACCCTGCGGAAAGCGATTCGCCTCCTTCCCTGACGGAGGGAGTTGCCTAATTAGCCCATAGCCATAAGCTTGCTGTTACATTAGCCTCCTTTGGCAAAGGAGGTGGATTTTGTGAAGCAAAAGACGGAGGATTGGAAATAAAAAACAATCATTTTCACGGCGGCTTGTGGGCAAGCCGCCCTACTCTGCGGATGTTATTGATTACCGTTTTTCGTGCAACCACGCAGGGTTGCACCTGATTGGGACGATGTGGGCATCGTCCCCTACGATTTGTGCCGAAAAACAAATATATTGGGGTACGGGCGAAGCCCGTCATTAATTCCGCATTACGCATTACGCATTCCGAATTATTTTGCGTTACGATGTGGACATTCTTCCCTGCAAAGCCGTAAAATAACGCCTGTATTTCAGCCGTCAGCTTGAAATACAGGCGTTGATTTTTATGATATTATTGCCGATTATTTGAATTCAAAGCGGCAAACAAAACCTACGCAGGCGTTTTCAGTCCCCTTGGGGTTGCAGTTTTCAAAATAAACATCGCCGGAATTCGTTGTGCCCGCAACATAAATCGATTTGCCGTCGGAACAGATTGCTCTTGTGTTATCTGCTCCGCTGCCGCCGAATGAATAGATATTCTGAGCCTTGCCGGAATTAGTTACCGTGTAAATAAATCCGTCATAGTTGCCTTTGCTTGAAATTGAGAAATCGCGGTTGGTCGAAGCCGTATAGCCCGTAACGGCGTATCCGCCGCTGACCTTGGTTATACCCATAATGAAGTCGCTCTCAAAGCCGATAAGCGGAAGCATCCAGCCTTGGTTGCCCGCCGCGTCAACCTTAATCATTACGCCGTCATATGTGCCGGGCGTGCCCCCGTTATAAATATTCTTGAATGTATATTTATTACCCTCTGCAGAGGACGAATAGTGACCTGCAAATACTGCGCCGCCATCATCTGCCAAAGCAACGCTGTAAAGGTCGGTAACGCCGGTTTCATAGAAAGCTTTGCTCCAAAGGATTTTGCCCGATGCGTTAAGTTTAAGAGCAACGGTGCATCTTCTTGCATTCTTTGTTCCCTCAATGGCGGCAAACTCGCCGTCGCCCGAAATGCAGGCAACCGCCGCGTAAACTTCGCCTGATGAGGTTACTGCCATACTCTCAACGCTGCTGTGCTTTGAGCCTGAGAGAGCGTTTCTCCACTTGATGTTTCCGTTTTCGTCACACTTGAAAATATATGCCTTGATCTTCTGAGTGCCGAGGTCTTTCATATCGCCGTCAACCGAGGTCGATTTGCCGCCGATAACAAATCCGCCGTCGGGAGTGGGAGCAACAGAATAAACAAAATCGTCTCCGCTGCCGCCGATTACCTTTGTCCAGAGCTTTTCGCCCTTGGCGTTGAACTTAATGATAATGCCCTCAATAGTATCCTTGCACTTATACTCCGCATCGCTGACAAAGTTTGTCGCACTTGTGTAGCCGGCTACGATTATGCTGCCGTCATTAAGAACGGTAACATTTTCAAAAGCCACATTATTATCGCCGCTGAAAGCGTTCTTCCATACAAGCTTACCCTTAGCGTTATGCTTGGTAATTATCGCAGCGATGCTGCCTTTGTTGTTGCCTTTAAACTCCTGCGAGAAAGTTGCGCCGACGGAAACAACGCCGCCGTCAGAAGTAATAGCGTTATCGATATAAATATCGTTGCTTGAACCGCCGTAGGTAGCAACCCAATCTGAGCCCGCTATGGGAACGGGAGCCGCAGTAGTGCCTATGGGAGCAACCGTGCCGTGTGTGGGCGGAACATATTTAGCGGTTGTTGTTTTGCCGGGCTTGGTTGTTGTTTTTACAACGGGAGCCTGAGTAGTGGCATTATTGTTTTTGGTGGTTGCCGAAGTTGCCTTTTGAGTGGTGGTCGGAACGGGCTTAACAATGTCAATTCCGCCGCCGTTGGGCTTTGTGACAACACTCATACCGTTATCATCGGCAATCTTTGAAATTTCATCAAGCTCCTCTTTGGAAATGTTGCTCGGATCCTTAACGGAAGCCTGAGTGAGAATTTCATTAACTTCCTGCTGAGAAAGCTTGGTTGTGGGAACCTCTTCTTTTTTGATAACCGTGTTGCCGCTGTTATCCTTGTCGATTATCAGACCCTTGTCCTGAGCGAGATCCTCAACCTTTTGAATCTGCTCGGGAGTGAGAGAGTTCAAATCGCCGTTAAAGTCCTTAGCGTCCTCTCCGAGAGCTTCCGAAACCAGCTCGGCAAGCTCAACCTTGCTCAGGATAACAGGCTCATATGTACCGTCGTTTCCGGGGCGCCACGAATCGTCGGGTGCGAGGGTAGTCAACGAGCCGTCACCGCTTTTGTCTTTGATGTTGCACGCGGCAAACATTGAAACAATCAGAACAAGGCACATAAAAATGCATAACCTTGCGGTGAATTTGTTTTTCATATATAATCCCCCTAATTTTATTCAGGTATAAATATGCTAACACAAATTTACCGTAAAATCAACTGTTAAGTCAGTTAAAACTCAAAAATTCATAGTAAATTTAAAAATATATCTTCAAATGTCGGCGGAAATGTAATATAATATGTTTCATAACATATGCGGAGTGGTAATGTTGGATAAAAAAGAAAAAGCGGCTCTCGCCGTTGCCGCGCTCAATCAAAAATACCCCGAGGGTATCTGCTCGCTTAACGCAGAAAATCCCCTGCAGCTCCTGATTGCAACGCGCCTTTCGGCACAATGCACGGACGCAAGGGTAAATATGGTAACACCCGTTCTTTTTGAACGCTATAAAACCGTTGAGGATTTTGCCGAAGCAGAGCTTGAGGATGTGGAGCAGATTATTCATTCCTGCGGCTTTTTCAGAGCCAAGGCAAAGGATATAATCGGAATGAGCCGCAAGATGATAAGCGATTTCGGCGGCAAGGTGCCCGACAATATTGATGACCTGACAAGCCTGCCGGGTGTGGGCAGAAAAACCGCAAACCTGATTGTCGGCGATGTTTACGGCAAGCCCGCAGTTGTTGCCGACACACATCTTATAAGGATTTCCAATCTTCTCGGTCTTGTGGCAACCAAAGACCCGTTAAAGGTTGAAATGCAGCTTCGGGAGCTGCTTGACCCCGCCGAAAGCAACGATTTCTGCCACCGCTGCGTGCTCCACGGCAGAGACACCTGCATTTCCGGCAGACCGAAATGCGAGCAATGCGTTATGAAAGCCTTTTGCTCGCATTATGAAAGCTCACAATCAAAGGAATGAAGTGAGCAAAAATATGCTTCCGCTGACCGCCGCTCCCGCACACGCGGCGGCGCTGATGCTCAGCGCAAGGCGCACCCTGTTTTTTCTCAGCCTTGTTGCGGGCGGCATGCCCGCGCTCTGGGCAATTATCGTTGCCCTCTCTTTCAGGTCACCCTCGCTGACGGCGGAATATTCGGGTTTAATGAAGAATAAAACCCTTTCAAAATATTCGCATTGAGTCTGCGTTATTTCCACAACCTGCCTGTTTACTCCCTTTATCAAATCAGCGCTCCCCTTTCGCACATTTTTCGTTTGAACAGCCGATAATTCAATCTGCGGCGGCTCAAAATGCGGCGCATCGGATTTTCTCCGCGCTCTTCTTAAAGGTATTTTTGACAGCGCAGGCAGTGTTTATTCCTGCTTATTTATGATTGAATTGAAAAGAAAAATATACACAATGTATATCCGACTTTTCAACCAAGAATGTGGATAACTGTGTGGAAAAAGTGCATAACTCGGTTAAAAAAGCCTGGTTTTTAAGGAGTTTTCCGCGTGGAAAACTATATTATTCCTTTTTGGCATATACATTGGGTTGTACATTCTTTACAATTTGTTGGTTTTTGTCGAAGAATTTATGGCAATATTTTTTGCCGAAACAGCATAATATTACAATTTGGAGAATAAAAAATGGCATTGAATTATATTTGCAAATCAGAAGAAAACTGCGTCGCCGTTAAAAGCTCCTGTTTTGATTTGGAAAGAACTCTTGACTGCGGTCAGGCGTTTCGCTGGGTTCAGACGGGCGAAAACGAGTGGCACGGCGTTGCCTTTGCAAAGCCCCTGACTCTTAAATATGACGGCGGAGAAATAAAATTCATTGGAACAAATTCGGCGGATTTTGAAAACATCTGGAAGCCGTATTTTGACCTTGACCGGGATTATGATTTGCTCTGCCGCCGCTTTTCGCAGGATAAGCACCTTGAAAAAGCCGTTGCGGAGTGCTACGGCATAAGGCTTTTGCGGCAGGAGCCGTGGGAAGCCCTCTGCTCTTTCATCATCTCGCAGAATAACAATATCCCCCGTATAAAAGGCATTATCGACCGCCTTTGCCGCCTGCTCGGAGAGCATCTCGGCGGCGATGACTACGCTTTTCCGACTCCCGAAGCGGTTGCCGCGGCGGGAATTGACGGGCTTGCACCGATAAGGGCGGGCTTCAGAGCAAAATATATAATTGACGCCGCCAGAAAGGTTTCGGACGGGGAAATAGATTTTGAAAAAATAAAAGCCGCCTCTATCGACGAGGGCAGAGACGAGCTGATAAAAATTAAGGGCGTGGGCGAAAAGGTTGCTCAATGCACCCTGCTTTACGGCTTCGGCAAGATTGACGCTTTCCCTGTTGATGTGTGGGTCAAGCGCATTATGCAGGAGCTTTATCCCGACGGACTGCCCGAATGTATAAACGGTGCGCGCGGCATAGCCCAGCAATATTTATTCCATTGGAGAAGAACTCAATAATCAGCACGGCGGTTTTTCCGTTAAAAATACAGGCACGGTTTCTCAAACGAACCGTGCCTGTGTTTTTTATTTCATTTTATATAGTCCTGACTCTGATTGCGCCCTCAACGCCGCTTGCGTCAAAGGGTTTATCGGTGTCAATAACGGTGTAGCCCATATCCTTTTTGTTTGCGGTAAAAATCGCCGCAACGCTTGCGCCCGCCGCCTTTGCCGCCGCTTCAGCCTTGACTGCGAAGTCATCGGCGTTTTCTTTGTGAATAAAGCAGGTGCGGCACTCAAAGCTTTCGGCAAGAAGGGTATTGGGCAGGTTTACGGAGTTTTTGATTGCGCCCTTTTCGAGATAATCCGCAAGCTCCTGAGCCGCCATAGCCGCGCAGTTTTCCTCGCTCTCGGGAGTTGAAGCTCCGAGATGCGGAATAGCGGTAACGCCCTGTGCGCCGAGCATTTCATCAGCAGGGAAATCGGTTACATAAGCCGCCGCCTTGCCGCTTTCAAGAGCCGCAAGAATTGCCGCGGTATCAACAAGCTCGCCGCGCGCAAAGTTGAGAATTCTGACGCCGTCCTTCATCTTTGCAAGGCTTTCGGCACCAATCATTCCTCTTGTTGCATCGTTGAGAGGCAGGTGCAGAGTGATATAATCGCTTTCGGCGTATACTTCGTCAAGAGTATCCGCAACTTTGAAATTGAATTTATCCTTTGAAGCAAACGGGTCATAGCCGACTATATTCATTCCGAGCGCCTGAGCCGCGCCCGCAACAAGCGCGCCGATTGCTCCGAGACCGATAACGCCGAGAGTTTTGCCGAGAATTTCGGGTCCTGCAAAGCTGCTCTTGCCCTTTTCAACCAGCTTGCCGACATTCTCACCCTCGCCCTTTAAGGTTTTGCACCAATCGAGAGCGGCGCCGATTTTTCTTGACGACATAAACAGAGCGCAGATAACAAGCTCCTTAACCGCATTGGCGTTTGCGCCGGGAGTATTGAAAACCGCAACGCCCTTATCGCTGCAAGCGGGAATGGGAATGTTGTTAACACCCGCGCCTGCTCTTGCAATGGCAACGGTGTTTTCGGAAAGCTCCATATCGTGCATTGAAGCGGAGCGGACAAGCACGGCATCGGGATTTTCAACGCTGTCCGCGCAGTTATACTTTGCGCCGTCAAGCTTATCAAGCCCGACCTTTGAAATCTTGTTGAGAGTTAATATCTGAAACATAGCTGTCTTTCCTTTCAGTCAGGGGTCAGTTTTTCTTTTCAAACTCGGTCATAAAGTCAACGAGCTTCTCAACACCCTCAATGGGCATAGCGTTATAAATCGAAGCTCTCATACCGCCGACAGAGCGGTGACCTTTAAGGTTAACAAAGCCCGCTTCAGCGGCTTCCTTAACGAATTTTGCGTTAAGCTCGTCACTCTCCGTTACAAATGTAACATTCATCATCGAGCGGTCGCTCTTCTTGACGGGATTGCTGAACATCTTGCTGTTATCAAGGAAATCATAGAGAATTGAAGCCTTTTTCTCGTTGTGGAGCTTCATTGCTTCAAGTCCGCCGAGGTTCTTAATCCACTCAAGAACAAGCTTGCACATATAAATCGAGTAGCAGGGCGGTGTGTTATACATTGAATCGTTATCCGCGAGAACCTTATAGTCAAGCATGGTGGGTGTGTAATCCCTTGCCTTGCCGAGCAAATCTTCTCTGACGATAACGACTGTCAGACCTGCGGGAGCAACATTTTTCTGCGCGCCGCCGTAGATTACGCCGTATTTTGAAACATCCATCGGCTCCGAAAGGAAGCAGGACGAAACATCGGCAATAAGGGGAACGGAGCCTGTGTCGGGCAGAGTTGCAAAGCGCGTGCCGTAAATCGTGTTGTTCTGGCAGATATAGAAATAATCCGCATCGGGAGTGAAGTTGCTCTTGTCAAGCTCGGGAATACAGGAGAAATTCTGCTCCTTTGAGGAAGCAACAACCTTTATATCGCCGTATTTCTGCGCTTCTTTATAAGCCTTTGTTGAAAACTGACCTGAGAGAACATAGTCCGCCTTGCCGCTTCCGTTAAGGAAATTAAGGGGAATAGCCGCAAACTGAGTTGAAGCTCCGCCCTGGCAGAAAATGATTTTATAGTTGTCGGGGATATTCATTACTTCTCTGAAAAGCCCGAATGCGCCGAAAATGATTTCTTCGTAAATTTTTGAGCGGTGGCTCATTTCAAGAACGGACTGACCGCTGCCTTTATAGTCGAGCATCTCCGCCGCAGCTCTGTTAAGCACGCTCTCGGGGAGCATTGAAGGACCTGCCGAAAAATTATAAACTCTTGCCATAATAGAAAATCCTTTCTGTGGAAATTATTATTTAAAAATTGTTCCTAACTATATGCTATGTAAGGCTCACCCGCAGGTGAAAGCCCGTCAGTCCTCATTAACCATATCGGTTATGCCCAGCTCCTTGAGCTGAATTTCATCAACCTGCGCGGGACATTCGGTCATCGGCTCGCTCGCATTCTGAACCTTGGGATAAGCGATAACATCACGCAGAGAATCGCAGCCGAGCATCTGCATAACAAGCCTGTCAAGCCCGATGCCCATGCCGCCGTGGGGCGGAGCGCCGTATTTGAAAGCGTCAAGCAGATAGCCGAATTTGCTGTGCGCTTCCTCGTCGCTCAAGCCGAGCAGGGAGAAAATGCGCGCCTGAAGCTCGGGATTGGTTATTCTGATAGAGCCTGAGCAAAGCTCAATGCCGTTGAGCACAAGGTCATACGCCTTTGCTCTGACCGCCGCCTTGTCGGTTTCAAGGTATTCAAGGCACTCGTCCATGGGAGCGGTGAACGGATGATGCATTGCAACAAACTGCTGAGTTTCCTCGTCCCAATCAAAGAACGGGAATTCGGTTATCCAGAGCAGATTATATTTGCCCTCGGGAATGATATCAAGCTTCTTTGCAACCGCCTGACGCAGAGCGCCGAGAACCGAAAGCACGGTTGAATTTTTGCCGTCGCCGATAATCAGCACCACATCGCCCGCTTTTGCGTCTGCCTTTTCAAGGATTGCCGCCATCTCGCCGTCGGTCATAAACTTTGCGAATGACGAAGCCATACTGCCGTCCTCATTGAGCCTTATCCATGCAAGACCCTTTGCACCAATTCCTCTGACCATTTCGGTGAGCTTGTCTATCTCTTTTCTTGTGAGCACGGCTACCGCATTTTTAGCGGTTATTCCGCGCACACTTCCGCCCGCTTCAAGCGCACCCGTGAAAACGCCGAAGCCGCAATCCTTGACGGTTTCGCTCAAATCATAGATTTCCATACCGTAGCGGGTATCGGGCTTGTCGCTGCCGTAGCGCTCCATCGCTTCTTTATAAGTAAGCCTCGGGAGCGGAAGCTGAATTTCAACGCCGAGAGCCTCGCGGAAAACTCTTTCCATATATCCCTCGCCGATTTTAAGGACATCCTCCATATCTACAAACGACATTTCAAGGTCAATCTGAGTAAACTCGGGCTGGCGGTCGGCTCTCAAATCCTCGTCGCGGAAGCAACGGGCAATCTGCATATATCTGTCAAAGCCCGCAACCATTGAAAGCTGCTTATAAAGCTGGGGCGACTGCGGCAGAGCGTAGAATTTGCCCTTGTGAACGCGGCTCGGAACAAGATAGTCTCTTGCGCCCTCGGGAGTGGATCTGATAAGAATGGGAGTTTCTATTTCGATAAAGCCGTTTTCATCAAAATAGTCTCTCGTTATTTTTGTTATCTTGTGGCGAAGCAGAATATTTTTCTGCAAATCGGGTCTGCGAAGGTCAAGATAGCGGTATTTAAGCCTTGTAAGCTCCGCCGTCTGGCAATCCTCAACTATTTCAAAGGGCGGAGTTTCGCTCTTTGCGAGAACCCGCAAATCCGTAACCTCGATTTCGATTTCGCCCGTGGGAATTTCGTTATTCTTTGAGGAACGCTCTCTGACAACGCCCTGAGCCATAAGCACATATTCGCTTCTGACGCCCGCCGCCTTGTCAAAAATCTCCTTGGGTGTGGATTCGTCAAAAGCAAGCTGAACTATACCCTCTCTGTCTCTCAGGTCAACAAAAATCAGCGCACCGAGGTCTCTCTGACGCTGAACCCAGCCTGCAACGGTTACCGTTTCGCCTGCATTTGCAAGGCGAAGCTCGCCGCAGTAATGTGTTCTTTTAAGTCCCGTCATAAAATCCATTTTTGTTCTGTCCTTTTATATATAGTTTATTTGATATCGCCTAATATCGCCGAGAGGTCAACTCCGTCAAGCTCTCCGCCGAGCGACTCTCCCAAAGCCTCCGTCTCCTCTCTGAGCATAAACTCCATAAAGCTGTCCGCAAAATCCGAAACGGCAAGCTCCTTTGTTTCGCCCGAATCCATATTCTTAACTTTCAGAATTCCTGCGGCAATCTCATCATCGCCGAGAACTGCGGTGTATTTTGCACCAATTTTATCGGCATATTTCATCTGAGCTTTAAGAGAACGCCCCACAACATCCGTCTGAGCGCTTACTCCGCCCGCTCTGAGGTCGGCGGTGAGCGCCGCCGCTTCATATGACGCCTGCTCACCCATGGGAGCGATGTAAATATCGCAGCCGTTGGGCTTCGGCAGCTCAATGCCCTGAGCCTGCATAAGCATAAGCAGTCTGCCCGTGCCCATGGCAAAGCCGAGCGACGGAGTGTGCGGTCCGCCGAGCTCTTCAAGAAGCCCGTCATAGCGTCCGCCGCCGCAGACCGTTCCCTGCGCGCCGATTTCGGTAGAAACGAACTCAAAAACGGTGCGTGTATAATAGTCAAGCCCGCGGACAATGCGCGGATTGACAACATATTCAATATTCATTTTGTCGAGATATTTTTTAACGCTCTCAAAATGCGCGGAGCAATCCTCGCAGATATAATCGATTATTGCGGGAGCGTCCTTTGCGATTTCTTTGCAGACGGGGCTTTTGCAGTCAAGAATTCTCATGGGATTCTTTTCAAGCCTGCCGAGGCAGGTGGGGCAAAGCTCGTCTTTTCTCGCCTCAAAATATTCTCTGAGCGCCTTGTGATAATTTTTGCGACATTCGGGGCAGCCGATTGAATTGATTTCAAGCTGCAAGCCCTCAACGCCGAGAAAAGCGAAAATTTCATTTGCAAGTGAAATTATTTCCGCATCGGCAGCGGGTGCGGCGGCTCCGAGCATTTCAACGCCGAACTGCTGAAACTCTCTCCATCTGCCCGCCTGCGGCTTTTCGTAACGGTAGCAGTTAAGCACATAGCAGAATTTCTGCGGCAGAGCCTCGTTGAAAAGGCCGTGCTCAAGAAAAGCTCTTGCGGCGCCCGCTGTTCCCTCGGGGCGCAGAGTTATCGACCTGCCGCCCTTATCGTCAAAGGTATACATCTCTTTCTGCACAACATCCGTGGTTTCGCCCACGCCGCGCTGAAAAAGCTCGGTGTGCTCAAAAACGGGCGTTCTGATTTCGCGGAAGCCGAATTTGCCCGCGATATCAAGCATTGTCTGCTCTAAAAACTGATTTTTATAAACCTCAGAGGGCAGTATATCCTGAGTGCCCTTTACGGCTTTGGTAACAATAGCCATCTTTATCTTCCTTTTTCCTTTTCGGATAAAATCAAAGGGCCGTCTTAAATCAGACGACCCCCTCAGAATTTTGCATTTCTGCCGCGAGGAGCGTCACACAAAGGTCAGACCTTATGTTTTGGATTAACGATATCGCGCCAATCCAAATCGCCTCTGGCAAGTGAATGAATAAGAGCCTCCGCAGTTGCAATGTTTGTGGCAACGGGAATGTTGTGCACATCGCACAGCCTGAGAAGCGTTGCTTCGTTAGGCTCGTGGGGCTTTGCGGTTAAGGGATCGCGGAAAATCAACAGGAGATCTATTTCGTTGCAGGCGATGCTCGAAGCTATCTGCTGATCGCCTCCCTGAGAGCCGCTGAGAAATCTCGTTATTTCAAGACCGGTAGCTTCTGCAACCATTTTGCCGGTGGTGCCCGTAGCAAAAAGATTGTGTCTGCTCAGAATTCCGCAGTAAGCGATGCAGAACTGAGTCATCAACTCTTTTTTTGCGTCATGAGCAATAAGAGCAATATTCATCGGCATTTCCCCCTCTCTTTCTAAGTTATAATATCAAATATATCAACATCTGACAAGTAGTTATATAAATTTTTTTGCAAATTTATTCTTCTTCCGGGGTTTCTGCTCCGATATCCTGAGTTTCGGGCTCTTGAATTTCGGGTTCATCCTCGTTTCGCTCAACCGAAACGGCGGCAATCAGCTTCTCGCCCTCGTTGACCCTCATCACGCGCACGCCCTTTGAAGGTCTTGCACAAACACGGATGGTATCCATGGGAATTCTGATGATAATGCCGTCGGAAGAAATGAGCATAAGGTCGTTTGCAGGGTCAACAACCTCGATTGCGGCAATGTCGCCAAACTTTCTGACATGGTAGTTTGTAAGACCGTAGCCGCCTCTGTTCTGAGGTCTGTAATCTCCGATGGGGCTGAGTCTGCCGTAGCCTGTTTCGCTGACGGTGAGAACCATTCTGTCCTCTCTGAGGACATCCATGCCGACAACGCAATCGCCCTCTCTGAGCTTAATCGCGCGCACGCCTCTTGCTGTTCTGCCGATAACCCTTGCATCTTCTTCGTTGAACGAAATGCTCATACCCTTCTTGGTAGCAACAATGATATTGGCCTTGCCGTCGGTAAGCTTAACCCAGCCGAGTTCATCGCCCTCATCAAGATTGATTGCTATAACGCCGGTTTTGCGGATATTCTTGTATGTATCAAGCTCGGTACGCTTGATAATACCGTTCTTTGTGACCATTGAAAGATATGATGTTTCTTCCTGACCGAAGTCGGGAACCTTAATCATCGCGGTAACCTTTTCTTCGGGAAGAAGCTGAAGTACGTTTACAACATTTGTACCCTTGCTCTGACGGGAGCCCTCGGGAACATTATAGCCTTTTATTCTGTAAACACGACCGAAGTTGGTAAAGAGCATAATATAATCGTGGGTGGAGCAGGTAAAGAGAGTTTTTACATTGTCCTCTTCCCTCTGTTTAAGACCCACAACGCCCTTGCCGCCTCTGCTCTGCTGCTTGTATTCCGCTACGGGCGTGCGTTTGATGTAACCCATATCGGTAAGAGCAAGAACACAGTCATGCTGAGGAATAAGGTCTTCAAGGTCAACTTCGCCGCTGACATCCTGAATCTCGGTTTTTCTTTCATCGGCGAATTTATCCCTGATGGCAACAAGCTCATCTCTGAGAACGCCGTTGAGCTTGATTTCATCGGCAAGAAGCTCACGGTAATAAGCAATTCTTTCTTCAAGCGCTTTGAATTCTTCAACGAGCTTTTCTCTGTCAAGTCCCTGAAGAGCTTTGAGCCTCATATCAAGGATTGCCTGAGCCTGAACATCATCAAGACCGAAGCGTTCCATAAGCCTTACCTTTGCATCATCATAGCTTGTGCGGATAATATGGATTACTTCGTCGATATTATCCTGAGCTATGATAAGACCTTCGAGCAGGTGAGCTCTTTCAAGAGCCTTCTTCAAATCAAACTGTGTTCTTCTGCGGACAACCTGCTTCTGGTATGCAAGGTATTCGTCGATATAGTTGCGGAGTGTGAGAATTTTGGGCTGTTTGCCGTCATCAACAAGAGCACGCATAATGATGCTGAATGTTGACTGCATTTCAGTCTGGCTGAAAAGCTTGTTGAGAACAACCTGAGCATTGGCATCACGCTTAAGCTCAATAACGATTCTCATTCCGTTTCTGTCTGTTTCGTCACGAAGGTCGGAAATGCCTTCAATACGCTTATCTCTGACCTGCTCTGCAATCTTCTTGATAAGAGCGCGCTTCTTAATGAGATAAGGAAGCTCCGTGACAATAATTCTTGTTCTGTTATCTCTTCCGTATTCTTCAAATTCCGTCTTTGCTCTGACAACTACTTTGCCCCTGCCGGTTTCATAAGCCTGTCTGATACCGTATCTGCCCATGATAATGCCCTTTGTCGGGAAATCGGGGCCGTGAATATGCTGCATAAGGTCATCAAGCGTTGCCTCGCTGTTTTCAAGCACGCAAACGCAGGCGTCAATAACCTCGCCGAGATTATGGGGAGGAATACTTGTAGTCATACCGACGGCAATACCCTGAGAGCCATTTACAAGAAGGTTGGGAAATCTTGAAGGCAGGGATCTGGGCTCTTTGCGGCTTTCATCAAAGTTGGGACCCCAATCAACCGTATCCTTGTCAATATCTTCAAGCATTTTGTTGCTGATTTTGCTGAGCCTTGCCTCTGTGTAACGGTATGCCGCAGGGGGGTCGCCGTCAACCGAACCGAAGTTGCCGTGACCGTCAACGAGCATATATCTCATTGAGAAGTTTTGGGCAAGTCTGACCATTGCGTCATATACCGATGTGTCGCCGTGAGGATGGTATTTACCGAGAACATCACCGACACAGGTTGCTGACTTTTTGAAAGGCTTGTCCGAGGTCAGATTATCTTCATACATCGTGTAGAGGATACGACGGTGAACGGGTTTAAGTCCGTCACGAACATCGGGGAGAGCACGGTCAACGATAACCGACATTGCATAGTCAAGCATTGCTGCTTTCATCTCGGGTACAATGTCAGATGTAGTAATTAACTGATCCGGAAAAAGTATGTCTTCCGGTTTATAATCTCTGTTATGAGCCATTCTTTCCCACCTCCTTAAATGTCAAGATTGGTTACATATTTTGCGTTATCTTCAATCCACTCACGGCGGGGGTCAACCTCTTCGCCCATCAGAAGATTGAAAACGGCGTCTGCCGCAATGGCATCCGAAAGGGTGATACGGCGAAGCGTGCGCCTCTCGGGATCCATGGTTGTTTCCCAAAGCTCATGGGGGTCCATTTCACCAAGACCTTTGAATCGGTTGATATCAACCTTTGCGTCCGCCTTATCGCCTCTGAGCTCTGCGGATACTCTGTCTCTCTCCTCATCGGAATATGCTACTCTCTGCGTCTTGCCCTTTGTAAGCTTATAAAGAGGGGGAACGGCGGAGTAAACATAGCCGTTTTCGATAAGAGGCTTCATATATCTGAAGAAGAAAGTGAGCAGAAGCGTTCTGATATGCGCGCCGTCAACATCGGCATCGCTCATAATTACTATTTTATGATAGCGGAGCTTTTCAATATTGAATTCGTCGCCGATACCGCAGCCGAGAGCAACAATAAGGGGATTGAGCTTGTCATTATCATAGACCTTATCAAGCCTTGCTTTTTCAACATTGAGCATTTTGCCCCACATTGCAAGAATTGCCTGGAATCTTGAATCTCTGCCCTGGATGGCAGAGCCCGCAGCCGAGTCGCCCTCTACGATGTAGAGCTCGCAAAGCGACGGGTCACGCTCATTGCAATCCTGAAGCTTGTCGGGCATCTGACCCGATTCAAGCCCGTTCTTGCGGCGAACCGTTTCTCTTGCTTTTCTTGCGGCTTCTCTTGCTCTGTTTGCGGTGAGCGCCTTTTCAAGAATAAGCTTGCCCACCGTCGGATTATCGTCGAGATACTGTTCAAGCGCAGAGCCGACGAGTGAATTTACAAGCGTCTTTATTTCGCTGTTGCCGAGCTTCGCCTTTGTCTGACCTTCAAACTGCGCTTCGGTAAGCTTGACCGAAATGACGCAGGTTATACCTTCGCGGCAATCCTCACCGCTGACCTTATCGTCACCTTTAAGTATGCCCTTTTCTTTGCCGTACTTGTTGAGAACTCTTGTCAGCGCAAGCTTGAAGCCGTCCTCGTGCATACCGCCTTCGGGCGTATGAACATTATTGGCAAAGGATACTATAACATCCGTGTAAGTGTCGGAATACTGGAATGCAAGCTCTGCCATTGCATCGCCCTTTTTGCCCGACATATAAATAACATCTTCGTGGACAGGCGTTTTGTTTTTGTTGAGGAAAGAGACAAATTCTTTGATGCCGCCCTCATAGCACATTGTTTCCGTGCGCTTTTCTTCGGGAAGCTCCTCCGACGCCACTCTCTTGTCCGTGAGAGTTATTCTCAGACCCGCATTGAGGAAGGCTTCTTCCTGCAATCTCTTGTGGAGAATGTCATAATCATATGCGGTTGTATCTGTGAACATTTCGGGGTCGGGCTTGAATCTGACTTTTGTGCCGGTAATATCGGTGTCGCCCGTTATCGTCATAGGCTCAACGATAGCGCCCCTTGCAAATTTCATATGATGAATTTTGCCGTTTTTGTGGACTTCAACCTCAAGCCACTCCGAAAGCGCATTTACAACCGACGCGCCGACGCCGTGAAGACCGCCCGAGACCTTGTATCCGCCGCCGCCGAATTTGCCGCCTGCGTGAAGAACGGTGAATACTACCTCAAGAGCGCTTTTACCGGTCTGTTCCTGGATATCAACGGGAATACCGCGTCCGTTATCCGTAACGCAGATGATATTGCCCTCTTCGATATCGACCTCGATGTGAGTACAGTATCCCGCAAGCGCTTCATCGATTGAGTTGTCAACAATCTCGTAAACAAGGTGATGAAGACCCGATGAGCTTGTTGAGCCGATATACATACCCGGTCTTTTGCGGACTGCTTCAAGCCCTTCGAGAACCTGAATCTGACTTGCGTCATAATCCTCGGTGACTACGGTATTCATATCGCCGGCCTGTATTTCTTCATTCAATTCTACATTTTCAATGTTTTCCAAAATTCTGACCTCACATTCCAAGACCTGACATTATGCCTTTTTTCTTTTTTGCTTTTGCGGGCTTGTATTTCGGGGGGTTTTCAAGGCGCATTTTTGCTCCCTTTCCCGCCTTTGAAGCAAGGAATTTATTGACGCTGATAACGGGGCTCATCATATCGTCGCACATATAGTCAACGCAGTTGGCAAGCATCTGCTGGTCGTTATTCATGGCGCCGAGTATGGTAACGGCAATAAGGCTCTGGGTTTCGTTTGTGCCGTCCTCATAAATATCGTTAAGCAGGTTAAACAGCTTACGCATTTTAACAGGATTGTTTTCTTTAATGGTTTCAAGCACAACGGGTGTGCCGTGATTTATAAAGAAATCCTCCGCAAGAAAGCTGCCGTACTTTTCGCAGTTGGCTTTATATTCTTCCCGAAGCTCCGGATAAATCGCCGTAAAGCGGTTTGCGAGAGTGTTGGGGTCATATGAAACCGAGCCGCTCTTTGCCGCCGCCTTTGAAACGGGAGTGGGAAGCTTTGCCTTTGCGGGCTTCTTATTTTTAGTTCCGAAAGACTCAATCAAGGTGTCGGAAAACTCATTAACGACATATTTTACATCCTTGCCGTCGGCAGTTTCGGGGTCAAGCAGAGAAAGAGAAAGCTGTGAAAAATCGCTGCTGAGGATTTCGCCCTCTTTGCTTACGCCGAGCAATGAAATCTTGTTGTTGAAATGCTCAATTCGCAGCGCTTTGTTTTCGCCCCTGTATTCAATCGTAATTCTTCCCGAATCGTTTACCGCGGGAAGCGCTCCCTTTTCGACTCCGTCGGGCACAACGGCGGTGAAGCCGCATTCCGCAAGCGTTGCGGAAAGCCCGCTGTTAATTTCGGCAAGAAGCTCTAAAATATCAGCCATAACAAATCTCCTTTGTGTGTCTTTAAGTTAAATTATAGCTTATTATAACATATATTATTATTATTTTTGTTCTTATTTATCAATATAGTTATAAATATATAATAAAATATAATAATATTTTTTGCCATTTGCCGTGATTATCGGTTGACTAATCCGCAAGGCTGTGATATCATATTTTAATCATAAAAAGACTATAATGGGAGAGCAGCGGCTATCCTCAACCGTTTTAAGGAGGGTTTTGATATGAAGAAAAAGGTTCTTGTTCTTTTCGGCGGCGTTTCGAGCGAGCATGAGGTTTCGCTTTCCTCCGCCTGCTCCGTTATAAAAAACATTCCTGCCGATAAATACGAGGTTATACCCATGGGAATAACCAAAGACGGGCGTTTCTATCTTTACAAGGGCTCGCCCGATATGCTGCCCGATGAAAATTGGCTTCGGGACGAAAAAAATCTCATTCCCGCCGTTATTTCCTGCGACCGCTCCCACCACGGAATAATCCGCCTGACGGACGGCGAAATTGAAAAAATCGACGCGGTTTTCCCCGTTCTTCACGGCAAAAACGGAGAGGACGGTACAATGCAGGGTCTGCTTGAAATTGCAGGACTTCCGTATGTGGGCTGCGACACGGCGTCAAGCGCCGTCTGCATGGATAAGGCGGTAACAAACGCCATGATGGATCTCAGCGGCGTTGCTCAGGCAAAATGGGTTTCTTTTGACAAAAACGCCTATTCCGCCGATAAAGAAGCGTTGCTCAAAAACGCGGCGGAAAAGCTCGGCTTCCCGATATTCGTAAAGCCCGCCAACGCAGGCTCTTCCGTGGGCATAAGCAAGGCGAAAAGCCTTGCGGAGCTTGAAGAAGCCTGTGAAAAGGCATTTGATCACGATAAAAAGCTTGTTCTTGAAGAAGGCATAATCGGCATGGAAGTTGAATGTGCCGTTTTGGGCAACGACGAGCCGATAGCCTCCGTTGTGGGCGAGGTTGTTCCCTGCAACGAGTTTTACGATTACGAGGCTAAATATCTTGCAAACGAAAGCGAGCTTATAATCCCCGCCAGACTGTCCGACGAGGTTCTCAATTCCATTCGTGAAACGGCAGTCAGGGTTTACAAAATTCTTGGTTGCTCGGGGCTTACGCGAGTTGACTTTTTTGTGCGCTCAAGCGACGGCGCAATAATGCTCAACGAGCCGAACACCATTCCCGGCTTCACCTCAATCAGCATGTATCCCAAGCTTTTCGCCGCTTCGGGAATTCCCTATTCCGAGCTGCTTGACAGGCTGATTGAGCTTGCAATTCAAAAGCATCAGTAAGGAAACGGACTTACCGAAAGGAAAGATATGAAAAAAGCTGTTATTCACATAACCGACCGTCACATTTCCGACGGCGAGGAATATGTATGCGAGCTGACTACCTCGGGCGAATTTGAGCAGACCGAAAGCGGCTTCACCGTCAAATATAACGAAACGGACGAGGAGCTTGCCGACTGCCTGACTACGCTCAGCATTGAAGGCTCAGAAAGAATACTGATGACCCGCACGGGCAAATACAACACGGAAATGATACTTGAAAAAGAGCGCCGCCATTCCTGCTATTACTCCACGCCTTACGGAGATTTGATGATGGGAATTTACGCCAAAAGCATTTCAAACAGCTTGGGTGAAAACGGCGGCTGCGTTAAATTTGCTTATACGATTGATTTTAACAACGAGCCGGCTTCCGAAAACGAGCTGACCGTAACCGTTAAAGCACAGGAGGAATAAAAATGTCACTTTTAGTAAAGCAGGCAATCACGGAGCTTCGCACCGCCATAATGGACGCCGCGGGCAGAGCCGTTGCCGACGGTGAATTCCCCGTCGCTCCCCTGAGCGATTTTATAATTGAGGTTCCCGCCAACAGAGAAAACGGAGATTATTCGTCAAACGCCGCCATGGCTTGGGCAAGAGACCTTAAATGCGCTCCGAGAAAAATTGCTCAGACCATCGCCGACAGGCTCTTTCTTTCAGACACATTTTTTGACAGATGCGAGATTGCAGGTCCCGGCTTTATGAATTTCTATCTCAAAGACAGCTTCAACGCCTGCATAATTCAGGATATTCTCGAAAAAGGCGCGGACTATGGTCGCTCAAACTACGGCGCAGGCAAAAAAATCAATATCGAATTTGTTTCCGCAAATCCCACGGGCCCAATGCATATGGGCAACGCAAGGGGCGGTGCGCTCGGCGACTGCCTTGCCGCCGTTATGGATTTTGCGGGCTACAATGTCAGCCGCGAATTTTATGTTAACGATGCGGGCAATCAGATAGATAAATTCGGTCTTTCGCTCGATATCAGATATCAGCAGCTCTTCAAGGGCGAAAAAGCCGTTGAACTGCCCGAGGACAGCTACCACGGCGAGGATATAATCCAGCGTGCAAAGGAATTTGCCGAAATAAACGGCGATAAATATCTTGACGCTCCCGAAAGCGAGCGCAGACAGGCTCTGGTTGATTACGCCCTGCCCAAAAACATCGCCGCAATGAAAGAAAATCTCACAAAATACCGCATTGAATATGACACCTGGTTTCTCGAAAGCACGCTCCACAATGACGGCGAGCTGAAAGAGACAATCGAGATTATGAAAAGCAAGGGTCTGACCTATGAAAAGGACGGTGCTCTGTGGTATAAAAACAAAGAGGTGCTCGGCGAAAGACTTGCAAAAGAGGGCAAAACGCCCGAAGAAATCGAGCGTCTTGAATTAAAAGACGAGGTTCTTATCAGAACCAACGGCAATCCCACTTATTTTGCCGCCGACATCGCCTATCACCGCAATAAGCTCCAGATAAGAGGCTTTGAAAAGGCAATCGATGTTTGGGGAGCCGACCACCACGGTCATGTGGCAAGAATGAAGGGCGCGCTTGACGCTATCGGTTGCAGCGGCGATGACCTTGACATAATTCTTATGCAGCTCGTCCGCCTCACGCGGGACGGAGAGGTTGTCCGCATGAGCAAACGCTCGGGCAAGGCAATCACTCTTGTTGATTTGCTTGAAGAAATCCCCATTGACGCGGTTCGCTTCCTCTTTAATATGAGAGAGCCCGGCTCGCAGATGGATTTTGACCTTGACCTTGCCGTTGAGCAAAGCTCTCAGAACCCCGTTTATTACTGCCAATACGCCCATGCAAGAATATGCAGTATTCTCAAAAAGCTTGCCGCAGAGGGCAAGGAGCCGAGAGAATGTTCAATCCCCGAGCTTTCGTTGCTGACCGCTCCCGAAGAAAAAGAGCTGATAAAGCATCTCTCATCTCTGACAGACGAGATAATCGCCGCCGCCAGAAACTATGACCCCGCAAAGATAACCCGCTATGCGGTTGACCTTGCAACGCTTTTCCATAAGTTCTATAATTCCTGCCGCGTCAACTGCGACGATGAGGCGCTTATGCAGGCAAGGCTCAGCCTTTGCCTTTGCGTTAAAACCGTTTTAAGCAATGTGTTAACGATGTTCAGAATTACAGTACCCGAGAGTATGTAATACCGGACTGTCGCACTAGGGTAACGATAATAATCCTAACCACGGTTTCTCGTGGCGGATTTGCCCTTACTCTTCGTTAAAATACTCGTTAATCCGAAAGGATTAACTGCGTTTTATGCCTCGATTAAGACCAAATCTGCACACGATAAACTGCAAAGCATCAAAAATGCTTGGAGTAAAGATGAGATTTGTTGTCTTGAGATGGCAGCCTTGCTGACGCAAGGCAACAGCGAAAGCGACAAATATCGCTTTAATACTGCATTTTTGACGGGTTCGGATTATTATCGTTACCCTAAGCGAAGACCAAAAGAAACGAATATAATAGAAAATGGCTTGTATTGGAAATTCAACCGATACAAGCCATTTTAACATTGTATTTAAAGTTAATATCAATTTTTTATGTTTCTTTTTAGCCGTTTTTCCCGACTCGGAGTATCTTGATACGCCGTCGTCGGAAGAAAACGGCTTCTTCATCTTATTGCGACAGTCCCCGATTCTGCTTTTAATTTATACATTATCCGGGCCGCAGGCATAATAATCAAGCGGGAACCAGCCTTGGGCAAAGGCGGGCAGGGAAAGCTTTTCTTTTGAGTAAATACCCGTGAGCAAATTTATCGCTTCATAGTGGCTCAGCTCTATATCGGGCTCATCCCGAGTTTCCGATACCCTGACGGTTTTGCCGTCAACCGTGACCGCCACTGTTTCGTCGCGCTTGAAGCCGTGAATAAGCATTTTCACCGTTCCCGGGCAGAGATTTACCCTCTGCGCCTTGACCGCAAGAAAAGCCTCAATAAACCTGCCGTAATTGAGTATATTCAGCCTTTCAAACATAGCGACTGACGAGCTTTCGCTGATTTTTGCAAGATAAGCACATTCCTCGGTTTCACAGACGGGAACGGGCAGAGAGACGGAGCTTTTGCCCGTAATCTGCAAAACGCACATTATGATTTCAAGCAAATCCTCGGAGTTTTTCGCTTTAAGCTCCTGAATTGCGCCGTTCTTATCAACGCAGAAATATCCCTTGAATTCACCGCTGCCGAAAACGGCATAGGGAACGCTCTGCCAGTTTTTAAGAATGTCGAGATAAGCCGCCTCACTTCTGACGGTATAATAAGGCAGACTTTCGTTGAGTGCCTTGATTTTCTTAATGATCTCTCCGTCATCGGGAGTGATTTCGCGTGCCTCAAAGGCGGGCGAAGCGTTCTCGCCGAGCAGGCGTTTTATATTTTCGGAATCAACAATAAACCTGTATAAACAACCCGACGGCTCATAGCCGAAATGGGAATATCTCTGCCTCTGACCGCCGAGAACCGAATAATCGTAATCCCCGTCTTTCATCATATCGATTGCCATATTCATGCAGTCAATCATATATCCCTTGCGGCGCGAATCCTTGGCAACGGCAACATTGCCTATACCGAGAACTTTAAGCTGCCTGCCCGCCGCTCTGACTTCCATGGGATAGCAGCCGACAGCCGCCTTTATAACTCCGTCCTCCGAAACGATTACATTGTTATATGCAGGCTCATATTCATCTTTATAAAGCTTCGGCAGCAGCTCTAAAAATCTGATTTCAGGTTCTCCGCCGTCCTCGGCAAAAAACACATCGTCAAGCATATCAAGAAGCTGCTTTGTATCTTCTTTTTTACATCTGCCTTTGTATAAACTCACCTTGTATCCTCCTTATTTCTTCAGTTTCATAAAGTCATTATAGTTGAGTATTCGGTAATCGCGGCTTTCCGCGGCTTTCGTCTTATTTTTCTTTCGCCTTATAATAATCATAACAACCAATGCTATTATTACCGCCGCGGCAACGATTTTGAATATCCACGATGAAAAAAGACTTTTTGCAAGCGTGCCTATGAATGCAAAAACGCTTCTTTTGGCGTCCATGCTTGCAACAAGGTCAATCTCCCTTATCGTTTCGCCGGCATAAAGCACGCGCCCCCTGCATATAACCTGACCCTTTTTGACGGGTGCTTTGACAAATTCGGGAACGGTATCTTTGATAGGCTCAATGAGCAGACTGCCCGAATCGGTTCCCGCAGGCACAAGGCTGTAAACGGTTTCGGCAGGCGAAAGCGTTATGTAATCGGTCGATTTGGCATATTTTATGGGCACCTGACCGACTATTTTGGTTGTGTCGGATATTGCTACAAGCTCAATGTTTTTAAACGCCCATTCAAACATTTCCTTGCAGTCAAGAAATGCGCCGTTTTCGTTAACGCCGTCATTATCAACATCGCTGAATGTGGAGTTGAGTGCAACGCCCACATAGTTATAGCCGTCCTTTGAAGCAACGGCAACAACACAGCGACCCGCAACGGAGGTTGAGCCCGTTTTGCCGCCCTTGACATATTTGCAGTAATAATCCTTATAAGCGCTGTTAATCATAAAATTGGTGGTATGAATGGTGCGCTCCTTCTGCATATTTGTTTCCGGCAGGGTATAAGACTCTCTCGCCACAATCTCCGCAAAGGCGGGGAATTCCATGGCATGAAGCATAAAAACAGCCATATCGCGCGCGGTGACATATTGGTTTTCATCATCAAGTCCGTGGGGATTGACGAAATTGCTGTTGTCACAGCCAAGCCTTGCGGCGGTTTCATTCATCATTGAAACAAACTTCGCCCTGTCGCCTCCGGATATAAAATCCGCAAGCGTTGTAGCCGCTTCGTTGGCGCTCTGGAGCAGCAGACAGCAAAGCAAATCATAAACGCTGAGCTGTTCGCCCGCCTGCAAGCCGCCCAAGGAGCTTCCCGTGCCGTCAAGCTCTCTTATGCACGATTCGGGAACTGTTACAACCGTGTCAAGGTCAGAGCAGTTTTCAAGCACAACGATAGCAGTTACCACCTTTGTAAGGCTTGCGGGGTGGCTCTGCTTGCCCGAATTCTTTTCAAAAATGACCTCGGAATTATCGGCGCTCATAAGCAAAACGCAGTCCGAATAAAGCCCGAGCTCCTTCATTTCTTCGTCATATGCCGCATTCACAGGAAAAACAAACGCTCCGCAAACAACCGCCGTTATCAATAATATACTTAAAATCTTTCTCATATCACAACACCGTTAAAATAATTTTTGCACAATGCATTTTTTGATTATATCATAAACAACAGAAAAAATAAAGTGGAAACAATGATTTTTAAATAAATGATTAAATTAACATTATTGCCCTTGATTTTTCGGCTTTTTTGGGTTATAGTTAATTGGATTATCTGCAAACGCAACCATTGATTACAAAAGGAGCTTTCATAAATGGTATATGTAACCGGCGATATGCACGGAGATATCTCCCGTTTTGATTCGCCCGCAATAAAACAACTGAAAAAGGGCGACACGCTCATCATCTGCGGCGACTTCGGCTTTGTTTGGGATAACAGCAAAATTGAGCAAAAGACGCTCAAAAAGCTCGGCAACAAAAAATTCAATATCTGCTTCATTGACGGCACTCACGAAAATTTTGAGCTGCTCAACGCCTACCCCGTTACCTCCTGGAACGGCGGCAAGGTTCACCACATATGCGGCAATCTTTATCATATGATGCGCGGTCAGATTTTCAGACTTGACAATATGACCTTTTTCACCATGGGCGGCGGCGAAAGCCCCGATATTGACATCAGGTTTGAAGAAAACGCCTGGTCAAAATATGAATTCCCGAGCCGCGAGGAGCTGCTTGAAGGCGCGGCAAATCTTGAAAAACTCAACTGCCGCGTGGACTATGTTATCACCCATGAGCCTCCCGTTAAAATAAAGAGCTTTTTGAAGCTCAAAGACAGCGAAACGGCAAGCGTTACGGGGCTTAACACATATCTTGAGGAGCTTTCCGAGGCGTGCCGATTCAGACGCTGGTTTTTCGGCTCAATGCATCTTGATAAATATATCTCCAACTCCCATGTTGCCGTTTTTCAGAATGTTATAAACGCCATCACGGGCGAGGTTCAGAGATGACTTAACAAATTATTTACAATTTTACGGCGAAATTCAACTCAAAACCTCTTGACATATTTGCCGGGAGGTTTTAAAATACGGAATAGTTAATCGGTTAATTGTTAATCGCTTAATAATTTGACGAAAGGTGTTTTTTATGGAAGAATTATACCGCTCCGCCGTGCAAAACCTGCGAAGCGTATCTCTGCTTCACCGATATCGGATAATCAAAGCACTTTCGGGAATGAATATTTACCGCGGTCAGCCGGATATTCTCAGTTACCTGCTCTCGCACGGTGACTGCTCACAGAAGGAGCTTGCGGATTCTCTCGGGATTTCCCCTGCATCAATAGCAACAAGCCTGAAGCGAATGAGCAAGGCGGGCTATATTGAAAGAACGCCCGATGAAAATGACCGACGAATCAACCACATAAGTGTCACTTCTCAGGGCAGAGATATATTCTTTGCCGGCAGAGCGGAGTGCGATAAGGTTGACGCCGTTATGTTTGCAGGCTTTGCTCCCGAAGAAATCAAAGCTTTTTCCGATATGCTCGCGCGGGTTGCCGCCAATCTTTCGGGTGACGGCGTGAGCGAAAAAGAAGCAATGGACTTTATTAAAAATGCTGACAGCAGAAACGGAGATGATAAAAATGATTAAACTTTTCGCGCGGGAAACCAAGGGCTATCGGCTCGCTTCAATTCTCTCGCCCCTGCTTATCCTCGTTGAAGTCCTTATGGAGGTTCAGATACCTCTCACCATGGCAACAATGGTTGACGAAGGAATTATAGGCGGCGCAGGTATGCCGTTTATCCTCAATGCGGGATTAAAAATGATATGTATGTCAATAATTTCACTTTTGAGCGGAGCGGGTGCCGCAAGATTTGCCGCAAAAGCAGGCATGGGCTTCGGCGCTAACATCAGAGAAGCCGTTTTCGGCAAAATTCAGGATTTTTCCTTTGCCAACATTGATAAATTCAGCACTCCATCTCTGATAACCCGAATGACAACCGATGTCAACACCGTTCAGATGGCTTACACAATGATAATCCGCATCTTTGTCAGAGCACCGCTGATGTTTGCCATGGCGTTCTATTATTCAATTAAGATAAACGCTCGGCTCGCTCTTATATTTGCGGTTGCCGCGCCGATAATCGTTGCTTTCGTAATCTTTATGGGCACATTTGCCATGCCGAGATTTAAAAGAATGCTCTCAAAGGTTGACGCGCTGAACTCCTCGGTTCAGGAAAACCTTATCGGAATGAGAGTAATCAAAGCGTTTGTCCGCGCCACCCACGAAAAAGAAAAATTCAAAATTTCCAACGACGATTTGAAAAACGCTTCCATCGCCGCAGAAAAGCTTATCATTCTTTCAAATCCCTTTATGCAGCTTGCAGTTTATTGCTGCATAATAGCCGTTCTGTGGTTCGGCGGAAAGCTTGTCATCGGCGGCACAATGGAAACGGGCGAGCTGACAGCATTCATAACATATGTCAATCAGATTTTGATGTCGCTTATGATGATATCCATGATTTTCGTTATGGCTGTTATGTCGCGTGCCTCGATGATGCGTGTTGTTGAAGTTCTTAAAGAGACGCCCGATATCAGCGACGCCGAAGCAGATCCCTCTCTTAAAGTTGAAAACGGCGATATCGATATGGAAAATGTCTGCTTCAAATACAAAAAGACGGGCAAAAAGAATGTTATCAACAATATAAATCTTCACATTAAATCGGGCGAAACAATAGGAATTATCGGCGGCACGGGATCTGCCAAAACCACGCTTGTGCAGATGATTCCCCGCCTCTATGATGTAACCGAGGGCGTTGTCAAGGTCGGCGGCAGACCCGTTTCGGATTACACGCTGAAAAATCTGCGTGATTCCGTTGCCATGGTGCTCCAGGTCAACCTGCTGTTTTCCGGCACGATTGAGGATAACCTGCGCTGGGGTAATCCCGACGCTACAGCCGAGGAAATAGAAAATGCCTGCAAGGTTGCTCAGGCTCACGAATTTATCACCTCTTTCCCCGACGGCTATCAGACCGATCTCGGGCAAGGCGGCGTAAACCTTTCGGGCGGTCAGAAACAAAGGCTTTGCATTGCAAGAGCCTTGCTTAAATCACCCAAGGTGCTTATTCTTGACGACAGCACGAGCGCCGTTGACACCGCAACCGACGCTAAAATCCGCGAAGGCTTCAAACGCTGCCACGGCGATATCACAACAATTATCGTTGCTCAGCGCATAAGCTCCGTTGAGCACGCTGACAAAATAATCGTTCTTGACGACGGTGAGATTAACGCCGTAGGCACTCACGAGGAGCTGCTCGGCACCAACGAAATATACACCGAAGTTTACAAATCTCAGCAAGAAGGGAGTGCTGCATAATGCCGGGACCGGGAGGACCGGGCGGCAGACCGTCAAAGGGTCATGCCAAGCCCAGAAACACTAAACAAACATTTATGAGACTAATCGGATATCTCGGGCGTTCAAAAGCTCTGCTTGCGGCAGTTTTCCTCTTTGTTGCAATCAGCGCCGTTGCAGGCATTGCGGGCACATATTTCCTGAAAGGAATAACCGATGACATTCTGCTGCCTCTTATCGGCTCGGAGCTTACAAAAGACACTCTGATGCCGCTTGCAAAAACTCTGATAAAGCTCGCCTGCATTTATTTGCTCGGCGTTGCCGCATCATACAGCTATTCAAGAATAATGCTTCAGGTTTCTCAAAAAACTCTGAATATAATCCGCAAAGACCTTTTCAATCATATGCAGGATTTGCCGATAAAGTTTTTTGACACTCACACTCATGGCGAGCTTATGAGCCGCTACACAAACGATGTTGACACGCTCAGAGAATGTATCAGCCAAAGCTTTGTGCAGCTTGTTTCCTCTGCCGTAACGGTTATCGGAACCTTTTCAATGATGCTTTATCTCAGCCCCATACTGACCGCGCTTGTAATTCTTGTGCTTGTTGTCGCTTTCGGAGTTATCCGTTTTCTCGGCACACGCAGCGCAAAGTATTTCCGCGCTCAGCAAAAATGCGTGGGCGAGGTCAACGGCTATGTTGAGGAATTCATCGAGGGGCAAAAGGTTGTTAAGGTATTTTGCCATGAAGACAAGGCAAAGGCGGATTTTAAAGCGCTTAACGAAAATCTGCGCCATGCCGCCACAAACGCCAACACCTATGCAAGCATCCTGATGCCTATAATGGGCAACCTTTCTTACATTAACTATGCCGCAGTTGCAACCGTCGGCTCTGCGCTGATAATTGCGCTGCCCGCAGGCTCATTTTTCGCAATCACCGTGGGCACGCTGGTTTCTTTCCTGACCTACACGCGTCAGTTCTTCCAGCCGATAACTCAGATTTCACAGCAGTTTAACAATATTCTTGTTGCGCTTGCGGGTGCGGAAAGAATTTTTGAAATCATTGACACGCCCGCCGAAGAAGATGACGGCTATGTTACCCTCGTCAATGCCAAGAAGCTGCCCGACGGCAGCATTGCGGAATGTTCCGAGAGAACGGGTATGTGGGCGTGGAAGCATCCGCATCATGACGGCACGCTGACCTACACGGAATGGAAGGGTGATGTGCGCTTCCACGATGTTACATTCAGCTATGACGGCAAAAAGGATGTTCTCAAGAATGTTTCGCTCTACGCCATGCCCGGGCAGAAAATTGCCTTTGTCGGCTCAACGGGCGCAGGCAAAACAACGATTACAAACCTTATAAACCGCTTTTACGATGTTGACCAAGGAAAGATTACCTATGACGGCATTAACATCAAAAAGATAAAGAAATCCGAGCTGCGCCGCTCAATGGCTATGGTTTTGCAGGATACTCACCTTTTCACCGGAACTGTCAGGGACAATATCGCTTACGGCAGACTTGACGCAACGGACGAAGAAATTGTAGCCGCCGCAAAGCTTGCCAACGCCGATTCCTTTATTACCCGCCTGCCCGACGGCTACAACACGATGATAACGGGCGACGGCGCAAATCTTTCCCAGGGTCAAAGACAGCTTCTTGCGATTGCAAGAGCCGCAGTTGCCGACCCGCCCGTGCTTATTCTTGACGAAGCCACAAGCTCAATAGATACGCGCACGGAGCGCCTTATCGAAAAGGGAATGGATAAGCTTATGGAGGGCAGAACGGTATTTGTTATCGCTCACAGGCTCTCAACCGTAAGGAATTCCGACGCCATTATGGTGCTTGAACACGGCGAAATAATCGAGCGCGGCAGCCATGACGACCTTATCGCTCAGCAAGGCAAATACTATCAGCTTTATACCGGACAGTTTGAACTTGATTAATCGGAATAAACAAAAGCACCCTGCTCAAAAACGAGCAGGGTGTTTTCATTTTATAAAGCTTTTAATCAGACCAGCTCGATGATGCACATCTCAGCTGCGTCTCCTCTGCGGGGACCGGTCTTGATTATGCGGCAGTAACCGCCGTTAACATCCTTATATTTGGGGGCAATCTCATCAAAGAGCTTTTTGACAACATCCTCTTTTGTGACATAAGCCAAAACTTTGCGCTTTGAGTGGAGAGAATCGTCCTTTGCAATGGTGATCATTTTCTCAGCCATTGCGCGAACCTCCTGAGCCCTTGTAACGGTGGTTTCAATTCTGCCGTTTTCCAAAAGATAAGTTACGAGGCCTCTGAGCATCGACTTGCGATGATCGCTTGTGCGGCCAAGCTTTCTGGTACCGGGCATTAAGTTCACACTCCTTTACCGTTTAATGGGTCATTCCTCATCCCTGCGAAGGTCAAAGCCAAGCGAATTGAGCTTTGCAACAACCTCATCAAGGGATTTTCTGCCGAGGTTACGAACTTTCATCATATCTTCCTCGGTTCTGTTGGTCAGATCTTCAACCGTATTGATCTGCGCTCTCTTCAAGCAGTTAAAGGAACGAACAGAAAGGTCAAGTTCCTCAATGGTCATCTCCAGCACTTTTTCTTTGCCGTTGTCACTCTTAACAACCATAACCTCTGTGTCGTAAGCCTCACCTGAGAGGTCTCCGAAGAGGTTGAGGTGCTCGTTGAGGATCTTGGCACCGAGAGAAACGGCTTCCATAGCGTTGATGGTTCCGTTTGTCCACACCTCGAGAGTCAGCTTATCGTAGTCCGTAATCTGACCTACACGGGTGTTTTCGACTGTGTAGTTAACCTTCAATACGGGTGTATAAATCGAATCGATTGCAATAACACCGATAATGGGCTGCATCATCTGCTTGTTTCTCTCAGCGGAAACATAGCCTCTGCCCTTATCGCAGGTCAGCTCCATGCTGACATGCGCATCGGAATTGAGAGTAGCGATGTGAAGCTCGGGGTTGAGAATTTCAACCTCTGAATCGGTTTTGATGCTGCCGGCAGTGATTTCGTCATCGCCGTTAGCGTCAATGTAGATTGTCTTAGGACCGTCGCCGTGAATTTTAAGGATTACATTTTTGAGATTAAGAACTATCTCGGTAACATCCTCTTTAACTCCGGGGATGGTGCTGAATTCATGCAGAATTCCGTCAATCTTAACGGAGGTTATCGCGTAGCCGGGAAGAGACGAAAGAAGAACTCTTCTAAGGCTGTTGCCCAAAGTTGTTCCGTATCCTCTCTCAAGAGGCTCAACAACAAATCTTCCGTATTTTCCGTCCTCGGAAATTTCGGCAGTATCAATTCTGGGCTTTTCGATACCAATCATTAAAAACCCTCCTTTAAAACAGGCAGGAAAAATCCTGCTCAAAATGCATTCAAAAACGCTGCGCCTGCAAAAGCTGCGGGCGAACGCCGCTGAAATGCCTTTTTCAGGCAAATCAGGCAGGCATTACTTAGAATAAAGCTCAACGATAAGATGCTCTTCAACGGGAACCATAATCTGCTCACGGGTGGGCAGAGCAAGAACCTTAGCTGTGAGAGCCTCTGCGTTGCGGTCAAGCCACTGGGGAACAGGGCGGGAAGCATTTGCTTCAACAGTCGCCTTGATCTTGTCGCTTTCCTTGCTCTTATCCTTGATGGCGATTTCGTCGCCGGGCTTGATAAGATATGAAGGAATATTGACCTTGTTGCCGTTTACTTTGTAATGGCCGTGAGTAACAAGCTGTCTTGCTTCTGCTCTGGAGTTAGCCCAGCCGAGAAGATAAACAACATTGTCAAGCCTGCTCTCGCAGATACGGAGCAGGTTTTCACCTGTTACGCCCTGCTTGCGCTCAGCCATAAGGAAATACTTATAGAACTGGCTTTCCTGAATACCGTAGTAACGCTTTGCCTGCTGCTTTGCACGAAGCTGAAGACCGTATTCAGTTGCCTTCTTGCGGCTCTGGCCATGCTGGCCGGGAGCATACGCTCTGCGCTCAACTGCACATTTGCCGGTATAGCAGCGCTCACCCTTGAGGTAGAGCTTCTTGCCTTCACGGCGGCACAGTTTGCATACCGCACCGGTATATCTTGCCATATTGTGTTACACCTCCAAAAAATTCTGGTTACACGCGCCTTCTCTTAGGCGGGCGGCATCCGTTGTGGGGAATGGGGGTAACATCCTTAATCATGCTGACCTCCAGACCTGCTGTCTGTAAAGCTCTGATTGCCGCTTCACGACCCTGACCGGGTCCCTTAACATAAACCTCAACAGTTTTCATGCCGTGGTCGATAGCTGCCTTAGCTGCTGTCTCCGCCGCTGTCTGAGCTGCGAAGGGAGTTGATTTCTTTGAGCCTCTGAAGCCCATTTCACCTGCGCTTGCCCATGAAACTGCGTTGCCCTGAGTATCGGTGATTGTAACGATAGTGTTGTTAAAGGTGGATTGGATATGGGCTGCGCCGCGCTCGATATTCTTGCGCTCACGGCGTCTGCGGGTGCCTGTTGTCTTTTTAGATGCTGCTTTAGCCATAATATCCCTCCTTGACTTACTTCTTCTTGTTTGCAATGGTCTTCTTGGGACCCTTGCGTGTACGGGCGTTTGTCTTTGAACGCTGACCTCTTACGGGCAGACCTTTACGGTGACGAACGCCACGGTAGCATCCGATTTCGATAAGTCTCTTGATGTCGAATGCGGTTTCTCTGCGAAGATCGCCTTCTACCTTGAGATTATGATCGATATATTCACGAAGCTTTGAAACATCGTCCTCGGTCATATCCTTAACTCTAAGGTCGGGATCTACGCCGGTTGCTGCAATAATGTCGCTTGCAGTCTTACGACCTATACCATAGATGTATGTGAGAGCAATTTCAATTCTCTTATCTCTGGGCAGGTCAACACCTGATATACGCGCCATTTGTCAGTTGCACCTCCAAATTAACTTGGTTTTCGCCGGGATTAACCCTGACGCTGCTTGTGCTTGGGATTTTCACAGATAACCATTACTTTTCCCTTGCGCTTGATTATTTTGCATTTTTCGCAAATTTTCTTGACAGAAGGTCTGACTTTCATATTAGAATACCCTCCTTGATCTTACTTGGAACGCCATGTTATGCGGCCCTTAGTGAGGTCGTATGGCGACATTTCAACCGTCACTTTATCACCGGGCAGGATTTTGATGTAATTCATCCTGAGCTTGCCCGAGATATGAGCCAATATTCTGTGTCCGTTTTCCAACTCAACCTGGAAGGTTGCGTTGGGCAATGATTCAACTACCGTACCTTCAATCTCGATCATGTCCTGCTTAGACATAATAACCTCCTAAGTGTTGCCGTTAATTTCTGCATTTAATCGCCTGAGCGCCTTTCTCAGCGCCCTGTTTGACGCAAGCTCGGCTTCCGTGACGGCAGCGCCGACGCTTACTATGTGGCGAATATTCTTGCTTTTTGGTCTATCAATGGGGCGCTCCTTGCCGTCGCAGACGAGAACCCGGTCATTTTCCGCTTGCACAACCGCAAGCAGCTTTCCTTTGTCTCTGCCCGCAGACGATCTGACTGCCGTTCCTCTTTCAAGCATAGCCTCACCTTAAATCTGAGTGAGAATGACGGGGCCGTTTGAAGTTATAGCCACCGTATGCTCGAAGTGAGCAGCCAAAGAGCCGTCCCTTGTTTTAATAGTCCAACCGTCAGGCAACTGCCTGATGCCTGCGCCGCCCTGATTAATCATGGGCTCAATGGCAATGGTCATGCCCGGGAGCAGGCGCACACCTCGACCGGGTGTGCCGAAATTCGGTACGCTGGGGTCCTCGTGCATCTGCTTTCCGACACCGTGGCCCGTAAACTCACGAACCACCGAAAAGCCTCTTTCCTCGCAATACCTTTGGATTGTTGAGCCTATATCGCCGATCCTGCCGCCTGCGACAGCCGCTTTGATGCCTTCGTAAAGGCTCTCGCGGGTAACATCGCACAGCCGCTGCGCCTCGGGCGAAATATCGCCCGCTGCAAAAGTGGCGGCATTATCGCCGACATAGCCGTTTAAGGTCGCGCCGACATCAATGCTGACTATATCGCCCGCCTTGATAACGCGCTTCTTGCTCGGAATGCCGTGAATGACCTCATCGTTTATGGAAATGCATGAAGCAGCGGGATATCCGTTGTAGCCCAAAAAGGTGGGCACGGCTCCATGCTTAACAATAAAGTTATGTGCAATACGGTTGATTTCCTCCGTGGTAACCCCCGGCTCAACCGCATCACCCGCTGCCTTTAATGCTCGGGCAGAAATAACGCACGCCTCTTTCATAAGGCTGAGTTCTCTGGTTGTTTTGAGCACTATCATGCTAATCCTCCGTAAAATTGGTAAATTCGTCGGAATTTACTCAGGGCTTAATCAAGGAAGCCCTTATAGTGACGCATCATCATCTGGCTCTCAAGCTGTTTAACGGTTTCAAGAGCAACACCAACAAGAATGATGATTGACGTACCGCCGAGTGAAATGTTCATCGACGCGCCTTCGTTCCACTTGTCAAGGAAGAAGGTTGTTACCTGCGAGAAGAAAATCGGGAAGAGGGCAACAACGCTCAGAAGCAGAGCTCCGAGAAGCGTAATTCTGTTGATAATCTTGCCGATATATCTTGAGGTGGGCTCGCCGGGACGGATGCCGGGAATTGAGCCGCCGTTGTCGCGGATATTCTTTGACATTTCAATGGGGTTGTACTGAATGCTTGAATAGAAATAAGCAAATGCAATGATTAATACGAAATAGATAATTCCGTAAACCCAATGAGTTGATGAGAAAATTCCGAAGAATTTATCCCAGAAGCTGTCCGCCTCAATCTTTGACTTAACAAACATCTCGATTGTGGGGGGCAGTGAAAGAATTGACGAAGCGAAGATAACGGGCATAACGCCTGACATATTAACCTTGATGGGAATATGAGTGTTCTGACCGCCGTACATCTTTCTGCCGACAACTCTCTTTGCATACTGAACGGGAACTCTTCTCTCTGCGTTATCCATCCAAACGATGAAAGCAATCATCAGAATGAGTATAACTGCAACGAAGGGAGAAAGGAAGTAGTACGGACCGCCTCTCTGGAAGTAGCCTGACTCGCCGAACAGGGTCGCAATAAGGGTGGGAATTCTTGAAACGATACCGGCGAAAAGTATGATTGAAATACCGTTGCCGATACCCTTTTCGTTAATTCTTTCGCCGAGCCACATAATAAGGGCTGTACCGGCTGTGAAGCAAAGGATGATAACGAGAGCCTGGAAAACACCGTAGAAACCGGTGAAGTTTGCGCCCGAAGCGTCCTTTACAAGGTAGCCCTGGCTGCGAAGGTAGAAGTAGTAAGCCGTGCTCTGGAGAACGCCGAGAGCGATGGTTACGAAGCGGGTGATGGAAGCAATCTTCTTGCGACCTTCCTCGCCTTCCTTCTGAAGCCTTTCAAGGGCGGGGATAGCAACTGCGAGCAGCTGCATAATAATCGAGCTGTTGATGTAAGGGGTGATGGACATTGCGAAAATCGTTCCGTAATTGAACGCATCACCGGTCATCATGCTCAGGTAGTTCATAAATGTTCCGGCGTTGGGGTCGGCAATAATACCGGCCTCGCCGATGTTGGTGAAAGGAACAGGGATTGCCGAACCGATTCTGAAGATGAGCACGATAAGAGCCGTGAAAATCATCTTTTTTCTCAGGTCGGCGATTTTCCATGCGTTAACAATAGTTTGGAGCACGTTAAATCACCTCTGCCTTTCCTCCGGCAGCTTCGATTTTTGATTTTGCGCTATCTGAAAAAGCATTTGCCTGAACGGTGAGCTTCTTCGTTAATTCGCCTTGTCCCAAAATCTTAACGCCGTCCAAAGTCTTTTTGATAATGCCTTTCTCAATAAGAGCGTCGATGGTGACGGTTGCGCCGTCATCGAAATACTTATCAAGAGTAGCAACGTTTGTTATTGCCATCTCTGTTGCAAAGATGTTGTTGAATCCGCGCTTGGGGATTCGTCTCTGAAGGGGCATCTGACCGCCTTCAAAACCTGCGCGCATACCTCTGCCTGCACGCGCCTTCTGACCTTTGTGACCCTTACCGGCAGTTTTGCCCTGACCCGAAGCGGGGCCGCGGCCGATGCGCTTGCGCTCTTTTGTTGAGCCGGCAGCGGGTGAGAGATCGTGCAGCTTCATTAGTTTGCACCTCCTTGCTCGGCTTCGGTTACTTCGATAAGGTGAGAAAGCTTTCTTACCTTGCCCTGAGTTGCGGGGCTGTCCGGCTGAACCGAAACATCGCCGATCTTATGAAGACCAAGTGCATGGGCGGTTGCAATCTGAGGCTTGGTGCTTCCAATAAGGCTTTTAACAAGCTTTACCTTAATATCTGCCATTTAATCCGCCCTCCTTAACCTAAAATTTCTTTTGCAGACTTGCCGCGGATGGCGGCAACCTCTTCAACATTGCGAAGCTTTGAAAGTCCGTCAAGCGTAGCTCTTACAACATTGCAGGGATTGTTTGAGCGAAGAGCCTTCGCACGGATATCCTTGATACCTACTGTTTCAACAACCGCACGAACCGGACCGCCTGCGATAACGCCGGTACCGGGTGCTGCGGGCTTGAGCAGAACAACGCCTGCGCCGAACTTGCCGACGATCTCGTGGGGGATTGTTGTTCCCTTAAGAGAAACCTGCATGAGGTTCTTCTTGGCGTCCTCAATTCCCTTGCGGATAGCGTCAGGAACTTCGCCTGATTTGCCAAGTCCGAAACCGATAATGCCGTTTCCGTCGCCGACTACAACGATAGCCGCAAACTTGAAGATACGACCGCCCTTTACGGTTTTGGAAACACGGTTAATGGCTACTACGCGCTCTGTGAGCTCATATGCCGATGCATCAATTTTAGCCAAAAGTATTCCTCCCCTTCTTAGAACTTGAGGCCGCCCTCACGGGCGCCTTCGGCCAGTTCCTTAACACGGCCGTGATAAATGTAACCGCCGCGGTCAAAAACAACATCTGTTATTCCCTTGTCTGCGGCGCGTTTTGCCAATAATTCGCCCACTTTGTGAGCAGCGGACTTATTTCCACCGTATTCCTCGAAATCCTTCTCGACAGTTGATGCGGACACAAGGGTAACACCCTTATCGTCGTCTATTAACTGAGCGTAGATATTCTGGAGGGAGCGGAATACATTAAGGCGAGGACACTCGGCTGTGCCGGAAATCTTGGCACGGACTCTTGTATGGCGTGCCTGTCTGGCCTTATTGCTGTCCGGTCTGTTAACCATAATTTTTCACTCCTTAATAAGACTTTGCAGCCTGCGGCTTTATAGCCGCGCGGTTGCTTATTTGCCGCCCTTACCGGCCTTGCCTTCCTTGCGGCGGATGTGTTCGTCAGCATACTTGATGCCCTTGCCCTTATAAGGCTCGGGAGGACGCTTCTCACGAACATTTGCGGCAAACTGTCCGACCTTCTGCTTGTCGGGGCCTGAGATTACGATTTTGTTGGGGTTGGGAACTTCGATTGTAATTCCGTCGGCAGCTGCAACGATAACATCGTGTGAATAGCCGACCTTGAGAAGAAGATCCTTGCCCTTGAGCTCTGCACGGTAACCGATGCCGTTAACTTCAAGCTCTTTCTTGAAGGTTTCGTTAACACCGACTATCATATTGCTGATGAGCGTTCTTGTCAGACCGTGAAGCGATCTGTTGAGTTTATCGTCATTGGGGCGGCTGACAGTAATTGTGTTGCCGTCCTTTTCAACGATCATATTGGGATGAAGATTTCTTGAAAGAGTGCCCTTGGGACCCTTAACGGTAATAAGGCTGCCGTCAATCTGAACATCAACACCCGCAGGGATTTCGATAGGTTTCTTGCCTATTCGTGACATTTACGGCACCTCCTTACCAGATAAATGCAAGAACTTCGCCGCCTACATTGGCCTTGCGTGCGTCCTTGTCAGTCATAACGCCTTTTGAAGTTGAGAGGATGGCAATGCCGATGCCCTTCATAACCTTGGGCATATCCTCACAATTTGTATAAATTCTCAGACCGGGCTTTGAAACTCTGCGAAGGCCGGTGATAACCTGAGATTTGTTGGGACCGTACTTGAGAGCGATTTCGATAACGCCCTGCTTGCCGTCGTCCTCAACCTTGTATCCTTTGATGTATCCCTCATCAACAAGAATCTGAGCAATCGCTTTCTTCATGTTCGATGCGGGGACTTTCACTGTGTCATGCTTTGCCGCATTCGCATTGCGGATACGAGTCAGCATATCAGCGATGGAATCAGTAATTTGCATACTGTTTACCTCCTTTGCAATTGCTCAATTACCAACTTGCTTTCTTAACGCCGGGGATCTGACCTGCGTGAGCCAGCTCTCTGAAGCAGATACGGCAAACGCCGTACTTGCGAAGATAAGCATGGGGTCTTCCGCAGATCTTACATCTGTTGTACGCTCTGGTGGAGTACTTTGCAGGGCGTGCCTGCTTAACTTTCATTGATGTTTTTGCCACGGTATTCCCTCCTTATCTTGCGAACGGAGCGCCCATAAGAGTCAGCAGCTCGCGGGCTTCTTCGTCGGTATTTGCGGTGGTGACAAAGCAGATGTCCATACCTCTTACCTTGTCAATCTTATCATAATCGATTTCGGGGAAGATGAGCTGCTCCTTGATACCCATGGAGTAGTTTCCTCTGCCGTCGAATGAGTTGGGGTTAATTCCTCTGAAGTCACGGACTCTGGGGAGAGCGAGATTGAAGAGCCTGTCAAGGAACTCATACATTCTGTCGCCTCTGAGAGTGACCTTTGCACCGATGGTCATGCCTTCACGGAGCTTGAAGTTAGCAACGGATTTCTTCGCCTTGCAGAGAACGGGCATCTGGCCTGTAATCTGTTTAAGGTCTGAAACAACTGCGTCAAGAACCTTTGCATTGTCTCTTGCCTCGCCGCAGCCGACATTGATAACAATCTTCTCGAGCTTCGGGATCTGCATAACGCTCTTATATTCAAACTTCTTCATAAGAGCAGGTGCAACATCTTTGACATACATTTCTTTTAATCTTGCAGCCATTTGTTATGTCCTCCCTTATTATTCAAACTCTGCAAGGCAGTCGCTCTTTTTGCAAGTGCGGACCTTCTTGCCTTTGGAATCTATCTTGTGACCGGTTCTTGTGGGTCTGCCGCATTTGGGGCAGATAAGCTGAACCTTGTCTGCATAGAGGGCGCTCTCAGCCTTGATAAGACCGCCGGGCTCGCCCATCTTGCGGGGCTTAACATGCTTTGTTACGATGTTTACGCCCTCAACAATAACCTTGCCTTCAGAGGGGCTGACCTGCATAACCTTGCCTCTCTTGCCTCTGTACTTACCGTTGATAACGACGACTTCGTCGCCCTTTTTAACATGAACCTTATTCATCATCGCACCTCCGATTAAAGTACTTCGGGAGCGAGTGAAAGAATCTTGGTGTAATCCTTTTCACGAAGCTCTCTGGCTACAGGCCCAAAGATACGGGTGCCCTTGGGGTTCTTGTCTTCCTTAATGATGACGGCTGCATTCTCATCGAAGCGAATGTAAGTTCCGTCGTCACGGCGAAGACCGCTTGCGGTGCGAACTACTACCGCTTTTACAACTTCGCCTTTTTTAACTACGCCACCGGGTGTTGCCTTTTTAACAGAAGCAACGACGACGTCGCCAATATTGGCATACCTCCTGCCTGAACCACCGAGAACGCGGATGCACATAAGCTCCTTAGCTCCGGTGTTGTCGGCAACCTTGAGGTAACTCTGTTGCTGTATCACAGTGTTTTCCTCCTTACACTTGGGCCAAATTACTTAGCCTTTTCAATGATTTCTACTACACGCCATCTCTTGTCCTTTGACAGGGGGCGGGTTTCCATAACAAGCACACGGTCACCCATGCCGCACTCATTGTTTTCATCGTGCGCTTTAAGCTTGTATGTGTTGTTAACGATTTTCTTATAAAGAGGATGCTTGACCCTGTCCTTAACGGAAACAACTACGGTCTTATCCATCTTATCGCTGGTAACGATACCAACGCGGGTTTTCCTGAGGTTTCTTTCGCTCATTGCATTTAACCTCCCTTTCCTTACGACTTAGAGCCGTGAAGCTCTATATCTCTCTGTATCGTTTTTATACGAGCGATATCCTTCTTAACGGCGCTGATTCGCATCGGGTTGTCGAGCTGGTTAACAGCTTGCTGGAAGCGCAGTTTAAACAGCTCATCCTTCAGCTCAAGCAGCTTAGCATCCAGCTCACCGGCGGAAAGTTTTCTGATTTCACTGGCTTTCATTATTGCTCACCACCCAATTCTTCTTTAGTAACAAATTTACATTTGATAGGAAGCTTGTTTGATGCAAGGCGCATAGCCTCAGCAGCAAGCTCTCTGTCAACACCGGCAATCTCAAACATAACTCTGCCGGGCTTAACAACTGCAACCCAATATTCGGGAGAACCTTTACCGGAACCCATGCGGGTCTCAGCGGGCTTCTCTGTGATGGGCTTGTCGGGGAAAATCTTAATCCAGACCTGACCGCCACGCTTGATGTATCTTGTCATAGCAACACGGGCTGCCTCGATCTGATTAGAGGTAATCCATGCGGGCTCAAGAGCTACAAGACCGTAATCACCGTAAGTGACCTTGTTGCCTCTGGTAGCCTTACCCTTAAGTCTGCCTCTCTGTACTCTGCGGTACTTAACGCGCTTAGGTAAAAGCATTATTGGTTACCTCCTTCTCTGCGTCTTCTGGGACGGGAGTTTGTTCTTCTGCTTTCGTGAAGAACCTCGCCCCTGTAAAGCCAAACCTTTACGCCGATACGGCCGTAGGTTGTTTTAGCTTCTGCAAAGCCGTAGTCGATGTCGGCTCTGATGGTCTGAAGAGGGATTGTTCCCTCGTGATAGCTCTCTGTGCGAGCGATTTCCGCGCCGCCCAGACGGCCTGAAACCTGAGTTTTGATACCCTTTGCGCCAAGCTTCATAGCGCGGCCGATGGCCTGCTTGAGAGCGCGGCGATAGGAAATTCTTCTTTCAAGCTGTGAAGCAATGCTCTCAGCAACAAGCTGAGCGTTAAGGTCGGGCTGCTTGATTTCAACGATGTTGAGTGAAACCTCTTTGCCGCCGAGCTTCTTTTCGCAGAGCTTCTTGAGCTTTTCGATTTCTGCGCCCTGTCTGCCGATAACCATACCGGGCTTCGCGCAGTGAATGTTGATATAAACGCGCTTTGCGTCGCGCTCAATCTCAACCTTGGGAACGCCTGCGGGAGCAAGCTTCTCGAGAAGGTACTCACGGAGTTCGTAATCCTCAACAAGAGTATCACCGAACTTGTTGGGAGCTGCATACCAGCGAGATTCCCAGTTCTTAATAACACCGATTCTTAAACCGGTAGGATTAATTTTCTGTCCCATTGTTTAACCTCCTCCTTCGCTTATTCCATTTCCTTGAGCACAAGGTTAATGTGAGATGTCTTTTTGTTTATACGGAACGCTCTGCCCTGCGCTCTGGGTCTGATGCGCTTGAGAGTGGGGCCCTGGCTGACGCTGCACTCTGCAACATACAGACGGGCGGGATCCATATTATTGTTGTTTTCAGCATTTGCAATAGCTGATTTTAAAAGCTTCATCAAGGGTTCACACGCGGCCTTGGGCGTGTACTTGAGAATTGCCATTGCCTTATCTGCGGGCTGATTGCGGATTAAGTCAAGCACAATCTGAACCTTGCGAGGCGCAATACGGATGTAAGTGGCCTTTGCGGTTGCAACGGGCGCACTCTGCATTGCCTTATCTGACATTGTTAATACACTCCTTTCGCCGATTATTTACCGTTGTTTGATGTTTTTGAGCCTGCATGACCTCTGAAGGTTCTTGTAGGCGCAAACTCGCCGAGCTTGTGACCGACCATATCTTCCGTTACATATACGGGAACATGCTTGCGTCCGTCGTGAACGGCAAAGGTGTGGCCGACAAAGTCGGGGAAGATTGTGGAGGCGCGGCTCCAGGTCTTGAGAACCTGCTTCTCGCCGTTCTCATTCATCTTCTGAACTCTTTCGAGCAGTTTAGGCTGCACAAAGGGTCCTTTTTTAATGCTTCTGCCCATTATTATCTGCTCCTTTCACTTACTTGTCGTTACGACGCTTTATGATAAGCTTGTCGGACGGTTTCTTGGTGTTTCTGGTCTTGTAACCGAGAGCGGGCTTGCCCCAAGGAGTTACAGGGCCGGGTCTGCCGATGGGAGCCTTGCCTTCGCCGCCGCCGTGGGGGTGATCGCAGGGGTTCATAACAGAACCGCGGACTGTGGGTCTCCAGCCCATGTGACGCTTACGGCCTGCCTTACCGACCTTGACATTTTCATGATCAAGGTTGCCGACCTGACCGACTGTCGCCATGCAGCTTGCGGGAACATTGCGAAGCTCGCCTGAGGGAAGTCTGAGAAGGGCATAAATGCCTTCCTTTGCCATGAGCTGAGCGGAGTTGCCCGCTGCTCTTGCAAGCTGACCGCCTCTGCCGGGATAAAGCTCAACATTGTGAACAACAGTACCAACGGGAATGTTGGAAAGAGGAAGGGCGTTGCCGGGCTTGATATCTGCTGCTGCGCCTGCAACAACGGTATCGCCGACCTTCAAACCTGCGGGCTGAAGAATGTATCTCTTCTCGCCGTCCTCATAGTTGAGCAAAGCGATAAACGCGGAACGGTTAGGATCGTATTCAACGCTCGCTACCGTTGCGGGAATATCAAACTTATCTCTCTTGAAGTCGATAACACGATATTTTCTGCGCTGACCGCCGCCGCGATGGCGAACGGTTATTCTTCCGTAGCTGTTGCGTCCGCTGTTCTTTTTAAGCGAAACGAGGAGGCTTCTTTCGGGAGCGACCTTTGAGAGCTCGGAGAAATCAGTAACCGACATATTGCGTCTTGCGTTGCCTGTCGGCTTATAAACCTTAATAGACATTTTTCTACACTCTCCTTATAGCGGCTTTGCGGAGCAATGTCATTCTCCATACCTTACCGCCGGATTTATGGGGATTTGTCTTTCGCTGCCGGAGCAGCGCGTCATTACATCATTCCGTCAAAGAATTCGATTGTTTTGGAATCCTCTGTAAGAGTTACGATAGCCTTCTTGCGGGAAGCTGTGTAGCCCTCGAAGCGGCCGTATCTCCTAAGCTTGCCGTCAACATTGATGGTGTTAACCTTCGCAACCTTAACCTCAAAAAGCTCTTCAACCGCCTTGGCGATTTCAATCTTGTTTGCGTCCTTGGCAACCTCGAAGGTGTATTTGCGATCTGCAATACCGTCCATGCTGTTTTCGGTGATGATGGGGCGGAGGATAATATCCTGTGCTAATCTGCTCATGCGTAAACCTCCTCGATCTTGCTTACGGCGTCCTTGAGAACTACAACTGTGTCGCAGTTAAGGAGATCGTAAACATTGAGTGTGCCGACAAGGGTTGTCTTAACGCCTGCGATGTTGCGGGCTGAGCGATAGATGATATCGTTCTTCTCGGGAAGAACAAAGAGAACCTTCTTGCCGGTTTCAAGTGCGTTAACAACCTTGACCATTTCCTTTGTCTTGATTGCTTCAAGAGTAAGGCTGTCAAGAACGATAAGCTCATTGTCTGCAACCTTTGCAGAGAGAGCGGATTTCATTGCAAGTCTTCTGACTTTCTTATTAACATCCTTGTGATAATCGCGGGGCTTGGGACCGTGAGCGATACCGCCGTGATACCACTGGGGAGCTCTTGTTGAGCCCTGTCTTGCGCGGCCTGTGCCCTTCTGACGCCAAGGCTTCTTTCCGCCGCCGCTAACTTCTGCTCTGGTAAGAGTAGACTGTGTGCCCTGGCGCTGATTTGCCAGATAGC
>JBJEQB010000005.1:0-17848 GCA_051881535.1 Acutalibacteraceae bacterium | reverse complement strand
GAGCTTAAAGAAATCGAAACCTGCGTTGTTGCCTGCGACACCTTCCGTGACCTTGAAACAATGGCGGTTTATGACAGAGATTTGAGCGGAACGGTCAAGCACCATTGGGGCGCAAAGCACCTTGTTCAGAACGCAGGCAAAAACTGCGGCTATGACCTTCATTTTGAGTCAATCTATATCGGCGGCTCCGACGCTGCCGCTTTCACGCAGAAAGGCATACCCGCAACGGGCTTTGCCGCAATGGACCCCACCCCGCCCCGCTATTATCACACAAGGCTTGACAATGTTGAAAACCTGCGCGAGGACGCAATAGCCGCAGGCATTGAAATAATGATAGAAGCCGCCTGCATATATGACAAAGAGGGACTTCCCAAAGAATAATCAACCCAAACGGGCGCATACCGTAGATTTTTACGGTGTGCGCTTTTTTTATTGCATTTATCCGAGTTATCTGCTATCATAAATTTATTAACAAATGAAAGGAGACTTTCAATGCACACCTTAAAGCCGCGAATTCTGAACGATATGCACCAGCAGCTCAAAAAATACTGTATACTTTGCAAAAAAGATATCCCCGTTTGGGAATACACCCGAGGAATGTTCCTCGGAGACAGATATGAAACGGAAGATTTCAAGGGAGAAATCAAGAGCGGCGGCATTTGGTATGCCGCATACGATTCGGCTCACTTCTTTGTTGCTTCCGTAACCGTTCCCGAAGAAATGAACGGCCTTGAAATCAGAGCAAAGCTTGCCGTCGGCGGTGAAGCTCTCGTTAAGTGCAACGGAAAATATGTTTCGGGCTCTGCTTCGCGCGAAAGCATACCCGACAGAGCCGAGATAAACCTCGGAGTTCATAAAGCAGGTGATGTTTTAACCTTTGAGATTGAAGCGACGGTTGACGCAATGTATTTCTGCGACGATGCAATGGACGGCGCAAAGTTTGCCGAATGCCGTTTCGGCGACACTTATATTTTTGTCGCCGACGCCGAGTGCGAGGGCTATTATCTTGACCTTGAGGTTGCATTTGACGCTCTTGAATACATAACCGACGAGCATATAAAGAGCAAGGTTTACGCCGCGGTTGACGACAGCCTGCATATGGTCGATTTTGATTTTGAGCCCGAGCGCGTCAGAAAATCGGTTGCACAGGCAAGAAAATATTATCTTTCAAAAATCGCTTCGATTAATTGGTCAGCCCAGAGCAAGGTTATGCTCACGGGTCACAGCCACATCGATGTTGCATGGCTCTGGAGAATGCAGGAAAGCATCAGAAAGAGCGCGCGCACCTTTATGAATGTTACCTCGCTTATGGATAAATACCCCGAAATGACCTTCGGTCAGAGCCAGGCGGTGCTCTATGCCATGACAAAGGAGTATTACCCCGAGATTTACGAAAAAATCAAGGAAAAGGTTGCCGCAGGTCAATGGGATATTTGCGGCAATGTATGGGTTGAAGCAGACACCAACATTGCTTCGGGCGAAGCGCTCATCAGGCAGGTGCTTTACGGCACGGAATTTTTCAAAAAAGAATTCGGCAAGGTTTCCAAAACCTATTGGCTACCCGACTGCTTCGGTTTTACATGGGCTCTGCCCCAAATCATAAAGGGCTGCGGCATGGAAAACTTCATCACCTCAAAGCTTAGCAATAACGACACCAACAAGTTCCCCTACAATATGTTCCTTTGGCAGGGCAACAACGGCGACAGGGTTTATGCCCATATGATGCGCCCGTCATATAACTGCCACTTCAATATAGGCGAATTGGTTACCGCCGACAACGAGTGTAATAACAAGAATGAGCTTAACACCTCAATGAGTATGTACGGCTACGGCGACGGCGGCGGCGGACCGACCCGCAATATGCTTGAAAGAGGCAGAAGGCTCCGTAACTTCCCCGGCCTGCCCAAGGCGGAAATCGGCCATGTTGACGATTTCTTTGAAACCTATCACGGTCATGAAAGCGAGCTTCCCGTCTGGAACGGCGAAATGTTCTATGAAAACCACCGCGGAACCTACACAAGCCAGGCTTTTGTTAAAAAGAACAACCGCAAGGGCGAATTCATGCTGACCCGAGCCGAAATGCTCGGAGTTTTCGCCGAAAAGCTGCTCGGAGGCGAATATCCCAAGGAGCAGATTGAAAAAGCATGGAAAATTCTGATGACAAATCAGTTCCATGACATTCTGCCCGGCTCGTCAATTCATGAAGTATTTGAGGACTGCCGCAGAGATTATGCAAAGATGAACGCAATCGGCGGCGAAGTGACGGCAAAGCTTTTTGACGCGCTTAACGGCGCGGTAGCCGCAAACGCAGGCACGGCAACAGTCTGGAACCTTGTTTCCTGCGAGAGCCGCTCCCCCGTTACGGTTGATGGAATTCCCGCAGAGTGTTATGCCGTTGACTCGCAGGGCAATGCTCTGCCCTCGGCATACGAAAACGGCGTTCTGACCTTTATTCCCGATTCTCTTCCTCCCATGGGCTGCAAGGTATTTGCACTCAAAAACGGCAAATGCCCACTTGCTCCCGTTACCGCTCAGAAGGATTTGCTTGAGAACGAAAATCTAAGAGTTGCTTTTGACGAAAACGGTATAATAACAAGCGTATTTGATAAGGTCAACGGGCGCGAGAGCATTGAGGAAAGAGGAAACATTCTGACCGTTTCTCTCGACAAATGCGTTCACGAAACCGCTTGGAACCTTGAGCTGAATTATCAGAAAAAGATGTGGGAATTAATCGATGCGGAAAGCATTGAAATTGCCGAAAGCAGCGCGCTTCGCGGCGTTATCAGAATAAAGCGCAGATTTAACAAATCGCTCATCACTCAGGATATAACGCTTTATGCGGGCTGCTCCGAGCTTGAATTTGACACAACCGTTGACTGGCACGAGAGCGACAAAGTGCTGAAAGCGGGCTTTGATGTAGCCGTTTCGGACACAAATGCAACCTATGAAATTGCTCACGGAGCAATCAAACGCCCGACTCATTTCAACACCAGCTTTGACCTTGCTCAATTTGAGGTTGCGGCTCATAAATGGGCGGATCTCTCCGAGGGCGGCTACGGTGTAAGCATTATCAATGACTGCAAATACGGCTATGACATTCACAACAGCCATATGAGAATAACTCTTATGCGTGCGCCCACCTGCCCCGACCGCACGGGCGACCACGGAATCAACACCTTCAAATATGCGTTTTATCCCCACGCCGAGGATTGGCGCGCCTCAACGGTCAGCACGGCGCTTGCGTTCAATGTTCCGCCGAAAGCGGTTTACAATGCAGAAAGCACGGGCGGAAAGCTTGCATCGGGTCAGCCTCTCGTTTCGCTCAATGCGAAAAATGTTGTTATCGATGCAATAAAGCAGGCGCAGGACGGCAGAGGATATATTGTGCGCGTTGTTGAGCAGGAGCAAAGGCGCGGCAAAGTTCGTCTTGATTGGAGCTTCGGTTTTGACAAGGTTATCGAAACCAATATGATTGAAGATGACGCGGCGGAAATTGCAGGAAACGGCAGCTCGTTTGAATTCAGCATAAAGCCCTTTGAAGTTAAGACTTTCAGAATTATATAAAATCAAGCGGCGGAGCAAAACACTCCGCCGCTTGATTTATTTTATAAATAAACTTACTTAAATGAAAAGCTGTAAACCTTAGCCCATGCGCGGACTCTGTCTCTGTTCCATTTCTTCGGCATCATGGCGCACGCCGCCGAGACCTTGCCCATACGCACTCCGCAGGCAACAATCTTTTTCAGCAGCTCCGAATCGGAGCAAACCTGCTTTGCCTTATTGATGAAATCCTTGGGGTCCATCTTCATAACACTGCCGAGATTATTGAAATCCGCACCTATCGTTATTTCGTTCTCCGTGACGATTTCTTTCTCAAAGAAATAATCAACATCAGCAGGCGAAAGGCTGAGCAAAAGCAGCTTAGCGCAGGCAATCGGCGCAAGACCCGAGCCGAGCGCCTTGTAATATCCCGTCTGATAGCTCCAGAGCGTATCGGCGCTGAACGAGCGATCTTTATCGGCAATAACCGTGTTGGCAAGAATCCTTGCCGCTTTAAGGCTGTTTGCAATTCCCGAGCCGATAAGCGGCACGGTCATAAACGCGCTGTCGCCTATTGCGGCATAGCCGTCGCACACCATTATTGCAAGCGGCTGACGCACGGGAATTTCAACGAACTGACCGCCGCGCTTGAGCTCCGTTCCGAGCCTCGGATTTGTTTTTCTCAAAAAGCCGCTGAAACGCTCAACCTCTTCCATATCAAAATCCTCAAACCTGCCTATGAGCAAATCTGTATATTCTTCTTCTGAGGCTATCCAGCTTATTCCTTTTATTCCGCCCGCAAAAAGCATTACCTTAAACTTTGCATCGGCGGGTTCGTCGCTGCCTTTGTTATAAAACGCTCTGTAAATTGAAATCTTTTCGTCCCTTGCAACATCTTTTTCAATTCCGAATGACTCGGGCAGACTGCGCCTGACGGGCGAATTCATTCCGCAGGCATCGATTATCAAATCGCCGTAAACATCTCCCGCTTCGGTTTTTATGCCCACAACTCTGTTGCCGAGAATTATTGCTTCCTTGACCTCACAGCCGTATTCAATCTTAACGCCGCATTCAAGCGCATGATTTATGAGATGCGTATAAATATCCTTGCGCTCCATTTTAATTTCAAGCTGTTCTTTCGGAACATGCTGGCGCAGAGACTTGGTTCCCGACGGATTGAAAAAGGTCATATCCTCTTTGAATTCATATTTATCCTCGGGCGGCATATCAATGCCTGCGGCGGCAAGGGCGGCAGGTGCAAAAATATCCGTCCAATCATAACCGAGAGTACCCTCTGCCTTTTTTTCGTAAACCGTAACATCAAATCCCGCTTTGGCAATGAGAGCGGCGGCGGCAATTCCGCCGTGACCCAAGCCGGCTACGATTATCTTTTTTCCCAAATTAAACCCTCCCAAAATTATATTTCTTAACCGATTTTATCATATTAAGAATTAAAATTCAATATGCAAAAGCGGAGGTTGACTGACAACCTCCGCTTTCAGGTTATTTGTGATAGAGTTTTTTGGTTTGATATCTCGGCTCGCAGGTGAGATTTATGCCGAGCTTTCTGTAAACATCCTGGTCAACCTGAGAAAGGATAACCGTTGAATGAGCCTCGCACCCCGCAAGCCCGCCGATAGCGTCAAGTGCTTTTTTGGCAACGGGATTTGTGTTGGCGCTCATTGAAAGAGCTATCAGAGTTTCATCCGAATGAAGCCTCGGATTGTGATTTTTAAGTATTTCCGTTTTAAGCTTTTGTATAGGCTCGATAATTGACGGAGCTATCATCAGCAAATCGTCGGGAAGTCCCGCAAGGTGCTTTGCGGCATTGAGCAACGCCGCGCTGGACGCGCCCAAAAGATTTGAGGTTTTGCCCGTAACAATCCGCCCATCGGGCAGTTCGATTGCAACGGCGGGCTGACCGTCCGTTTCCGCACTTTTATCAACAGCGGCTTTTATAACTTTTCTGTCTTCAACGCTGATTCCCGCCTGATTCATAAGACTGACAATCTTATCAACCGCCTCGTGCTTGCCCCTGCCCATTTTGAAATCACACATTGCGGCAAAATAGCGGCGCACGATTTCTTCCTTTGAAGCTTCTCTGACCGCTTCGTCATCGCAGATGGCATAGCCCGCCATATTAACGCCCATATCCGTGGGTGATTTATAGGGGCTGACGCCCTCAATTTTTTCAAATATAGCGTTAAGAACGGGGAACACTTCAACATCACGGTTATAGTTAACGGTTGTTACTCCGTAAGCTTCGAGATGATATGGGTCAATCATATTAACATCGTTGAGATCCGCCGTTGCGGCTTCATAAGCGAGATTTACCGGGTGTTTAAGCGGCAGATTCCAAATCGGGAAGGTTTCAAACTTTGCATAGCCCGCCTTGTTGCCGCGCAGATTTTCGTGATAAAGCTGAGAAAGGCAGGTAGCCATTTTTCCGCTGCCGGGGCCGGGAGCGGTAATAACAACAAGCGGGCGTGTGGTTTCGATAAACTCGTTTTTGCCGAAGCCGTCTTCGCTGACTATGTGGGCAACATTATAAGGATAGCCCTCTATTGTGTAATGAATGAAAACTTTAACTCCGAGCTGTTCAAGCTTGGTTCTGAAAGCGTCTGCGGCGGGCTGTTCTCTGTATTGCGCGAGCACAACGCTGCCGACATAAAGCCCCGCTCCCCTGTAAGCATCAATAAGTCTCAAAACATCAACATCATATGTAATACCCAAGTCCCGCCTCATCTTGTTGCTCTCGATATCGCCCGAATTTATTACGATAACTACCTCAACATTATCGGCAATACTTTTAAGCATCTGAAGCTTGCTGTCGGGGGCAAACCCCGGGAGCACCCTTGAAGCATGATAATCGTCAAAGAGCTTTCCGCCGAATTCAAGATAGAGCTTTCCGCCGAATTCGTTAATGCGCTTTCTTATCTGCTCCGATTGACGGCTGATATAAGCGGCGTTGTCAAAACCGACCTTCTTCAATCAAAACACCCTTTCGACCGCGCGACCTGCCGAATCAAACGCGGTTATTGTTGAACTAACTAAATAATTATATAACACCTCGGCTGTCAAATCAAGTAAAAAAGAAAAATAATGTAAAAAAAGAAGAACAACCCGCCTGATAATATTTTGTTTGGCAATTCGGTATATTTATGTTATAATCATTTTATCAAACAAAAGGGGCTATATTTATGGTAATAGTAAAAGCGATTTTTTCAAATTTTTTGGCTTTTCTGATGTCATTTGTGCTCACCGTTTTGCCCGGAGCGCAGTTAAGAGCCCCCGTAATTAAAACTCTCGATGACGGTTGCCTTTTGAATATGGAGATACTCTCCGACACTCACATTGAGGAAAACGAGCTTATCCGTCAATCCCTGCTCAAATGCGGGCTTAAAAATATTGCGAGAGCAAAATCCCCCGTTGACGCCGTAGTTGTTACCGGCGACATTACCAATTATGCCGACGAGCCGTCGCTTGCAAGGTTTTATGAAATCATCGGCGAATACAGCTCCGTTCCCGTAATTCCCGTTGCGGGCAATCACGATATCGGTCACGCGGGCGACCGGGATGTTACAATGATTTCACGCGAGGAAGCCATGGCGAATTTTATCCGCTACCGCAACGGATACATGGGCAGAAGCGATGAGGTTAATTATTTCAGCACGGAAATCAACGGCTTTAAGCTGATAATTCTCGGCGACGAGGTTATCGACGGCGGGCATTGGGACGGAATTTCGATGTCGGAGGAACAGCTTGATTTTCTTGACAGGGAGCTTGCCGACGGCACGAAAGACGGCAAACCCGTTTTCGTTTTCTGCCATTGGCCGATGAAAGCAATCAACGGCGAAGACACAATGTATCCCGAAAGCGGCATAGACCCCGATGAATTCGATGTAAAAGGCATTATGGAAAAATATCAAAATGTTTTCTATATCAGCGGCCATATGCACGCGGGAATAAGAGCAAAATCCGCCGCGGATATGTTCGGGCTGAGCTGTGCCGAGCAGGTCAACGGAGTTACATATATCAATCTGCCCACCTACGGTATTGTCAATATGTTCGGAATTCCCTACCCTGGCATGGGCGCTCAGCTTGAGGTTTATGAGAACGAGGTTGTTTTCAGACCCCGTAGTTTTATCACAAACAAGTGGATTACAAGCGCAGAATATCATTTTGAGCTTGTGTAAATCAGACCAATACGCAATAACGGGTTGTCGCAATAAGATGAAGAAGCCGTTTTCTTCCGATGCCCGGCGTAGAGAAAAACCAAATCGGAAAAAACGGCTAAAAAGAAACACAAATAATATAATCTTAATTCCAATCAAAGAATTAAATGGCTTGTATCGGTTAGATTTCCAATACAAGCCATTTTCTTTTGTTTTAGTTTCTTTTGGTCTTCGCTTAGTGCGGCAACCCCATTTTCGTTATTGGGTTTTATTCAACTTTCATCATCCGATAGCCGACTCCGATATGAGTTTGAATATACTGCGGCGAATCGGGAGCCGCTTCGAGCTTTTTTCGGAGCGTTGCCATAAAAACGCGCAGAGAAGCAATATCGTTATCCCAACAGCTCCCCCAAATTTTCTGAGTAATAAATGTGTGGGTCAAAACCTTGCCGACATTATGTGAAAGCAGGCACAGCAGCTTATATTCAATGGGAGTTAAATGAAGCTCCGCGCCTTTAAGATAGGCACAGCCCGCGGCATAGTCTATCATAAGCTCGCCGTTTCTGAAAACCGAGCTTTCGCCGGAATTTTCATTTTGCATCATTGCAAGCCGCCTTTGCGTAACGCGCAGGCGCGCCAAAAGCTCCTCAACGGAAAACGGCTTTGTCAGGTAATCGTCCGCGCCCGCGTCGAGCGCGTCGATTTTATCGGTATCCTCGCTCCTTGCGCTGATAACGATTATCGGCATATTTGACCAAGTGCGTATTCTTTTTATCACATCTATTCCGTCCATATCGGGCAAACCGAGATCCAGCAAAACTATTTCGGGATTATGCGACGAAGCCTCCATAATCGCCGAAGCTCCGTTGGGCGCGGAAAGGTAGCGGTATTCATGAGTTTTAAGAGTTGTGGTTATCAGATTTTTGACCGACGAATCGTCTTCAACAACCAAAATCAAGGGTTTATTCATTTAAATGCGCCTCCTCCGCAGGCAAGGTGAAAGTGAACACGGTTCCCTGCGGCTTATTGTCCTCAACGGTTATTTCGCCGCCGTGAACCGATATTATTGATTTGCAGAGCGAAAGCCCCAGCCCGAGACTGCGGCGGCTGTCGGCAACTTTATTTGCACCGCTGTAAAACATATCAAAAACGCACTCCTTAGCTTCATCGGGTATTCCGGGTCCGTTATCAGCAACGCTGATAACGGCTTTATCACCCTTACGCCCGGTTGTGATTTTGATATCAGAGCCCGCCTGCGTATATTTAATTGCGTTGTCAACAATGTTGATAATAACCTGAACTATAAGCTTGGCGTCCATTCTCGCAAGCAAAAACTCGTCCCTGTGCTCAACGGAAATATTATGCTCGCAGCTTTTGCGGTTAATATGCCTCATCGCTTCCGAAACAACATCTTCAACAAGCTCGGCGGATATGTGCAAATTCATCTTGCCGTTTTCAAGCCGTGTAACCGACAGCAGATTTTCAACAAGATTTATAAGCCACATTGAATCATCGTATATATCTGTATAAAGCCGATTTTTTGTTGCTTCGTCAAAAGCGTCGCCGTTAGTAAGCAGATTGCTCGCATTGCCCGATATTGAGGTCAGCGGCGTTCTTAAATCGTGAGAAATCGCGCGCAGGAGATTTGAGCGGAGCTGCTCATTCTGAACCAGAATTGCCGCTTCCTCCTTTTCCTTTGCGTTTTTCTCATTTTCCATTGCAAGCGCGCTTTCGCCGAGAATTGAAAGAATGATGCTGCTTTCAAAAGCATCGGGGGGATTTTCGCCCACAACTATGCCTGCAACGCCGTAAATATTGTTGTTTACTCTGATTGAAAGATAAAGGCATTTTGCGCTTGAAAGTGTGTCGGTAGTTGCGCCTGCGTGCTTGTTATTTTTCAGCACCCAATTTGCGGCGGCTCTCTCACTCTCGGAAGTTAAATCTCCGTCAATTTCTTCGTCCGAAACGCAAAAAATCCTCGGTTCTTCCAATTCTCCGCCGTTTGCAGGGTAAATAATTATGTCTTTATTAAGCAGCTTCATAAGCTGATTTGCCGTAACGGTTATTATTTCATCCTTGCCCTCAACACGCTGAAGAAGTTGATTGGTATCAAACAAAACCTTGGTTCTGAACGCCGCCCCTGCGGATTGCTTTGCATGATTTTTCAGTCTTGCCGCAAGAGAACCCGTTATAAAAGCTGCAAGGAACATTACCAAAAAGGTAACTGGATATCCGCTGTCATAGGCTAAAAGAGTGTATCTCGGCTCGGTGAACAGAAAATTAAACACAATAACGCTGATAATGGAAGAAACCAAGCTGTAAATCTGATTTTTTGTGCTCACGGCGGTTATAAGAACGCCGAGAATATAGACGGTTATAATATTTACCTCAGTAAAGCCGAGCATATCAAAAACCGTTCCGATAAAGCTTGCCGCAACCAGAATTCCCAGGCTTTTGAGAATATCGGAGGCTGAAAAAACAATACCCGAGAGTTTTTTTGATTTTTCGGCTCGGTAGCTTGAGGAGGCCGAGGCATCGGGAATAACATGGATATCAAGATTGGGCGCGGCGGCAATCAGCTTTTCGGTAAGCGTAGCTTTGCTGAAAAGATGCTTTTTAGCCGCGGCGCTTCTGCCGATAACAATTTTTGAAACGCCCGATATGCGCGCAAATTCCGCAATCTGATAAGGCACATCATCGCCGTAAACCGTTTCAATTTTTGCACCGAGCTGTTGGGCAAGCCTGATATTTGAACGCAGGCGCTTTTTGTTTTCATCGCTCATTGACGCAAAATCGGGTGTTTCAACAAACAGAGCCGTAAAATCTCCTCTGAATGCACTCGCCATTCTTGCCGCCGTTCTGATTATTTTGGCATTTGACGGAGCCGAAGAAAGGCAGACTAAAATATGCTCATCGGTATGGTAACTGCCGTTGCTCTTAATTCGCGCATTTTCTGTTAAAAGATTAACTCGGTCTGCACAGCGGCGCAGAGCGATTTCTCTGAGCGCGGTCAGATTTTCCATTGTAAAAAATCCCGCAACCGCTCTTTGCGCCTGAACCTCGGAATAGACCTTTCCGCTTTGCAGACGCTCGATAAGATCCTGCGGCTCGATATCCACCAGCTCAACCTGATCGGCATTATCAAAAACGGAATCGGGAATTCTCTCTCTGACCGTTACGCCCGTTATTGAAGCTACAAGGTCATTAAGGCTTTCAATATGCTGAACATTGACCGTTGTGTAAACATCAATCCCCGCTTTAAGAAGCTCCTCGATATCCTGACAGCGTTTAACATTTCGGCAGCCGGGAGCATTGGTGTGCGCCAGCTCGTCAACCAAAATGAGCTGAGGCTTTCTCGCAATGGCGGCGTCAATATCAAACTCCTGAAAATTAACGGAATTATATTCAACGGTTTTGGCGGGAATACGCTCTATTCCGTTGGCAAGAGCGGAGGTCTGCGGGCGGGCGTGAGTTTCAATACAGCCTGCAACAACATCAACACCCCGGCGTTTTGCGGCATGAGCCGCTTTGAGCATGGCATAGGTTTTGCCGACTCCCTCGGCATAGCCGAAAAATATTTTAAGGCTTCCCCTGTTGACGCCGTTTTCATCACGCTTGGTTATTCTGAGAAGCTCGTCGGGATTCTGCCTTTCGCTTTCCATGCTGCCTCGCACCCTCTTTTCAAAAAACTGTTGTACTGCAATTCAACCGCCAAAAAGAAAAACAGAATTTCAGTCAGCGGTTATTCTTTATAATAGCACAATTTTATTTGAATTTCTACCGTTAAAAATCGCCACGCAGCATTTCAAGCAGCTCTTCGGCAAGCTTTTCGCCTGCGCCGTTGAGAGCCTTTCCTCTCTGCGCCGATTCAATGGGAGCGATTTCGGGCAAAATACACCCCTTGGAATTTTTCGGAGCTATAATTATTTCGTTATGCCCCGTTTCAACTGCATCGGATGAAAAAACGCCGATATTGATTTTGTCCTCGGAAAGCAGTTCTTTTATCTGACCGCAAGACCCGCAGAAAAGATAAACAGCACACATAGGGTGCTTCTTTGAAAAAGCTTCAAGAACTCCGCAAACCGATGCAGCCGAAAACGGGTTTTCAAAAGCAATCCGCACGCTTTCACGGCTGTGTAAATCCCGTCCGCAAATTATGTTTTCGTTTTCATCAACCGCCGAATCTATTTTTTCCATCACAAAATAGCCGAAAACTATCATTGCCGCGGCGCACGGAAGGAAAATTATGTATTTCATAAAAACGCATCTCCGTTATTTTAAATATGGAAGCACTTATGAATACTTTTCATATCGCCTAAAACGAGCATTGTTTCATCGCTGTTTAAATATGTATCAGAGGTTATGTTCATATTCAGCCTGCCGTTTTGTTTGAGAGCCATTATGTTAATATTGAATTTTTTTCGGATATCAAGCTGACCTACGCTCTTTCCGACCCAGCCGTGCGGAACGGAAACCTCAAAAACCGCATATCCGTCCGCGAGCTCGATATAATCAAAAATATGGTCGGAGCTGTATCTGATAGCAGTCCAATTTGCAAGCTGTTTCTCGGGATAAACGATTTCGTCAGCCCCGTTTCTGAGCAAAAACTTGGCGTGAACATCTCTTGCAGCTCTTGACACTATTTTTTTTGCGCCGAGCTCTTTCAGGAAAGATGTGGTTTCAAGCGAGCTTTGAAAATCATCGCCGATTGCAACGATGCACACATCAAAGTTACGCACGCCGAGCGAGCGCAGAAACTCAATGTTTGTGCCGTCGCCTATCTGTGCGTTTGTAACATAGGGCAAAACCTCGTCCACCCTGCTCTCCTGTTTATCAACCGCCATTACCTGATGGTTAAGCTCATTGAGCTTCATTGCAATATGTCTGCCGAAACGGCCGAGACCTATAAGCAAAACAGATTTCATTTTCTATTACCATTCCTTTCCTAAAAGGCTTTCGCCGTTACCTTTTAACCCACCGTTATTTTTTCCTGAGGATATCTCGAATGCTCCGTGCCGGATTTTGAAAATGCGGCAAAAATCAATGTAAGTCCGCCGACCCGCCCGAAGAACATAAGGATTATCAAAATCATCTGAGACACAATTCCGAGACCCGGAGTTATGCCCAGGGTCAGCCCGACCGTTCCGATTGCCGAAGCCGTTTCAAAAAGTGCTGTGAGTATAGGCAGATTTTCGAGCCTGCTGATTATCATGCCGCTTATTAAGAAAAGTGAAACATACATCAGAGCAACGGTTGCCGCATTGCGCTCAGTTCCGCTTGCAACTCGGCGGCGGAAAAAGTGAGTGCTCTCTTTTTTGCGAAAAACCGACATTGCACATGAAAGCAGGACTGCAAGAGTTGTGGTTTTCATGCCTCCCGCCGTTGAGCCTGGAGAGCCGCCCGTGAGCATCAGCACTATTGTAAGGAGCTGACCCGTTTCGCTCAGCCGAGTCAAATCAGCCGTGTTGAAGCCTGCGGTTCTCGGAGTTACGGATTGAAACAGCGAACTCCATATACGCCTTACAATCGGCATATCCGAAAATTCAAAGAAAAAGAAATAAACGGCGGGCAAGGCTATTAAAATCCCCGTAACCGTAAGTATTACCTTGGTCTGCATACGGTATTTTCTGAAACGCAGACCGTTTCTGCCGATATCGTCCCAAGTAAAAAAGCCTATGCCTCCTATGATTATCAGGAGCATAACAACCGAATTCAGAACGGGCGACGCCGAATAAGATGTAAAAGAAGAAAACGGTTCTTTAACGCCTATCAGGTCAAAGCCTGCGTTACAAAACGCCGAAACGGAATGAAACAGAGCGTACCACATTCCTTTAAGCGGACCGAATTCCCTGCAAAAAACAAAGGAAAGCAAAACCGTTCCGATAAGCTCTGCGGTAAGCGTAACTTTAAGAATGAAGCCCGTCATTCTGACTATTCCGCCCACATGGGGCGCCGCAATGGCCTCCTGCATTGTACTGCGCTGCATAAGACCGATTTTTCTGCCCGAAAAAATTGCAATGGACGCGGCGGCTGTTACAACACCCATTCCGCCCACCTGAATAAGAATCAGAATAACAAGCTGACCGAAAAACGACCAATATGTTGCCGTATCATGCAGAACAAGCCCCGTTACGCAAACAGCGGAGGTCGCTGTAAAAGCAGCATCCGAAAACGACGCGCTTCCCGGCTGACGGGTAGCCGCCGGAAGCATAAGCAAAAAAGTTCCGACCAATATAACAGAGAGAAAGCTTAGTATTATTATTTGAAAAGAGGACATATGCCTGTTTTTATGCCCAACTCGCATTTCGTCACCCCGCGGCGATATTTATTGCCTTTATGCGGCGTCTTTATGATATCTTAATTTTCATTAAGCGCGCATAAGGAAAAATCATTCCGTATTAAGATTGCATAAAGATGGCGAAGCTCGGTTAGCTTCTTTAATTTATCCGATTTAAAATACCTGTTTAATATTTTAAAAATTAATTGACTATTGTCGGCAGGTGTAATATACTTTAATATATAAGGCTTTGGGGAGATGAAGTCGCTCAATGAAGAAAAGGCTTTTAAGAATATTTGCGCTCGCCGTTGCGGCGGTTTGCCTGTTTTCGCAGTATGCCGTCGCCGCCGTTTCGCCGAATATAATCCGCGTTAATTCAAACACCGAATTTGCCGTTGAGGCGGCAAAAATCGCCGCGGAATATGAACGGCAGACCGATTTTACGGCAGAGGATTGCAGAATTATAGGCAAAGTTTTGTCGGACGGCTTTGATTTCGGCAGATACGGCGCAGAAAAAGGCGTTATCGGAGCTGACGGTCGTTTTGTTTTGCAGTTTGAAAGCGAAGAAGCGGCAAGCAGCTGCCTGGCGGCGCTTAACGCCGATCCGAAAACAGCATACGCCGAGCGTGACGCGCTTATCTGTGCAGACTCCGAAGAAGCCGACGGAAACGGTTCTCTTTCTTGGGGAACAGCGGCAATCGAAGCCGATAAATATTCCGAATATCTCGGCGGGCTTGAGCTTGAAAGAAGCGTTACCGTTGCAATCGTTGACAGCGGCGTTGCCGAAATTGATTTTTTGAAAGACAAGCTTGTTGCGGGATATGATTTTATCGACGCTGATAATGACCCGTCAAACGACATAAGCTCCGACAGCCACGGCACTTTTATTGCAAGCATCATTGCCGACTGCACTCAAAACGCTCCCGTTAAAATAATGCCTGTCAGAGTAATCGATTCAAAAAATGCTCTGATAATGAATGCAGTTAACGGAATTTACTATGCCGTTGACAACGGCGCTCAGGTGTTGAATGCAAGCTTCGGCGGAGTGCTTTCAAAGCAATATTGCAGAATGATTGATGAAGCTCTTGCTTATGCACAGGCGAACGATGTCTGCGTTGTTGCCAGCGCGGGCAATGAGGGCAGAAACACAAACGATTACTGCCCCGCTCACAACATCAGCGCAATAACCGTCACTTCTCTTTATGAAGATTTCAGCTTTGCCGAAGGACTTTCAAACTACGGCAAAGAGGTTGATGTGTGCGCTCCCGGAATGAATATAACGGGCTATTCCGCATCGGGAGAGCTGAAAAAGCTAAGCGGAACTTCTATGGCTGCCGCTTTTATTTCCGCTTCTGCGGCTCTTTTCAGGCTTGACCACCCCGAATGTAACGCGCTCCAAACTCAGGACGCCATAAAAAAAAGCTGCGCCGATCTGGGCATCGCAGGCTTTGATATATATTACGGCTACGGTATTCCGCTGCTTTCAAAATTCATAACCGACAAAACGGTTTATGCCGAGGGCATAAGCATTTCACAAATCTCGGCAGTTCTTGCCGCAGGCGAAAGCAAGGCTCTTTTTGCAGAGGTTTTGCCCGCAAACGCAAGCAACAGAGCAGTTGAGTGGACAAGCAGCGCACCGCAGACCGTATCCGTTAATTCCGACGGTGTTCTGACGGCTCTGGCAGAAGGCACGGCAGTTATCACTGCGAAATCGCTTGACGGGGAATATGAGGCAAAGGCTGAAATCACCGTCAGCGGCAGGCTTATTCCTCCGAGCGTTGTTTCTTTGAGCGTTGTGTCTCCCCCGAGCAAAACGAAATATATTTACAAAAGCGGAGAACAACTTGAGCTTGACGGGCTTGCGCTCGAAGCGGTTTATTCCGACGGGAGCATAGAAACGGTAACCGCCGAGCAAGGCATAAATGTTTATGGCTTTTCAACCTCGTCCGTCGGCGAAAAGACCGTAACGGTTGAATACGGCGGCTACACGGCAAGCTTCAAAATAACCGTTGAATACGCTTGGTGGCAATGGATAATCCGAATTCTGCTGCTCGGCTTTTTGTGGTATTGACGAAGCACTAATTTAAAATAAGAGGGTATTTGCTATGGAAAAAGAAAAATATTGTATAAAACCGGGCTATCTTATGCGGGAAATCGCAGGAGAATATCTCGCCGTACCGACGGACGCGCAAAACGGCTCGGGTCATATTGTCATTTTAAATATTGTCAGCAAGCTGCTTTGGGAGGAGCTTCAAACCGAAAAAACGCTGGACGAGCTTGTCAAAGCAGTTACCGCAGAGTTTGAAGTTGCGCCCGAGGATGCAGCCGAGGATATTGCGGATTTTATTAAACAGCTTGAAGAGAATAACTTGATAAAATGATTGATTGGTGAAAAGCTATTCGTATTTTGAGTTCTAATCAGACGGAAGCGGATATAACATTTATCCGTTAATGACGAGTATTTTGTTTATCATGCCGCCTGCTATGATTTCGCCAAAGAAGCAGTTGAAAATTATGTTTTTTCCGACTGCTCACCTATGAAAGAGATTTTTGGGATGAGGATTCTGTTGCTGCCAAACTTCAAAAATCGGGTTTCAATGAAAATTATAGCATAGGAATAATCTGTGAATCAATCCTTGACCAATTATCATAGTGATACGCTACTGAATATTCACCAAATCACTTTCATGTAAATGTCAGAAAAGAGTTGTTGTGTTTTGAAAAAAACAAATTTGGCAACGCCGACGAATTCGTTTCTTTCAGTCCAAGATGATTATTTACCTATTGCTTTGTCTGAAAATAAATATTCAGACAATCCTCACCCTCAAAAAGATAATATCTTGCAATATCTCAAATCTTTTAATTATTCTTGGATAACTTCACAATGCGTAATAGACAGAAAAAGCAATCAAACTGTAAATACCGCTGAAAAGCTTTATAATGACGGTAAATTTGAATGGAGTGAAAGTGATATTTATCACTTTGAAAAATACAACTTAACCCTCTGTGAAGAATTTATAAATCACATTTTTAAAAGAACGACGGTAGGCATTAATTATATAAAAATTCAAACAATAGAAAAATATGAAACCTCGTTAGGTACTGTTATTACGGTTAAAGGCAGTCATAAAATTTCTGTCGGCGATTATGTTTCAAATGAAAACAACGAAAAATTTGAAGTTGTCGGAATTCAAATGCCCACGAAACCAAATTCATTCGGTTTAACAGGTCTTATTGTTAGAGCCGTAATTTAACTAAACTCACTAAGGATGCAAGAAATATATGGAATTAAGTAACGCAGGAATTCTTGATAAGGTGAGATTCCTCTTATCTCTCGCACAAAAAAATCAATACACTAAAAATGAATTAGAAGCCGTAACAGCCCTGCTATCAGAACACTCCGAAAGCATGCGTTTAGGAAAAGTTTTCGGTTATTCTGTGTCTGACTATGCATTCGCAACGCTTTCGTGGTTATCGACAGACGAAACAAAGGAGCTTTTTGACTGTTACTATTCTCAACTAAGCGCAGAAAGAAAACAAACAATCTCTCAACTCATCGACAATAAACTCTATTTGCAATTTTAACAGCGTCTTGTTAACTGCAAGGCGCTGCTTTTATACCGTTCCTTTCTCAAAAATTAATAATCAGAGTTTATTTTGACTTGCATAATCGTGATTTTTCCGCAAAGCCGAGTATGAACGGCAAAATTCAAGAACGCGAAACGAAAAGAAAACAGATAAAAATTGAATGGGGCCGCCTCAATGGACAGCCTCGTTTTTTGCAATTAGAAATCATTCAGAAAATCGAGTAGGAGGCTACCCATTAGATGAGTAGCCGACCTCTCACACCACCGTG
>JBJEQB010000004.1:0-3819 GCA_051881535.1 Acutalibacteraceae bacterium | reverse complement strand
GAACGAAAATATGCCCGTGAAAATCACGGTTCGTATTATTCCATTCACCTTAACAGGAGGATAAACCGATGAAAGAAATCAATGTCAGAGACATCAAAGAAAGCCCCGTTGAGCTTATTGCAGACGGTTGGGGACTTGTGACCGCAGGCAATGAAGAAAAGTTCAACACCATGACGGTAAGCTGGGGCGCGCTCGGCGAAATCTGGGGAAAGGACGCCGCTTTTATTTTTGTCCGCCCTCAGAGATATACCTATGAATTCCTCGAAAAAGAGGATATTTTCACTCTTTCTTTTTACGGAGCGGAATACAAGGAAGCTCTGCGCCTTTGCGGCTCAAAGAGCGGCAGAGACATTGACAAGGCGGCGGCGTGCGGGCTGACCCCCGTTTTTACCGACGGCGGAGTAACCTTTGAGCAGGCGAAATATACCGTTGTGTGCCGCAAAATGGCGTCGCAGTTTATCGACCCCGCAGGCTTTGAGGATGCGGCAATCGAAAGCAACTATGCCAAAAAGGATTATCACAAAATCTATATCGGCGAGATATTAAAAGTATATTGTAAATAACCCATTATAATTCAAGGCGTTCCCTATCGGAGCGCCTTTTGAATTAATTAAAAATTTTTTAAATGTTTTTGTCACCTTTTCCGCTTTTATTTCGTGTACTTAATGTGAATGGCAGTTAAAAACAAACGAAGGGGGCGATGTTTTGCCCGAAAAAACCGAAAGGCTTTCTCCCGACGCAAAGCGTGCGCTTGAGCTTTACGGCAACAGCCTTTACCGCCTGTGCTCCGTTATGACGGGCTGCCCGGAGGACGCGCAGGACGCCGTTCAGGAATGTTTTCTGCGTTACATAACCAAGGCGCCGGATTTTGCCGATTCGGAGCATGAAAAAGCGTGGCTTATCCGTGTTGCTTCAAACATATGCCGCGATACGCTGAGGCATCGCAAGCGTCTGAGTGCCGTGAGCACCGATGAAATCAAGGATATCAGCTCCTGCGAGGATAATGCGCAAATCCTCGACCTGCTGGTTTCACTTGACGAAAAATACAGAATTGTTATCCATCTTCATTATGTTGAGGGCTACAAGGCGGGTGAAATTTCCGCCATGCTCGGCATATCCGAGGCGGCCGTAAAAAAACGCCTGCAAAGAGGGCGCGAGTCTCTGCGTAAACTTTATGAAAAGGAGGCGGTAAGGTGAGCGATTTTGATTTTGATAAAATAAAGCCGGCAGTTGAAGAAATCAGCCTGAATGACATTCAGAAGGCTCAGATTCTCAATGCATGCAAAGGCAAGCGCAGGCAAAAAAGCCGCGTTAAGCCCCTGCTTGCCGCTGCCGCCGCAGTTGCCGTTATTGCCGCCGCCGTTTTTTCACCCGGATTTTTTATAAGGGCAAATAAAAGCTGCGATACAGCCTCGGCTGAAGACCGGGAATATATCGGCGAAGCTGAAAACAAACAGTATTCCTCCGCCGATTCATCGTTTGACGAACTGTGCGACAAGGTGTATGCTTGCCCGGCTGTTCCCGAACAGTTTGCAAGGCTTGTTGACCGCGCGGAATTTGAAAAATGGGAAAGCGGGCTTTCAGACGAAAACGGCTCTGCACTCGCTCAATTTGTTGAGTATTTTTCAATTTCGAGAGAGGATTTTGACCGTGCAAACGCCGAATACGCCTCGGAAAACAACTGTGAGCAGTTTGACGCCGACCTGATATATTCTTCCGTCACGGAAACAACGGTAAAATAGTTTATCACAAGCTCTGAGAAATAAAAAAATCCGCCCCAAACGGGGCGGAAAAGCATATTTTATTATTCAATAACCTCATAGCCGTATTCCTTGGCTGTTTCGGATTTATAGGATTCATAAAGCTCATCAAATGTGGCTTTCTGAATGTCGTCAATCCTGTAAACTATCATACGGGCTTTTGCATCGTGCTTTATCTGCTTTCTGTTTTCTTCGTCCTTATAATTAACTATCGCATCGTAATTGCCTATGTAATCGAAGAACTGATAGAGCAGTTTATAATCCGCATTGCCCTTTTTATCCATCACGATAACCTCGTATTCGTAACCGGTAGGTGACAGGGTTTTAAGAACAAGCCTTTTGTTTTTAACTGTTTTACCGATTTCTTCAACATTCTCGGCAATGCCCTCGGAATATTCTTCTTCAACCTTTATGGATTCGGCAACGCGCTTTGACTCATCGGCAGCCAATGAAGCCTGAAATTCTTCGTTGGTCATTTCCTTTTTCATTTTGCACGCCGTAAGAGAAAGCAGCGAAGCGGCAACAATCAAAACTGCTATAACCTTTTTCATTATAATATACCTCCCGTTAATTTTAATCTTATAATATATTACTGACACAATCCAACCAAAATGTCAATGGTTTTGAAGAAAATTTTACATTTAAGCAACCCAAATGCAACATTTCAAATAAATCAAAAAGGACAGGTGAAAGAAATGAAAAAACTCATAGCATCGGCAATATGTCTTCTGCTTGTGATTTCTCTCTCGGCGTGCGGCGCGTCGGACAAATACTCGGCAAGCACCGACATGTCGGTGGAGAACTATTATCCCGAGTTTGACGGCGGCATTGTTTCCGATGAATCCGCCTCGGAAGCGCAGAGCAATATAACGGACGGCGAAAAAATTATCAAAACCGTTGACCTTTCGGTGGACACCAAGGAATATGATAAATATATTTCCTCGCTCAAATCTCAGGTCAGCGCGGCGGGCGGATATATTGAAAGCTCCTCCTCTGATATGGGCGGCTATGGCGGCGGAAGCAGATATTCACGCTATGTTGTCAGAGTTCCCGCCGATAAGCTTGACAGCTTTCTTGCAAGCTCCGAGGAATACGGCAAAATAGTCCGCAAAACTGAAAATCAGGAAAATGTAACCTTTGAATACATTGACCTTGAAAGCAGAATTGAGGCTTACAAAACTGAAAAAGCCACTCTCACAAATCTGCTTGAAAAGGCGGCTTCGCTTGAAAATGTGCTTGCCGTTCAGGAGCGCCTTTCAGAGGTTAATTATCAGATTGAAAGCTACACCTCACAGCTCAAGGTGCTTGAAAACCGCGTCAGCTACAGCACCGTAACTCTGAATATAAGCGAGGTTGAGCGGGTAACGCAGGAAAATCCGTCGCTTTGGGAGCAGATTAAAAACAGATTTTCCGATAATTTTGACAGCCTCAAAGAAACCGTCAGAGAAATAATAGTCGGCTTTGTCGGCGGTCTGCCGATAATAATTCCCTGCGCCGTTCTCATTGCCGCCGCAATTCTTATAATCAAAAAACTCATTAAAAGGCGCAGAAACAAAAAAGCTCAATAACAATTAAACAGCCCGCGTCCGTTTCGCAAGAAACGGGCGCGGGCTGTTTTAGGTAAGAAGTAATAGTGAATGGGTAAAAATTGTTAGTATGGCGGCTTGCCCACAAACCGCCGAAAAAATGATTGTTTTTGCTTCCAATCCTCCGTCTTTTGCTTCGCAAAATCCACCTCCTTTGCCAAAGGAGGCTAATATCAACAGTAAGCTTTCGGCGACATTTTGTAGGGGACGATGCCCACATCGTCCCAATTACGGGCGACCCCCGCACAGGAGCTTGCTTTAACATTGATTTCGGCGGCTTGCGGTCAAGCCGCCCTACATTTGGATTAATTGCTCCGCAAAAGCTGTTAAACTCCCTCAGAGTCTATGACTCAGCTCCCTCACGAGGGAGCCTGAACAGCAAGCCACGGCTTCGCCGAAAACTTACGGCTTCATTTGCCTCCCTCCTGAGGGTGCGGGTTGCCGGTGGCAACCTCTGAGCGCAAGCTCAGAAG
>JBJEQB010000003.1:0-17933 GCA_051881535.1 Acutalibacteraceae bacterium | reverse complement strand
TTACAAAAAAATACAGCAAGTTGGTTCTAACCACTTGACTTTTTATAGGAGAATGAAATGTCAAGAACAAAGCTCAGGGACAGAGTTTTGCCCCGTTACACAAAGGGAGAGGAAATTTTCAACATGGTGTCGCACATTGTCGGCGGCGCGCTCGGAATAACGGCAACGGTGCTTTGCGTTATCTTTGCCGCAATCCATCACAATGTTTACGGCGTTGTCAGCGGCGCGCTTTTCGGAGTGACAATGATTGTGCTTTACACAATGTCAAGCATTTATCACGGCTTGAAGCCCTCATTGACGGCAAAAAAGGTTTTTCAGGTAATCGACCATTGCTCCATCTATCTGCTCATAGCGGGAACCTACACCCCGTTTTCACTCTGCACGCTCAGAGAATATAAAACCTGGCTCGGCTGGACTGTTTTCGGCATCATCTGGGGGCTTGCGGCTCTGGGCATAACGCTGAATGCCATTGATTTAAAGAGCTTCCGCGTAATTTCGATGATTCTTTATCTCGGAATGGGCTGGTGCATAATTTTCACGGGCAAAATAATTTTTGAATGTCTCGGTGCCGTCGGCTTCGGTCTGCTGCTCGCAGGCGGAATTGCATACACCATTGGCTCAATTTTTTACGGGCTCGGCAGAAAGCAGAAATACATTCATTCGGTATTTCATCTCTTTGTTGTGCTCGGCAGTCTGCTCCATTTCCTTTGCATACTGCTGTTTGTTATGTAAAAAACGGATATAAAAGCTTAAACCTGCCTTCCTTTCGGTTGGCAGGTTTATTTTTATTGATATTCTTTTAATCGTGCGTCAGCCAGAATTCGCAGAACATAACGCCCATATAAGGCTCGCTGAATTCAAGGTCAAGGCAACCGTTATGAATAACCTCTTTGGGAATTACATAGCTTGCCGTTTCAAAGCCGGGAGCCAGCATTTCACGGTCAAATTCCTCGTCCCTTTCGCCGCCGAACTGCGGTCCTTCGTAAATAACCGCTCCGTTTGCAACGATTTTGTGTCCGCTCAGAGCGGGTATTTTTTTGCTCAGATAAGCTATTTTCAGCTTATAATCGCTTTCGGCGGTAAGCCCTCCGACCTTGCATTTAAAAGAAAGATTGTCATAGACTTTAAACATTGCCGTCGGCATTGAGCCGTTGTTAACCGAGGGTCTGTCACCCTGGAAATTCATATAAATCTCGCCGCTCTGCGCCACTCCGCACTCCTCAAGCCCGTTGAGCGCAACGGAAAAATAATATTCATCGGGAGCAACGGCGCAGCGGTTGAGCGCCTTTATCATAAATTCTGCGGGGTCGGGCTTTTCGCTCGCATAACCGAGCCTGCCGAGCAGCCATTTTCTGTCCGTTACGGGCAGGTCGATGGTTTCAAGAATTGCGCCTCTCTCCCAGCCGTCGGCGCAGTAATGCTCCGTATCAAGCTGCAAGCCGATAAGCTCGAAAAGCTTCTGCGCGAGCATATCAATATCCGCGCGCTCACGCTTGTAATCTTCATCAAAATCAGCAGAGAGTATTTCCTTTGCGGCGTCGAGCCTGCCGTTTCTTATTTCTTTTTCGGCAAGCTTAATAAGATTAAGCTCAAAAATACGCCTGCTTCTGATAACATAATCGCACTTTGCGCGCATAAGAAGCTGTAAGAAACGCCAATTTCCCGCAAGGCAGGGATACTCCGCATAAAGGCTTTCAAAGGTTTCAAGGGTTTTATCTATGGTCGGATTTTCCGCAGGGTCACACTGCCAGTTAAGCTCAAGAGAAAGTATGCCGTCGGCAATAAGCTCGGAAGGTACGCCGTAGAAAAACAGGCGGCTGTAATCAAGCAGAGTTGTTCTCAAATCGCAGTCGGGGAAATAGTCCATATCCGCCCATACCATTTTATTGACATCATCGGTTATTCCCTCGGAATAGCTGACCGAGCCGACAACATAGCGGCGGGTCAGGCGGTGGATAAGGCGGTATTCGCGCGGTCTCGGATTTGTACATTCGCGGCTCAGACCCGTTGTCAGCGCAAAGTGCCAATCGTCCCTGTCGAAATGCACGGGATATTCACAGCGGACATTGTGGGTTATGTCGGGATAAAGCCTGATGGGGTATTTATCGGGCAGCTTACGGCGGAGAATATCAAGCGGAAAAGCTCTGTTCGGGCCGGTAATAACGCCGTCAATCTCATCGGGCAGTTTTTTCATTTCTTCAATAAAATCTTCTCCCCACGAAGCTATCGAATGGGGCTGCTGAGCCGACGGCCACATCTGCGCCTGCGGATGCGACTTTTTAAGAGCCTTTGAAATCTCCTTGCATCTGAGGATAAATTCGTCGGCTTCAAAATCTCCGGGATCTCCTCCCGGCGGAAATACAACATTAAGTCTCGGAACTTCCGCATAAAGCTTGCCGCGCCTTTCCGCCGCCTGCTCAACGGTTTCTCCCTCGTTGTTGGGATGCCAGAGCGAAACATCGAGGTCAAATTCATCCGCCATACGCGAGGCTTCAATGAGGAATTCCTCCTCATCATATTTCATCAGCTTATTTCTGCGTGAAACGCCCTTTTCATAGGGAATATGCTCAACGGTATTCGAGCCGAAAAACATCATATCGAGATAGTAACGGCGGTAGTCGGAATAATCCCATGCGTCATATGTATTCGGCGTTGTTCTGTAACCTATCTGATGACCTCTGACGGATTTATCGGGGCTGTAAGCTCCGGTTATATCCTCGGCAAGGCTCGGATTTCCGCACACGCAGACAAGCTTACGCAGAAACATACCCATTCCGAAAATAAAGCCTCTGATTCCGCTTGCGTAAACTCTGACAGCCGAGCCCGTGCAGTCAAGCTCATAGCCGTCTCTTGAAATGCCGTCTTTAATTATAAAGGCAAAATTCGCCTGCTTCTCGTCAGTGCATTTTTTCGGCTCTTCGCCCGTTCTGAGCTTTATTTCATCTAAAAAAATATCCGCCGCCTTATCGGCGCTTTTTCCCGATGAAAACACTCTGAATTCTTTAAAATCTATCATATCAGTTCTCCGTATCAACAGTTTCGGTCAAGATTTGCTTTTTCGCTTCGGTTCTCGCATTTCTGTGCTCTTCAAGCTCAATGAGCATACGCTCTTTTGTTTTGCCGTGAACATTGAAAAGCAGCAGCGACAGTCCGTAGCCAAAGCGTGCAACGGCGGGAGCAAGGCAGAAAATGCCCCAGATTCCTTTGAGCACCTTGGGGTCGGTATGCGGAACAATGTTGCCGTAAGCGTCATGCTGAGGCTTGAATTTAATCCAATCAAACACAACGCCCGAAAGCAGAGCGTGAACGCTTGACGAAAGCTTGTTGACATAGCCCGAAACGGCGTTGACAATGCCCTCGTTGCGTATTCCGTTTTTCCACTCAAGATAATCAAACATATCGCCCTTGAGCAGCGGGTCGCAAACGCCCATAACATGGTTCGGCAGACCGCAGACGGTAAGACCCACCGTGATTATTGCAAAATCAAGCCAATAATTGCCCGTTGGCTTGTAGCCGATGAAATAGAGCACCGTGTAAGCAATTCCGCTGAAAAGACCTGCGGAAACGGCGGTAGTCCTCAAGCCGAGCTTGCGGACAAGAGAAGGAACGATAGGAGTTATAACATAGTTGGGCAATCCCGTGAAAAGGCTGCAAAGCAGGCGGTTTGAAAGCCTGCCCGTGCAGTTGAGCCAGAAGAAATCCTCCGACGCGCCGCCGACACCTTTGATTCCTGCGAAGAAATTGGAAAGCAGTAAAACGGCAAGAGGACGGCAGGTAATAATTGACTTTGCGGACTTGAAAAATCCGTTTTCGTGCATTTCTTCCTTTGAAGCAATCGTGACTCTTTCGCGCATTGTGAAAAATCCGTAAATTGCTCCGAGTACCGCAACGATTACAAAGAATACCGAAAAGCCCGTGTAAACCTGCGGCTGTGTAACGGCGTTTTTGGTAACGCCCGGAACAAAGTCAACAAAAACGGGCACGAGCGAGGGCAGCCATGTGAAAAGATTTACGAATTTCTGCGTTGCAATCAGCGTGCTTCGCTCATTAGTATTGGGCGTCATATTATAAAGCAAAAGCTCCCAGCCGCTCAGATACGAAAAGCCTATTCCGTAAATAATGGTTGTAACAAGCGCATAAGTAAACCGTTGACCCGATGTGAATGAATTGGGAACAATATAAAACAAAATTGAAGCTATCGCCCAAAACGGCATCGGAAAAATCAGAAACGGTCTCAGTCTGCCCCATCTTGTTCTGCACCTGTCGATAATTATGCCCGAAATCGGGTCGTCAAGCGCATCCCAAACGGTCGAAACCGTTCCGAGCAGACCGAAAGCCTTGCCCGAAAGCCCGAGAAAGCTCATCATAAAGTATTGCTTGGTCGAACCAATAAAGCTTGTCAGATTGTTGAGTCCGTAAGAAGTCAGCGCAAATGCCGCTATTTCCCTCGGGCGGACAAGCCGCTTCATTTCATTCTTATCGGATTGATTGGAAATCTCGGTATTTTCCTCAATTATTTTGTTCTCCTGAGAAACCATTTTATCATCTCCCTGATATCCGCATTTTATATCAGTATTTATTCAGAATGATATCATAGCCAAGCCGTATTTGTCAACATATCACAAAAAATATTGACACAATCAAGCCGGATTTATAAATTTTAGGCAAACAGCAATGAAGTTTAAACGAATACAACGCCAAGCGAAATTAATTAACCGAAATTTTTCTTCTTTTTTGATAAAAGCTATTGACTTTTCGGAAAAAGCGTGTATAATAATAGAGCACTTGAAAATCAGATATCGCGGAGTAGAGCAGTTGGTAGCTCGTCGGGCTCATAACCCGGAGGTCGGAGGTTCAAGTCCTCCCTCCGCAACCAAAAAAATGCAAGCCATCCGTCAGGGTGGCTTGTGTTTTTTTATTTTGGGAGGACTTGAAGGACGAGCGGCACAGAGCAACGCTCCGGTGGAGCGTTGTGACCGCGAGCGACCAAGCGCCCGCAGGCGCGCGAGTCAAGTCCTCCCTCCGCAACCAAAAATGCAAGCCATCCGTCAGGGTGGCTTGTGTTTTTTTATTTTGGGATGACTTGAAGGACGAGCGGCACAGAGCAACGCTCCGGTGGAGCGTTGTGACCGCGAGCGACCAAGCGCCCGCAGGCGCGCGAATCAAGTCCTCCCTCCGCAACCAAAACTGCAAGCCATCCGTCAGGGTGGCTTGTGTTTTTTATTTTAAATTTGTGCGTTTATGGCTACAATTTTTTACCCGTCTGTTTATCAATCCTCCGTCACGGCTTTCGCCGTGCCAGCTCCTTTTCAAAGGAGGCTAATGCTGCTGTGAGCTTCATGTATAATTCGTAGGGAACGCTGCCCTCAGCGTTCCGAGAAAAATTCGGAATTCGTAATGCGTAATTCGGAATTAATGATAGGCTCGCCTATGACCGATTATATCCGTAGGGGCGACCCTGCGTGGTCGCCCGAAAAATGGTAATCAATCACACGCGCGCAGAGTAGGGCGGCTTGCCCACAAGCCGCCGTTAAATCCGCTGTATTTTCGCGGAACGCCGAGGACGGCGTTCCCTACCGGAGCTGTATTTTTACGGTAAAATTCGTTATGCGGATTAATGCCGAAAATATCTCTGTTCAGAGTAGGGCGGGGGCTTGCTCCCGCCGAAAAATCACATCGTTTCCGCGGCGGCTTGTGGGCAAGCCGCCCTACATTGGATTTATAAAGAAACCATATGATTTTATTCATTAATTCCGAATTATTTCGCGGGTCGTCGAGGACGCCAACCCATACGAATTACGCCGAAAAACACAGCTTCGGTAGGGAATTTGTGCTGATTTTGGGACGATGCGGGCATCGTCCCCTACGAATTTTCGCCGAAAGCTGACGGCAGCATTTGCCTCCCTCAAGAGGGAGGTGGATTTTGCGAAGCAAAAGACGGAGGGAGTTTTTTTATCCGGAACGCTGAGGGCAGCGTTCCCTACGGATTTCCAACGATAAAACAGGATTATTTAATAAACAACAATATAATCGGTCATAGGCGGAGCCTATCCTAAATTCCGCATTACGCATTACGAATTCCGAATTATTTTTGAATTTGTGCGTTTTCAAGCGGGCGAACACAGTTCGCCCCTACCGTGTAACCGTTGATTTCTGCTTTTTTGCGGAACGCCGAGGACGGCGTTCCCTACGGTTGAGCCGTTGAATATTTTTTTAATTTTTTTGCTGATTACCCTACAAATTGACGTTGCATTATTTACCAAAGCAGGATACAATAGGTTTGAATAACGGTTGAAATTCTTCTTTCAGCCGGAAAAGGAGTGTATGTAAATGAAAACACACATTAAACTGCTGAGCGTTCTGCTCACTGTCTGCATGGTGCTCACGCTCATTCCGATGCTCGGAACGGTTGTTTTTGCCGATGGGGAAACCTCCTGCCATGTAAGCACCTATCAGGAATTTTCCGACGCTGTCAACCGTGCGGACAAAACACAGCCTTACACTATCTATCTTGACAGCGACATCACCACGGTACGCCAAGACATTTATAATCAGGATCTGACGATTGACCTTTGCGGCCACACAATCACCGGCACTGTGAATTCCAATGTACTCTTTCTGGTGTACTGCAGTAAAACTTACCTTTCGGAGCACCCCGGCGGATCCAAACTGACCGTCAAGGACAGCAAGGGCGGCGGAACAATCACTTATCCGGCTGCAGATTACAGCAGCAAAAGCTCCGTTTTCAAAACATCTGCCAAATCCACTCTCGTCATTGAAAACGGAACCTTTATTCTCACGGCGGCAGAGGAAGGGAACTACGGAACTATTGTAACCTGTTCTGAAGAATCCACCGTGGATATCAACGGCGGTGTGTTCCGCAACGAAACCGGCTATGAATCAACACAGCGTAACAGTTGTATATGGGTATACAGCGGCACGCTCACCGCAGATAACGCAAAATTCTATTCCCCCTCAGAGTGTATTTATATTGACTCATCCTACTCACCCTCCGTTGCAGTCAACAACTGCTCGTTTGAATACGGAGAGGATGCAATAAGCCTTAACGACGGCAATCTGACAATCGGCAATTCTCTTTTTACCGCAAAAAGAGATCACGCATATGCAATCTATATTCGTTATTCCGACAGAAGCGGATACATTTCCGACTGCTTGGCATCGGACAATAACGCCTATGTTAACGGAAAGCTTTATACAAAAACAGACGGAAGATATCTCGGAGAGCCAACGGCAGGCTGCAAGGTTGAGATAGGAACCCCGAGAATTACGCTTGCCGAGCTCATCGTTGACGCACCGACCGTCGGCACAACGCCTCAAAAATATTGCGGATCGGGAACTTATGATTACAGCGGAGGCTCGGTCACATGGACTCCCGCCGACTCCACCTTCAAAGAAGGCGTTGCCTACACAGCCACTTTTACTGCCGACATAGATTACTTTGACGGCGTGTTCGCAAACTTCGTTGATGTCACTCTCAACGGAAACAAGGCAACTCTCATACGGGGCGGCGGAACAAGGCGAATAGTCGCATACTATACCTTCCCCGCAACAAAGGCGACAGAGAATATTTCATCTGCCTCTCTCAATGTTTCGGCACCCGCCGCAGGTGCAACTCCCGCCACGGCGTCAACAGCCGATACGCAGTATACCGTTGTCAACACCTCCTGGGAGCCTGTTCCCGGCGGCACATTTGCGGAAAATACCGTTTACGGCGTTATGATTTCACTTGAAGCAAAATCCGGTTATCAGTTCACCTCCGACACGGCGTTCAGAATCAACGGCAAAAATGCAAACATCGTTTCCCGCAGTGCAGAGGAAGCAAGGATTTCCTATACCTTCCCCGCTACCGAATCATTAGCCAAACAAATAGCATCTGCGTCGCTGACCATTTCGGCACCCGCCGCAGGCGCAACACCCGCCACGGCGTCAACAACCGATACGCAGTATACCGTTGTCAACACCTCTTGGGAGCCTGTTCCCAGCGGCACATTTGCAGGAAATACAGTTTACGGCGTTATGATTTCGCTTGAAGCAAAATCCGGCTATCAGTTCACCTCCGGCACGGCGTTCAGAATCAACGGCAAAAATGCAAACATTGTTTCCCGCAGTGCAGAGGAAGCAAGAATTTCCTATACTTTCCCCGCAACATCGGCAATACCCACGGTTGCTATCAGAAACAATCCCGGCAACAGGACCGTCAACTACGGCGACGGTATCCTCTTTGTTGCAGTCACAACCGACCTGCCGTCCGATGTTCAGATAAAATGGTATGTAAACGGTGCCGAAAAATCCACGGGAGGACTCTTCTCATATTCAAATATCAAGAGCAATTCAACCGTTACCGTCAAGCTGACAAATGCTGACGGAACGCCGATTAAGAACGCCGACGGCGAGGAAATCAGCGACAGCGAGACAATCAACGTAAAAGCGGGCTTCTTCCAGAAGCTTGCAAGCTTCTTCAAAAATCTGTTCGGCATCGGCAGAATCACCGCGCAGGCAATCAAAAACGCATTTTAATACAGCAAACCCGCAAGCCATCCGTCAGGGTGGCTTGTGTTTTTTATTATGAGCAATACAGTTGTTGCAGATAAGGACACTTTTTGAATAACAAAGAACCTTTTTTTCTCAGGCATATTGAAGTAAAATAGTAATATAGCAGTAAAGTTCCTATTATATGTTAATAAAAGTAGTGACTATTGACCAAACAATCGCTGTGTTTTTGCTGTTTGGCAAAAAAGCCGCTGATAAACTCTGCGGCAGTTTAAGAGCCCGACTGCACCGCGGCTGAGAAGAGGAGGCAAACATATGAAAGACCAGATGCTGACAAGGCGATATGTCGGCAATATGGAAACGGCGGCATATATAGCCCAAGACTTTGCCGCAAGCTTTTCAATAGGCAAATACGGCAACCGTTTCATATGGGATGTTGTCGGAATTGATTTTAAAATCAACGGCATTGTTTCTCTTTTCACCGGCGCATGGGATATTATTAACGACACCTTTATAAGCACCATCGTTGACCGCACAAGAACGCGCTGGGGCAAATTCAGACCGTTTCTGATCTGGATGAAAATTCCTCTCACCCTGTTTGGTATGCTTTATTGGTTTATGCCGCTGTTTTTCCCGAACACCGCCACAACATATCTGCCGAAGCTGATTTATTATTTTGCTTTCAGCGTTATCAATGAAACGGCGGGCACATTTATCAACATATCGCAGACGGGATTGCTCTCAACCATAACGCCCAATCCCGAAGAACGCGTGCGCCTGATATCGCAGGCAAAGTTCTTCTCTCGCTTTTTGGGCGAGCAGATACCCGAATGGACAATGGGCATTCTGATTGACCTTATCAACGCCAAAAAAATCCGTATGAAGCTCAGCAGTCTTTTCATTGGCATGGGCAGCCTCACGGCAATACTTTCCGCCGCAATGACATTCTGGTTTTACCTTGTGTCAAGGGAGCGCGTTATGCAGTCGCTTGAAAAGCCGAGGGTAATAGACGGACTGAAAGCAATTATTAACAACAAGCCTCTGCTGCTGATTACCCTTTCTGATTTTCTTGCGGGCTTCGGCGTTTCGCAAAGCCGCTCGGATTACTACATAGATGTTTTGGGTCAGGCTTCGCTTCAAACGATTGTAGGCATTCCCGCCTATCCCATTCTGAATATCAGCTATTCCTTTGTTGCTCCCCTGCGCAGAAAATTTACCTCCAAAAAGCTCTGGATTGCCGAGGATATCTGGACTGATATGTGCTGGCTGATTGTTTTCGGAATAGGCTCTGTAAACAAAAACTTTATGAAGCGCAAGGTAATGATACCCGTTATGATGATTGAGGAATTCGTTGAAATGTGGGTTTACGGTCTGCGCCATGTTATTCCCGACGAGCTTTATAATGAGGCTATGGATTACTGCGAATGGAAAAACGGCTACCGCGTTGAGGCTATGACGGGCGTTGCAAAAGGTCTTGTAACCAAGATGCAGAATGTTCTGATGACCTCGGTCAAAAGCTTTATTCTCGCCAAAATCGGATACATTCAGGGCAAGGAAATCGGAACGCAGAGCTACAAGGCAAAATGGTGGCTTTTCGCTCTCGGAACGGGAATTCCCATAATCACAAGCGCTTTCGGTATTGTGCCCAAGTTCTTCTATCCCATCGATAACAAGATGCGCGATCATATGTATCACGACTTGGCGGAGCGCAGACGCCTTATTGCAGACGAAATCAAGTTAAAAGACGAAATCGACCGCCCCGTAAAAATTGCGGAATAAATAATATGCAAAAAAATCTCTGCTTTTCGGCAGAGATTTTTTTATATCCGTTTTTCACGGTCACGGTATTTTTTCGGCGACATTCCGCAGGTTTTTGAAAACAGCCTGTGGAAATAGCTGATATTGTCATATCCGACCTGCTGGGCTATTTCTTTTATTCCCATATCGGTGTTTTTAAGCAGACTGCAAGCTTTTGAAATTCGCTTTTCCTGAAGAAACTGCGTGTAATTTTTTCCCGTCAGGCGCTTTATCTGCTTTGACAGAGCGTTTACATCATAAAATGTCAGCTCGCTGAGCCGCGTCAGGCTGCCGTCGGCATAATTATTCTCGATATAATCAAGCATTTTGAAAACAAGTGAATTTCCGCTGCCGTTATAGCTTATTCCCTCAACATTATTCATCAGATGTATCAGCAGAAGGCTCATTGTCAGCTCGTTGATTTTGTCCGAATAAGGGGTTTCATACAGATGGTTCCATATCAGATTTTCAACAAGATTTTGAACGGCGGGAGAATTTGACGCGCTAAAATGCAGAAATGTGGCTTTGCCCGTGTCGCCCGTCAGACATTCGATTATAAATCGGTGAATCATTGTTTCTTTTTCGCCGAGCATAACCAATATCTGCTTCATAAAATCGGGGTGCACAATAAAATTGACGGCAATATCGTCTTTGCCCGACGGCAGATTTTCCTGCCTTGAATTCTGGCTGAGAAAGAGGAAGTCGCCCTGAGCGAGCACAACCCTTTCGCCGTTAACGATATGCTCGGTCTGACCCTGACACATATAAACTATTTCAATATAGTCATGCGTGTGCTCGGGGAAGCCCTGTGTGCTTGTATCCGCGCGTACGGTTATCAGCTTTTCGCTCCCGAGAAAGTTTTTGCCCTCAACAAGCACGGTTCCTTTGCCGCAGGGAGCCTGCCTTGGCAGTTTTGACGGAGTTTGCGTGGTAGAACGAACAAGCTCGATGAGCAGACCGATATCCATTCCCGTGACAGCTCCTTTCCGAAAACTAATTAAACTGCGGTTTTCCGCTTTTCTCCTCTTACGGCAAGTATATCAACTGCCGATTTTTAAGTCAAGAGGCAAGGGCGACAAAATTACCTAAACCAAAAAAGAGGCTGTCGCACTAAGCGAAGAACAAAAGAAACTAAAATAGCAGAAAATGGCTTGTATTGGAAATTCAACCGATACAAGCCATTTTAACATTGTATTTAAAATTAATATCAATTTTTAATGTTTCTTTTTAGCCGTTTTTTCCGACTTGGAGTATCTTGATACGCCGTCGTCGTAAGAAAACGGCTTCTTCATCTTATTGCGACAGCCCCGTTGCTAACAAAACTTTATCTCCAGATTACCCACAGGAGAACATAGCCGGTAATAACCGCCGCGAGGGTGAATGGCACGCCGTATTTCATAAAGGTGGTGCTCTTAACCTCATAGCCCTCCTTGCGGAGAATTCCGATGCCCGCAATATTTGCGCTTGCGCCTATCGGAGTGAGGTTACCGCCGAGCGTGGCGCCGCAGAGCAGACCGTAAAAGAGCAGCTTGGGCTCAATTCCGATATCCGCCGCAATAACGGGAACTATTGAAAGCATGGTAGCCGTATAGGGTATGTTATCGATAAATGCCGAAAGCAAAACGGACATCCAAACAATTATTGTGTAAACAATAAATACAGAGCCTGAGCCGAGCTTCGCTATTGCGCTGCCGATAACATCGATAACGCCTGCGCTCTTAACTCCGCCGATAACCACGAAAAGACCCGTGAGCAAAACGATGGTGTAATAATCGATTTCTTTAAAGGCCTGCTTAACAACATCAAAATTCTTTTTGAAAATAAGCTCTCTGAGAATTCCGATAACAAAGAAGCCGACGCAGATAACGCCGTTGGTTATATCAGGCTTATAGAACTGACCCGGAGCGGCGGCGTCCTTATAAGGAATAAACGAAACCGCAATAAGAGCAACAACAGTTGCAACAAGCAGGAAGGTCGGGAATTTATCTTCAACCTTTGTGCGGTTGTTGAAGCTTATCTTGTTATTTTCCTTGCGGAACATAAACAGGATTATAAGTGCGCTGGCAAGCGCTCCCGCCTCAACTACCCAGAACATACCGGGCTTTCCCTCGTCAACGAAGAAATCCGAAAAGTCAAGGTTTGCCGCCTTGGCAAGCAGAATTGAGGTTGTGTCGCCGACAAGAGTTGCCGCGCCCTGAAGATTGGATGAAACCGCAATGCAGATTATCGAAGAAACCGGAGAAACATTGAGCTTTTTGCAGAATGCCAGCGCAACGGGTGCAATCATCAGAACGGTTGCAACATTGTCAACAAAAGCCGAAACCACACCGGCGAAAAGCGACATTGCAAAAACAGCCCACTTCATATTCGGCATTCTTGAAATCAGAACATCCGACATAAGCTGAGGCATTTTGGACTCAATGAAAAGATAAACCGTTCCCATTGTGCCAGCAATCATCATTATTACATTCCAGTCGATTTCACGCAGAGCGTCAAGAATTCCGTAGGCAAAGCTTTCGCCGCCCACCGAAAAGAAATCTGACGGGCTGACCGCCGAAGCAATGCCCAAACCAATAAAAACTATTGCAGAGGCAACGGCTATGTAGGGTCGGATTTTTTGGAACGCCATCATCATAACATAAGTTACCGCAAAAATGACGAGCGCCGTGATTGTGATAGGACTCATTTCAAATTCTCCTGTGTGTTATTTGTCGGGCGGCAATCTGCACGAAAAAGGCAGAACCCGCAATATGACGGATTCTGCCGAAAATTTCAACAAGGCATGAGAACGCCTGAGCGCTTCTCACGGAAAATCAAAATTACAGTCCACAACAAATAGAATACCCCGTATTCTATGACAGACTCCACCTCTTATTTTGGACTGCGTATGGATTATAAACCACTTTTATCAAAATGTCAACCGATTTCGGCGATATGTGACAAAAATATGCTTTTCGCAAACTCAGAACGCCTCAACCGCAGCCTTTTCCGCCGCAAGACCTTTTTTATAGTTATCGAGGAACGCCTTGAAGCCCTCAATATCCGCAGGCTCGGGTGCGATTTCGGTTGATTCCTGACCTGCAAACACCTTGTTTTCAAGATATTCGTCAAGCGTTTCGTTTTCGCTCTTTGCCATCATATAGCGGGCAAGCACAGCCATACCCCAAGGGCCGCCCTCTCCCGCGGTTTTCATAACGGAAACAGGTGCGCCGAGAGCCGCTCCCATTATCTTCTGACCTGCCTGCGGAGCCTTGAAATATCCGCCGTGGCCGAGAATTCTGTCAACCTTAACCTGCTCCGCCTCAAGGATTTCCATTCCGATGCTCAGAGTAGCCGCAGCGGAGCAAAGCTGCGCCCTTGCAAAGTTTTCAAGAGTAAAGCTGCTGTCGGGGCTTCTGAAAAGCATGGGCTTTCCGCTGTCGAGACCCGTTATAACCTCGCCCGAAAGGTAGTTATAAGCCACAATTCCGCCGCAGTCCTTATCGCCTGCAAGCGCGCTCTCGAAAATCTTGTCGAGAGCCTTATAAAAGCTGATTTCAACGCCCATCGCCTTGCAGAACGAGGTAAAGAGATTAGCCCATGCGTCAATTTCACCCGAGCAGTTGTTGCAGTGAACCATAGCCACGGGCTTGCCCGCAGGCGTGGTTACCATATCTATTTCGGGATATCTTTTTGAAAGAGCCTTTTCAAGAACAACCATGAGGAAAATCGAAGTTCCCGCGGAAACATTGCCCGTTCTTGCCGCTACGGAATTTGTGGCAACCATTCCCGTGCCTGCGTCGCCCTCGGGCGGGCAGAGAGGAATTCCGGGCTTGAATTCACCCGTCGGGTCAAGCAAAAGCGCGCCTTCGGCTGTTAAAACGCCTGCGTTTTCACCCGCTGAAAGAACCTTGGGCAGAATTTCTTCAAGCTTCCACACAAAGCCTCTGTCTGCAATTTTTTCATCAAAAAGAGCAAGCATACGCTTGTCATAATCATTGGTTTTGCTGTCAATCGGAAACATTCCCGAAGCTTCGCCCACGCCGATAACCTTTTCGCCCGTGAGCTTCCAATGAACATATGCGGCAAGGGTAGCTATATAATCAATTTCTCCTACATGCTCCTCGCCGTTGAGTATCGCCTGATAAAGATGCGCCACGCTCCAGCGCTGGGGCACATTGAAATCAAAAAGCTCGCTGAGTTCCTCTGCCGCCTGACCCGTTATTGTATTTCTCCATGTTCTGAATTTGGCAAGCTGCTTGCCGTTCTTATCAAACGGAAGATAGCCGTGCATCATTCCGCTGATGCCGAGAGCGCCGACCGTTGACAGAGCAACGCCGTATTTTTCATTAACATTTTTCTTCAGCGATGCAAATGCGCTCTGAAGCCCCTGCCAAACCTCGTCTATGGAATAAGTCCAGATTCCGTTATCGTAGCTGTTTTCCCAATCAAAGCTGCCCGAAGCAATCGGCTCATGGTTTTCACCAATAAGCGACGCCTTTATTCTTGTTGAGCCGAGCTCAATGCCGAGAGCCGTTTTACCCGATTTAATTGCATTAACAATATTTTCCATATGCTTCACTCTCCGATAAAATATGCGTAAAATATTGTATTCAGTATACCAAAATACTCCTTTACCGTCAAGGGTGACATTTGAGTTGTTGCGATAAAAAAGATAAATCTCTATAAATAGCTTGCAAAGTGTTGATTTTTTTTATTGATTTTGCTATAATGTTTTCTGTATTTTGCGGCATTTTGGGTTTTCTGCCGCAGACTTCAAATTACAGCAAAATCAGGAGGAAAGAAATGAATTTGGTCGACAAAGTAAAAGACGGCGTTTCAAAGGTTGCAACCTATTGGAAAACGCCTATGCCGAACCGCTATATGACCTTCAAGGAAATTGCCGCTTATTCGGGCGGCGGTATCGGCGCCTATATGATTATCACCCTCGGCACGGCGTGCCTGCTTGCCACTAACAACACTCTGCTCTCGAGCACCCTCGGCATTGACCCCAAAGATATGTATGTTATGTATGTTATTGCTGTCCTTGCAAACATACCTCTTACGGGCATCAGAGCAAATATTATTGACAACACCCGAAACAAAGCAGGTAAATACAGACCTTACATAGTAACCATGGCTCTGCCCGCCGCCGTTATTTGTAACATAATGGTTTGGTTTCCGTATAACAAGCTCGGAGACTGGCTCGGCGACGGAATGATTTTCGGTGAAACAAGAGCCTATATAGCAAAATGCGCCATAATCATGGTGCTGAACCTCTTCCTTCACTTTTTCTATTATTTCTTCTATGATGCTTATGAAAACCTTATTCATGTGCTTTCACCCAACACACAGGAAAGAACCGATGTTTCTTCAATAAAGAGCATCGTCTATTCACTTGCGCCAACGCTGGTTAATCTTTTTACCCCGATTATCGCATCATCCGTTTTCCATTCAAACACAACTGATATTCGCGTTTACCGTCTGTTATATCCCATTCTCAGCGTTCTCGGTATTCTTCTGTGCATTGTTGTATATAAACACACGGAAGAAAAAATAGTTCAGGCTCGCACCCATGTTATTCAGATTAAATTCTGGGACGCGCTTAAAGCCGTTGCAAAAAACAAATATTTTTGGATTATCTCTCTTGCAGGCTGGCTCGGCTTCCTTGAAGCCTCCTATGCAAATATCCTTTTCTGGCTTTATAACTACGGCGGAGCCTGCTCAGGAGAGGTTTACGGTCTTGTTGTTACTGTTTACGGCAACGCTTCTCTTTGGGGTATGCTTCTTGCGCCGTTCTGCGTTAAAAAATGGGGCAAAAGAGCCGTACTTATTGTAACGAATGTGTTCAATATAGTATTCATACTTATGATGCTCCCGTTTGTCAATGAGATAAACAACCTCACAATCTGGCTGGTTATGGGCTGCCTCTATCTCAATGCGCTTATGGGCTCATTTATGCACATTCTGAATCCCGCAATTCAGGCGGATATCCGTGACTATCAGCAATACAAAACAGGCGAGCGCATTGACGGTATGTTTTCCGCGGTAGGAACAATCGGAACAGTTATCACGCTGCTCACATCCTCTGTTCTCCCCACAATTTATGAAAGAGGCGGTCTTACCAAGGCAAACGCGGCCGCTGTTACTTCAGACCCCGCAGTTCTCAACAGAGTGCTCGGCGACGGAAAAACCGTCGGTGCAATTCTTTCCGAACAGCTTGCCAACGGTCAGGATAACTATAACAACGCTCTTTCCGCACTCTATGACCCCGCGGTTCTTCTGAGCCTTATCAAAGTTCTTATTATAGTTGCGGCAATCGGCGCGGTTATGAATGTTATCCCCTATGCATGGTATGATTTCAATGAAAAAAAGCAAAAATCCGTTATCCGTGTTTTAAAGGTTCGCACAATGTTTGAAGACTACGGCAACGGAGTTCTTGATGACGGAGAGCTTGTTGAAGCCATTGACATCATCAACAATTCACGCGAAATGGCGTCTGCTTCGCCGAAAGCCGTTGATAAAAAATCTTATAAGAGCATAAAGGACAAAGCGGAAAAGAAAGCGGCTAAAAAAGCCTACAATGCAGATTTGCATTACAACGAAGAAATAGAAATAGCGAAATTCGTTTGCGATGAGCTTCAGAAATTCTCAACTCCCGAATTCAAATTCAGAGTTGAAAAAAGCACCGAAATTTATGAAGCAGGTCTCAACGGGCTTGTTTGCCTCGACCTTAACGACGCAAAATCCGAGCTTAAAAATGCCAAAGCAATGGCAAAAGGCACCAAGGAAGAAAAGGCAATCAGGAGCGCTGCCATTGAAATTGCAAGGAATAAGGTTTCTGCCGTTAAAGCGATTAAAAAGCATTATTCCGACGGTAAAAAGCTCAATCAGCCCGATTACACCTTGCTTGATAAAAGCTTTGAGCTTGAGGACGATCTTGAGATGAAGCTGAAAATGCTTACGGATTCACTCAGAGAAATCAAAAAAGCAAAAGACAAAGCAAAGCTTTCGGATACCAAAGATTCCATAAAATCTATTCAGACTGAGCTTAAAGCGGCAAGAGCGAACTCCAAATCGCTCAGCGATGAATTCGCTTCATTCAACCGCGCCGCAAAGCCGTATATTGATGCAAAAAATCTTTTAACCCAGAGCAAAAATTATCTTAAACTCGATGAGATATCATCGGTTTACGAAGCGGCAAAAGAACGCCACGAAAAAGCTCAGGCAGAAGCAGCCGCCGAAGCCGAGCGAATCAAAGCCGAAGAAAAGGCTTACGGCGAAAAGCTTAAAGCGGAAAAAGCCGCAAAGAAAGCCGCAAAGAAATCGAAGAAATAATGTTTGCCCGCAAATGCAGAAAGCTGTGTTTGCGGGCTTTTTATCGGTCTTTACTATCGGAGCTGTATTTTAATGGCGACATAGTATGGGTTAGTATCATAAATGACCCGCGAAACAATTCGGAATTCGTAATGCGTAATGCGGAATTAAGGATATGTTCCGCCTATGACAGATAATATTTTATAAAGGTAGGGGCGACCCCGTGTGGTCGCCCGAAAAACTTAAATCAACAACACTCGCCAAAAAATGATTGTTTTTTATTTCCAATCCTCCGTCTTTTGCTTCGCAAAATCCACCTCCTTTGCCAA
>JBJEQB010000002.1:0-3883 GCA_051881535.1 Acutalibacteraceae bacterium | reverse complement strand
TAGCATACAGTCCTTGGAGAGGGACTCTAATAACTACTACTTTATTATACGAGGTTGTGTTAATATGCGGAATACAGATTATTCCGAAGCGGATTTTCTCCCGTTTTTTAATCAAATAAAATAACGGAGGAATACAAATGTACTATATTAATTCAAATATAATCGAAAAACATATTGAAGCCGAAGAGCTTCATAAACATATCGGCGAGCGGGTTACCATGCACGGAATGATTTATAAAATCAGAGAGATGTCGGGATTTGCATTCGTTTTGTTAAAAACAAAGGGGAAAACAATTCAATGCGTTTATTCTCCCGAATATTCGGAATTTTCACTTTCCGAAATCAAAGAAAACGATTTTGCGGAGCTTACGGGAGCCGTTGTGTCTGACGAAAGAAGCAAAAACGGATGTGAGCTTAGAATTTTATCGGTCAAGGTGCTTTCGAGAAGTTGCTGCGAGCCGCCGATTGTTATTAATAACAGAGAACTTGCGGCGTCACTTGATACTATTCTTGATTACCGCCCCGTTTCGCTTCGCAACGAAAGGGAAACGGCAATCTTTAAAATTCAATCCGAAATCTGCAAGGGAATACGCAGATTTATGGAAGAAAACCGTTTTACGGAGATTCACACTCCAAAGCTTGTTTCGGGCAGCGCCGAGGGCGGAGCGAATGTGTTCAGACTCGATTATTTCGGAAAAGAAGCTTTCCTTGCCCAAAGCCCGCAGTTTTATAAGCAGATAACGGTCGGAGTTTTTGAAAGAGTTTATGAAATTGCGCCTGTGTTCCGCGCGGAAAAGCATGATACATCAAGGCATATCAACGAATACACAAGCGTTGATATAGAGGTTGGCTTTATTGAGAATTATACGGAGCTTATGAGCCTTGAAACCGCTATGTTGAAAAGCGTTTTTAAATATATTAAGGAAAGTTGTGAATTTGAACTGCGCCTGCTTAAAGCCGATGTTCCCGAAGTATCCGAAATACCCGTGATTGCGTTTCGTGAAGCAAAAAAGCTTGTTTCCGAAACATTTTCAAGACCGATTACAGATGAAAGCGACTTTGACCCCGAAGAGGAAAAGCTGCTTAGCAAAATAATAAAAGAACAGACGGGGAGTGATTTTGTCTTTGTGACGGAATATAAATCGTCAAAGCGACCGTTTTATACTATGGACTGCCCCGAAAATCCGAGCGTTACCGAAAGCTTTGACTTGATTTTCAGAGGAATGGAGATAACAACGGGCGGACAGAGAATTCATTCCTATGAGCAGCAACTCGCCAAGATGAAAGAAAGGGGAATAAACCCCGACGATTTTGAAAGCTATCTTATGGCGCATAAATACGGCTTGCCGCCTCACGGCGGAATGGGGATAGGGCTTGAAAGGCTGACGGCAAAATTGCTCGGCTTTGAAAATGTCCGCAGAGCAACGCTGTTCCCGAGAGATGTTAAGCGGATAAAGCCGTAAGAGCTTCCAAAACCGTACACTTTTATCTGCATTTGTGCTTGAACGGAAGACGAAAAAAGTGTAAAATAAAGGCAAGAAATATAAACAAGGAGTGGTATTTTTGTCACAGGCATCTAAACTCAAAAAGCAGGCGGAGCTTGCCAAAAAGCCCACCGTAAAGCAGGCGTTTTTAACTTTTGTTGATGCTTTAACGGATAACAGAAGCTTCTGCATGGCGTGGCTGATAGCGGGGTTTATTTTCTTTACTGTTTACGGCTTTATTGATAATCCCGACCTTGCAAAAACCGCAAGCGTAATCGGCAAAACTCATCCGAGGCTGTTTGTGTGGTGGGCTGTTTTTTCGGGAGTTTCGCTCTATCTCAATCTGCAATATCTCTATAAGCTAAATTCTTTCCGTGACGGAAAGCTTGCAAAAGTAGGCAATATATGCACCTATCTCGGCGTTATCTGCATTTTTGCCTGCGTCAACATTCCGTCGGTTGAGCCTGAGGACGGCAAAACTCTCCAGATGATAGCCCATTGGTCAACCGCTCTGCTGTTTGCGGCGTTCTTCGCGGCGGCGATAATCGTCTATCTTCTGCATATGACAATGAAAAAGAGCGTTAAGCATCTGATAATGCTCATTGTTCTTTCTCTCACGCTTGTGCTGATGGTTGTTTTGCTCGCTATATTCGGAAAGAGCGGCGGAATCGAAAGCATACCGATGTGGGTGGCTTACATAATCGTTTTCCTGATGAATTACACAAAGCCGTTTCAGCCCGTAAAGAAATAACAGAAAAAATCAAAGAGACTGTGTTTTAACCGTTTCGGTTTTACACAGTCTCTTTTTGTTTGGGATATTCGGTTAAGCCGCGTTTTTCTTCGCGCGCTTTTTATCAATCGCCTTGCAGATTGCATTAACAATAACAAAGCCGATTATGCCGTAGATTATGCCCACAACAACGCCGCCGAGAACATCGGTGCAGTAATGAACATGAACATAAATTCTCGTAAATCCGATGATTGCCGCAATTATGTAAGCGGGAACGGCAAATTTTGCTTTCTTAACGGCAAGGGTCAGAGCCGTTGCCGCCGCAAAGCCTGCTGATGTGTGTCCCGAGGGGAATGACCAGCTTGAGGGGCGGCTGATGAGGTCGGGATAGTTATATTCGCTTGCCCATTTTGCCGCAAGCTCGGGCATATTTTTAATGCCTTCCCAGTCGGCGAGAAGATTAAAGGGTCTCGGTCTGGCGATGAGCTCTTTAAGAATAAGATTGTTGCCGACTTCCATAACAAGCAGAGCGCCTATCATTGCAAAGCCGACCTTGCGGTATTTCTTGGTGATAAGGAAAATGAGTGAGAGCAGTATCCAAAAAATTCCCGAATCGCCCCAATGAGTAAAGAAAACCATTATCGGGTTAAGCCAATCAGCCCATATGTGCTGCTCAATGAAACTGAAAACGGATAGGTCAAAATTGAGAATTGCTTCCAATGAATATCATCCTTTCTTTTTCGGTAGTTCCGATTTATATATTATCGCTTTTATTATCAAAAATTTCAAGAGGTTGGGGCAACTTTTTTGATATTGAGGGTGATTTTTGTATTTAACGGAGCAAAAATCAAAGAATAATCTTGAGAAACGGGGTGATACAATGGCAAAGTTTTTCAGCGAAAATCCGGAGCTGCGTTCCGAATTTGACAAGCTGCCTGCGGCGGTTAAAAATGCAATAATTGAAGCGGGTGTTGAAATCAGCTCGGTTGAGCAGCTTAAAAAGGCAGCCCGAAGCATTGAGGAGAATATGTAAAGCTCTTGCAATTCGGCAGTCCATAAGTTATAATATCAATATATACTTTTGCGGCGTTTGCGTGCCAAGGCAAAAGTATATTACTTATCAGCAAAAATGATTGTGAGGATATAAAGTGAAAACACAGATTGTCGATATAAACGGCGCGCAGGAGCTTGATTCGTTTGTTGCCGCCCATGAAAACGGTCATTTTCTCCAAACCTCGCTCTGGGGCAGGGTTAAGGATGATTGGAAATGGTTCGGCATAATTTGCAGAAATGACGGCGGCGAAATCACGGGAACGCTTGCGGTGCTGCTCCGCCGAATATCAAAGCTGCCTTACCATATGATGTATGCCCCGCGCGGCCCCGTGTGCGATTTTGACGATGAGGAGACCTTTTCCGCGCTCATAAACGCCGCCAAGCTTGAGGGCAAAAAATATAACGCTTACGAGCTTAAAATTGACAAGGATGTGCCTGCCGACAATGAGGCTTACAGAGCCATGGCGGTTTCGCAGGGCTTCAAGCTTAAAGGCGCAACGGTTAATTTTGAGGATTTTCAGTGCCGCTGTGTTATCAGAATTCATATCAACGGCAGAAGCGAGGACGAGGTTTTTGCATCGTTTCATTCCGACCATCGCCGCAAGATAAGAATTGC
>JBJEQB010000001.1:0-69578 GCA_051881535.1 Acutalibacteraceae bacterium | reverse complement strand
GTGGTATCTTGCTCTTTTTACTTCAAAAATCCGAACTTCACTTTGACAATTTAGGTCACCTGTGACTAAATTTTATCACCCTTGCTGTACCATAAAACTCCCTGCAAACAAAAAAATCCCTGCTCCCGGTTAAGAGAGCAGGGTTTTGCATTATTTTAAAGTGTTAAAATTTACTGAACGGTAACTCTGTTTGCGCCGAACAAATCCTTGAAAAATGAAATAATCTTCTGGAAGAAGCCGGCTTTCATTGTGAACTGCTGGCTGTCGGAAATTTCATCGCCGTTGAGGTCTTTAACAACCGAAACAGTACCGTCGGAGTTTTTGATATAAAGCTTTGCAGTTACGGTTGCCGAGCCGCTGCCCGTTGCTTCAACATAGCAGTAATACTTACCCTCAGCAATTCCTCTTACAATCGCAGCACCACTGCCTGCTACCGAAAAGTCGATAAAGCAATTTGAGGGAAGCTCCTTATCGGCAACAGCCTCAATGCGGACTTTATCGCCGTAATTGACTGTTTTTGCTCCGTCGGGCTTATTCTGAATTGAAACAACTATTGTAACTTCCTTTGCAACTGCACAGAGCTTCTCATGCCAATAAGCTGCATCCTTGTTTGTAAAAGAAACGCCGCAGACTTCACATTCATAAGTGGGATTGCAGCAAAGCTGAATATGGTTGTTATATGCGTTTTCCTTGCTGAATTTTCCGTTGCAATAAGGGCAGGTGTTTTCGTTGGTTGACTTTTCAAACTCAAGCTTATGTTCGCTGTCAAGATGCTTTTGGAATGTTGCTTTTGTTGCAAAATCCTTGCCGCAGTAGCTGCAGCAGAATATGATTTTGTCCACTCCGTTTAACTCGCCGCAAATTTTCTGATGTCTTGTGTATGCGTCAGCGCCGTCAAAAGCAGCCTGGCAGTCCTCGCAAACGCTTGCCGCAAAAGCGGGAGCAAAGCAGAAAAGTGCCATGATTAATGCCAGAGAAATTGAAAGCAGTTTTTTAGTGATGTTTTTCATAAAAATTTGACCTCCCTTGGTTTGTTTATCTAAACTTTAACATAATATTCTGAATTTGTAAACATATAAACGGAACAAAATGTCTGCTTTTTTGGTAATATTATACCATTGGTTTTTTGCTAAATCAAATATCGACATTTCGGGCGACTAATGAATAATGCGTAATTCGTAATTCGGAATTAATGAATTGTTAAAACATATTGTTTCTTTATAAATCCAATGTAGGGTGGCTTAACCTGTGAAAATAATTGTTTTTTATTTACAATCCTCCGTCACGGCTTCGCCGTGCCACCTCCTTTGCCAAAGGAGGCTAATCTTGCCGTGAGCTTTCGGCGAAGCCGTGGCTTGCTGTTCAGGCTCCCTCGTGAGGGTGCGGGTTGCCGGTGGCAACCTCTGAGCGCAAGCTCAGAAGCACCGACCGAGGCGGGAGCCGAGACGCTGTCACGAAGTGACTGAGGGAGTTTATCAGTTTTTGCGGAGCAATTAGTCCAATGTAGGGCGGCTTGACCACAAGCCGCCGTGAAAACGATGTGATTTTTCGGGTGGTTTTGTTCGGCGGGAGCAAGCCCCCCGCCCTACCCTGTGCGCGTGTTATTGATTATCGGATTTCGGGCGACTACGCAGGGTCGATTTTCGGGCGACCACACGGGGTCGCCCCTACTTTAACGGATATAATGGGTACGGGCAGAGCCCGTCATAAATTCCGAATTTTTGCGGGTCGTCGAGGACGCCGACCCATACGAATCACGCCGTGAAAATCAATTATATATTCGGGCGCGGGCAGAGCCCGTCATTAATTCCGCATTACGCATTACGAATTCCGAATTATGTGTATCAGCGTTTTCTTTGGGAAAATGTGCAGAATTTGTGACAAAAAGAGCCCTGTTCCGATAAGGGAGCAAGGCTCGTAAAAGACAAAATAAGAAATATTAACTTATTTCATTGCCTCTTCAACTGCAACAGCGCAGGCAACGGTAGCGCCAACCATCGGGTTGTTGCCCATACCGATAAGTCCCATCATTTCAACATGAGCGGGAACTGATGAAGAACCTGCAAACTGAGCGTCGGAGTGCATTCTGCCCATTGTGTCTGTCATGCCATATGAGGACGGACCGGCAGCCATATTGTCGGGATGAAGAGTTCTGCCCGTGCCGCCGCCCGAAGCAACTGAGAAATAGCTGACGCCGTTTTCAACGCACCATTTCTTGTATGTGCCTGCAACGGGATGCTGGAATCTTGTGGGGTTGGTTGAGTTACCGGTGATTGAAACGCCGACATTCTCAAGCTTCATAATTGCAACGCCCTCAGGAACATTGTCAGCGCCGTAGCATCTGACCTTTGCTCTGTCGCCGTTTGAATAAGCCTTTTCCTCAACAACGGTAACGGTTTCGGTATAAGGATCAAACTCGGTCTTGCAGTAAGTGAAGCCGTTGATTCTTGAAATAATCATAGCGGCGTCCTTGCCGAGACCGTTAAGGATAACCTTAAGGGGCTTTGTTCTGACCTTGTTTGCGTTAAGAGCGATTTTAATTGCGCCCTCGGCAGCCGCAAAGGATTCGTGACCTGCAAGGAAGCAGAAGCACTCTGTTTCCTCCGAGAGGAGCATTTTGCCGAGATTGCCGTGGCCGAGACCAACCTTTCTGTTGTCGGCAACCGAGCCGGGGATGCAGAAGGACTGAAGTCCCTCGCCGATAGCCGCTGCTGCGTCGGCAGCCTTTGTGCAGCCCTTCTTAATAGCGATAGCGCAGCCAACCGTATAAGCCCAAACAGCGTTTTCAAAGCAGATGGGCTGAGTTTCTCTTACTATTTTGTCGCAATCGACGCCCTTTGCAAGAGTGATTTCCTTACATTCTTCGATTGAAGAAATGCCATATTCCGCAAGAACGGCGTTAATCTTATCAACGCGTCTTTCGTAGCTTTCAAATAATGCCATTGTAATTTACCTCCTCTTACCTATTATTCTTTTCTGGGGTCGATATACTTAACAGCATCGTTAAATCTGCCGTAAGTGCCGATTGCCTTGTTGTATGCATCGTTGGGTGTGTCGCCCTTCTTGATGAAATCGGTCATCTTGCCGAGAGAAACGAACTCATAGCCGATAACCTGATCGTCTGCATCAAGAGCAAGTCTTGTAACATAGCCTTCTGCCATTTCAAGATAGCGAACGCCCTTAACCTTTGTGCCGTACATTGTGCCGACCTGTGAACGGAGTCCCTTGCCGAGATCCTCAAGACCTGCGCCTACCGAAAGACCGTCATCCGAGAAAGCGGACTGTGAACGGCCGTAAACAATCTGGAGGAAGAGCTCGCGCATTGCGGTGTTGATAGCATCGCAAACGAGGTCGGTATTAAGAGCCTCAAGAATTGTTTTGCCGGGAAGAATTTCTGCAGCCATTGCTGCGGAATGGGTCATGCCCGAGCAGCCGATTGTTTCAACAAGAGCTTCTTCAATAATGCCGTTTTTAACATTAAGAGAAAGCTTGCAGGCGCCCTGCTGAGGAGCGCACCAGCCAACACCGTGCGTAAAAGCGGAAATATCCTTGATTTCATAAGCCTTAACCCATTTGCCCTCTTCGGGGATGGGAGCGGGACCGTGGTTGGGTCCCTTGGCTACACAGCACATTTCCTGTACTTCGCGGGAATAATTAATCATTTTGTGTTTCTCCTTTCAAAAAGGGTGATAAAGTACATCCGTATTATATTATACCAAAATTCGACCGATATCAAGTGTGATTTTGCACAACAATTAAGAAAATACGGTTTCTATTATAACCAATTCTTCTTATACATTACAAAAGCCGCCGCTATTGAGGCAATAATTGTGGGGAACATAAGAGTTCCGACGCCCATTCCGGGAGCGAAAATCAAAATAACAACGCCTACAATTATGGGAGCAAAAACGAGCTTCCAATGCTTTGCAAAGTAGCTTGCGCCCAGCGCGCCGAACAGAGCGGGAAGCACCTGCTCAAACGCCGGTCTGAAAACGGAATCTGCGGCGGTTATTTTGGGCAGAACCGGGGTAAAAATCAGAACGCCGACTGCTATAATAACCGTTGTTACGATTGAAGAAACGCCGATAGCTATTGTTGAAATAACCTCGCCCTCCTCGGTGTTTGCTCTTACGCCTGCGCCCTCCATTGCCGAAAGACCGCAGGGCAGCTTGAGGTTAGTTATGTTGCCCGTAACGAAGCTCAGATATGTGCCGCCCGCACCGAGCATGGGAACATATGTTATAACTTCCGCAACCGCAGTAAGCCAATAAAGAGGAATAAGCTTGCTCAGAACAATTCCGAGAACTTTCATCTGCGGCCAGACTCCGAGATATGTTGAGATGGCAACGGGGATTGAAAGAAGCACAAGCAGCGCGCCGATATCCCACAGGATACCCCATCTGTGAACTCTGTCAAAATAATTTTTCTGCATATCATTCACTCCTTTCCCTTATCTCCAGATGAAGCCCGTCAGTCCCGAGGGAAGAACGGCTTCAAACAGGATTGCCGCGCCCATGCCGATAAACATTGATATGGGCATTGTGAACGAGCGGAATTTCTCAAGGCTGAACTTTTTGCAGATAAATTCGAGAATAACCATTGCAATAATAGAAACAATCAAAACGCTGATTGACATAAAGCCCGCGTTTTTGCCGTCGGGCGAAGTGCCTGCAATGGCTCGCGCAATAAATGCGGAGATAATGCCGATGAAAGCCGCCGCAGAAAGTGCGTCGCCGAGCTTTTTGTTCTTATCGCTTTTGTTTACGGCGTCTCCGATTTTATTCTGGAGCTTTTTGCACAGGAAAGGAAGCAGGATAAGAGGAGCAATGCTGCCTATCGTCATAGCCCATGCAACAGTTGAAAACTGCTGAGGGTCGGTTATGGGGCTGCTGAGAGTTGAGCCCATGGCTTCAACCGCACTCTGAGCGGCAGTTGTTTCATAAGCAAGGTTGCCGATAACCGTCAACCTTATCCAAGGCAAAACTATGCCGAGAGCATTTGCAAGAACGATTACCGTTGCAAGAATTGAAACAGCGGGTGCAATGGTAAAAAGAATGCTTGAAACAACCGTGTTTTTAAGCTTCTCCTTTTCTATGCCCAGCTCTTTGGCGTGTTTCCACGATTTGATTATGAAAAACAGCGATTGAATGATTATGAACGCCACAACGCCGAGCGCTATTGCATACATAAATGAGCTTTCTTTAAAATCCAAAAGACATCACTCCCATAACGTAATAAAGTTATATTATCATAAGCAATATACGCAAGTCAAGATTTTCCTTTGACCTGACAGGCTGAGCCGAATAAAAAATGAAGATAATTAAAAAATTTTCAAAAAAAGGCTTGACGAATGATGAAAATTGTGATATATTAATCGAGCATTCCGCGCTGGTGTAGCTCAGTTGGTAGAGCAGCTGATTTGTAATCAGCAGGTCGGGGGTTCGAGTCCGTCCACCAGCTCCACTTTTTCAGAGCGAGCCAAAGTTAATATTCGGAAGAGTTCCCGAGCGGCCAAAGGGAGCAGACTGTAAATCTGCCGTCATCGACTTCGGTGGTTCGAATCCACCCTCTTCCACCAAAGCCCCAAAGGCATAAGTCTTTGGGGCTTTACTTATTACTTCTTCACTATTCACTCTTCACTAAATTCGCCTTTCGGGCTTTGGAAGTAATAAGTAATAGTGAAAAGTGAAAAAGTGTTTTTAAAGACTTTTCCTTTTCCTATTTTACTTACTAAAAATATAATAAACCGAGGTACCAAAGAGAAATATTTAATGAAAATCCCGTGTCTGTGTCATTGCTTGCAATTCAGTAATGCAGAAATCCGAACTTAATGCCAATCGGCAATGGGTTCGGATTTCTTGTTTTTATCAGGGATATTTCATTTTGAAAATGCTTCATATATCTCTGACGAGGAACGGAATGACATAAAAATCCCCGCCCGACGGGAATTGCCGATGGGCGGGGAAAGTCAGATTATCATTAACTTAACTGAGGATTGATTTGATGTTTCCGAAAACGCCCTCAAACCAATGAACGATTGAAACGGGAGTTTCCTTGAGCCACTTGCAGCAGCTTTCGACAAACGCCTTGAGCCATCTGAAGAAGGGGCAGCCGCACTCCTCTTCGGGTTCTGCGGGTTCGCCGAGGGCAGGAATAATTACGCTGTCTTTATCGGTAATCTCGGTTTCGCCGTTCTCATCGGCAAACCACAGGTCACAGCCGTCGCAGGTGTAATATGCGATGTTGCCGGGCTCGGTTGCGGTTGCATCCTTTGCGGGAACGAGCGTCAGGCTGTGTGTATGCTCGTGCAACGGTTCAAAAACTGTGCACAGATAAGCGAGATCTCCGTCAAAAACATCACCGTAGGTGTTGTCATGGGGGGTGCCGTTTACGGTACCGGTTGTGCTTACCGTCAGCTTGAAGCCATCTTTGGGATTAAAAAACATTTCAGGTGAATAATAATAGCCTGTCGTAAATGCTTCATCCGATTCCATCTCATCCCAAGAATCTTCGCCGGTACCCGTGAAATTCGCTGCGGCAATTTTATACCAAAGGATTTCATCGAGTTCAACAGCGTTTTCGGGGGTAGATACGTATACGGGATTATAATCGGGAGTCTTACCCAACTCGGGAGCGGTGATCGTTGCCGCAATATCAGTTATGACAGTTTCGTCACTTTCTGTCAGCGGTTCAAAGACTCCGGAAATATAAGCAAATCGACTGCTGTTGTTGCCACCACAAATATCACCGTAGGTATCGTTATGAGGCATGCCGTTGAGGGTACCGGTTGTGGTTGCTGTTGTCCTGTAGTTGTTTTTCGTATTGAAGTTCAAGTCAACGGAATAATAATAGCCTGTCGCAAATGCTTCATCCGATTCCATCTCAAGCCACTCGTCTTCATCGCTTCCCGTGAAATCCGCTGCGGCGATTTTAAACCAGACGGTTTCATTGAGTGCAACGCCGTTTTCGGGGGTAGATACGTATACGGGATTAAAATCGGGAGTCTTGCCCAACTCGGGAGCGGCTATCGTTACCGCAATACTCGTGATGTAGGTCAATGTCGATTCCTCAGCGTATACCGTTGCAGGCATGGCAAGCCCCGCAACCATCACGAGAGCGAGCAGGAAGCTCCACATCCTTGTAAGTTTTGTTCTTGCTTTCATAAGAAATTCCTCCTTGTTTATTTCCCGGCATTTTGCCGGATGATTTTACCGTGCGGATTGTTTTATCGGCTCTCCCGCACGGCAAAGAAAGCTTATGCAGTTCTTCATATGTTCAGAGGATGGAGACACGCTCAATACATTCATATTATTCCGTCACCACCGTCCCCTCCCAAAGCGTCGATAACCGCTGAAAGATAAGCGGAAGAAACAGAGCCGTTGCAACGGCGTCGGCAAATAAAGAATTTTGCATATCAACAACAACTCTCCGTATAAAACCATCTCCGATTCAGAATGAAAAATCGACAATATGGATTTATACAGTAACCATTATAACATATTTTTTTCGATTGTAAACCGTATCTGAGTACAGTTTTTGCACTTTTTTAAAAAATTTGCAAAAAACGCCCAAATCAATAGGATACCGGGAGAGATTGCGAAAAAGCGGCATTGTTCTCAGGCTTACTCCGATGAGTAGGGGACGCTGTCCTCAGCGTTCCGAAAATATTCGGAATTCGTAATGCGTAATTCGGAATTAAGGATAGGCTCCGCCTATAACCGATTATATTTCGTAATCCGATAATCAATAACACCCGCAGAGTAGGGCGGCTTGCCCACAAGCCGCCGTTAAATCCGCTGTATTTTCGCGGAACGCTGAGGACAGCGTTCCCTACCGGAGCGGTATTTTTACGGTAAAATTCGTTATGCGGATTAATGCCGAAAATCACATCGTTTCTGCGGCGGCTTGTGGGCAAGCCGCCCTACATCTGTTTCACCGCGAAACTACGGATTTCATTCCCAATCCTCCGTCACGGCTTCGCCGTGCCGCCTTTCTCATCAGAGGGAGGCTTTGTCGCGGTGTTGTTCTCAGGCTTACTCCGATGAGGGGACTTTGGGCGCGGGACTATTCTTCCTCGTGTGAAATATGCCTGCAGCATACGAAGTAAGAATATGCAGGATTTCAGACAAATAACTGTTGAATCTACGCAAGTACCGTGCTATAATTTTTACATAAATCAAACACACGGAGGCTGCTATGGCTGATCATTACAACACCTACAAGCTCTCGAGCTTTGCCGGCATTGTTGCCGACTGCCTCGGGATTTCTCTGCCCGAAGAATTTGCTCCGTCAATAGAGTGGGTTTCGGATATTCTCCGCACCCGTCTGGGCGGAAACGCTGACAGAGTAATTCTCTATCATGCCGACGCCGTCGGGCTTTATATCTGGCAAAAATACACCTCGCTTTTCGCTCCCGTCTATCAGCACACCTCAATGTCCGTGCCGTTTGTGAGCACGGTTATGTCGGTCACTCCCGTGGCTCACGCTTCAATGTATACGGGTCTTGAGCCTGAACAGCACGGAATCCAGACCTACACAAAGCCAAAGCTTGAATGTGACACGCTTTATGATGTTCTGATTGAAAAGGGTCTCAAACCCGCAATCCTCGCACAGGAGGATTCTTCGTTTCTTCATATTTTCAAAGACCGCGATATGCCGTATTTTGAGGAGCCTAACGCCGCTTACATTCAGAAAAAGGCGCACGAGCTTTTGGAAGAAGACAAATACGATGTTATCAGCATCCACACCTTTGATTATGACGACGCCGCCCATGATTACGGTCCCGAATCAAAAGAAGCCCTCAACGCCGTTGATTTTGAGGCTCAGGGCTTTGCAGACATTGCCGAATACATAGAAAAGAATTGGAGCGGCAAACACCGCACTCTGCTTATCTATGCGCCCGACCACGGTCAGCATTTAACAACGGGCAAGCGCAGAGGCGGTCACGGCAGCACACAGATTGAGGATATGAATATTCTCCACTTTTACGGTACTTTCATCTGAAAAAAATTCAAAACGCCGCAGAGAGGCAATCAAAGCCTTTCTGCGGCGAATTTTTATTGTTTTATGCGTTTGCGGTTTCTTTTTCTTCGCTCTTTTCGGCGTTATCCTCGGGCTTTTCTTCGGGAGGAAGCTCCACAGGTTTAAGCGAAACGATGAGATTGACGATTGCCGAAAGCATAAACAGCGCGGCGCTCACGAAAATGCCCCAGCTCGGCGCACAGCTTACCGCGTCGGCGAGCGTGCTTGCTTCAAGAATACCTGAGAGACTGTTAAAGCAAACGGAGCTTGAAAACATCATAAGGCTTGCAATCAGATTTGTTATAAACAAGCCCTTGCTGTTAAACTTTCTGAAATTGAGCAGCAGGAAAACAAGGCTCACAAGCAGCGAAAGCGCACTCAAAACAACAAACAGGAGCGAAAGCAAAAACCTGAGCGAGCCTGCGCCGATAATATTGGAGGCGGGAGCCTTAAATATTCCCAAAATATCGAACTTCAGTATATTCATAACAATCGTTATTGCGTTAAGAGTAAACTTTTCCTCGCAAAACGGAATTGAAACCGCAAGAGTACCGAGCGGAAGCAGGAAAGAAAACAGCGGCAGAACGCTGATGGGAATGCGGGCTATTCTGAGCTTTGTGCCCACAAACGAGAACTTAAAGCGGCGCATTGCATCGTGAAGCTTTGCGAAAGCTGCTTCTGCGGCAATCGAATCTTCTTCAAGGCGTCTTTCCCAATCGTAATTGGCTATATTAACGCCGCATCCGGGGCATTCAGCTTTTATATCCCAGATATGAAGTTTTCTTCCGCATTTAGGACATTTTGCCATAAAATCACACCTTTTTTCTACCGTTTTATCTAATATTTTATACCCAAGCGCACCCTGTGTCAAGAAATTATTTCTGACCGTAATACGCGTTTGCTCCGTGCTTGCGGAAATAATGCTTATTGCGAATATTTTCGCTTGCGGGCTTGGCATTGAGTGTTTCGCTCAGATACGCCATTTTGGCAACCTCTTCAAGAACCGCCGAATTTTTTGCCGCTTCAAAGCCGTCCTTTCCCCAAGTGAACGGACCGTGGGAATGAACGAGCACGGCGGGAACAGCGCTATAATCAATTCCGCCCGTTTCAAAGCGCTCGGCTATAACCCTGCCCGTATTCAGCTCATAGTCATTTTCAATTTCCTCTGCGGTCAGATCGCGCGTGCAGGGCACGGCTCCGAATGCAAAATCGGCATGGGTTGTGCCGTAAAGCTCTATACTCTTCGCCGCCTGAGCAAAGGCAACCGCAAAGGTTGAATGAGTGTGAGCAACGCCGCCTATTTCGGGAAAACGGCGGTAAAGCTCAAGATGAGTGGGAGTATCCGACGAAGGGTTAAGCTCACCCTCAACCTTTTCGCCGTTGAGATTCATAACCACCATATCCTCGGGGCGCAGCTTTGCATAATCAACCCCCGAGGGCTTTATTACAAACAGCCCGCTTTCCCTGTCAATTTCGGAAACATTGCCCCATGTGAAAAGGACAAGACCGTATTCTGTCAGCTTCAGGTTTGCCGCGCAAACCCTTTCTTTTAAGCTTTCAAGCATATTTTTCACTCCGTTTCACACAAACAGCGAAGCAATTACCGTTGCATAAATATGCGACGGGTCTTTGATGAAATTATTCTTTATATGCTGCGCCTGCTCCATATCGGCGGCGTAAACGCTCAGCTCCATCATCGGCTCCTGCCCGTGCATTATTTTAAAAGTAACATAGCAGCCGTTTTCCGTCTTTTTGATTTCAACGGAATTCTCTCGCTCTCTTTTTGCCTTTGTCAAAAGCATCATAGCGTCGGCAAGAGCGGTTTCTTTAACGGTGCGCGGTATTTCACGGGCAAGCTCGTCAATGGAGATTTCACCCTTGGGAGTTATATAAATCAGCCCGTCCGCCTCAGTAAGATTGCCGCCGCTGATAAGCTCCTCCATTGCCTGACTTGCCTCAAAATAATTTGCAAGTCCGTGAAGCTGAAGAGCCTCGATTATCATTGAATCCTTCATCGGCTCCCCTGCCCTGCTGACAATAAAGGTAATCAGCAGCTTAATCTGCATTCTGCTCCTTAGACCTCCCGGCTCAACGCCTTGAGTGAAAGCATCAAATTCATTATCCATTGACATTCGCATTCTCCCTGCGCTCGGCAAGAGCTTTCTGAATTTCTTCCTTCTTCTTGCCCGTGTAATCGTTGAAAATCATGGGGACAGCCGCAAGAGCAAGGCTTATCATCGGGATAATTGAAACCATTATAAACATTCCGTCAAAGACCTGCTGGGGCTGATTGAGAACGGGAACATCGTTAATCGGCTGCATGAAATTAACCTTTTCAAGAACAAGGCTGGTTATAAAGGTTGAAATACCTGCCGTCAGCTTGCTGATAAAGGTCTGTGAAGCGAAGCATACGCCCTCAGAGCGTCTGCCTGTTTTGTATTCAAGGTAATCAACGCTGTCGGCAACCATAGCATAGGTGATAACATTGAAAATACCGAGGGGCAAACCCGCAACGGCAAGAATTGCAAGGAATACATAGAAGTTGCTGTATCCTACAAAATACATAACGGCATGAATTGCCGCGCCGAAAAGTGCGGAAGCAATATAAATCGCTTTGAGTGACATTTTTTTGCGGAGAACAGGCATAAGAACCATCGCTACAAGCATACCTGCGCCGATTGCAACGGTCATAACCGTCTGAACGGTTCCCTTGGGGATAACACCCGAATCCTTTATAAGATAAGTTGCAAGGTAGCTGCCCGAGGTCTGAGCCATAAGCATTGCCGAGCCGAGAACGCTCGAAGCAATGAGAAGCAGGAGCGGCTTGTTTTTGACATATGCCGAAACGATTTCGCCAACGGTAACCTTTTCTTTTTTCTGCTCAACTCTTTCTTTTGTGCCGAAGAACGCAGAAAGTGAAATCATTGAGCCGAGAACGGCAAAGATAAGTCCGCTGACAAAATAGCCCTTTGTGTTGCCCATGCCGTTTCTGAGAGCGGGAACAACAAGCGTGGGAACAACTCCGCCGATGGTGCTGAATATTCTTGCAGTTGAAAGGAACTTATTTCTTTCGTTTTCAAGCGGAGATACAACGGCGCTCATGCCCCAGAACGGAACATCCTGAATTGTGAAGCAAATGCCCCAGATGATATATGTAACTGTGGCGTAGGCAAGTCTGCCACCGTAGCCTAAATTCGGAACATAAAACAGAGCCGCCGTTGCAATCATTATAAGGAACGGAGAAAAGAGGAGATAAGGACGCAGCTTGCCGAACTTGGTGTTTGTTTTATCGGCAATAATGCCCATAATCGGGTCATTGGCGGCATCGAAAATTCTCGCGGCAAGAATTATCAGACCTGCGTGGGCAGGCGTGAGCTGCATGGCGTCTGTATAAAATATGAGAAGAAACGTTGACATAAGGGTATAAATCATACTTCTTCCGAACGCCGAGATTGAGAATGAGAAGGTTTCGCTCGCTTTTAAATATTTCTTTTCCATCATTTCTTCCTCCTTCTGCCTTTAATATCTTTTCGCTTGTTTCTGTTGGGATTAATCGGCTTGCCGTATCTGCCCCTGTTGAGACATTCTGCGGTTAAAAATCTCTCTTTGGTCGCCCAAAGACCGCATAGGTTTGACCAGCCCTCGCAGTAAAGCCAATAATAGGAAATGTTTTTCTCTTTTCTGAGCTTTACAAGAGCGGGCAGAGAGCACCAGATGACCGACGGGAGAGCAATAACAAGCAGCCATACGGGACCTAAGAGCATTGACTGAACGGTGTGGCCGTATTCGTGGATTTTAATATCGTGAAGCGCATCGCCCGTTTTGTTTTTGTTGATAAAAATAAACATTCCGAGAGAAACGCCACCGAAATTCTTCTTGTCGATATAGGTTATCAACGCGTTGTGATACCATTCGCTCTGAGCGCCTTTCGGCTTGTAGATTGCCAGCATAATCAGCCCTATAATATTTTGAAGCAACGCAAAAGTAAACTGCCACAAATAAAACAGGACGGCTCTGATTTTTTTCAAAGCATCACCCACTATACAGTTATTTATATGATAATATCATATCGGTGCGAATTTTGCAAGTATGCCGAATAATTGTTTGCGATAAAAATAAAGCTTACCGGGCTTTTTTTGCTCCCTTAGCAAACAGATTTATAAAAATCCGGAAAACTTTGCCGATAAATTTGATTATATTGCAAATCCGGAAAATAAACCGATATTATTTCTGATATCATATAATATGGATAAATATATTGATGAAGCGATTGATTTCAGGGTTGCTTCATCACGGAACGGAGCGGATATTTTGGCAAAAACTCTTGTTTTGGCGGAAAAGCCCTCGGTAGCGCGTGACATTGCACGGGTTTTGGGCTGCAAAAAGAACGGAAACGGCTGTATTATCGGCGATAAATATATAGTAACCTGGGCTCTCGGTCATCTTGTAACTCTTGCCGACCCCGAGGCATATGACAATAAATACAAAACCTGGCGCATGGAGGATCTTCCCATGCTGCCAAAGCACATGAAGCTTGTGGTTATCGGTCAAACCTCCAAGCAATTCAAGGCTGTCAGCTCTCTGCTCGGCAGCTCCGAGGTTGATAAGGTTGTTATTGCAACCGATGCGGGGCGCGAGGGCGAGCTTGTTGCCCGCTGGATAATTCAGAAAGCAAATTGCAGAAAGCCCATGCTCCGCCTCTGGATTTCTTCACAGACGGATAAAGCGATAAAAGAGGGCTTTGCTTCGCTCAAACCCGCTTCGCAGTATGATAATCTCTATAAAAGCGCGCAGTGCCGCGCCGAGGCGGATTGGCTCATAGGGCTGAATGTCAGCCGTGCGCTCACCTGCAAGCATAACGCCCAGCTTTCGGCAGGCAGAGTTCAGACCCCCACCCTTGCAATGATAGTCAAGCGTGAGGATGAAATTCTGAAATTCAGACCCAAGGATTATTTCACCGTAAAGGCTGATTTCGACGGATTTTCCGCAATATATAAAGATTCACACGGTCAGGCTCGCTTTTTTGACTCGGCGGCTCAGTCGGTTGCCGATGATGTCAAAGGCAAGCGCGGCGTGCTTTCGGAGGTCAAAAAGGTATATCGCTTCAAAGCTCCTCCCGCCGCATATGACTTAACCGAGCTTCAGCGCGATGCAAACAAAAAATACGGCTATTCGGCAAAGCAGACTCTTTCATTAATGCAGAGCCTTTATGAAACGCACAAGCTGCTGACCTATCCGAGAACGGATTCAAGATATATCACAAAAGATGTTGCGGCTACTTTGCCCGAGAGGCTCAGAGCGATTGCCGTCGGTCCTTATAAAGAAGCGGCAAACGCCGTTCTCAGAGCAAAGCCGCTTTCTCTGAAATACATTGTCAATGACGCCAAGGTCACGGATCACCATGCCATAATTCCTACCGAGCAATATGTTGACCTCAACAAGCTTTCGCGCGAGGAACGCCATATATATGACCTTGTTGTGCGCCGCTTCCTTGCGGTTCTGAGCGCGCCGTTTGAATATGACGAAATGCAGGTAACGATTACCGTTGGCAAGCACAAATTTTATACAAAGGGTCAGACGGTAAAATCCGCAGGCTGGAAAGCTCTTTACGATTCTTCACTTTCCGATGATGACGATGACGGCGATGACCTCGCGTCTCAGCAGCTTCCGTCGCTTGTTCAGGGCGCGGCGCTTCCCGTTGACGGAGTGCGCCTCTGCGCGGGTAAAACCGCTCCCCCTGCAAGATATACCGAAGCAACCCTGCTTTCGGCAATGGAAAACCCGACGGGTCAGGTTGACGACGGCTCACTGCGTGACGCTCTGAAAACAGCGGGCGGACTCGGAACTCCCGCCACCCGAGCCGATATTATCGAAAAGCTCTTTGACTCCTTCTGCGTTGAGCGCAGAGGCAGAGAGATATTCCCGACCTCAAAGGGCAGACAGCTTATTGAAATAGTGCCGCCCGACCTCAAATCCGCCGAGCTTACCGCCCGTTGGGAACAGCGGCTTTCGCTCATTGCCAAAGGCAGTGCAGACAGCGGAAAATTCATTGAAGAAATGCGTTCCTACGCAGGCTCGCTCGTTAACGCAGTTAAAAACGGCGATGTAAAATACAGGCACGACAATATGACCCGCGAGCCTTGCCCCGAATGCGGCAAGTATCTGCTTGAGGTCAACGGCAAAAAGGGGAAAATGCTCGTCTGTCAGGACAGGGAATGCGGCTACAGAAAAAGCATTTCCGTTATCACTAACGCCCGCTGCCCCGAATGTCACAAAAAGCTTGAAATGCGCGGTGAGGGCGATAAAAAAGCGTTTTACTGTGTCTGCGGCTACCGCGAAAAGCTTTCGGATTTTGAAAAGAGGAAAGAAAGCGCGGGCGCGGGCAAAAGAGATGTTGCCCATTATATGCAGCAGCAGGCAAAGCAAAAAACCGCCAGCAATCCGCTTGCCGACCAGCTTGCAAAATGGATGGAGGAAAACAAATGAAGCGTTTGCTTTCTGTGATATTAACGGCTGTTTTGATTTTTTCTCTTGCATCCTGCTCGGGCAGAGGTGAGGACAAACAGATTTTTTACGCTCTGAGTGCATCCCCCTCAACCCTTGACCCGCAGTATGCCAAGGAATCCGACGCTCAGCTTATAATAAACAACACATTTGAGGGGCTTGTGCGCCTATCGGCAGACGGAGAAGTTATACCCGGATTAGCCGAAACATGGGAGATATCCTCCGACGGTCTGCAATATACCTTTCATCTGAAGCCGGGAACGGAGTGGTATTGCCCCATCTCGCTCAAAAACGAGTTCGGCGAGGAATTCTATAAAAAGTTTTCTGCCGAAATCGTAACCGCCGCCGACTTTGTTTTTGCAATGAAGCGAGCCGTTTCTCCGCAGACGGGCTCGAGATACGCCCATGTGCTTTTTCCGATAGAAAATGCCTATGAAATCTATTCGGGCGCACTCGGCGTTGATTCGCTCGGAGTTTATGCGCCAGACGAAAACACGCTTGTTATAAAGCTGCACGAAGCCTGCCCCGATTTGCTTGAAAGGCTGACCGAAAGCGTTTTTATGCCCTGCAACGAAGAATTTTTCAACGCAATGAACGGGCGTTACGGGCTTTCAAACAAACACATTCTCTGCAACGGGCCTTTCTATGTCAGCTCGTGGGATTCCGAATCATCGCTTACAATCAGAAGAAACAAATTCTATTCGGGCAGTCAGACGGTTGTTCCCTCATCGGTAAGCTTCAGCTTTGACTCCGATTACGATTCGGTTGCAAAAAAGATTGCCGCAGGCAATCTCAGTGCCGCGCTTTTGCCGCCCGACTGTGCAACCCCCGAAAACTCCGTAACCGTCAAGGAATCCGCTAACTCTGTTTTCGGTTTCTTCTTTAACTGCTCGGACAAATATCTTAAAAACAAAAATCTGCGCCTTGCTCTTTGCAGCTCCGTCAACAGGGAGCTTTTTGCCGAAACGGATAATGCAAAGCCTATGAGCGGATTTATTCCCGAAAGCTGCAGCGCGGGCGGAAAGAACTACCGCGAGGCGGCAGGCTCTCAAACTCCGTCAATCGAATATAACACCTCATCTGCCTGCGCTCTTTGGCAGCAGGCTCTGACCGAGCTTGAAACGGATAAAATAACTCTGACCGTGCTCTGCCCCGATTGGCTTGACTCAGCCGTGCGCCGCCAGCTACAGATCTGGCAGCAGACCATGGGCATAGGCATTGCCGTAACCGTTGTCAACAAAACCTCCGATGAGATTTTGAGTGCAGTTGAAGCGGGCAATTATCAGATAGCTCTGACGGGCGTTGAATCACCGTATGAAAGTGCTGTCGATTTTCTTGCCTCGTTTGAGGGCGGCGGAATTTTCCGTTTCCCCTCCGAGGAATACGATATGATAATCGGCAGACTGCTTGAATCCGAGGGTGATGATGAACTGCTCGGCGGCTGCTATACGGCGGAAACCTATATTTTACAGCAAGCCGTCTGCTTCCCCCTTTATTCACGCTCAAGCCGATTTGTTACGGCGGAGGATACAGAGGGAATAACCGTTGCAGGCTCGGAAAACACCGTCAGCTTTATAGGTGCAAAGAGGTTTGACTGATGAAAAAACGGATTTTTCAGATAGTTTCATGGGCTTTGACCGCCGCCTGCATGGCTGTTATATTCTATCTTTCTTCGCAAAACGGCGATCAGTCACGGGAACTCAGCGACAGTGTGCGGTTTTGGCTCGGCTCGCCTTTGAGCATATGGATAATCAGAAAAGCGGCGCATTTTCTCGAATTTACAGGGCTTGCAGTTCTGCTTTTCACGGCGCTCTATTCCTCTTTCGGATATTACCGACCGGTTTTAACCTTTGTGCTGACTGCGGCTTACGCCGCAAGCGATGAATTTCATCAGCTCTTTGTGGAGGGCAGAGCCTGCCGACTGTTTGACCTTTTTGTTGACTGCTGCGGAGCGGCGCTCGGAATAGCCGCTCTTTGGATAATAATTTCTCTCTTTACCCTGTTTAAACAGCGAAAATCAAAAAAGGAGGAGCTTTAATTGACGGACAGTGAAAAAATCATGGCTGCCGGCTGTGCCGCGGGAGCTGCCGCCGCCGTTTTGCCCGCGGCTTACGGCTTCATTAAAGCCCGCGCAAAAAAGCCGATTTGCGACGCTGATTTGCTGCGCGCCGAAAACGACGGATTTATTTCCGCCTGCGGTGAATGTGTAGAACTGCGCGGAATAAATCTCAATGACGACCTTTTCTTTTATCAAAAAGAGGATTTGCCCGTTCCCTCGCGCGGATATGATGTCTTTTCCGCTCTCGAAAACCGCTTCGGCAATTACGGCGCACGGGAAATCATAAAAAAATATGAGGAAAATTTCATAATGCCCGCCGATTTGAAATATATCTCAAAGCTCGGTGCAAACTGCGTAAGAATTCCGCTGAGATATAATTACCTCTTCAAAGAGGAAAACTGCAAAGCCGATATAGACTTTGACAGGCTTGATTTGCTTGTTTCCAAATGCCGCAAAGCGGGGCTTTATGTGATTTTTGATTTACATGCCGCCCCCGGCTTCCAAAACACCTCTTCCTCCTGCGGTAAGGAGAGCGAAAGCGTGCTGTTTGAATCAACCAAAGCGGGCTTTGAGGCGAGGAACGCAGTAATCAGGCTGTGGACTCAGGTTGCCGCCCATTTCAAAGACGAGCCTGCCGTTGCCGCCTATGACTTGCTCAACAGACCTCTCAACCGCTTTGCCGAGTGGGAAAGCAAGCTTGACGCGCTTCATAAATTCTATCAGAGAATATATAAAGCTATCCGAACAGTTGACGAAAACCATATTATAATTTTTGAAGCCGTCGGCGCACCCGAAACCCTGCCCGATGCCGAAAAATGCACGGGCAAAAACATTGCTTTCGGTCTTTATTCGCATTTCCACACCACATACGAAACGAATTCGCTCGTCAGGGGTGTGCGTGAGCTCAGGAGCGGCGGAATTCCGTTCATCGTCTGCAAGATAAGGTCAGAGGAAAATCTCGACTATTCGCTCACCGCGCTCAATGACGCGGGAATTTCATGGCTTTTCGGCGATTTCAAGGGCAGCGGAAATCTCTGCGACTTCCTTTTCTCAGCAAACCTGCCCCCTGCCGATTTAACCTATGACAGCTATGAAGCAATCGGCGAAAAATGGTCAAAGCCTCTTGCAACCAAAAATTTCAGCGAAAACAAAGATACAGCGGCTCTGCTCAGGCAGGCATTCCGCTACGGCGCCGTTTCGGCTGAAATAAAGCCCGATAAAAAGAAAATAAAATTCAAGGTTAAATTCGGAACGAATATCGTTGCGGGAATGAATAAAGCAGTATAACAAAAGCGAGGCTGTGCGCCTCGCTTTTTTCTTATCCTTTTATAAGGTTAATTAAAACCAAAATGTAGTGATATACCACGGGCAGAAGAATTCCCGGAAGCATATTGAGCGTGTTGAACTTTTTGCCGAAAATAAAGTTTATGCCTATCGCTATGATTATCGCATAGCCTACCATGCAGACCTGACTGAGCAGCTCTCCCTGAAGAATTCCGCTCAGGGTGCCCGCAAGCAGAGTTATGCCGCCCTGATAAACCAGCAAAGGAATAAATGTGAATATAACTCCGTAGCCGAGCGTTGCGCCGAAAATAATCGCTGAAATACAGTCAAGCGCGCTTTTAACAAAAAGCACGGAGCTGTCGCCCGTCAAGCCGTCATTTATTGAGCCGATTATAGCCATTGCGCCCACGCAGAACAGAATTGTTCCGTTTATAAAGCCCGAGGCGAAACCGCCCGCCCTGAATTTTTTCTCAATCTTTTCGCAGAATTTGCCGAATCGGCTTTCAAGCTTGAAAACCTCGCCGATAAGCGTTCCCAAAACCAAAAACGCAACAAGGAGCAGCTCTCCGCTGCTTGAAATTTTGCCGTCGGCAACCGAAAACATATTTGAAATAACGCCGTTAAGTCCGATTATGAAAATGGCAATTCCGAGCGACCTGTTTATCCCCTCGGTATAGCTGTCTTTTATTCCTTTTTTAAAAATCACGCCTATCGCACCGCCCGCAATAACTGCGGCGCAGTTAACAAGAGTTCCCGTCATTTAAAGCTTTCCTCCGTCCGAACCTCAAGCCTCGCATAGGTCAAAGAGGTTTGAATTTTTTACCTTTTATTTCTCGGTTGAAATAAGGACATTTATTCTGCCCCCGTTGTTTCATCAAGCCGTTAACAGTTTAGCACTTTAACCCGCAAAAGTCAACACAAACCGCAAAAGAAAGCATTATGCAAAGCCCGTTACCCTCACTATCTCCGTTACGATAATGCAGGCGATTATCCCCATTGCCGTGGGCAAAGCGGCGGCAAGAAAAGCATATTTCAGGCTGCCCGTTTCTTTTTTTATCGTTATCAGAGTTGTGGAGCACGGCCAATGCATCAGCGAAAACAAAATCACGCACAGCGCAGTTGCACGCGTCCAGCCGTTTTGAGCAAAAACCGCGCCGATATCCGCCGCACTGCCAAGCTCGGGCAGAGAGCCGAGGGCGGAATAGGACATAAGTATAATCGGAATAACGATTTCGTTGGCGGGAAAACCGAGAATAAACGCCATCAGTATAACCCCATCCAGACCCATAAGCCGCGCAAAGGGGTCAAGAAAGCCCGAAATATGCTCAATCAGGGTTGCCCCCGCAACGCTGACATTCGCCGCAAGCCATATAACAAGACCCGCAGGAGCCGCAACCGCCGCCGCTCTGCCGAGCACAAAAAGAGTTCTGTCAAATATCGAGCGGACAAGCGTTTTTGCAATCTGCGGTCTGCGGTAAGACGGCAATTCAAGCGTAAACGAGGATGCAACGCCTTTCAATACCGTTTTTGACAGCAGCTTTGTTGCCGCAAAGGTCATCAGCACTCCGAGCAGGATAACGCCCGTGAGCGCGGCGGCGGCAAGCACGGACGAAAACGCTCCGCCCGCAGTTCCTATAAAAAATATTGTTATAATCAAAATCATGGTCGGAAATCTGCCGTTGCAGGGCACAAGGCTGTTTGTCAGAACGGCAAGCAGTCTTTCTCGCGGCGAATCGATTATTCGGCAGCCGATTATCCCTGCGGCATTGCATCCGAAGCCCATGCACATTGTCAGCGCCTGCTTGCCGCAGGCATCGCACAGCCTGAACGGCTTATCAAGATTATAAGCTATCCTCGGCAGATATCCCGAATCTTCAAGCAGGGTAAACAGCGGGAAAAAGATTGCCATAGGCGGCAGCATAACCGAAACCACCCACGCAAGCACCCGGTAAACGCCCATAATGAGCGACTCGCACAGCCATTGCGGCGCTCCCGCCGAAACAGACAGCGCGTAAAGCTTATCCTGAAGCCCGAAAAGGAAGCCCGACAAAAGCTCCGACGGATAATTTGCGCCCGTAACCGTGAGCCAGAATATAAATATAAGTAAAAGTATCATAACGGGATAACCAGTCAGGCGGCTTGTGAGCAGTCTGTCAAGCCTGCGGTCGGCGGCGCAGTATTCTCCGCTTCCCTTAACTGCACCCCGACATATATCCTCCGCCGCGCTTACAAGCCCGCTTACCACCTCATCGCAAATCCCGCTGTCACTTATGCCTGCATTGTCAAGAATTTCTCTCGCTTTAATCAAAGCAAGCCTTAATTCGGGCATATCAAAAAAATCCGCTCCGAGATAATCCGATATTTCTTTTTTCAGCGCTTCATCGGCGTCAAGCAGGCGCAGGCTGAGCCATCGGCTGTTTATTTTCCCTGCCGCCCTTTGTGAAACGGCAGGTTCCACGGCGGCTATTGCTTTCTCAATCGCCGATGAATATTTGATTTTAAAGGGCTTGCGGCTTTGGGGCGCACGGTCAAGAGCTTCAACAAGCGGAGCGAGGCTCTTTTTTTTGCGTGCCTGAGTGCCCACAACGGGAACTCCGAGCCTCTCGGAAAGAAGCCCGAGATCAACGGATATCCCCTTTCTCGCCGCCTCGTCCATAAGATTTACGCAAACAATAACATTGTCCGAAACTTCAAGCGTTTGAAGCACGAGATTCATGTTTCTTTCAAGGCAGGTTGCGTCGCACACAACAACAACGGCGTCGGGCTCGCCGAAGCAAAGATAATTCCTCGCAACCTCCTCTTCCGCCGAGTGAGCCATAAGAGAATATGTACCGGGAATGTCAACCATAACATATCCACGCTCCCTGCCGCGAAAAAAGCCTGTTGCACACGAAACCGTTTTGCCCGGCCAATTTCCTGTGTGCTGATTCATCCCCGTCAGAGCATTAAACACCGTGCTTTTGCCCACATTGGGGTTGCCCGCAAGAGCAACCGAAAAATCGCCCTCCTTTTTATTTACGCCGATTTCAATTATGCCTGCGGAGCTGTTTGAAATGCCCAAATCAATCACCTCGTGAATATTCAACCATTATGTCCGCGCAGTCCCGCGCACGCAGGGCAATAACCGCCCCTCTGATAAGATAGGCGGCGGGGTCGCCCATCGGGCTTTTGCCAACGCACTCAATGCCCGTGTTTGCCGTAAGACCTATATCCATCAGCCTGCGGCGCATACCGCCCTCGGCTCTCAGCTCCCTGACTATCGCCCGCTCGCCGGGCTTTATTTTATCTAACCGAAAATAATCGCTCATAAATTTCTCTCCCATGAAAAGCAGTTTTTTTGCACTTTTCTATTCCTATGATATTCCGCCGCTTGGGAGATGTTAAAAAAAGAAAAAAACGGCTTGCAACGATACAAGCCGTTTTTTCTTATTAATTTTCTATTGGAGTGACAGCAAATAAGTTGTATTTTACCAATTTTTAATCTGCTCGGGATTATCAAAGATATCATCGAGCCTTTCAAGGAACGGAACAATTTCTCCGAAATCGAGCGCTCTGTGGTCAAAGGCTATGCACATGGGCAAAACCTGCCTGATATCAATTCTGTCAACGCCGTTATCATCCTGAACCACAACGGGCTTTTTCTGCGTTGCTCCTATGCCGATTGCAAAAATCTGAGGCGGAATTATTTCAAGCAAAGCCATTGCGCCGCGCTGATTTCTGTAAGTTGAGCCGATATTGGAAACGGTGATGGTTCCCTGCTCGATATCTTCCTTGGTTAAGCGCTCGTCCTCGGGAAGAGAATAATATTTCTTTCTCTCCGAGCCCGACAGACCTTTGACCTTTGATTTGCCGAAGGAAGCGCCCGTCAGTCTGCCGAGAACCTTGATTATTTTACCCTTTTTAAGAGCTTTCATTGTGTTGTCAATCGAAACGGAATACATTGCCTCGTCAAGATTGGTTTTTTCCATCTTCTTTGCGGTCTGAGCCATCAGCTCGGTTATATCGTCGAGCGAGCGGTTGCCCATATCGCGCAGATTTATCGTCATCATCTCTCCGCTCGGAAGAATCCACGGCACGGAAATGTTAATATCCTTCATTTCCTTGATGGTTCCGCTGACAAATCTTTTGTTGAATTCAATGTGAGCGTTAACCTGAGGAGCCGCCTTAACGCCCTCGGTTATAACCTTGAGCAAAATGGTGTTAATCGTTATTTTTGCTCTGCCGGGCTCCGAATTCATTTCCTTGAGGATTTCAAGAAAATGGGTAACATCGGGCTCATAAATATATGTTACATGGGGCACATCGTGCCAGCTCTCGGTTGTCATATTTGCGACAATCTTTCTCTGAATTCCGAAATGCGTTGTTTTTGAAACCTTTGACATAGAGCAATTCATCACCTTTCATTTTTCGAGCTTTTACAAGCTTATTATATTCGGTGAAAATAAATTGCCCGATGACGAAAAATAAACGCAAGCTAAACAAACCGTGAATGTTTTCTCATTTTCACGGCTCTATTTTCCAAAATGCAACATTGGTGCGCTCATGGGTATAGGTAATGTAAAGTGAGCCGTTAAAATATTCAATGGCGGGGTAGGAAAACTCGCTGTCGATTTTTTCTTCTTCAAGCGTCAGCACCGTTTCCCACGATTTGCCGTTATCCTCAGATTTGCTCAGCGTAAGAGGAGAGCGCTCGCCCCAGTTTTCTTCCACGGGGTTTGATACAAGGAAAATTGTACCGTCGGGAACGGCGACAAGGTCAATTCCGCTGTTGTTATTGGGCAGGCAGGTAGGGTAAGCCTCGCACCAGCTCTCGCCGTAATCCTCCGAATCGCTTCTGTAAATTCTGCCGACCGAGGTTCTTGTGAGCATATGAACCTTACCCGGAGCGGACTCCCAGAGAGTGGGCTGTATCATGGGAATTTTATTTGCGGTGTAGCCGTTTTCTCTGTTTAATATCGGAGCGGTTCTTTCGGTTTTGACCGCAGAAGATTTTTTCCAGGTTTCACCCTCATCAGCCGAACAATCAACAAAGCAATGCCATCCTTTGCTTTCGCTTGACGCAGGCGCAAGCACACACCCGTCGGAAAGGCGTATACATTTATTCTTAACGGGTCCTCTGCCTCCGCTTCTGTCGCCCTCCACAAGCTCCCTTGCCTCGCCGAAGCTTCTGCCGCCGTCCTTTGAAACGCTGACAAAGGTTCTCCATGACGGAATTTTTCTGCCGACTTTAAAGAACAGAAGTATTTCGCCGTTTTTTCTCAAAAACAAAACGGGATTCCAATGCGGCAGGGTGCGGGCGCGGCTGAGCTTTTGCGGCTCGCTCCAGCCCGAATCATCTCTGCGGGCATACCAGATATCCACATCGTCCTTGCCCTCTTTTGTTCCGCCGAACCAAGCGGAAACAACGCTTCCGTCAGGCAAAGGCAAGACGGTCGATGCGTGGCAGTTGGCAGTCGGCAACGGATTGCATATAAATTCCTTAACAGCTTTCATATCTTTATTCCTCTTTATTTCATTATTAAAGCTCAAACTCCGAGGGGTCTGCCTTTTCAACAAGCAAAGGCTTTTTGGGTCTGCGCTTCAAAGGGTCATATGAATATTTTCTGCACCTGCCGTCAGGCTCAACAATTCCTTTTTTAATGCAAAGCACGGATTTTTCGTCAGGCGAAAGTCTGCCGTTTTTGCAATATTCACAGGCGGCGGGATATTTCTTTTTTTCAAGAAGCTTTCTCTTCATCTTTCAACACCCTTTCTACGGCAATATTAACACATTTTTTTGCCGTTATCAAGGTCTAATATCAGCAGGGCGGAAAGAAGCAGCAGAGAAACCGAAGCGGGCGCGGAAAATGACCGGAGCGCGGCGTTTTTTGAAATCGGAAGAAAAATCGACTCACTCATCGGGAAAAGCTTAATAATAAAAACGCATATTGCAAAGGAAAGCAGGGCGTGCAAAATTCTGCATATGTAAAATGGCAGTATTTTAATTCCGACTTTTCCCGCGACCGCAAAAATCTGAAGATGAACGCATACGCCGCCGAAGGCACACGCCGCGCAAATCAGCGGCAAAGAAGCTCTGCCCGCCGCCGACGCACAGCCGCCCGTTATTTCAAGCAGGCAGGATATCAGCGCTCCCGCGCTTTCCGAAGCAATCCGTTTGTCAATAACAGCCGTAATCCCCGAAAAAAACGCTATAAAGGCGCAGGCAGTCAGCATTGCCGCCGCACTTGATGAAACGCCCGATACAACAGCCTGTGAAAATGTCGGTTTTTCTTTCAATACAGGTGTTGATTTTTCGGAATTATCGGGAAACAAGCCGCAGACTGCTCCGAGAATAACCGCCGCAAGAGAAACGGAAATCAAAATAATTTTGCCCGCCTCTCTTGAGCCGAGCATAACTGTGCCGACCGCCGTTACCGAAAAGCCTATTCCCGGGCTTATGCAGAACATTGCCGCTCTCTGCGCCTGACCCTGCGTTATTCTGCCCGAGGAATAAAGAGCCTGCGCCGCCTTTGCTCCCGCAAGATAGCCGCCAAACAAGCCTATAACAACCGCCGTCAGCCCTTCGGCGGGCAGCTTAAACAGTCGCCTTGCCGCAGGCTCTGCAAACCTTTTTATTTTTGGCGGCAGCTCCCCCGCCCCCGCCAGCGAAGCCGCCGCCAAAAAAGGAAACATGGACGGTATAACTGTTTCGGCACAGCAGGCAAGCCCCCGTGAAAATCCGCCGCTGAAATCCTCCGCAAAAACAAACAGCAGAACAAACATTGCAAGCCCCGCCGCCGTCAATGCATAATCTTTTCTTTTCAAATTTATCGCCCTCTCGGTTATTTGCCGCGCCGTTGCCCGATGCGGTTTCCGTAACATTCTATGTCCGCAGCGTTCTTTTTAATGCCCGGTTATCATACTTTTATAACAGAAAAAATAAGCACTCGGGAGCTTTTCAGTTACAAGTTTGGGAGGAATGGGTTTGAAAAAGAAAGACTGCCGCACGGAGAAGCGGAGCGAAAAAATACTTGAAGCACTCAGCAGAAATCTTGACCTGCCGCAGGACGCCGTTTCGGGTTATGCTCACATTGAGCTTTCGGGCAACCGAGAGGCAATAATTGAGGGCTGCCGCGGCGTGCTCGAATACAGCGACTGCGCCATTGCGCTGAACACGGGCAGGCAGACCGTCAGAATTTGCGGGTGCGATCTGACCGTTGTTTCAATGCAGAACGGGCAGGCGGTAATCAAGGGCGTCATCACAAGTATTCTCTTATAAATTGGAGGGGCAAAATGCTCATTTTAAAGCTTTTCAGATTTCTTTTCGGCTATGTCAGCTTTACGGCAAGCGGCGGCTTCCCCGAGCGGTTTATAAATCTCTGCAAGCTTAACAGAATAACGCTTTGGGAGCTTAAATGCGAAAACTCGGTAATATCCGCCTGCACGGACTGCCCGAGCTACAAGCGGATACGCTCCGCCGCAAAAAAATCGGGTATGAGGGTCAGGCTCAGCCGAAAACACGGTCTGCCGTTTTTTATTGAGCGCCACAGCCGCCGCATCGGAGTGCTTATAGGCGCCTGCCTTTGCGTTTGCATAATCACCGTTTTGTCAACGAGGATTTGGAGCATAGATGTGACGGGCAATTCCGCGGTTCCCTCCGAAAAAATAACCGAGGTATTTGAGCAGCTCGGAGTAAAGGTGGGCGTGGCAGGCTCGAGAATTGACATAAGGTCAACCGAAATCGCCGCCCTGCAAAGGCTTCCCGAGTTGTCTTGGCTCAACATAAACATTGCAGGAAGCGCGGCGAGAATAGAAGTGCGCGAGAGAAAGCCCGAAACCAAAATTGACGCCGACAGCGAACCGACGGATATCGTTGCCGCGCGCGACGGTCAGATTGTAATTCTGCGCTCTTTCAGCGGAACTCCGGCTCAAAAAATCGGCTCTGCCGTTCTGAAAGGAAATCTGCTGATAAGCGGAGCGAAAGAAAACAAGGATTTGACCGTGCGTTTCTGCCATGCAAGCGGCTATGTTGTTGCCAGAACGGCGAGAAGCACGGCAGTATCACAAAACAGCACGCTTTCCGTCAAAAAAATCGCCGATGAAAAAAAGAGCTGCATTTTGGATTTTCTGATTTTTTCGGTTCCGATAGGCAAAACAGGCGAGAATGCCTACCGCAACAAAAGTATGCTTTATATTAACGGCGTTACCCTGCCCGTAGGAATAACCGAATGTTTCGAAACCGTTTATGAGGACTCCGAGGAAAAGCTAAGCGAAGAAAGGACAAAAGCCCTTGCGCTGCTGAGATTTTTCGATAAATGCGCGGCAGACTTCCGCTATCTGAAATTGGAAAAAGCCGATATATCCTGCAATTCTTCGGATAAAGGCTGCACCGTCAGCGGAGAATTCACCTGCCTTGAAAATATCGGCGAGGAGCGAGCAATGCAGATTGAGCGGGAATAAAAAATGAGGCGTTTGCAGACGCCTCGTTTTTTGCATATTAAAATTATGCTTTGTTCAGCAGTTTTTCAACCTCGGATGCTTTCAGCACCTTGCCCATTGATACAACCTTTTCGTTTATCACAATGGCGGGCATACTCATAACGCCGTATTCCATAACCTTTTGCATATCGGTGATATATTCCACTTCCGCCGACAGCCCCATTGCTTTAACTGCTTCTTTGGCATTTTCATATTGCTCGTGGCAGGATTTGCACCCTGCTCCCAAGACTTTTATGCTGCAAATGCCTTCTTTTGCTTCAGGGCAGCAATCATTTGTTTCGTTTGCCTCGCTTCCGCAGCAGGCGCAGGCGCAGACGGGAGCTTGTTTTTCTTCTTTTTTCTTGCCGAACTTAAAAAGTGACATAATATTTACCTCCTGAAATTATATTATAATGCTTTGAACAGCGTTGAAAAAATAACCTACCGCAATAATTCCGCCCACACATACGGCAACAAAAATGCCGAGCAGCTTCGGCTTCACCGCTTTTCTCAGCATAATCATTGACGGCAGAGAAAGCGTTGTAACCGCCATCATAAACGAAAGAACCACGCCGAGCAATGCGCCTTTTGCGAGCAGAGCTTCCGCAATCGGGATTGTGCCGAAAATATCGGCATACATCGGAACACCTGCGACAGTCGCAAGAATAACGCCGAAAGGATTATCGTCGCCGAGAACTTTTACGATGAATTCTTCGGGAATCCAGTTATGGATAATTGCCCCGATGCCTACACCGATTAATACATAAGGTGCAACCTTTTTTGCCGTGGAAACGACCTGACCCCACGCATATTTCAAGCGGTCTTTGAAATGAAGTTCCTGCTGAGGAGCGTCAATCGAATGTCCGTTTCTGATAAATTCCTCAACCTGATTTTCAAGGTGCAGCTTTTCAATCAGAGTGCCGCCCGCAACCGCAATCACAAGCCCGAGCGCAACATAAACAGCCGCTACTTTCCACCCGAAAATGCTCATTAAAAGCACAAGGCTTCCGAGGTCAACCATCGGAGAGGAAATGAGAAACGAGAAAGTAACGCCAAGCGGCAAGCCCGCACTCGTAAATCCGATGAACAGTGGAATTGACGAGCAGGAGCAAAACGGCGTAACCGTGCCGAGCAGGGCGGCAATAACATTTGCCCAAATTCCGTGAAATCTGCCGAGTATCTTTTTTGTTCTCTCAGGCGGGAAAAAGCTTTGAATATAAGAGATAATTAAAATCAGAATACCCAAGAGAACCATAATTTTAACGGTATCATAAATGAAAAAGCGAATACTGCCGCCTATTCTGCCTGCCGTATCCAATCCGCAGGCATTCAGAAGCGTATTTATAAGACGGCTCAGCCATTGCATACCGAGGATTTCGTTTTGAAATAAATCCCAAGCTGTTTTTATTGCTTCCATAAAAACCTCCTATCATATAGTCAGATTGAAATGTATCGATATATTTGGTTTACTGCAAGCCGTGCAGAAAAGCTGTTTACTTTTCACAGCACGGCTCATCTTCATCTGTACAAGTTGTTTTTGTAAGCTCATTCAAAACCTTAACGGCATATGCCGCGCCCTCGGGAGAAATTGAATAATGAGTCCACTTCCCGTCTTTTCTGCCGACCACAATTCCGGAATCACAAAGAATTTTCATGTGGTGAGACAGCGTAGGCTGGGTTACATTGATTTCTTCAAGCAATTTGCAGGCGCACTTTTCGCCTGTTTTAAGAAGCTTGAGAATACGGATACGGTTTTCATCGCAGAATGCTTTGAAAATCACAGCCGTTTTTTTATCATCCAAATTCAAGCGAGCCACCTCACATAGAAAAATATCTATGTGTTATTATACGCATCACATAGATATTTGTCAATAGGTTTCAAAATTTTTTACTTGCTCCCGATTTTACCGTGCTTTGATTCATATTCCTCAATCGAGTTTCTGATTAGAATAAGTATCTGACTGTTTGCCGAGCGACCCTCATAATCGGCAACAACATGGAGCTTATTTAGCATTTCCTCATCAATGCGTATGGACAAGCTTTTGACAGCCATAAAAATTTACCTCCCAATAAATATATTATGGCTTTATTTTATGTTTAATCTGTGTTACAATGTGTAAAGTGAACACAAAACATATTTAAAATGTGTTCAAAAAATCAGCCGTTCCGAAAAGGAACGGCTGAAAGCAATCATTTAAAAAGTCCTGTCTTTCTTATTCCGTAATAAACGGGAATTCCGCCCGCAAGGCAAACGGCAAGCTCTCCCGCTCCGACCTCAAGCGCGGCGATTACGAAAGCCGCAAGGCTCGGCGCTTGGCTCGGAAACAGAAATGTTATTTCCGCTCCGACAATAAGCGCATTGAACACAACGGGCATAATCAGAGAAAGCAGGGGGAAATTTTTGATTTTTACATTTCTCAGCAGCCTTGCAAAAATCGCCGCCGCCAGCGTTGCCGCCGAGCCGAAAACGATGTCCCACACGCCGAAAGGGCTTGTGATGTTGCCGAGAACACAGCCGACCGTAAGGCCGGGAATTGCCGCGGGGGTGAAGACCGCAAGAATTGTCAGCGCCTCGGAAAAGCGGAACTGGATAGGTCCGTAGGCTATTCCGAGCAATGCGCTCAGATAGGTTGTAGCGGCATAAACTGCCGCAATCATTGCACCCTGAACGAGATAGACGAGTTTTTTGTTTTTCATTTTTCATGCTCCTTTTTGCTGCCATGCAGCGCCTTTAGTTTTGTTTGGCATTGAGCGGATGCCTGTCAGGAAGGTTTCGAACTGACATTTTGCTCTCTATTTAAAGATACTCGGCAAGCGCTTTCAGATTTTCAACGGCAACGCTTGCTTTTATATCTGATTTTTCATATTCCTCGGGAGTGGTAACTCCGCTGAAAACAAGAGCGCAGGGAATGGAATGATTTGCGCCGATTGCAATGTCGGTTGCAAGGCGGTCGCCCACAAAGGCAAGCTCCTCACGCTCACAGCCGAGCATATCTGTTATATAATCGACGGTTGCGGTCATCGGCTTTCCGAGAACAACGGGTCTTTTGCCGGTTGAAGCCGCAAAAAGCTCAATCATTGAGCCTGTGTCGGGCATATAGCCGTCGGCTGTCGGGCAGTTAAGGTCGGGGTGAGTGGCAAGATAAACCGCGCCCGCATCTATATATCTGACCGCGTCCCAGATTTTTTGATATGTCAGCGTGGTATCAAAGCCTAAGACAACGATATCGGGATTATCGCTTACAAGATTGATACCCGCCTTTTCAAAATCGCCCGTTAAGCGCTCGTTGCCGAGCAAAAAAACTCTTTTGCCGGGATAGTTTTTGTTAAGATAAGCCGCCGCAACATGAGATGAAATTATAACTCTGTTCTCATCAACAGGGAAGCCCATTTTTTCAAGCTTGTTACGGCAGACTTCAACATTATTTGATGAATTATTGGTGAAAAAATAAAAATCTCTGCCGCTTTCACGCAGCTTGTCTATAAAATCCTTTGAGCCGTCAATAATATTTCCGTCAAGATAAAATGTGCCGTCCATATCAATAATGAAATATTTTGTTTTATCGAAAATGCCGCTTTTCATTTTTATGACCGTTCCTTATAAAATTTTTGTGCCAATGCAGCACATTTTATGAAATCCAAGAAAAAACCCTGTATAATAAATCCGTAAAGAGCTTTTATGCCCGTAAAATGCAGCTAAGGAGAATAAAGATGAAAGAGTTTTTGGGAATTAACCCCGGTGCACTCGGCGCTGTGCTGAAAAAGCACAGGCAGCAGCACTCGCTGACCCAGCAAAAAGTTGCGGAAAAGCTCGGCATAGAGAGATCAACCTATGCAAAGTACGAAACAGGCAGAAAGCCCGAAATTGACATTCTGATAAGGCTTGCCTCGTTTTACGATATGACGATTGACGAGCTGCTTTCGGATTTTTTCAAAGACAGCTCTGCGGACATAACGCCGATTGCCGTTATAAATTCTCCCAAGTCATCGGGGATAAACGATGAGGATTTGCTTCCGCTTTCCGAAAGCGAAATAAAGCTTTTACTCATTTACCGAAACAGCATACGCAAGAATGTTATTCTCGAAAAAGCCTCCGAGGTACTGAGAATGGAAGAAAAAATGCGGTTTAATGAGGACTGAACCTGCTCGGTTTGAACCGCTTATCTGCATATTTATGCCCCCTGCCGAAAGGCAGAGGGCTTTTTTATTTGGTTTATTATGACTGTGCGGGAGGCTCGATTTTGCCCGTTACATTTCTGATGTTGGCACGCGCGGTCTGAATTTCGTTAAGGCTGGTTGATATAGCCTCGTCGGCGGTTTTCATGATATCCTCAATAAAATCGCCCGCGGCAATTCTGATTTCGGCAGACCACTTGTTTGCCTTGTCAATAGCCTCGTCGGAGCGGCGTCTTGCGTCCTCAATGGTTCTTTCCGCCTGCTCGGTTGCGGCGTTGACGATATTTTCCGCCTGAGCCTTTGCGCCCGCGATTGTTGAAGCCGCGTCCTCCTGAGCGGTTTTTGCTATTGATTCCGCCGTTGCCTTTGCCTGAACAACGATTTCGCTGCTGTCAACCATAGCCGCCGCTTCAAGCTGAGCGTTGGCTCTGATTATCTTGGCGTCCTCATTGGCGGTATTGACAATCTGCTTTGCCTGAGCTTCAGCCTCGGCAACCTTATTCTTTGTGTAATCCTCGGTTTTAAGGACAAGAGTTCTGACCTTATCCTCGGCAGTCGAGATAAGTGCTCTGGATTTTTCCTGAGCGCCCGTAACTGCGTTCACAGCCTCGTCCTTTGCCTTGATGAGAATATTATTTCTGTCGGCAACGATGGCTCTCGCCTGAGTTATCTCATTCGGGAGGTTAAGGCGGATATCCTCAATAGCCGTCTTTATCGCCTTGGCGTCAACTCCTATTTTGTTTGACAGAGGTACCTTTGACCCCGCTTCGATAATATCTTCAATCTGATCAAGTAAGCTCTCAATGTTCATTTTGAAAACCTGTTCCTTTCCTTAATTCGTTTGATTATGTCATCGCAAACCTGCTCGGGCACAAATTCGCTGATATCTCCGCCGAACTCACAAACCTGCTTTACAACGCTCGATGAAAGATACATATTTTCCGCATTCGCGGTGACAAAAACTGTTTCAAGCTCAGGATTAAGCTTTTTATTTGTTAAAGCCTGCTGAAATTCGTATTCAAAATCCGAAACGGCTCTCAGACCTTTAACAACGGCGCACGCTCCTTTTTTATTTGCATATTCCGCGAGCAGACCGCCGTACATTTCAATTTCAACATTATCCGTGTCGGTAAGGCTTCGCTTTAAAAGCTCAACCCTTTCCTCTGCGGTAAAATAGCTGTCCGGCTTATGGTAATTAACCATAACAACCACAACAACCTTATCAAACAGCTTTGCCGCCCTGTGAATTATGTCAACATGACCTATGGTTACGGGGTCAAAGCTGCCCGGGCAGATTGCCGTTTTCATATAATCAGTCCTTCCGATAAACGGTTACCGCCGTTTTGCCGTATTTATATTCTTTTTGCTTTGTAAGTCCGTTTGGCTCGTCTGCAAGCGTTTCTCCGAAAGGATGCTCGCAAATCACAAGCCCTCCCTGCGCCATGCGGTCGCCCACTTTATCAAGTGCCTTTTGGAGCAGACCCGTGCCGTAGGGCGGGTCAAGAAAAGCAATGTCAAAAACCCTGTCGGTCATAGTCAGAAAAGCCACGGAATCCGTCTGAAAAACCGAAGCCTGAGAATCAAGCCTTGTTTTTGCAAGGTTTTCTTTAACAACTTTTATTGCGTTTTTATCCGCATCAACAAAAACCGCGCTCTGCGCTCCTCTGCTGAGAGCTTCAATTCCGAGCTGACCCGAGCCTGCAAAGAGGTCGAGAACCCTGCGCCCCTCAATTTCAAACTGAATGATGCTGAAAACCGCTTCTTTTACCTTGTCGGTTGTGGGGCGGACATCTCTGCCCTCAAGCGTTTTCAAAGTCATTCCTCTTGCCGAACCGGTTATTACTCTCATTTACTGCCCTCCGCGAAGCGCAAGCTTCGTTAATATATCACTTTATTATCGCACTAATCACGATTGAATGTCAAGCCCAAATGTTAACAAATGGAAAAAAAGTTGTAAATTCAAGCCTTTCAAGCATTATTTTGACCGTGAAACGCCTCAAAAACCGCCTGAGCCGCAATTTTATTCATTCCTTTTACCGCCGCAAGCTCCTCAACACTCGCCTGAGAAACCGCCTTTACGGTTTTGAAATGCCTGAGCAAAGCTTTGCACCTGCTCTCGCCTATTCCGTTTATCGAAGTAAGCGATGAAGAAAGCGATGCTTTTTTTCTCCGGCTTCGGTGATACTCAACGGAATATCGGTGAACCTCCTCCTGAATGGTGGAAACGAGTGTAAAAGCCGCCCGCTTTGAGGTCAGCGAAAGCTCGTCGCCCGAGCAGGCAATCGCGCGGGTGCGGTGGTGAGAATCCTTAACCATACCGAAAAGCGGAATGTCAAGACCGTATTTTTCAAGCACGGGCTTAACCGCATTCACCTGACCGCTGCCGCCGTCAAGCAAAATCAAATCGGGCAGTCTGCCGAAGCCCTCTCCGCTGTCCTTTTCCTCAAAATAGCGCAGGATTCTGCGCTCTATGACCTCTGCCATTGAGGCATAGTCGTCCTGCCCCGTAAAGCCTTTTATGGCAAAGCGGCGATATGATTTTTTGAACGGTGCGCCGTCCTTAAAGACAACCATTCCCGCAACATTCTCGCTGCCCGCCGTGTGTGAAATATCGTAAGATTCTATGAATTTCGGCGGTGACTTTAAACCGAGAAGCGTTGCCAGCTCATCAAGAGCCGCCGTTGCTCTGCCCGTTTTGCCCAGATATATTGCAAGCTTCTGAGCGGCGTTTGAGCGGCACATCTCAACCAAAGAATGCTGTTCCCCCCGCTGAGGACAAACCGCCGTAACCTTTCTGCCCGCAAGTGAGGAAAGCCATTCGCAAAGCACCTCGCTGTCGGCAATTTCGCCGTCAACCGTTATCCTTCTCGGCACAAAATCCCGCATTGAATAATAGCTTCTGAGCAGCTCGTGCCTTGCCTCGGGCATATTCTCGGGCGCGTCAATGATGAAATCCTCATTGTCATAAAGTCTTGAATTTTTAAATCTGATAACCGAAAAACACGCCTTTTCTTCCGAGCAGACCATGGCGAAAACATCCTGCTCCTCAACCGAAGCGGCAACAACCTTTTGCTTTTCGGAAACCTTTTTTATTGCGTTTATTCTGTCCCTGAGCTTTGCCGCTTTTTCAAATTCAAGATTTTCCGAGGCGGCAAGCATTTTTTCCGTGAGAGCCTCTACCGCCTTGCCAGAGCCGTTTACGATAAAATCAATCGCCTGCTCAACCGCCTCTGCATGAGCCTCGGCTGTCGTTTTGCCCGCGCACGGAGCGGCGCACTGACCTATAAAATAATTCAGACACGGGCGGCTCTTATTATAGTCGCGCGGAAACACCTTTGAGCACTGCGGAAGCAAAAAGATTTTTTTCGCCTCTGCAACGGCGTTTGTCACTCCATATGAGCCCGTGTAGGGACCTATATATTCCGCGCCGTCGTCAAATCTCTGTTTAACTGCAAGGATATTCTTCCAGCCGTTGCTTGTAATCTTTATATAATGATAGCCTTTGTCATCTTTCAGCAGTATATTATATTTCGGGCTGTGCTGTTTTATCAGCGAGCATTCAAGCACAAGCGCTTCAAACTCGCTGTCGCACATTATATAATCGAAATCCTCAACATTCTCAACCATTTTACGCACCTTGGCGGTGTGGTTATTCTGCGAGCCGAAATATGAGCTTACTCTATTTTTAAGAGCCTTTGCCTTGCCGACATAGATTATTTCGCCCTTTTTGTTTTTCATAAGGTAAACCCCGGGCGTCAGGGGCAGACTCATTGACTTTTTGCGAAGATACGGCAGCCGTTCATTCATCGGGGATCACCTCGGTTTGTAGATTTATAGTATATATTATATCCCCATATGAGATTTTCTGCAAGCCCAAAACCCGACAAAACATTTGACATACGGCGTTTTTGGGGATATAATGGCATAAAATATTCAGGCATGATTATGCCATAACGGAGATGCTTTTATGATTTCTTTAGGTAAGTTGTATGTTGTTTTCAAAAGAATTGCGGCGCTGATTTCAGCGATAATGCTGCTCATTGTCGGCGCAGACGAAAAAAATCTGCCCGAGCCCGACGGTGCGGAAATCACAGCCAAGAAAACCTATGTTTTGTTTGACTACAATGTATCCTCTCAGGGCGTTACAAATGACGGCGAATACTTTTATTTCAGCGGCAACAGCCATCTCGGCAAGGCAGATATGAAATCGGGAGAAATGATTCGCGTCTGCATTGACGCAATCCCCGACGCCCTTAAAGAAAAAGGCTGCAACCACATCGGCGGCCTGAGTTATTATAACGGCATGGTTTATGCGGCGATTGAGGACGGACCCGATTATCTCAACTCTTTCATAGCCCTCTATGACGCCGAAACTCTCGAATTCACGGGAACATATTACGAGCTGCCCCACGAGCTTCATCTTGAGGGCGTGCCCTGGTGTGCAATCGATGTCGAGAGAGACTATCTCTATACCGCGGAGTGGAAAGAAGAACCCGAGGATAAAACAGGCGATTTTTCAGTTCTCAATGTGTTTAACCTCAGTGATATGAGCCTTGTAAAAACCGTTCCGCTTTCCGAGCCTATATACAGAATTCAGGGCGCGGAAATGTTCGGAGGAAAGCTCTATATGTCCTGCGATGAATTAAACGACCAGAAGAGAGTTCTGAGCCTTGATGTTGAAACCGGAAAGGTTGAAACAGTATTTATCAGAAATATCGGCACTGTTTTTGAAGCGGAGGATATGACCGTTTACGGCGACGAAAACGGAGAACCCGTTTTCTGCGTGCTTGACAGAGGCGAGCGCCGCAAAAGCACAAACCTGACGCAGTATAAATTATCAAAATAATTGCACTTTTCGTGTTGACAAGCTGTTCCCTTTATGTTAAAATAATAGACCGTTGACTGCGGTTTTGTGTTCAAAACCCAAGCAATGTGATTAAAACTATTTAATTCCTTGCCGCGGCTGCACCGCGGCCGGAGACCAGAAGGAGGTGCTTTAAGAATGTCAGCAAACATCAGCTACGAGACAATGATGGTTTTTTCAGTTGCCAACGGAGAAGAAGCCGTTCAGCCTCTCGTTGAGAAATTCAAGGCTATGATTGAAGCTAACGGCACTCTTGAGAGCGTTGAGGAATGGGGAAAGCGCAAGCTCGCTTATCTCATTAACGACGAGCCCGAGGGATACTATGTTCTCTTCAATTATCAGGCTGCTCCCGAATTTCCCGCAGAGCTTGACCGTGTTGTAAAGATTACAGACGGCGTGCTTCGCTCACTCATTGTTAAAAAGAACTAAGGAGGTCGCAAAATGGTTAACTGTGCCGTAATTATGGGCAGACTTGTTGCCGACCCCGAGCTTCGCACCACAGGAAGCGGAATTTCCGTAACTTCGTTCACCGTAGCCGTTGACAGACGCTTTAACCGCCAGGGCGAGGAGCGTCAGGCTGATTTCATCGATGTTATCGCATGGCGTCAGACCGCGGAATTTATTTGCAAATATTTCCGCAAAGGCTCTATGATTGCCATTCAGGGCTACATTCAGACCAGAATGTATGAGGACAAAAACGGCAACAAGAGAAAGGCTGTTGAGCTTGTGGCTGACAATGTCAGCTTCTGCGGCTCAAAGAATGAAAGCGGCTCGTCTTATGCAAGAGACGACAGCTTTGTTAACGCTCAGCCCGCCCCCTCATATTCAACTGCCGATGAGGGCGATTTTAAAGAAATTCCCGAGGACGATCTCCCGTTTTGAGATCGACTAACCGAAACTGAAAAGGAGGTTTAATCCATGGCTTACGACAGAAGCGACAGACGACCCAACAAGAAGGGTCGCAGAAAGGTTTGCGCTTTTTGTGTTGATAAGGTTGAATACATCGATTATAAAGATGTTAACAGACTTAACAAATTCACCTCAGACAGAGCAAAGATCCTTCCCCGCCGCGTTACCGGCACTTGCGCTAAGCATCAGCGCGAGCTGACAACCGCTATCAAGCGTGCCCGTCAGATTGCTCTGCTCCCCTACACAAGCGACTGATAAAATCAAATCAGGGCTGTATCTCGTTTGAGATACAGCCCTTTTTCATTAATCAAGCGCTCCCCGCAGAGAGGAGCGCTTTTAATTATCGGTATTAAAACTCTATTGTGTTGATAAATTTCATATCTGCGCCGGACATTTTAATTTCATTGCCGTTAAAAGACATCACCAATTCACCGATATACATTTCAACATTGCTTGTCCATTTGCCCGCCGTGGCAAGACCCGTTTCGGAATCAATAAGGCAGCAAACCGAACAATCGGTATATGTGAGTGAAATTGTTTCCGTTCCCGAAACGACCTTAATTCCGGAGGTCGAAGCAACTTCATCAAAGGCCGCGACCATATTGCCTAATGTTCCCATTGCTCTGGAAACCGGACCCGCATTGTCGGGATCGGCATCAGCTCCGTCCGCCTGATCTTTGACATCAATTTTTATCATCAGATTGCCGTCGGAATTTCTGTATGCGCTTATAGAATTGATATCTTCAAGAGTCAGAAGCCCCTGACCCGGAACATGGTCATAAGAATAATATGTGTTTGAAATAGCCTTTTCCAAAACGGGCTTAAGCGCTTCAAAAAGCTTTCCGCTTTCACCGTCGGACGAAACATCAACAAGCTTTAATCTTTGCAAGCCCTCAATTTTCCCGGCTTTATTGGTATCAACAACGGCTTTATTATATTTTGCAAGAAGCTCTTCTGCTGTAAAGCTGTTATCGGGAGTGAATACTCCGCCGTAAATTCCCTCTGCGGAAATTTTTGCTTTTGCGGAGCCGTGCGAAACTTTAAGCTCTGCGGCAATGCATTCGGCCGCATTGCTTGAATCGGGCATAGCCGAGAATGTACCCTTTTTAGCAAAAAGATTAACAAAAAACGCAGCTATTTTTCCAAAGAAATTGAGTCCGTCGGCTTTTCGTGAAATCATGGCGTTGAAAGAAAAGCTGAGTTCGTCACCGGGTTCAAGAAAAGCCGCATATGCCGCTGTTGAAGAGCCGATAAGAGGAATATAGTATTCGGATGTTTTTGCGGAATCTGCATAAACATAGACTTCGCTGAGCAAATCTTCGCTGATATTTTTTGCAGTTACCGTAATTACTGCAGCTTCGTTGATTTTATAGCTTTGCTTGTTTGACGAAATCACAACCTCAAGCTTCGGCGCATTTGCTTCCGCCGCTCCTGCGGAAACTGCCAACGGACAAAGCGCAAGCAACAAGCAAAGAATAAGCGCTGTTAATTTTCTGACATTTTTCATTTGATTTCCTCCTTGTTTAAACCCACGTTTGAGTTCTTTTCTGTAAATTATAACATATAATTAATAACTTTTCAACTGTATTAAGCACAGAATTTTTATAACAAGTTATTTAATTAATTTTCTTAATACGCCGATTGAACAAAAATCGGCTCAAAATCAGCACAAATTTCCGTAGGGAACGCTGTCCTCAGCGTTCCGCAAAGAATGCGGAATGTGTAATGCGGAATTAATGACGAAAATATCCCCGTTCTGCGTAGGGCGGCTTGCCCACAAGCCGCCCTACCCTGCGGGTGTTATTGATTATCGTATTTCGGGCGACCACGCAGGGTCGCCCCTACTCGGGACTATGTAGGCATCGACTCCTACAATTCCGCCGGAAATTGTACGAATTCCTCGGAACGCTGAGGACAGCGTTCCCTACGAATTGCACCGTTAAATTTTGCGTTTTCTCGGAAATCCGCGAGGGCTGTCCCTACAATTTGCAACGCAAAAACATATATAAAATGGGTACGGGCGAAGCCCGTCATTAATTCCGCATTGCGAATTACGAATTTCGAATTATGTATCTGTCCTCGTTCTTCCTCTGAAATAAATGTATTTTTCGGAGACAGCAAAAAGACCGTGCCTGCTTAAATGCAGGGCACGGTCTTTTGATGCTATATTCAGTTCTTTTCAACGCCGAGGGTAACTTTTTCGCCGTTGATATCCCAATCCTTGGTGTAGGAGCCGCCCTGAGCTGCGGTTATGTCGGTTGCAAGAACATCATGGGCAATCGAAGCCTTGTTCGCCTCAAAAATTGCCGCTATTTTGTCATTGCCGCTGACATAAATCCTGATTGTATCCATAACTTCAAAGCCTGCGTCCTTACGCATCGTCTGAATCTTTGAGATAAGCTCTCTGACAAAGCCTTCCTCAACCAGCTCGGGAGTAAGGTTTGTATCAAGCACAACGGTAACTCCGCCGCCGCTCTCAGCTTGGAAGCCCTCTTTCTGAACGGTTTCTATGAGCAAATCCTCGGGAGCGAGTGAAATCTCCGTTCCGCCCGCCGTAAAGGTCAGCGCGCCCTTTTCATCAAGCTCCTGCTTTGCCGCCGAACCGTCCAGAGAAGCAAGATGCTCTCTGATTGCACCGAGAAGCTTTCCGTATTTGGGACCGAGCGTTTTAAGCTGAGGCTTGAAGCTGTAAGAAACATAAGATGATGAATCCGTTACAAATTCAAGCTCCTTAACATTCAGCTCGTCCTCGATGATTTCACGGTATTCCTCAGCGAGAGCCTTGGGTGCGGTAACAAAAATCTTGCCGAGAGGCTGTCTGTTTTTGATGTTTGCGCTGTTGCGCGCCGCTCTGCCGAGAACAACGATGTTGAGAACCTCGTCCATGGAAGCTTCAAGCTCTTTATCGACAAAAGCGGGATTTGAAACGGGATAGTCGCAAAGATGAACGCTCTCGGGAGCAGAGGGATTAACACTGCAAACGAGATTGCGATAAATATCATCCGTCATAAACGGAATCATCGGAGCGGCAAGCTTAATAACGGTTTCAAGCGCGGTATAAAGAGTCATATAAGCGTTTATCTTATCCTGCTCCAGACCCTGCGCCCAGAAACGCTCTCTGCCTCTGCGGACATACCAGTTACTCATGTCGTCAACAAAGCTTTGAAGTGCTCTTGCCGCCTCGGGAATTGCATAGTCGCCGAGATAGCCGTCAACGGTGTCAATCAAGGTGTTGAGCCTTGAAAGCAGCCATTTATCCATAATTGAAAGCTTGTAATAATCAAGAGTATGCTCGGTCGGGTTGAATTCATCAATATTCGCATAAAGAATATAGAACGCATATGTGTTCCAAAGCGTACCCATAAACTTGCGCTGACCCTCAACAACCGCCTTGCCGTGGAAACGGTTGGGCAGCCACGGAGCGGAATTGGTATAGAAATACCAGCGGATGGCGTCTGCGCCGTAGGTTGAAAGAGCGTCAAACGGATCAACCGCATTGCCCTTGGATTTGGACATCTTCTGACCGTTTTCGTCCTGAACAAGACCGAGAACGATAACATTTTTATACGGGGATTTATCAAACAGCAGGGTTGAAATTGCGAGAAGTGAGTAGAACCAGCCGCGCGTCTGATCAACCGCCTCCGAGATGAACTCGGCGGGGAACTGCTGCTCAAAGACTTCCTTGTTTTCAAACGGATAATGATGCTGAGCAAAGGGCATTGCGCCCGAATCGTACCAGCAGTCGATAACCTCGGGAACGCGCTTCATTTCGCCGCCGCACTTTTCGCACTTAATTGTAACATCGTCAATGAACGGGCGGTGAAGCTCGATATCGTCGGGGCAGTTATCGCTGAGTTCTTTAAGCTCGGCAATAGAGCCGATGGAATGTCTGTGACCGCAGGAGCATTCCCAGATGTTAAGCGGAGTGCCCCAATAACGGTTACGGCTGATGCCCCAATCCTGAATATTTTCAAGCCAGTCTCCGAAACGACCCTTGCCTATGCTTTCGGGAATCCAGTTAACCGTGTTGTTATTCTTAACAAGATTATCCTTAACCGCAGTCATCTTGATAAACCATGATTCTCTTGCGTAATAAATCAGCGGAGTGTCGCAGCGCCAGCAGAACGGATAATCATGCTCAAATTTAGGAGCAGAGAAAAGCTTGCCCTCTTTGTCAAGATCGGTCAGCACAAGAGGATCGGCGTCCTTTACGAATTTGCCTGCATAGGGAGTTTCCTCTGTCATATTGCCCTTGCCGTCAACAAACTGAATAAAGGGCAAATCATAGGTTCTGCCTATTCTTGCGTCGTCCTCGCCGAATGCGGGAGCGATGTGAACAATGCCCGTACCGTCTGACATGGTAACATAGCTGTCGGCAGTAACAAAATGAGCCTTTTTATTCTGTTTTTCGGCGGCGTCTCCCGCGCACTTGAACAGAGGCTCGTATTCCTTGCCCTCAAGCTCCTTGCCGACATAGCTCTCGATTATCTTATAAGCCTCAACGCCGTTTTCTTTATCGCCGAGAGAGCCGAGAACTGTATCAAGCAGAGCCTTTGCCATATAATATGTGTATCCGTCTGCCGCCTTGACCTTGCAATAAGTTTCATCGGGATTTACGCAGAGCGCACAGTTGGAGGGCAGAGTCCACGGAGTTGTAGTCCAGGCAAGGAAATAAGCGTCCTCGCCCTTTACCTTAAATCTAACAACCGCGGAGCGCTCCTTGACTGCCTTGTAGCCCTGTGCAACCTCGTGTGATGAAAGCGGAGTTCCGCAGCGGGGGCAGTAGGGAACAATCTTGAAGCCTTTGTAAAGTAAGCCCTTGTTCCAGATTTCCTTGAGCGACCACCAGACGGACTCAATATAATCGTTATGATAGGTAACATAGGGATTGTCCATATCAGCCCAGAAGCCGACCGTGCCGGAGAAATCTTCCCACATTCCCTTGTATTTCCAAACGCTTTCCTTGCAAAGCTTGATAAAAGGCTCAAGACCGTATTTTTCTATCTGATCCTTGCCGTTGATGCCGAGCATCTTTTCAACCTCAAGCTCAACGGGCAGACCGTGGGTATCCCAGCCCGCTTTGCGGGGAACCATATAGCCCTTCATTGTGCGGTATCTCGGAATCATATCCTTGATAACGCGGGTCAGAACATGACCGATATGGGGCTTGCCGTTTGCCGTGGGCGGTCCGTCATAAAAAGTATAGGTGGGGCAGCCCTTTCTTTCCTCAATGCTTTTCTCGAAAATATGGTTTTCTTTCCAGAAATCAAGCACGGCTTTTTCTCTGGTGACGAAATCCATATTCGACGAAACCTTTTCGTACATTATCCATTCCTCCGATTTATTTGAAAATGCTGATAACAAAAAAACAGCCCTGCCCCGAACGGGACAAGGATTTAAGCAAAGCACGACCACATAACCCGATCTTTATGCGCCCGATAACGGCGGGCATCCGTCAAAGCCTACTTGCATTTTCGCTTTCGGTTTGCGATTCGGGAGTGATTTTCGCTTCTGCGCCGGGCGGCGGGTTCGCACTATCTCCGCTTCACTGAGCCTGAGCCATGCAAAAGCTACTCTCTCCGTCATAATCTTTAAAAGGTCACAATATTACATTTTAATCAGGTTATAGTATATCACACAGAAACGGTGTTGTCAACATTTATAGCTTGTGATTTTAATCAGATGCCGTATCAGCCCTGTTTTCAATAATATGTAACCGTTTTGGCAAAATAAAAGAGCCGCCGCAGGCAGCTCCCTCAGATTATTATTAATCAGCGCAAAAATATATAATAAATTATTCCGTAAATCACAGCCGCCGCAGAGCCGTAAACCAAAACGGGACCTGCGATTTTAAACATATTCGCTCCCGTGCCGAGCACCCTTCCCTCGCTCTGAAACTCCATGGCGGGCGACACAATGGAATTGGCAAAGCCCGTTATCGGAACTATCGTTCCCGCACCTGCATAATAGGCTATCTTATCAAAAACACCCAGAGCCGTCAGCACAGCGGCAATCACAATCAGCGTTATGGGCACAAGCGCCTTTACATCATCGCCGTTAATGCCGATTTTTTCATATATCATGCCCAAGCCTTCGCCGAGAGCACAGATAAGCCCGCCGATGATAAAAGCGAGGCAACCGTTTTTGAGCAAATTGCTCGGCGGCGACGCCTTCTTTGCCATTTTTCCGTATTCTCCGCCTGTAACCGCCATAAAACCGTCCTTTCATAATAAGAAAATTTCACAAATATATTTCCCGCAACGGCGTTTTAATATTCATATATATAATAAAAGTCAAAAACGCATAGTTTTTCGGCGTGATTTGTATGGTAGGTATCCCCGACGACCCGCGAAAAAATTCGGAATTCGTAATGCGTAATTCGGAATTGATGACGGGCTGCGCCCGTGCCCAAATATATTTGTTTTTTTCGGCGGCATTGTAGGGGTCGGCGTCCTCGACGACCCGCAAACCAATTCGGAATGCGTAATGCGGAATGCGGAATTAAGGATAGGCTTCGCCTATGACCGATTATATTTTACAAAAGGTAGGGGCGACCCTGTGTGGTCGCCCGTTGTTTATTTAATAAAATTTTGTTTTCTCGCCGGCGCTTCGTAGGTGACGATGCCCACATCGTCCCAAAATCAGTACAAATTTCCGTAGGGAACGCTGTCCTCAGCGTTCCGCAAAGAATGCGGAATTAATGACGAAAATATCCCCGTTCAGCGTAGGGCGGCTTGACCGCAAGCCGCCGTGAAAATGATTGTTTTTTGCTTCCAATCCTCCGTCTTTTGCTTCGCAAAATCCACCTCCTTTGCCAAAGGAGGCTAATGATGCCGTGAGCTTTCGGCGAAATTCGTAGGGATCGGTGTCCTCGACAACCCGCGAAAACAGTTTATTACCACGGTGGCTTGTGGTCAAGCCGCCCTACTATCACCTTTCACCTATTCACTATTACTTCTTACCTCAAATCGTCCCCCGCCCTACTCTGCGCGGGGGTTATTTATTACCGTTTTTCGGGCGACCACGCTGGGTCGCCCCTACTTTTATAAAATATAATCGGGCACGGGCGAAGCCCGTCATCAATTCCGCATTACGCATTATGAATTCCGAATTGTATATCCGTCTGCTATGGCTTCGGCTAAAATTTTATATACATATCCCCCTGCTCTTGACATATCCGTTTAAAAGTTATAAAATAACTTGATATATTTTTTAGAAGGAGTGTTAAACTTGGCAGTTAAAAAGCTCAAATATTTCGCCGGCGGCAAATGGCTCGATTCTTCCTGCGAAAAATACATGGATGTTTACAATCCCAGCACGGGCGAGGTTATCGCTCAGACTCCCTGCTGCACAAAGGACGAAGTAAACCACGCAATAGCCTGTGCAAAAGAGGCATTCAAAAGCTGGTCGAATGTTCCCGTTATGAAAAGGGTTCAGGTTATCTATAAGTTCCGCGAGCTGCTCGAGCAGCATATGGACGAGCTGACCGAGCTGTGCGCCACCGAGCACGGCAAGGTCTGGAGCGAAGCAAAAGGCGATATTCTCAAGGTTAAGGAGCCTGTTGAGCTTGCCTGCTCAGCACCCTCACTCCTTATGGGTGAGAGCACACGCGACACTTCGTCGGGCTATGACACTGTGCTTTACAGAGAGCCTGTCGGCGTTTTTGCGGGCATCGTTCCGTTTAACTTCCCCGGCATGATTCCCATGGGCTGGATGTCGCCCGTTTGCATTGCCTGCGGAAACACAATCGTTCTCAAAGCCGCTTCGATGACTCCGATGACCTGCATGAGACTTGCAGAGCTTTGGCAGGAAGCCGGTCTCCCCGACGGCGTTATCAACATAGTCACCTGCTCCAGAAACGAAGCGGAAATTTTTATGGAGCATCCCGATATCAAGGGCATCACCTTCGTTGGCTCAACGAGCGTAGGTCTTCACATTTATTCAAGAGCAGCCGCAAACGGCAAGAGAGTTCAGGCTCTCTGCGAGGCTAAGAACCACGGTCTTGTTCTTGAGGACGCCGCTCTTGAAAGAAGCGCAAGAGGCATTATCAACTCCTCATTCGGCTGTGCGGGCGAGCGCTGCATGGCTCTGCCTGTTATCGTTGCTCAGGAAAGCATCGCTGATGAGCTTGTCGGATATCTTGTTAAATTTGCAAAGGAGCTGAAAATCGGCCCCGCTTACGATAAGGAATCCACCCTCGGCCCCGTTGTTACCGAGGCTCACAGGCAGTCAATTCTCAAATGGATTGAAAAAGGCATCGAGGAGGGCGCAGAGCTTGTTCTCGACGGCAGAAATCCCGTTGTTCCCGGCTATGAAAACGGCTTCTATGTCGGTCCCACAATCTTTGACCATGTAACCGAGGATATGACCATCGGCACAAGAGAAATCTTCGGACCCGTTCTCTGCGTTAAGAGAGTTAAGGACTTTGAGGAAGGCATAAAGATAATGAATAACAATCCGTTTGCAAACGGCTCAGTTATCTTCACTCAGAGCGGTTATTACGCAAGAGAATTTGCAAAGAGAACCGACGGTGGTATGGTCGGCGTTAATGTCGGAATTCCCGTTCCCGTCGGCATCTTCCCGTTCACGGGTCACAAGCAGTCATTCTTCGGCGATCTTCATTGCCTTGGCAAAGACGGCTTCCGTTTCTACACCGAAACAAAGGCAGTAACCACCCGCTGGTTTGACGAGGAAGAAATGAAGGCTCAGCATGTTGACACATGGGACGGCTCAGTCGGCGGCGACCTTAAATAATCCCCTGAAATAATCAATCCCGTATTCTCAAACGAGAGTACGGGATTTTCTTTATTTTCGGGCGGTGAGCATTACGGTGTTTTCGATTTCAAACACTTTTTCAACGCTTGAAAAACCTGCCGATTTCAGCAAACTTATCTGATTTTCAACGCTACACGGCGTATCATAATGGCAAAACTCGCCGTCGGGTATATTCTGCTCGCGGCGCATACGCGCACATTCGGCAAAATAAAAATCCTGCTCTGCCTGAGTTTTAACCATATAATCGCACTCGATATATAAGCCGCCGAGCGCAAGAGCGTTATTAATTTTCTTATAAAGCTCGCGCTTTTTTTCGAGTGCAAAATGATGCATGGTCTGAAATGACACGGCGCAGTCAAATTTTTCCGCGCCGAAATCAACCGTGAAATAATCGCCGCAAATCAGATTTATGTTTTTGTCTGAGTGCTTTTCTTTCAGCCTGTCAAGCATTTCCTGCGTTAAATCAACGCCCGTTACTTCAATGCCCGGCATAAGCTTCAATATTTCGTCAAGCTCAAGACCCGTTCCGCAGCCTAAATCAAGCAGGCGTCTTGCGGTTTTCGGCACAAGCGCCGCCATTTTTGCATAGCCCTCTCTGCATCCCTCGACTTCCGAAAGCATATGCTCGTCATACTTATCAACTCTGGCGGCAAAAAAATCCGCCATTTTTTCTAAATTACTCATTTTCATCTCCGTGATTAATTATAAATTCATCATAGTCGGTTGTTCCGAGTTCAAACACGGCTTTATATAAATCTATGCTTGTATATTTCCCGAAGTAAAACCACATCATTTTTCGGCGGCTTGTGGGCAAGCCGCCCTACATTGGGCTAATTACTCTGTAAAAGCGATGAAATCCCTCAGTCACTTAATGACAGCGTCTCGGCTCCCGAATCGGTCGGTGCTTCTGAGCTTGCGCTCAGAGGTTGCCACGGCAACCTTAGCCTCCCTCCTGAGGGAGGTGGATTTTGCGAAGCAAAAGACGGAGGGAGTTACAGGAAGAACCAAAGAAAACAACCACGCTTTCTCCGTTATTTATTCATGATTTTCGCGGGTCGTCGAGGACGCCGACCCCTACGAATTCCGCCGTGAAATACAGCGAATTTTTCGGCGGCTTGTGGGCAAGCCGCCCTACTCTCAACGAAAAACTTCCGCACTATTGATTACCGCGTTTCGGGCAACCACGCAGGGTCGCCCCTACTTTCAGGAATATAATCGGTCATAGGCGGAGCCTATCCGAAATTCCGAATTACGCATTACAAATTCCGAATTCTTTGCGTATTACGCGGTCGTCCCTGCCGTGATTCTCATATTCCGTTAATATGCTCACTGAAATTGGCGCAAAGAACCCTCCGCCCCTTGTCATTTATGCTCCAGACATGAATTCCCGTGTCAGCGGTATTGAAAAAGCATTCGCTGTCGACAGGCATATCGAGAAACGAGCGGTAAAGCTGATTTATCAAGCCGCCGTGCGAAACGATTGCAACGGTTTCATCGGCATTTGTTTCGGAAATAATTTTTGAAAGCACCTTGTCGGCTCTCTGCCTGAATTCAAGCTTAGACTCCTGCCCGTAAACGGATTTATCAATCGGAAGATTGGGAACAATAGGATATTTTTCTCTCGCAGCATCTCTCGGCAAGCCTGCAAGAAGTCCGTTATTGAATTCCATTAAATCCCCGTCAAAAATAACAGGCACGCCGATTTTTTCGGACAAATGCTGTGCTGTCTGCTTTGCTCTGATAAGCGTGCTCGCATATATTTTTGATATTTCAAAGTGCGCCGCGGCATATTCAGCCATTGCCCGAGCCTGCCTGTGTCCTCGCTCGGTTAAAGCAAAATCAGCTCTGCCCTCGTGCACATCAAGCAAATCCGCTTCGGATTCGCCGTGACGGATTATTATAAGTTTCATCGATGTTTCTCCATGCAATAGTATTAGTTACTATAATATCATCATCTTTTTCAAAGTCAACTAAAACATCGGCTGCGAATAAAATCTTCCTCAGAAAAGCCGAGGGCGCTCTCCGAAAGGAAAGCGCCCTTTTCGACCTTGGGGGTTATTAATGAAAGGATGGATTGGACTGCCGCGCGGCTTTGCACTAATGCCGCGCCGTCAAAGTAACTCTCTTGCTGATATACATTATATATTATTTTCATCGGCAATGATACCTTTTAAATTACAAAATAGATACAAAACGGTTACAAAATCGGGGCAAAAGGTTACAATTTGTAACCATTTTTTCCAATCGGCGCGCATATATATAATATGAAAAACCAAAAGAGCCTGAAAAGGAGCATTGCAATGAGAAACGAATCGGGAAAAGACAAGCATATTGAAATATTTGGTATTTTGCTATCCGCCGCCCTGATTGCAGCAGTTTTTCTCGGCGGCTCGGCAGAAAAAATCTCGCTTGCAATGGCGTCCGTTTTATTTTATTCGGGTCATGCCGTTCAAGCAGAAACCACGGCGGCGCCGAGCACCGAGGTCACAGCCGCACAGCCGCAAACAACAGTCGAAAGCCCGTCGGTCAGTAAAGAATATGCGGATATCACAGAAACTCCGAGCGACATTAAAGCCCTCATTAAAAAATACACCGAGCTTTTTAAAAATGACAAAAAGGACGGCGGAATCCGCTCCGTTACATATGAAAAAGCAGGCGCAACCCATATTTTCGGCAATGTGCGTGTAAAAAACACAACCGACACCAAAACGCTTAATATTGAAAAGGTGCTTGCCGAGCCTCTTGAGCTGTCAATCGACAAATCCAAGCCTGCCGTGCTGATTTTTCACAGCCACACCTCCGAGGGCTATGAAATGATTGAGCGGGATTGGTATGCACAGAATTACACCGCCCGAAGCAATGACGAAAATCTGAATGTTGTTCGAGTCGGCACGGAAATCTCGAATTATTTAACCAAACTCGGTTATACTGTTATTCATGACAAAACAATCCACGATGACGATTATTCCGGTTCATATGCTCACTCACGCAAAGCCGTTGAAAAGCATCTGGCGGAGCATCCCGAAATTCAGATTGTGCTTGATATCCACAGAGATTCGATTTCACTTGATGACGGCGACAAGATAAAACCCGTCAACACCATAGGCGGCAAAAAAGCCGCTCAGCTTATGATAATAACGGGCGCCGAGGAGGGTAAGGTTGAGAATTTTCCCGATTGGGAATATAACCTGCGCTTTTCTCTCAGACTTCAGCAAAAATGCGAAACAATGTTTCCGGGGCTTATGCGTCCCGTTCTGTTTTCTCAGAGAAAATACAATATGGATATGACTCATTTCAGCCTGCTGATTGAAATGGGCAGCGAGGCAAACACTCTTGAAGAAGCCTGCTATTCGGGCAGGATGCTCGCCGCCGCCCTCGCCTCTCTGATGGATGAATACGCAAAGTCGGAGTCCGAAGCAAAAAAATAAGAGTGAAAAGCGGTTTACGAAAGGAACGGTAATATATAATGAAAATAATCAGAGCATATATAATAACCGCGCTGATTTGCATGAGCATTACGGCATCGGCGGCCTTTGTTTTTATTGCGGACGAAAACGCAAAAAAAATCAGTCTCGGGCAGGAAAGCGCAGTCCTCGTTATCGGCTCTGCGGATAAAAGGCTCTCGCCGCAGGAAACGGATATCTCGCCCGCGGCGGAAAAAGCAGTTGAAATACTAAAAAAAGCGGCGGGCATAGCGCCGCCGCCTGTAAGCAATATTTATTGGCTTATCGTTACTGCAGGAAAAACAGAGACTTGAACACAAAGACCTTGTAGCCCTCCAAATCAAAGCAATCGTTTGCAAGAAGCTCAAAGAAAGTCCAATCCCCCGTCTGCATGAGGGTTGAAACTTCGTTTTCCGAGAGCAGAACAAAATAGTTTTCAACATCCTCCTGCGGCTCAAACCAAGCCGAATCCGTCTGATAGGGGCAGGGTGCAATTCCGCTTTCGTTAACATCAACATTAACCGTCATCACCCTTGAATCCGACAGAACGGTCATCGCCTGGGAATTCCAGAAGGTTGCGAAGCCATAGTTTAATCCCCTTTCTTCAAGGAGCTGTGTAAGCCTGTATTTCTCATTGAGCTGCAAGCCGTTTTTATCCATCTGAGCAATGTTTTTAACCGAAACTGCACTCATAAGCACGAGCACGCACGCGGCGGCAACAGAAAACCTGAAAGCCACGGCATGACCCTTTGCCGCTCTGAAAGCCGCAAAGCAGACAAGTACACCCGTGCATATCATGGGGCTGAGCCTCCAATTTGCCGCAGAAAGAATTCCGAAAACATAGCCGAACATAATAACTGCGCTGAGCCCGAAATGGGCAAGAATGAGCAGCTTTGAGCCGAAGTCGAATTTATTGTAGCAAATCAGAGCGACAATCGGAACAACGGCAATCACCACCGCCGCGCCTATTCTGATTATGTTTATTATGGAATCAAGCGAAAAAATCGCCATTCCGTAAGCCGCGTCAACTCCGAAAAGCTCAAACCAATGGAGCGGGAATTTGCCGAGATTGGGCAGCCAATCCTGCATATTTGCATAGCCCGAATATGCGTTCGCATAGCCTGAATATACTCCGTCGCTGAATTTACTGAGCAGAAACAGACCTATTACGGCGGCACTGCCGCAGATAACGCAGTAATAAGCGGAAATTCTGTTTTTGGGAGCAAAAAGCTTGTTTTCTCTGTCAAGAAAAGCTTCACCCACCGCCGCAAACAAAACGGGTAAAATGCCCGTTGCGATTATCTGCATTCCGTCAAGCGCGCTGAGGCACGCAAACAAAACCGTGCAAACAATCAGAAAAACGCGCACTTTCATCGGCTTTCCGTTTTCAAATGCGTCCTTAAATCTGATTAAAAGCGACAGCAAAACGCAGATAATGAAAACGCAGATGCTGTAATAGATAACATGCTCATAAAATATCTCTCTGAGCTTTTCCGAAGCGCACAGGGTCAGGGCAAGTGTGCCGACTGCGGCAAACGAAAGGGAACAACTGAATTTAAGGCTTCTGCAAAGCAGAAAAACCGATGCAAAAAGCAGAAGCGTAAACAAAACCATTCCGATGTGATGCGTTGTCAGCGACAAGCCGAAAGCACCGATAAACGGTATCATTAGCATTGTTCCGCCAAAGGGAAGCATGGCGGCATAGCCGAAATCCTTGTTAAATAGACTGCCGCTGTCATAGCTTGCCTTTGCCCAGAGAATGGTGTCGGAGCAATCGGAGTGGAAATATGCCGCCGAGGGATAAATTATATAATAGATTACCGCCGAGAGCGAAACTGCCGCAAACATTGCACACACGGCAAGCGCCGCTCGGCTTTTAAATTTTTTTGAAACTACCATATTTTCTCCTCACAAGTCAATTCCAGAACACGAAAAAGTCTTTAAGTGAAATATAAACATCGGGCGCATATTGAACCAAATTTCCGTTAAGCGAAATGCCGACCGCCGAAATAACGGCAACCGTCAGCACGGAAATAACCGCAACACCCTTTTTCAACGCGGATTCAAGATGCGGCGAATTTTTCTCACCTGCTCTCGCGCAGACGCCCATTGCAATGAACGCACAGGCAAACGCCGCCGCAGGAGCAATATCGGAAGTATATCTGAATATCACGCCGCCTAGGCAGAAATCGGCAAAAGCAGTTGCCGCAAGAGAAGCGAGCAAAACTCCGAGCAGAGTTTTCTCTGCCGCGCAAGCACGCCTGTCGCCGAAAACCGCAGGGCTGAGAAACAGAAGCCACATAAACGGAACGGCAAATATGCCGAAGCTGCCGTCGATATAAACCGCTTTGCCGTAATCGGCAAGCAAATGGCGGGAAATCCCGATATAAGGAAACTTTTCCGTCGGTGAAAAGCCCTGGAAGAAATAGTGATAAACCGACGGCACAATACCCCCTGCATACAGCTTATAAAGCGAGGCATCCGCAACGGTGAGCTGATATGAAGCACCGAATTCAAGCGGATTTCCGAATCTGAGCTGATTGTAGCAGAGTGAGAATATTCCCGCCGCCGCAACGGGCAGAGCCAGCGCCGCCATCTCTCCGATAAAGCGCGCCGTTTTCTTTTCTTTAAAGCTTTTTACAGCGTAAATTATAACAAACGCAACCGTTACCGCCGCCGCAGGCAGTACGGAATTTATTCTTGAAAGGAATGCAAGTGCAAAGCTTATGCCCGCAAGCGCCATAAAGACTGCCCGCGCGCTTGCTTTTTCTTTGCCGAGCGCTTTTAAAAGGAAGTAAGCATAGGCGCATATGAACGCCGTGCCCGCCGCGCTCGCAATATAATAAAACGGAGTGAAGCCGCGCTGAATAATCAAAGCAAGGCTTGCAAAATAAGCTCCGACGGCGCAGACCGCCGCAAACCACGGCATAATCTTCCTTTTCATTATTTTGGCAAGCTCGATAACCGCAAGAGGCATAAAGGCCGCCGTTATAAGCGAGAATATACCCATAACCGTGCTGTCGTCGGGTAAAACACCGCTCAACAGATAAAACGGAAAATAAACCGTTAAAATCGGCGCAATTCCGAAATAGGAATAGTATTTGCCGCCGTAAAACGCCCTGTCAAAAAGGTAGTAAATTCCGCTTCTTTCAACGGGGTTGTAAGGATTTTCAAGCGCAAGCAGCTCTGCCGTGGGCTGAACATCAAGATGAACCTGCCCTTTCATAAAAGCGTCAAATTGCTGAACATAGGGCGAATAGTTTTCAATTCTGCCCTCAAGCGGATAGGCAATTATGCTTAATCCGTCCTTGGAAGCACACAAAAGCCACATTGCCGCCGCTGACGCCGCACAAACAGCAACGGCGCATACGCTTGCCTTGTTAAACGACATTTGCCCTCGCAGAGCTTTGCCGCTGCCGCCGAGCATCAGAACATAAACCGCAACAATCAAAATGAATAAGGCGGAAGCTCTGACGGTATTGAACGAAAACCGATATCCGGGATTTACCGTAACGGCAGAGACCGTCATATCCGATTTGAAATCACCGAACACAACCGTCAGCGATTTTGCTTTTCCGCAGGAATTCAGATAAACCGTAGCCCTGCGGGGCGATGCGCCCACCGCGGTTTTTTCGGAGCGGACAAGCGCAGTTCCGGCCTCGTCCGAAACATAGAACTGCGTTTCAACGAGCCTGTCCTGAGCCGAAGCATCATCGCTGCTGATATTAAAGCTGATTGAATTGAGCGAAAAATCAAGCCCGTTAACCGTAAACGAATTGATGTTTTCAGTTATCGAATATACCCCGCCATGCGGAGAAAAATCCGAAACGCCGTTATTGCCTGCAACATAAAACAGCCACACGGCATTTGATAAAAAGATTTCAGCGGCAATCGCTATGAGCGCGATAACCGCGACGGGCAGCAAGCCGTTACTTTTTTTCGTTATTTTCATTCGAGGTCTCCTCGTGATATTCAGCCTCAGTATTTACGCTCCAGATGTTTTCCTTGCTCTGCTTGCCGCTGAGGATGTTGGAAACAGCCTCAAACGAGGTTGCCATCGAATGGTCCATATTGTTGTATCTGTGCTGACCGTTTCTGCCCACGCAATAAAGATTTCCGAAGGAGTCAAGATATTCAACAAGCTCGCCCATTCTGTCATAGGTGTCAAAATAAGCGGGATAAGCCTTCTGAACCTTTTCTCTGTGGCTGTCAAGCACCTTGGCGTCAGCGTCGATAACTCCCATGGATTTAAGCTCGCTAACGGCAAAATCAACGCAAGCCTTTTCGTCCATATTCCAGAAACCGTCACCCTCGTTGCAGAAATACTCAAGCCCTATCCAAACGGTTTTCTGCGGGTCTTTGACAAGATAAGGCGACCAGTTATTGAAAATCTGAATTCTGCCGAGCTTTACGCCGACATCCTGAACATATATCCAGCAATCGGGAACAATGTTGCCGAGAGTTTTAATTCCCGTTTCGTTTTTAAGATTAAGCTTATCGAGCAGCAAACCGATTGTAACAAAATCACGGTAGGGCAGACCTGCGGCAATTTTCTGCTTCTCGGCGGGAACTCCGCCGCCCATACCTGCTACCAAATCCTTGACGGGCATTGAGGAAATGAACACATCGCCGTCAAAAACCTCGCCGTTTGCACACTTGACGCTGTTGACTTTGCCGCCCGAAATATCGATATCCGTAACCTGACGGTCATAAAGAATTTTGCCGCCCATTTTAACGAATTCGTCGCCTACTGTCTCCCAAAGCTGACCGGGACCGAATTTGGGATATTGGAATTCCTCAATAAGAGAGGTTTCAACCTTTCTGTTTTTATTCGGCACAAGCTTTGAAAACATATCCTTGATAACCGCGAGTATGGAAAGCCCTTTTACGCGCTGTGCTCCCCAATCGGCTGAAATCTCGCTCGGATGTCTGCCCCAGAGCTTTTCGGTGTAGCCCTCAAAAAACATTGAATAGAGCACCTTACCGAAACGGTTAATATAGAAATTTTCAAGCGAGGTTTCTTCTTTTTTGGAAACCGTTGATTTGAGGTAGCTGAAGCCTGCCTTTACGGTTCGGGTGAAGCCCATATTGATAAAGGTCTGCGGCTTCATTGAAATCGGGTAGTCAAAAAATTTGTGAAGATAATATATTCTTGATATACGGCGGCGCAGAAGCATTACCCTGTCCTCTTTTTCGGGGTCGGGACCGCCCTTGGCAAGAGCCTTTTCGCGTCCGAGCAGCTTATCGTCAAGCGACGGCTCGCCCTGAAGCGGCATAAGCTCCGCCCAGAAATCCGTTACATCCTTATCCTTTGAAAAAAACCTGTGACCGCCGATATCCATTCGGTTGCCGTTATATTTAACCGTTCTTGAAATCCCGCCGAGAGTCTCGCTCTGCTCAAGGATAACAACCTCGTATTCATCGGATTTTTTGAGAAGCTCGTAGCCCGCCGTCAAACCCGCGGGACCGCCGCCTATAATAATGCACTTTTTCATAATACGCCCCCTATTTTAAAACTGTTTAAAATTATATCACTTATATGAGGAAAAAGCAATTACAAAAAAGTTACAAAAGAATTAACATTATTTTTTGCTCCACGCAAAAACCGACAGAGGTCTGCCCTGCCGGTTTTAAATTTATAATAAATTGTCATCAAGAACATCATAAATATGAACAGGCTCAAGCTGCTCGGCTGTGCATAAATCCGCAATCATATCAACCTTGAATTTATCTGCGGAAACATTGTGTATTTTCAGAAGCTCTTTTTTCGTGCCGTTGCTGAAACGGTAAACAGCAATTCCGAACAGCGTTGCCGTGCCTGCTTCGGCTGAATATCGCTCTTCCGAAAACTCCTGATACTGATACAAAATCACTTCACTTCCTTCCCGTTTGGCAAGCCGAAAAACCGACGCTTCTTACTTTAAAATCAAAGCTGTGAGCTGCATTGAGCAAGAGGCTCGGGGCGTTGGTCAAACGCCCCCGCCCTTTGCTTGGAGTGCAAACTGAAAAAGTATATTTTATATTCATAGCTTTGCAATAATTGAGTTAAACAGCAATGAAATCGCGCTCCACACATTTCGGAAAAAGTTTGCAATCGTTTCAAATACATACTTAATGAAAAGCTCGAAAGAGAATTTGTAAACCGCTTCAAGCTTTACATCCTCATCGGGCATATTGAAGCTGATTTCTGCATTATTAAGGCTTTCCTCCGAAAGCTGCGGATTGCCCTGAACAACGCTCCATTTTTCAAAGGCATAATAAGGCTTTTCGGGTCTTGACGGGTCAAGAGCGGGAGCCGCAACCGTTACCTTGTCGCCGTAAACATATAGCTTATCATCCCTGCCCGTTGCGGAAAGTTTCCATGAAAGCTTAATATCATCATAGGTTCTGTAAATATCATCAATAACATATCTGTCATTTTCAGTCGGATTATAAACCGCTTTCAGCTCATAAGTTCCGCTGGAGGTCGGAACCCATTCAAACTTTTCTCCATATTTTACGCTCTTATATTTTGCACCGTTAACATAAACATCAAAGGTTCCCTCAGGACTGTGTTGTTTTCCGTCCGTGGATATTATTTGCAGAGTTTTATTTCCCGTTATGACCGGAGTGATTTTTACGGGCACAACGGTAAGCTTGAATGTAAGAATAACCGGCTCATAGTTGGAGTCGCCGGCTACTCTGACCTGAAACTCATGTGTTCCCAAATCCGGCTTTGTGTTAAATCCGGGCAATTTGCCCATATGGTCAAGCCTATCAAAACCCACCGACGGATTTTCAAAATTCACAAATTTTTTAAGTGCATTGGCAACATCAATAGAAATCGATGTGCCGTAAGGAACGGTCAGCTCGGGAACAATCTCCTCACCGTTTTCATTGACAAACTTCGGCGTTGCTTTTTTGACGGTAACGGGGATTTTAAATTCATAGGGGAGAGCCTCGTTTTCATCGTCGGGAGTGAATTTTATATCAATTTCAGTAACCGTCGTTCTCGGCAAAAGGTTTTTCCACTTATCGGTAACTTCAAATTTTCCCTTTACTTCCAAGCCCGTTGCCTTTGATACCGCTTTGCCCCCTACAACGGGAATGTCTTTCCATGTGATATTGGGGTTATACTCAAATTCGGCAATAACGGGTTTTTCCTCAATTCTTGTTTCGGGAATATCTCCCGCTATGCCTATATATATATCCATTTCAAGAATCTCATAATCCGTGCCTGCTAAGAGCCAGGCGGTATAATAGCCGCTCTCGCTGACAGTGGCGAATTCATCCTTCCATTGCCATTTTGCGTTCAGCGCATCCGGCTCTTCGGGATTATAAGGATTTATTACCTGACCGCCGGAAATAATCGAAGTTGTAATCTTTGCTCCGGCTTCAATCTTTGTTGCAACAGGCGGCCGGCTCTCGTCAACAAAAACGGGCGTTACTATTTTTACTTTAAAAGTAACATTTCTGCTTCTGCGGATACTGAAGCCGGTATAGGTCTGCGTATCCTGCGGAACAAAGGTCAGACTTGCGCGCTCGGCGTTGTTTGCCGAGGGATAATAATCCGGATTGGTAAATTCAAAATGACCGGGCACTACTGTTCCGTTATATTGAACCTCGCCGCCTGAAATGGTTATCCAATCGCCAACCTTTTGCCCGAAAAACATTTCGCCGCTCGCCGTCGGATAAACCGTTATATTTGCCTCAGACAGCGCAATCGGCGTTGACGCGTAAGCAAACGATACGGAGAAAGCCATTGTCATCAGCGATAGAAATATTGACATAATTCTTTTTAACATTGTTTTTGTGTTTTTCATACTTAGTATTCCCTCCATCATATCATACATAATTTCCTCAAATCAAAAGTAATGAATTAAATACCGAAATAAAAAAGGATAAAAATTTACAATTCCCTCCATATGAATCACAGAAAAATAAAACGGCAATACCGCAGGGCGCAAAAGCACCCTGCGGCTGAGCGTTCTTGAGTGAACAAGAAGCTCAAAGGATTAAATTTATGCTGCGGTCTGACTGATTTCCGCTGTTCCGTCAAGATAATCCTCTATCAAAGAAACATCAGCGATGTCAATAACGCCGTCGCGGTTAACATCCGCCGCTCTGAATGACGGAGTTCCCGAAATCAAATTATATCCGCTCTGGCCTGTCAGATAGTCATATATTGCATCGGCGTCGGCAATTTGAATTCTTCCGTTTCCGTCAAAATCACCGAAAAGTATTACCGTGTAAAGAGCAACCTGTTTACTGTCTGAATCGTAAACCTTAACGAAAGTACCTGTTCCGATGTATGCTCCGGACTTTTCTGTCTGAACCGTATAATTATCTGCAACGGTAACAAAACCGGCAAGGCTGCTTGAGCTTTCGCTGATGCCGTAAATAACCATATTTCTCGAATCGATAACCGTGGTTGAGCCTTCGGCGGGAGCAAGAACATTGGGCTTGAGCCTGCGCTCTGTCTTCATAAGCTGAATTCTCGCGTCGTTCACCTTGGACTGACGAAGATCCGCAGAGGTGTCGTTATTGACGGTGTTTGCGAAGCTGAGAGCCTCTGAATAATCTGCCCATGTGTCGGCAGCATAATCAGACTGAGTCTTTGTTCCTGCTGCGGTAATAGCCTGAGCAAGGTGTGTTTTTACCGCCGCTTTGCGAATCATTCTCGGATACATAAGGTCGAGCATATGCTTTGCGTAAATCAGGTCAAACGCCGCTATTGAAGGAACGGCAGTTCCTTCGGGAACGGTCTGGGAATTGATAAGGCTGTTTGCATGTCTCTTCCATTTATTCCAGCGATCATAAGTAAAGAGCTTATAATCAGAGTCATCAAAGTATCCGTCTGTGCCTCCGGTCTGGGTTTCAACGGTGGATTTAAGAGCTGCAAGAAGCGCCGCATCCGTGGGCTTAACCTTTGCGTCAAGAGCCGTAACAGCCTCGTTAAGAGCGGCAACGGCAGCGGCATAAGCGTTTTCAGAGCCGTCGGGCGCAGTAACATCTGCAAACATCTTGGTATGGTCGGGGTTGCCGTGAATGAGAGCATAGCCTGCGCTCAGAGCATTTCTGTATGCTGTCCATTCTGCATCGGCGTCAGCCGCATAATCGGCTCTCTGCCTGTTGGCATTCATAACTCTTTCAAGCAAACCGGGAAGTCCGAAATCGTTATAGACAACTATAATATGGTCTCTGGCTTCGGTTCTCGTGCCTGTGTCTGCGCCTTTGCTGCAAACATCAAACTGAATGTCAAGGTCATATATTCCGTAAGGCTGTGCCGCGTCGGGGTCGATATCTGCGGAATAGGGATTAACCGTTCCGTAAGCGTCAACCGTGAGAGAAGCTTCGTCAATGCTGAGAATGGCGCCGCTCTCGGGATTGTTTGCCGAAATACCCGTCGGCAAAGTGCCTGTGATAACAGCTCTGCGTATATCTCTTGCATCATTGCCGATAAGCACGCCGTTGTTTGTTGCAAGGATTGAGAACAGCGCGGCGTCATAAATATCGGTTGTGTAAAGATATGTGGAGAACGACTCAAAGCTGACTCTGTTTGTTTCCGCAACAGCGGGGCTGACAGCTTCATAGTTGCCCGTATCTTTATAGAAATGAGCATATACGGAGGTGATCAGAGGAACCGTATTCAGACGGGCTCCGTTTTCGTCAAGAATATAATATTCAAGATCGAAGCGGGCCTCGGTGTTTGCGCTTACAGTGCCTGAAACGGCAACATCATAATGACCGTTTGCTGCAATTTTTGTGTTGGAGGGAATTGCCGCAACAGAGAGGCCCGCGGTATCTGTCGTAAGAGAAACCACTTCTATTTCATACATCTTATCCTGAACAAGAGTGCCCTGCGCGTTTCTGTAAGCGCGGTTTACGCCCTCGGAAAGATTTGATATACGAATGGTCTGCCCGGAAGGAACAGCTCCGTTTTCACAATAAATGCGGCTGTCAATGTCAAGCTTCGCTTCGCCGAGCGACTGCTCGTCGGCAGCGCCCATAAACAGCGTTACGAGATTGACAGCGGTCGGAATAAGAGTATCTTTCTTATTCTTTAACGAAACAAGAACATTTGAAGCGATGGTTTTCAGATTTGAAAGCGGATTGAGAATATCCTCAAACTCATCTATAACCATCGTTGAAGGTACGCATAAGCTTGTGTCGGTTGAAAATGCGCCGTTAAGAATGTTGACTATCAGATTGATAATGGTCTGCCTTGCGGTCAGCGTATCAAGAGTGCTCGATGCGCTGTGTCCGAAAAGGATATCAATCGCGTTAAGGTCAAACTTAAAGACCGCGTCAAGAAGATAGTTTACAAGCGATTGGAATGTAAGGGCTTCGGCTGTTCCGGCGGCATTGTTTTCTTCAAACATCTCCGCATAGTTGAGCCATTCCTTGGGAATGAATTCCCAGATAACGGCATCGACTTTACCCCAGCCTGTATCTGCTTCGTTGTAAACACTTCTGTCAAAGAGTCCGTCGGCATACGGAACGAGCCATTCCATAACAGCCGAAAGGAACTGATCTGCGGTTGTGTCTACGGAGCAATTAAGCCCCACCGCATTGTTGAGATAGAAAGCGCCGATATCCGCGCCCATTTCGATAATCGCATTGCGGTAGCCTTCATAAGTTGTGTTAGCGGGAGTTTCGGGATAGCTTCTCTCGGGCATAATCTCAACGAGGAACTCTCTGAGACCGAGATATGCAATCTCATGCATCTGAGCGTTTTCGGGAACGGACATATGCTTTACAAACTGCTCAACGGAAATCCTCGCAAGATAATCTCCGAGCTCTTCAAGCTGTTTGCCGGAAATATCTTCGATTTCGCCGCCCGACTGAGCAATCTTTATGATAAGTCTTCTTATATTGTCGCTGAGCACGGAAATATAATCCGCATTTGTTCCCGTGGCGTTCCATGTGAATTTGCCGGGAATAAGCATTTCGTCAACAACGGATTTAAGCATATCGTTGACCTGCTCCATAAGACCCTTTGTGCGGTCAAATGTATATTCCGTAACAACATAATTAACATTTACAAGCTCATCAAGAGAGCCGCCGCTCTGAGAATTATAAGTAACAGCGTCTCTGATGACGGTTTTAAGCTCGTTGTTAATCAAAGGAACAACATATCTGTTGAGCGCGCAGTAAATAGCTTCTTCAAACGCTCTGTAACCGTTATCGGTTGTGAGCTCAAGAGTGAAGCCGGGCAGAACTCCGGGGAAGCCCATTACGCTCTCGCGCTTGCCGCCAAGCTGATTGTCACACATAAACTGAACTATTCCGTCCAGAGTAGTATCCGAGGGATATGCCTCGGTGTTAACGGGGTGGAGCGCTTCCCAAATCGTTTCCTTTATATATTTCGGAAAATCATCGATAATGATGCGGAAATCGGGAGGCAGAAAGCCCTTAACCATACCCCAGCTCAGAGAATCGTCAATTATGTTGACAAGAGTGGGCGCGCAGTTTCCGATATAGTCAGCCAGGCTGTTGATAACATCAACATCCGTGCTGCCGGTTGTTGTGCGGCGGACGGAGGCTATATCTCCTCTGTGAGTTTCGAGAACAACCAAATCGCCTACCGTGAGTCTGCCGTAAAGCCAGTTGCCCGTGATTGAATAAATTGATGAAAGTGCGCTGTCGGTGGAGCGAAGGTCTATTGCGCCGATAAGAGGAATATCTATATAAATATCCTCATCCTCCAGCATAACATCGAGCTTATCGAGAAGAAGCGAGGCTTTTTGAGCCGTTGTCAGTTCAACTCTGTCAATCGTGTTATACTGATCGGTAATGGCGTCGTCAAGATACGGCGAATGAGCCGCCGAGGCTGCAACCGAAAGCGAGCCTGCAATAATCACACACGACATAAAGGCTGAAAGCAGTCTTTTAATCTTGTTCATATTTTTTTCCTTTCCTCTGCTTTATAAAGCAGAAATTTAAACATCCTTACCCGAGTTGTGTTTATCAGCCGATCAGAGCCGGCAAAAAATATTTGTTATGCGGGCAAGCAATCCGATTTCAGGATAAACTCGGACAGAACCTTGAATCTTCCGTTTGCCCGCATCTGCATGTGAGCCCATCGGAATCACCTCTTTCAATAATATAGTAATTAATAATCTGCAAAATCGATTCCCTCAACATACTCATCGGCCTGCGAAACACCGGTTATTCCGCCGTCTTTTGATGTAACCGTTATCATGAGAATTCGATTTTTAACCTGAACAAAATAGCCGTAGGTTATCATCCGAATGCCGTCGCCCGTCTGCATTTTCACTCCGAAGCGTTTCATCGGCAGTCCCTTGAGCGTGACGCTCTCAACCTCGCCGAATGTAAGCCCCGCCGACTTTGCGGCATTGTAGGTTTTAAGCGCATATTCCTCGCAGCTTTCCGCCGCTTCGGTTTTATCAACTATGTTAATTTGTATTGTTCCCTGCTTATTTTCAAGCAGAGGGTCGGCATCGGAGGATTTCAGGCTGAAATCCTCGGGAATTTCATAATCGTAAGCGGGCGCCATGAGCTTGTTATCATCTATAATCAGATATTTCTCGCTGAGAACCTGCGTAACGCTTTTTCCGCTTTTATCTTTTGCCGCAACTATCAGATTTCCGTTTTCGTCCAAAGCCCTGCCGCCGCCCTCAACGGTCAGCGGCTCATAGGATTTGCCGTCGGCGGCTATTACCGCCGTATCTGTTTTTCCGCAAGCAGTCAAAGCAACCGCCGCCGCTATTGCCAAAGATATAATTCCTGCATATTTCATTTAAATCACCTTTCTTTTTCATTATATTTTCGGCTCTTGCCCTGTAAGTTTCCTTTCATGGGCGTTGATTTCCTTTCCTTGAAATTTCACTTCTCAATAGTGTATGTCAGAAAATTCAAAAGACTACATAAAAAAGTCAAATTTTTTCAGTTTGAACAGAAAAATTTGCCAAAAAGCAAATAAATTCTATGTATTACACACTAAAAATGTGTTTATTTATTCCAGATAACGGGATATAATGTCAATAGTTGTTAGGTTTTGCATTCTTGGCGCAGGGAGGTTTTTAATTTGGACAAAAAAACAATCGGCAACTGCATCCGCTTCCACAGGCAGAAAAAAGGGCTGACCCAAGCGGAGCTTGCCGAAAAAGTTGCGGTAAGCGAAAACCTGATAGGCTATTATGAGCGCGGAATTACCGCCCCCGGCAGAGAAACACTTTTTAAGCTCTCGGTTGTTTTGGATTTTTCCATTGACGCCCTCGTCAGGGGCAGCGAATACTCGCAGGGCGCCGCCTTCCCTGACGAAATAACAAAGCTTCTCGATCAGCTATCCGTTTCACAGCGCAGGATAGCGCTGACCACATTAAAAGCCATGGCGGCGGCAATGCTTGAAAAAAAGAACTGTGAATAACACGGTTCGGCGGAGGGTCGATGATGGATTTTGCTAAGTGAAGAAAGGATAAAAGAATTGATTAAGGATTATTATAAAAGCATCTACGGCTTCTGCCTTTCTCAGCTTGAAAATATCGACGATGCCCAGGACGCAACTCAGAATGCTTTTTCGCTTTTGATTGAGCGGGCGGACAAGCTTGAGGACAGATATATGCGCGCCTGGCTTTTTGAGGTTGCTTCAAGAGAGATTTTTAATATACGCCGTCAGAGAAAATACAAAGCGCGGTTTTTCTCGTTTGAAGAAAACTATGACAAAATCGTCACGCTTGAAGATACAGGCTTCAGCCTTGAAAACGAAAGCGTAAGCGAAGAAAGCATTATCGATAAAAAAGAAAAAATCCTCGGCGATTTATCCGACAGCGAAAAAAAGCTGTATAAAATGATATATATAGACAATCTCAAGCAAAGAGAAGTTGCCGAAAAGCTCGGCATTTCTTTGAAAGCCGTGAGCGTCCGCTCATTCAGGCTCAGGGAAAAAATCAAGAAGCTTACAGAGGCGGCTTTCAGCGCAATTTTAATGCTGTTTATGAACTTTGCTTTCTGAAGCTCAAAAAACACAAAAAAATTTGTATTTTTTATGTAGTCTTTTGACTTTTCTGCCATACACTATTGAAAGGAGGTTTTTAACAGCTAAATTTTAAAAGGAAAGGAGATGTTTTATCCATGGAAATCGAGCACAGCGTAATTGAGGACGACGAAGTCCTGAAAAGAAAGCTGAGAGCGATTATCCGCACCGAAGCTGAAAAACCCATTGAGGAAATGGATGTTGACTTGATTGACGAGTGCCTTGATTTTCTCATGGAGCTTGAAGGCAGTGAAAAAATAATTGAGGAGCAAACAGAGGCAGGAGTTAACGCGGTTTTGGAGAAGCTGGAAAATAAAAAGCACGGTAAAAAGGGTTTCGGCTTTAAAGCCCTGATTGCCGCCGCCTGCTTAGCCATAATACTTCTTGCAGGTAACCTTGCGGCAATGGCATTCGGAATTGACACCATGTCTGTTTATAAACAGCTCGGAACCGCAATAACTTATATGCTTTCGGGAGAAGAGGTTGATTACAGCGGGATAACGATCATAAAGGAAAACCGTTCGGTTAATTATAAATCAATTGAAGATTTCTTAATGTCCGACAATGCCGACGGAATTCTTTATCCCTCTAAGCTTCCCGGTGGCGTAAAGATTAAAAAAGTCGCCGTAAATGACGACAAAGATGAAAAAATCGGCGGAAAAGATATCCACAAGAACATCTTTTATGTGACCAACAACTATAACATAAGTATTATTGCCCACACAGATCCTGACTTCTTGAATTCATTTCTCTCTTCTGCAGAGAATTACAATGAGGAAATAGTTGGAAATTATAAATGCTATACTATTGACTTAAATAAAAGTTTTCAATGCGCTTTTATCCACAATGATATTACATATGTTATCAAATCACCTTCATATGAGGACGCTGTTAAAATAATAATAAATTTAAAGGAGAACAAAAAATGAAGATTTCAAAAATAATATCCGTTATCACTGTTGTTATTATGCTTCTTACCACCATGCAGATTTTTGCCTTCGGTGAAACCTGCACCGACGGCTGCGATCATCATGACCATGAAGTTGAGGTCGTTTTCTATGATGATGTTTCCGAAGAAACCGCAGCAAAAATAATTGCTCACTTTAACGGTGAAAACAGGTCTGATGCCTCCACCTACGGACTTACCTGCACCCTTTTCGGCCATAAGCTTGATTACGGCACCACCTCGGCCATCACTCATAAGGTGAACGCAACATCTCCCCGCTGCCTTAAAGAAACCTTTGACTATGAAATCTGCACCAGATGCGACTATGCTAACTATGAGCTTCTCGGCAGCGAATATATTGTTTGCTGCTGAGCCGATAATTTTTTAAATAAATCTGAAAATATGTTGCCGCAACTGACTTTCGGCGATATATCATAATCTCCCAACAAGGCTGCGGAGCGGAACCCCCCCTGCTCCGCAGCCGCTTTTTGTAGAAGGGGGCTGTCGCACTAAGCGAAGATCAAAAGAAACGAATATAAAAGAAAATGGCTTGTATTGGAAATTCAACCGATACAAGCCATTTAATTCTTTGTTTGGAATTAAGATTAAATTATTTGTGTTTCTTTTTAGCCGTTTTTTCCGACTCGGAGTATCTTGATACGCCGTCGTCGGAAGAAAACGGCTTCTTCATCTTATTGCAACAGCCCCATTTTTGTAAATCAAATTAAAACTTTTGAAAGGAAGTCTTTAAGACGCGGGTTTTGAGGATTGGCAAAGAATTCATCGGGAGTATTTTCCTCCATGATAACTCCGCCGTCCATAAAGACAACTCTTGAACCGACCTCTTTTGCAAAGCCCATTTCATGGGTAACAACAACCATGGTCATTCCCGAAAGGGCAAGCTCTTTCATAACATCGAGCACCTCGCCGACCATTTCGGGGTCAAGCGCAGAGGTGGGCTCGTCAAAAAGCATAACCTCGGGATTCATTGCAAGAGCGCGGACTATCGCCACTCTCTGCTTCTGACCGCCCGAAAGCTGTGACGGATAAGCCTTTGCCTTATCTGCAAGCCCTACTCTTTTCAGCAGAGCCATTGCCTTTTCCTCCGCCTCGTCCTTTTTCATTATTCCGAGCTTTACGGGAGCAAGCGTTATATTTTTAAGAATAGTGTGGTTATTGAAAAGATTGAACTGCTGGAAAACCATACCCATTTTTTCGCGGTGCTTATTGATATTGACATGCTTTGCGGTTATGTCAACGCCGTCAAGCTCAATTTTGCCGCCTGTCGGCTCCTCAAGCCTGTTAAGGCAGCGCAGAAATGTTGATTTTCCCGAGCCGGAGGGACCGATAACCACAACGACCTCGCCTTTTTTTATCTCGGTATTGATGCCTTTGAGAACCTCGAGCGAACCGAAATTCTTTTTTAAATCGGTAACTTTGATGAGAACATTGTTATCAGTGGTCACTGCTGCGCAGCCTCCTTTCGAGCAAGCCGACGAGCTTCTGAAGCCCGAGAACAAGGATAAGATAAATCAGAGCAACCGTCAGATAAGGAATATTCATATTGTAGGTAAAGCCGACAAGAGCGTTGGCTCCCTTCATCATATCCTTAACGGCAATGAAGCTTGCAACCGAGGTTTCTTTGAGCAAAACAATGAATTCATTTGCAAGCGCAGGCAAAACATTTTTGAAAGCCTGAGGCATAATTATGTAAATCATCGTTCTGAAATATGAAAAGCCGAGGCTTCTGCCTGCCTCAAACTGCCCGTTATCGATTGACATTATACCCGAGCGGACTATTTCCGCAACATATGCGCCCGAGTTAATTCCGAAAGCGATTATTGCGGTTGTGTTTTCGTGAACGCCGATTTTGCCGAGCCACAAATAATAAATTATCAAAAGCTGAACGATTACGGGCGTTCCTCTGACAACCGTCAGATAAAGCTTGCAGAGCGCATTTGCAAATTTCAGCTTGCCTGTTTTATCGTGAGTTGACCTGACAATGGCAACCAGAAATCCGAGAGCAAGTCCGATAAGCAAGGCAAAGAAGGTTATCTCAATAGTTACCCACAAGCCGTCGGTAATGTGCCTGTAATTGTTATCCTTGATAAGAACCTTATAAAAATCGCTCTTAAAGCCGTTAAACCACTCAATAAGCGGCGCAAAAAATCCCGAATCGCTCTGCGCCGACTGAGCCGCGGCGGCAAACGCCGGAATTGCAAGGCTGAGAATTATGGCGGCAAGAACGGCGGCAATAATTATTTTAAGCGTTTTGGACGAAATATGATTCTCTCTCATTTGCTGAGCAAAGCCACCCTTCGATTGGTATTATATGAACAATTTAAAGGGGCAGGCGCAAGCCTGCCCCTCGATGTGTGTTCTAAACGGTTTATGCGGGGATATACTTGTCAACAATAGCCTTGATTGAGCCGTCAGCGGTAAGCTCGGCAAGAGCTGCATTGATTTTTTCAAGAAGCTCTGTGTTTTCCTTTGCAACCGCAATGGCGTAGTCCTCATCGGCATAAGCAGTTTCAAGAATGGTCAAGCCCTCGTTTTCTGCAACGAAAGCCTTTGCAGGCTCATTATCGATGATAACAGCGTCAACAGCTCCGTTCTGGAGAGCTGCAACTGCCGCCGCGCCGTTGGTATATCTCTTAACATTCTCTTCGCCGAAATCTTCGGTTGCATAAGCGTCGCCTGTAGTAGCTTCCTGAACGCCTATCTTTTTGCCTGCAAGATCATCGATTGAAGCGATGTCGGAGCCTTCTTTAACGATAACAACCTGAACGCCCTTTGCGTAGCTGGTTGAGAAGTTAACCTGCTCAAGTCTGTCAGGCTTAACGGTCATACCTGCCATACCGATATCGGCAATACCGTTCTGAACAGCGCCGAGGATTCCGTTGAAATCCATATCCTTGATTTCAAACTCCATGCCGAGCTTTTCAGCGATAAGAGCACCGATTTCAGCGTCGATACCGATAATCTTGTCGCCCTCATAATACTCATAGGGCGGGAATGCGGCGTTGGTAGCCATGATGAGCTTGCCGTTGGTTGCCGCAGGAGCTTCTGTCTGAGAAGCGTCGTTCTGAGCGGGAGCTGTTGTTGAATCAGCGCTGTCCTTGCCGCCACAAGCATAAAGAAGAGTTGCGGAAAGAACAACTGCCATTACAACTGCGAGAATTTTAACAAATTTTTTCATTGCATTTTCCTCCGTTTATTTGTGATAGCGATATTATAGCACCGTTTGATTAAAAAGTAAAGAAAAAATGTATTTTTATAAGAAAAAACTAATTTTAAGCCCTGAATATCGGATATTTATTCAATATAGCCAAAACCTGCAAGCGCGGCGCGGAAATCGGGCGGGAGCGGAGCTTCAAGCTCGATTTTTTTGCCCGTTACGGGGTGGGTAAACATACAGCGTCGGCAATGCAGAAGCTGATGACCGATTTCCGGCATAAAATCGCCGTACATTGTGTCCCCCGCAAGCGGATTGCCGCAAAAAGCCATATGCACCCTTATCTGATGAGTTCTGCCCGTTTCAAGCCTGAGCGAAACGAGGGTTGCGCCGTCAAACACCCTCTCGGCGCGCCAATGGGTAACGGCAGTTTCAACGCCATTTTCGTATGAACAGGCTCTGAGCGTTTTCATAGGGTCAGGGCGGTAAATCGGCACATCGACCGTGCCCTCTCCGCAAAGCTCGCCCCGCACAAGCGCGCAATATTCCTTTTTGATTTTTCCCGAAAGCCTGCAAGCGGAAAGCGGATTGAGAGCGCAGACAACCAGCCCGGAGGTTCCTTTGTCAAGCCTGCCCACAGCTCTGAAAGCCGCGCTTTTGCCCCGTGCGGCAAGGTGGGCGGCAACTGCGTTTGCCAGCGTGTCGCCCTGATGATTGTGAGTGGGGTGCATTGCCATAAAAGGCGATTTATTCACAACGAGAATATCTTCATCCTCATATACTATATTTATATCGGCATTGCAAGCCTCGGGCGGCTCTCCGCCGTCGGGGATTGAAACGCTGATAACATCGCCGCAGGCAATTCTGTCAATCGTACGCAAAGGCTCGCCGTTTTTCAGCAGAGAATACTTAACCTTTTTCATAAGCCTTGCGGAAAAGCCGCAGTATCCCCTGAGAAAATGCACCGCTTTTCTTCCGTCATATTCGGGCGGAACAACATAATCAATTTTTCTCGGCACGGCAATCCTCCCAATCCTGAAAAATCCAGCTGAACGCTATTCTATCACATTTTTTCCTTTTTGTCTGCAAAGATTTAAAAAATTACAAAACATTACAGATTAATGTCAGTTTTGTAATTATAATTGACATTTCTTAAGGCGTATGCTAACATAAATTTACAATTCATACGGAGGTATTGTATATGAGCAAAAAAATCAAATCAGCTTTTTCCGCCGCGCTTGCGCTGATAATTGCGCTTGCCGCACTCCCCGCCTTTGCCTTTGACACGGGCGACACGGTTTATTGGTGTTACAGCGAAGACAACTATGGTATTTGCACATATGAAGGCAAGGTAACGGAAAACAAAATAAACATTTTACCAAATGAAAATACGGATTATTCCTGCGTTTCTTTCACTCCCGATGAAAACGGATACTATGCCGTTTTCTTTGACAGCACGGAAACCTACATCAACTTAGGCAAATCATCAAAAAACGATGTCATATATGACTCGGATGACTATATAATCTCTTGGAACGACGAGTCATCATCAATAGTTTTTGAAGCGGAAAAGAGCAGCGAAATCTTTTTATCGTTTTTAACTCTCTTCTGCTCCGAAAACGGAACCGCGGCTGAAATCGAATATCTCGGCGACGGCGTTTCTGACATTGCGCTGACCTTCGGCGAAAACGACTTCCTTGTCATCGATAATGACATCTATTGTCACGGAAACGACAACGGTTGGTTTGATGTTTATATATATTCGGAAGCAGAAATAACTTTTTCTTTGGGCAGATCAATATTCTTTGACACTCTCAATAGAGGAAAATCAAATTCAGAAATTAAATCGGGTTCAAATGATTTTACCGTTAATTTTCTTTCACAGGAAGTTCCCGTTACCGCCGTATGCCGCGAAATGTCGGAGTTAATCGAGGATGTTGAGATTAGTAATCCCGACAAATATAAAAGCTTCAAAATCTGCATTAAC